>CAVQZK010000013.1:0-357761 GCA_963718465.1 Bryobacterales bacterium | reverse complement strand
CCTTTGATAGCCGGGCTTACGCAAGCGCACGTGAAACGTTTGATCATGGTAGGAGCCGCAGGAAGCCTTGAAGTTGCGCCCGGGGTGCAATTGGTGGACACACCTGATTTCCCACCCGCCTGGAAGCCAATTGCACTCGCGCATGGAGATGCTCTGACGGTTTTGCGCGGGGCGAATCTGGATTGGAGCTGCCTGAGCCCCTCAGCCTTCATAGAGCCCGGCGAACGGACTGGCCAGTTTCGGCTTGGTGAGAATCAGCTCATCACCGATGCAAAAGGCGAAAGCCGGATCTCGGCTGAAGACTACGCGATAGCGCTTGTCGATGAATTGGAGAAGCCGCAGCATATTCGAAAGCGATTTACAGTTGGCTACTGACGTTTTGGGACGGAGCTAAGGAACAAGTCCCAAACTCCGTCCCTCCAACTCCTTACCGATCGTGATGATATTCGCGAGTTGCCTGGTCGCCGGAATGACGATATGCCTGGTAACCGCGATCGGAGTAGCCGTAACTGCTCCGCCTGGGTATCGATCGTCGCGCCGATCATTATCACGCTCGCCTGAGTACTGCTGGCGCCGGTTGTTGTCCACGTAAGCAGAACGGTTTCTTTCATCGCGGTCACCGTGCCAATTGTTCTGCGCCTGCACGGTAACGGCTCCCATGCTTAGAACCCCAAGTAATGCGATCTGAAAAACTCGTTTCATAACCGCCTCCACTGATCAAGATTCCACGCGTGTTTATTGCGTTGCGACCCTGTACAAACTTTAACTAGATGTACGAGCTTTCATGTTCTGCCGGCCGCGCGGACCCAACTCCACGACTTCCAGCCCATTCAACTTTCCGTCTTCAATCGTGAAGCGCAGCAGCGTTCGCATGATGTGCCAGCCATGCTGTCCGGCCGCTCCGGGATTCAAGTGGATCAAGCCGAGTTTCTGGTCGCGCATCACCTTAACAATGTGCGAGTGACCGCAGATAAACAGGCCGGGACGCGATTTCTCGATTTCCGCCTTCACTCGTTTGCCGTAAGCGCCCGGGTAACCGCCAATGTGCGTCATGTAGACGCGCATTCCGGCGCACTCCCAAACCAAATCTTGCGGGACACAAGCGCGGATGTCTTGTCCGTCGATATTGCCCCAAACGCCGCGTAGTGGTTTGAAGGCCGCGAGCTGATCGAAGATGGAAATCGGTCCGAAATCGCCAGCATGCCACACTTCGTCGCACGCGCCAAGATAGTCGAAAATGGCGGGTTCGAGGAAACCATGGGTGTCTGAAAGAAGGCCGATGTGCATTGTCCAAAAAATCAAAGTCTTGCTAGAGCGTACTCAACCATCTTCCCAACGCAATCTAGTTCACGTATAATCGCGGGATAGCCAGGAGGCAGAATGTCCAGCGCTACCTTTGACGAAGTTTCGAAAGCAGCCGCAGGCTCCGCGGAAAGCGTACCCTTGCAGCCGCCAGTGCCGCGTAACATTGCGGTGGACGCTTATCGAGGCTTGGTCATGCTGCTGATGATGGGCGAAGTATTGGAGCTGGCCCGTGTCGCCCGGTCGTATCCAGGAAACTGGTTATGGTCAATCTTGGCCTTCAACCAAAGCCACGTGGAGTGGGCAGGCTGTTCGCTGCATGACATGATTCAGCCATCGTTCTCATTCCTGGTAGGCGTGGCCTTGCCTTATTCAATCGCCAGCCGGCTGCGCAAAGGGGTTACGTTCCAGACACTCTTTGGACACGCTCTGTGGCGATCGCTACTGCTGGTGGCGCTTGGCGTTTTCCTGCGGTCGATGGACAAAACGCAGACTAACTTCACCTTTGAGGACACGCTGAGCCAGATCGGGCTGGGCTATCCAATACTATTCCTGCTGGCCTTCCGCGCGCCGCGCTGGCAGTGGGGCGCGCTTGGCTTTCTACTGTTCGGCTACTGGCTGGCATGGGCGCTGTATCCGGCTCCGGGGGCTAATTTCGATTGGGCAGCCGTCGGCGTGCCGGCAAATTGGAGTCATAATTTCTCCGGCTTCGCGTCTCATTGGAACAAGAACAGCAATCTGGGGAATGCGTTCGACCAGTGGTTCCTAAACTTGTTCCCACGGACCAAGCCATTCGTCGACAACGACGGCGGTTATCTGACCTTAAGCTTTATCCCAACGCTAGGAACCATGATTCTGGGTTTAGTGGCCGGGCGCTGGCTGCGCGCCTCAGCGCCGCGCATTCCTTTGCAGCGCTTCCTGATTGCCGGTGCAATTTGCGTATCCGCCGGAGTGCTGCTGCATTTCACGGGAATCTGCCCAATCGTAAAGCGCATTTGGACGCCGGCCTGGACGTTATTCAGCGGTGGTCTTTGTTTCTTCTTCCTGGCCGCGTTTAGCTGGGTGATTGAAATGAAGGGCCACCGCAAATGGGCGTTCCCGCTGGTTGTGGTGGGAATGAACTCCATTGCGGCTTACCTGATTGCGCATCTTTGCGAACGGTTTGTTTTCAGTTCATTCATCATCAATCTGGGTCATCGCCCCTTCCAGATCTTTGGTGCGGCTCTAGAGCCTCTGCTGCTGGGCGCTACAGTGCTGGTCACCTACTGGTACATGCTGCTTTGGATGTATCGCCGCAAAGTATTCCTGAAGATCTGAGGGCCGTTTGCGTTTCATTTGTATGAAATGACCGCGGCATAAAATCCGTCGCCTTCATCGCGTCCCGGTATTCGCCATATCTCGCGTTCGCATCGCAGGGCGGTGTTCTGGGCAAGCAAGCGCTCCACCACGTTTTCGTTTTCTTCACGTTCTAACGAACACGTCGCATACAGCAGTTTTCCGCCTGGCATGAGCGCCTTCACCGCCTGCATCCCAATTCTAAATTGCTTCTCGCTGAGTCTTACTATGTCGTCGACAGTGATGCGCCACTTGATTTCCGGATTGTGCGCTAAAGTTCCGGTTCCGGAGCAGGGCGCATCGATAAAAATCCGGTCGAACTTGCAATCGAGCGGCAGAGGCTCCGTCGCGTCCAGCACTACGCGCGCGCACACCGGCGGCATTTCACGCAATCGCTTCAGGCTGGCGTCGCAGGCCACGGCGCGTCCTAAGGGCGTCTCCAGCGCCTGCATGGTCTTATTCCCGGGTGCCGCGCACACGTCCAGGTAACTGACGCCCGGGCGCAAATCGAGCAATGGAACAATAGCTTGCGAACCGATGTCGTGCAGCCGCAGGCCAACCGGCGAACCCGCCGCAAGTCGAAAACAGCCCGCCACCGAAGTCTCTTCCAGCTCTACGCCGGTGGGCGGCGCCGTTCCCAGCGGCACGCGAATGTAGCATGCCGGTTCCTGCAAAGCAGTTTCGGCAATGTTCCGCGCCGTCTCTCCGCCGAAATGTTCCGTCCAGCGCGCCAGCAGCCAAGCTGGGCACGACGTTGCGGTCGGTACGTCCGGCCAAACTACATCATCTCGATTAGTCTTCCGCAGAACCGCATTCACCAGCCCCGCAGCCGCTCGCTTCCGTCTTTTTACCAGCTCCACGGCGTCATTTACAGCCGCGTGAGGCGGAATCCGGTCGAGATATCTCAACTGAAACACCGCCATTCGAAGCGCAATTTTGACGCTTGAATCCAGTTTTTTTGCGTCGCGGCCGGCGTACCCGCTGATCAGATAATCTAATTGCTCCTGATAGCGCAAGCAGCCAAACACGATCTGTGATGCCAAGCCGGCGTCGCGGCTGTTCAGCCCGCTTGCCAGCTGCCGCAAAATGTCGGACGCGTACGCACCATCTTCAACCTGGAGCAACGCCTCAATCGCTACTTTTCGCGCCACCGATACGGTTCGCCCGGCGGCGTTGCCAACATGTTTAGGAGAAATGTTCTAGCCTTTGCACACCAATGAATTAGGCCCGTTTTTTTAAGTTTACCTGCCTTTACATCCTGTGCTAGTATTCTAATAGCCTCCGCTAAGAAACTTCTGCGAGGTTGTACCTCGTTACTTCCCTCACGGAGCAAAAACACTTACCTACATGAGCTTTACCGTTTTCCTCGGAAATCTCCCTGTCTGGGTGACTGCCGACGATATTAAATCGTGGCTGTCCTCCGAAAACTTGGTCGCAGACGCGGTCAAGGTCATCCGCAACCCTGAAACTCAAGAGTCAAAGGGCTTCGCTTTCATCGAATCGCCAAACCAGGATGAAATGAATTCCATCATCCGCCGATTTGATCGCGCACCTCTCGAAGATCGTTTACTTCGCGCTAACCCCGCTCAACCTCCGAAGTCCGGCAAAGGCCCCGTCAAGAACATTGCTCCTCCGGCAGACCGCGAACGTGTCAGGCGTCCGCCCTCCACCGCTGGTCCTGCGGCCACTTCTGGTACAGGCGCAAATCCGACGGTCGCTCGTAAGAGCGTTAACCCGCGCCGTACTAACAATAATTCACCGTCTCGCCAAAGTGCATTCGCTGAGGAACTCGCAAAGGCTCTCTAGTCCTTTGCGCGTCCCTCTTCCTAAGTTCTGGTTGGCGAACGGCCGCGCTGCAGTTATGCATTTCCTCAGCGGCCTACGTCTATTCTTCCCGCCCGCCGGCTCCCGTCACTCCCTTCGCGATTAGGCGCAATTCAAAGAGTCTGTGTCGAAGTGTTATACTTTCCAGCATTATTCTTAGTTCATAGTCATTGAAGTGAAACTAACTTCGGGGCTTTCCACTAGTTACTTTATTTATAAGAGAATTGCGCGTGAATCGCTATAATTGGGGATTTTTTGCACTTGGCCTTATCTTTGTCTGTTTGTCGGCCTTGGCAGGAGCTTTTCTCAGCCCGTTTGACCTGACTCTCATTCCTTCTGTCGCGTTAGGTCTGTTGGCTGGCGCCGTGGCAATCCTACTCGCCTTCGAGTTACGACGGCTTGCTCCGAAAGTTTTGACAGCGGGTATTATCGGCGGACTAGCGGGAACCGGCATGGGATTATTACTGGTTCACGTACTCAATCAGGCGGCCTTTGCGCAAGGCACACGCGGAGAGTTTCTGCGGCTGCTTATTCCATTCCTGGGTCTCTATGTCGGCATATTAGTGGGTGTCGCTCATTCCGATCTGGTTCCCCTCGAATTGCTTGGTTCGGTGGGCCGCATCGATTCGTCCGCGCCGAAAATCCTTGATACCAGTGTCCTGATTGATGGCCGTATCGCCGACATTGCCGAATCCGGTTTCATGGAAGGCAAGCTGATCGTCCCGCGCTTTGTCCTGCATGAACTTCAATTGGTGGCGGATTCGTCAGACTCCGCCAAACGCAATCGCGGGCGGCGCGGTCTTGATGTTGTTCAGGTTCTCCAGAAGACCCCCCGGATTCAATTGGAAATAACTAATCAGGACTTTCCAACCGTGCGCGAAGTAGATTTGAAATTAATTGAACTCGCCAAACTCATGCGCGCGAAAATCGTCACTAACGATTTCAATCTCAACAAACTCGCCCAAGTACAGGGCCATACGGTGCTGAACATCAACGAACTGGCAAACTCGTTGAAGCCGGTGGTGCTGCCCGGGGAAACCATGCGGGTCTTTATTCTCAAAGAGGGCAAAGAACACAACCAGGGCGTTGCCTATCTTGACGACGGAACCATGGTGGTAGTCGACAACGCGCGCCGGCTGATTTCGAAAACTGTTGACGTCACGGTTACCAGCGTCCTGCAAACCACCGCGGGCAAAATGATTTTCGGCCGTTGGGACGAGCGCCAGCAAACGGCCGGCGACACGCGCAGCAGCGCTGCCTCGGCCAGTAGTTCCGGAACTTAGAATTTTAAAGACAACTATTTCACCTGTTCGTTCGGCTGATGCGCGCGGCTGAATTCGCCCCCTTAATCGGTTGGCAATATTTGCGGCTTCCACGCAACTTCCCACAGATGCTGGCCGGGGGGCTTGGAAGCAGCCCGCATAGCCGCGGTCGAACATCTACCATCAGATGTCGTTTAGGGTAGAATGTCTTCAATGGCAAAGAAGACACAAAATCGAATCGACCTTCTGCAAGGCACTCTCGACATGCTCATTCTGCGTACGCTGCTGTTCGGCCCTGCGCACGGCCACAACATCGGCAAGCACATCCAGAGCACAACGAACGATCTCCTGCAGGTACAGCATGGTTCACTCTACCCGGCGCTGCATCGCCTGGAGCGGAAAGGATGGGTGGTGTCCAAATGGGAGATGGCGCCCGACCGCAATCGCGAATTTAAATATTACCGGCTGACGCCGGCGGGCAGAAAACAATTAGTTGCGGAAGAGTCTAAATGGAAACAGATGGCTCATGCGGTGGCGCAGGTGATGTGGCCGGTGGAGGAGAGCTGATATGCTTTGGCGCCGAAAGAGAGACCGGGAAATGGATCTTGACCGTGAACTTCGTTCCGATCTGGAGTTGGAGGCGGAAGAGCAACGCGAGAAGGGCTTGCCGCCGGAGCAGGCCCGTTATGCGGCCCAGCGCGCGTTTGGGAACACATCGCTGATCAAAGAAGAAACGCGAGAGGTATGGGAATGGATATCGTTGGAAGGGTTGCTGCAAGACGTCCGCTTTTCTCTGCGATTGCTTCGCAAGAGTCCGGGATTCTTTGTATTCGCAGCACTCGCGCTGGCGCTGGGTCTGGGCGCCAACATGGCGATCTTCAGCGTAGTGGACGCAGTCCTGCTCCGGCCACTCCCGTTTCGGAATGCCGACCGGTTAGTTGAGGTTTGGGAGGACGGTTCGCGCGTGGGGTTTCCCATGGATACGCCTGCTCCGGCCAACTATATCGATTGGAAGCTGCGAAACCACGTCTTTGAGGACATGGCCGCGCTCAAAGGCGATCTCTATGCTTTGACTGGAGAAGGAACACCCGAACAGGTAGAAGGCAGTCCGGTGACGGCCAATCTCTTCCCGCTGCTCGGCGTATCGCCGCTGCTGGGGCGGAATTTCTCAGCCGAGGAGGATCAACCGGGAGGACCGCGGGTGGTGCTGATCAGCTATGGGCTGTGGCAGCGCCGCTTTGGGGCGGCCCGTGACGTCGTCGGGCGAAAGATCCTGCTGAACGGCGAGAAATTTCAAGTACTCGGCGTAATGCCGCGAGGTATCACGTTTCCGGAGCACTCGGAGATCTGGGTCCCGCTGGCCCTCGGTCCGCGCGAACGAGCAGTGCGAGACAACCACTACCTCCGTGTTTTTGGCCGGCTTAAACCAGGTGTGAGCCTAGCTCAGGCACGGCGCGAGATGGCTGGGGTGGCTGCGCAACTCGCCCGCGAATACCCCGAATCAAACACGAATCTGGGAGCCGTTGTTATCAGCTTGCGGGACCAGCTTGTCGGCGATCTGAAGCCGGCGCTGTGGGCGGTCGCCGGGGCGGTGGGATGCGTATTGTTAATAGCGTGCGCGAATCTGGCAGGGCTGATGCTGGCGCGGGGCGCGCGGCGCGAACGCGAATTGGCGGTGCGCACGGCACTGGGAGCGGGGCGGGTCCGGCTCATCCGGCAGATGCTTGTTGAGAGTTTGCTGCTGGGTGCGGCCGGCGGAATTGCTGGAATCGCGCTGGCGGTCTGGGCCACACCATTCTTGCGTCATCTGGTACCCATTTCGCTGACCACTTGGTCAGAACCAAGAATAGACATGCCGGTGCTGGCGTTCTTGTTTTTCATTTCAGTAGCAGCTTCCCTGCTGTTTGGGGCGCTGCCCGCCCTGGTTCTGTCCGGCGGCGACATGACGGCCGCGTTACAGCGAGGCGGCCGCGCCGCGATTGGAGGCGGCACTCGACTGCGCCGGGCGCTTATTGTCGGCGAGGTGGCTATTGCCGCCATTCTTCTTGTGGGCGCAGGGCTGCTGACCAAGACGCTATGGGATCTGTCGCACGTGCCGCTCGGATTCCAGCCTAAAGGAGTTCTGACGCTACGCACGTCCCTGCCTCTCTCGGCGGATTCACGGTACCGCAGTTTTCCGGCGCGTTCCGAATTCTATTCGCGGGTGTTGGAACGGGTCGCAGCTATACCGGGCGTGATCTCGGCTGGGTACACGACCTTCCTCCCTTTGACGAACGCGGGAGGAACGAGTGGTTTCACGATTGAAGGGGCGGCGCCGCTTCCGCCAGGACAGTTCAACGACGCCAACCACCGAGTGATCAGCGCCGATTACCTGCAGACCTTAGGTGTAAAGCTCCGCGCGGGCAGGTTCTTTCGAGAGTCTGACGGACCGGACGCGCCGCTGGCAGCCATTATCAACGAAGCCATGGCGCGGCAGTACTTACCTGGGCAAAATTCGCTTGGCCACCGGTTGCGACTCGGCGAAGCGGACGCTGCCTGGATCACGATCGTCGGAGTGGTAGAGGACGTTCGGCAAATGGGATTGGATGTGAACGGGCGAGCGGAGATGTACTTTCCGTACACCCAGCCGGCAGCGTCGTTCGGCTATTTCACGCCTCGCGACTTGGCTGTTCGCGTGAAAGGCGATGCGCTGTCGTATGCGGCGGCGATGGAGCGGGCGATCTGGGAAATCGACAGCAATCAACCGATTGCCGATGTGATGCCGATGGAGCAATTGATTGCCGGCAAACTGGTATCGCGCGACGTGGCGGTAAAGTTAGTCGGGGCGTTTGCGGGGCTGGCATTGCTGCTGGCGGCGCTTGGTCTATACGGACTGTTGGCCTACACCGTGGCGCAGCGGCGGCGCGAAATCGGAATGCGCATGGCGCTGGGCGCGCAACCCGGTCAAGTGTTGCGCACTATACTCAGCGAAGGATTGCAGCTCATATTGTACGGTCTGCTACTCGGAGCGGCCGGATCATGGGCCGTCATGCGGGGGCTGAAGAGCCTGCTGTATGGCACCGGGCCGACAGATGCCTGGATCTTCATCGGATCGGCACTCGTGTTGTTGATTGCCGGCGCGATTGCCTCTTACCTGCCCGCGCACCGGGCGGCCGCGATTGATCCGATGGTCGCCCTCGGGTACGAGTGACGGGAGTTCAATGCGGTGAGCGGCGGAGGAGAAAACGGCTGTGTTGGATGCGGGGCAAAATCCGCTTGGTCACCGGCTGCGGCTTGGCGAAGCGGACGCTGCCTGGATCACGATCGTCGGGGTGGTAGAGGACGTTCGGCAAATGGGATTGGATGTCAACGGGCGAGCGGAGATGTACTTCCCGTACACCCAGCCGGCAGCGTCGTTCGGCTATTTCACGCCTCCCGACTTGGCTGTTCGCGTGAAAGGCGACGCGCTGTTGTATGCGGCGGCGATGGAGCGGGCGATCTGGGAAATCGACAGCAATCAACCGATTGCCGATGTGATGCCGATGGAGCAATTGATTGCCGGCAAACTGGTATCGCGCGACGTGGCGGTAAAGTTAGTCGGGGCGTTTGCGGTGCTGGCATTGCTGCTGGCGGCGCTTGGTCTATACGGACTGTTGGCCTACACCGTGGCGCAGCGGCGCGAAATCGGAATGCGCATGGCGCTGGGCGCGCAACCCGGTCAAGTGTTGCGCACTGGACGGTCGAAAACCCTGAACGAAACCGTTGAGGCGGAAGTGGTGGCGCTCCCCTGGATATGCGGGCGCGGGCTCGCGCGTATCGCCTTGCTAATCGAGCAGAAAGGGCTGGAGCGCGTGAGGGAACCCCACGTCAAGCATATCGAGGGCCGCCTGTGGGAGATGCGGATGAAGGGAAGGAGCGGGATTTGACCGGCGCTCTATGTGACGGCCGTGAGCCAGCGCGTTGTCATCTTGAGGGTTTTCATCAAGAAGACCGAGAAGACCCCGCGACATGAAATCGATCTGCCCCTGTCCCGCGCGAAGCTGATCGAGACGACGGAGAAGTAAGTCAATGGCACGTATCACCGAACTGCACAAGAAATGGATGAAGGAGCTGAAGTACCGCAAGGCCTACGAGGCGCTGGAGGAGGAATTCGTCCTCGCCTCGGCCGTAATCGATGTCCGCAACCGCGCGGGCCTCACGCAGCACGAACTGGCCCGGAAGATGGGTACCACCCAGCCCGTCGTCGCCCGGTTGGAAAGCGGTCGTTCGCGGCCGTCGATGCGGACGCTGGAAAGACTCGCCGACGCCACGGGCTCTCGCCTGCTCATCAGTTTCGCGCCGCGCCCGGCAAAACGGCCGGCTTAAGCGAATTCGCGAGCGACATCACCGCGTGATTGCCGAAGAGGGTCGAGATCCTACGCCCGTTGGCGGTGCGTACGACGGCGCCGGTGGCTGACGGGTGCCATCCGTGCTTCATTATCCAGCTGGCTCGCCTGCAGCAAGTAGCCCGAAATCTGGTTGCCGCTGATGGAGTTCACCACAACGTCGGGCAAATGCAGCCGGGTTCGTTTCATTGTGACTTGCTGGTTTACACGTAAATCGCTGCGCCAGAACTCACGGCCGCCCATCCGCATCGCCAAGTCGTAACGGCCTCGTTTATTGTCAACGCGCAACAATTTCAGTTGCACGGGGCCGAGGCTCTGAAAATTAGCTGTCTTGAGCAAAACAAACCCAGTTGCTTTGCGATCTTCTCGGCCAGGCGATGCAACCGTCGCAACGGATGCGCTGGAGGGCAATGAATCAAGCGCATCGACAGCCGACGGGTTTTCGCGACGTGTCATTTCCTTCGCGTCATCTTCAACGCCGTCCGCAGTCAAGGTAGGGTATGGACCAGGAGTGGCGGTTGCCGGCAGCCCCTTCTGCGCCGACGGTCCTGCTGGCTCATGTTGATAGCGCACCCTCTGTGTTTGACCCGCCAATGTAGTCGGCGCTTCACGGCGGAATAGATGACGATTGCTGACCAGAAAGATCGAGAACACGCAGGCAGCGCACAAAAAGACTACCCCGATGCCTTTCCAGAGCAATGGCCGAATATCACCGTTCGAACCCGTGCGCGCCCGGATCGCTTCCGGAAAATTGGCGTACCTGGCAAGCACGATGTGCGTCGACTGGCGTAGCTGCCGCGTTATGTTTAAAGGCCAGGCGTTTGGTGACCGAAGTCATAAAGGGTTGTAATCCTCAGCTACACTCTTTAACCTAAAACATTATCATGTTCTTTTGTCGTAAGCGGTTTTATTTTCATATCGTTCGAGTTGTGATATGTTTCACTTGCCATGACTGAATTCCGAAGATCGTCGCGCCGCGAATTTCTTGCCCTGCTTGCCGCCACCGGAATGGCTGCGTCCGCGAAAGCCAAGGCCGTACCGATTGGACTCGAATTGTACTCGGTTCGTGACGAACTAAAAAAGGATTTGCCTGCCACTCTTGACGCTGTCGCCAAGATGGGTTATGAGTGCGTCGAATTCTTTGCTCCCTATTACGAATGGTCCTCGGACAAGGCGAAAGAAACTCGCAAACAGCTGGATAACCTGAATATTAAGTGCTATTCCACGCACAATGGCCTGAATGCATTGAAGCCCGAGGGTTTGGGGAAAGCCATCGAACTCAATAAAATCCTTGGCGGGAAATACATCGTGTTGGCCCATCCCGGCGACAGTGTCTCAACGCTCGACGATTGGAAGAAGGTGGCGGACATTCTCAACCAGGCGAACGACACCATGAAAGCCTCGGGCCTGCATGCCGGTTATCACAATCACGATCTCGAATGGAAGCCGGTGGAAGGCCAGAAGCCGCTGGAGTTGCTTGCCGATAAAACCGAGAAAAGCATTATGCTGCAGCTGGATGTAGGCACTTGCCTGGAGGCTGGAAGCGATCCAGTGGCTTGGATCGACACTCATCCTGGGCGCATTCGCTCGCTGCACTTAAAAGACTGGGGGCCGGACAAGGGTTACAAGGTTCTCTTTGGCGAAGGTATTGCTCCCTGGAAGAAGATCTTTGCGGCTGCAGAGTCCACCGGTGGAGTTGAATATTACTTGATTGAGCAGGAAGGAAGCCAGTATCCTGAGATTGAGACGGCGGATCGCTGTCTGGTGGCGTTTCACAACGTCCACGGCTAAATTCAAAGGCCCCGCGGAAGCCGGGCCTTTGTCGTTTAGAACTCAAAAAACCCTTAGAAATCAATTCGTGCGCCGACTTGTCCCGTTCGGTTGCCGCCGAAATCCGCTGCCCGCGCCGACGTGATTTGACCCACGCTTGAGTTGTCGATGGCCAGAACGGGGTTCGCGAAGTTTAGGTGGTTTAGCACGTTCGTGAACGACGCCTCTATCTTGATGTGGACGCGCTCCGTAATAGCGAAGTGCTTGAATACGCGGCGTTCAAATTGACAGTTCCAGGGCCGACAACGGTGCCAATTCCAGCATTACCAAAGCGGCCGATGGGAGCGCCACTGCCGGGATTGCCGATGAGACAAGCCGTGCCGGGAAGCCAGCCCGACGTACCGGGACAAGTGTAAGCTGCGGCGCTAAACCAGTTGCCTGAAGTGGGATTGGAAAGATTAGGATTGCCCAAAAGATCGGGCGCTTGATTGCGGCCGATGACGCCGGAGCCGGTACCCGATGGGTCGCCACCACTGAAGTAGGGTGTGAGATACGGGCCACTCTGCCACAGGAAAATGCTGCTGACCTGCCACCCACCAACCACGGCGTCGGCAAAGCGGTTCATGTGGTTACCGAATTGGCGGCTGCGGCCCACCGGCAGTTGGTAGACGGCAGACGTAATCCAGCGGTTCTTGCGCGTGCTCGAAACCGGGCCGTATTCGTGCTTTAAATCGTTAGCATCCAGGGTACGCTCGCCGGAATTTTCATCCGCAAACGACGTGTTGTCATACCCTGCGTTGTCCGACAGATTCTTAGCGAACGTATAAGCCGTGTTGAACGTTATGCCGTCCTTATAGCGATGATTCACTTCCACCTGGGCGGCGTTGTAACTGGCGTTGGCTCCATTTGCACGCGTGTTGATTACGCCCCAATTCGGGAAGGGGCGGCTGCTAAGCGGTTGATCGACAAAGTAAGTTGTGGAGTACGGTGATTGGTTCAAGTTAGGGGCCCAAACTAAGTCGTGCGTTTCCATTCCTATGTAAGAAAGACGTAAGCCCGTGTTGAAGCCCAGGTCGCGATCGATGGAAAAGTTCCATTGCTCGGTATAGGGATCTTTGTAATTAATCTGGTTGGCGGTGCCGAAGTAATCGGTCCCGGCGGGTGACACGTTTATACCGGAGCCGCTTCCCGAGACGTTTGGCCATTTGATAACTGGCGCACCGTTTATCAGGCTGTTGTTGAATGTATAGGTGGCGGATTGCAAAGTGCCGGTAAGCGCATAGTAGATTGACCCCAGCACTTCAGTGTTGTAAAGGCTATAGCCGCCGCGTATGACTGTTTTGTTGTTGTTAAAAGGGCGGTAAGCCAAACCGAAGCGCGGCATGAAGCGGCGGGGCGCGGTGCGAAGACTCTCGGGCAGCCCGGCTTGGCTGGCGGAAAGCACTGGCATGCACGGCGCGCCGTTGAGGCTGGGGCCGGTTTTGCTGCCGAGGATAGGACAAGCATTGGCGCTCTGTAGGTAGCCGGTTGCCAGCAGGCCAGAGGAGCCATCGGGATAAATTACGGCTCCCGATTTCGCATAGCTCGGATCGAAGTTGCCGATGTTGCCGGAGGCGTCCGTATAGCCTGGATGGAATTCAAAGCGTAATCCGAATTCGAGCGTTAGCTTTGGCGTTACCCGGAAACTATCTTGCACGTAAGCGTTGTAGTGGCTGGTAATTCCATCGTTATCCTGCTGAACATTGTCATAGGCGGTGGACCCTGGAATACCCAGCAAAAAGTCACCGAACGGCGCGCCGCTGAACTTGCCATCGAAGTTGAACTGGCCGTAATTATCGCCGCCCAAGAAGCCTAGCGGATCGATTGCTTCGATATGACGATAGTCAAAGCCGAATTTCACCGTGTGCTTGCCTTTGTCCCAGGTGAGATTGTCCACCGCTTGATAAGTTTTGCTGTGGGTAATGCCTTGCAGTCGGTCGGCAGTTAATCCAGTTAGGTTGTTGATGTCGATTTCAGGCAGGCCATTAAAGAATGCCGGCAGTCCCACTAAGCCCTGCAGACCCAGCGACGCCGAAAACGCCGTGCCGTTGAAGGTGTTCGAGCTTCCGGTATTGCGAAGAGTGAATCCAAACCGCGCTTCATTTAGAAGGTTTGGCCCAATCGAGTAGTTGTAGGCGATCACCAGCAACTTGTAAACATCCGGGTTGCTGCTGGAAGGCACCAGTAAATTGTTCGTGCTGAGCGCGTTGATGTTCTTGTAAGTAATGCGGCCGAAAACCGACTGCTTAGACGTTAGATATTGATCGCCTCGGACGTCGAACTGGTCGGAATGATAGCTGGTGTCGCGGTTCACAATATAGTTGGCCGAATGCACTGTTGAGGTGTCGCCCGCGTTAGGCGGCGGGAAGAGGGTCAGTATTTTTTGTGCGATCGGGCTGATTAGGTTCGATGGAATGGTGTCATTCGGATAGGGAGTCTGAGTGGCGGGATCATAGACGGTTACGCCTTCCGCGCCAAAGTTTCCATTCCGCATCGCTTGCGTCGGCACCGTGTCTTGCACAGTGCTGGTTTTGGGATAGCGGAAGCCTTCATAAGTGCCATAGAAGAAGCTCTTGTTCTTGCCGTTGTAGAGCTTGGGAATGATAACGGGGCCGCCCACGGTTGCTCCAAAATCGTTAGCGATCAGTTTGGGCTTTGTGGTTGAACCGAAGTTGATCGCATTCAACGCCGAATTCTGGCTGTACCAAAACAGGCCGCCATGAAAGCTATTGGTCCCGCTTTTAGAAACAGTGGTTATATCGCCGACTTGGCCATACTCCGCCGGACTGCCGACGCCCTGCACCTTCATTTCCGCGATCGATTCAGAAGAAGGAAACGCGCTGGTCAATGGCGAATTCCCTGTGACGTCAGTCACCGAGATTCCATCAATCGAATACTGCGTCTGAGATGGAATACCTCCTTGCACTGACAGATTCCCGCTATCGTCCGCTTGAACCCCCGGCAGGATCTGCAGAAAGTTGTACGGGCTGGTATTGCCGTTGGCGCGCACGTTAGCCGGCAGGTCTTGCAACTGCTGCGGATCGAAGGTGGCGGAAATCACTTGGCTATCGGTCTGAATGACGCCTACTTCCGATTCATTCACGCTCACTTCCTGCGAAACTTGGCCTACTTGCAATGCTGCATCGACACGCAGAATCTGACGAGCCACCAGAGTGAGGTCGATAGCATTGAAGACTTCAAATCCCGCCCTGCTGACATTCACGCTATAGTGGGCCGGCGGCACGTTTTGGAACTGATAATCGCCAGAAGCATTTGACGATGTTTTGCGAACTGTATTTTCGTCCGTGTTTGCCAGTTGTACAACTGCATTCGGCACCACGCCGCCGCTGCTGTCCTTAACGGTTCCGATGACTGAACCGAAAGTCGATTGCGCCTGTAAATGGCCGGTCATGACTAACGTCAAAATACTCAAATATCCCAGCGTTATTTTCATTTTTGCTACCCCTGTTTTGAGTGAAATCCGTCACTGCGACTTGGCGTGCGTTACTAAGGATACTACGCGGGTATTGTTGCTTGTTCATCATCATCGTGTTACAAGCGTGTAACCCGGCATGCTGCGGCTACCCATCATTGACAATGAAGGGTGGCTAGTCTAGAAAATCAGCGCATCAGAATTCTTGTCACCGGCGGAACGTTCGACAAGGAGTACGACGAAATCAATGGCCGGCTCTTCTTCAAGGATTCGCACCTTCCGGAAATGCTCTCGCTGGGGCGCTGCAAATTAGACCTGGAAATCCGCACGCTCATGATGATCGACAGTCTTGAAATGGCCGATGCCGATCGCGACGTCATTGCCGAACAGTGCCGTGCAACGCCCGGCAACCGCATCGTAGTCACTCATGGAACGGATACGATGGCCGATACGGCGCGCGTGCTCGCCTCGCGGGTAAAAGATAAAACGATTGTTCTTACCGGTGCGATGGTGCCCTACAAGTTCGGCAGTTCCGATGGTCTCTTCAATTTAGGAAGCGCCCTGGCGTTCGTGCAGGCTTTGCCCTTCGGCGTCTACATTGCCATGAATGGACGCTGCTTTGAGGCGGCGCACGTCCATAAGAATAAGCAGTCCGGAATTTTCGAAGAGAATTGATGATGGCTGGCGATGTGGACATAATCGTAATCGGCGCAGGCGCCGCCGGTCTGGCGGCATTGGCAGATTTAGACCGCGCAGGACAACACGTGCTTTGCCTTGAAGCGCGCGACCGCATTGGCGGACGCATCATGACGGTGCATGATCCGCTCTGTGCCACAGCCATTGAACTCGGCGCGGAGTTCATTCACGGCCGTTCGCCTGAGATTTGGGATATCATCAACGCTGGCCAGCTTGCTATATATGATTGCGGCGATTCAGCAGTGCGCCTCCAAAATGGCCGCGTGCAGAGCGGTGACACGTGGCGGGGTATCGGCCAAGTGATGGAGGAAATGGAAAAAGCCGCGGAAACGGGATCCGACCGGTCCTTTCTCGATTTTCTAAATTCCACCAAATATTCCGCCGAGACAAAGCGCTGGGCCGCGGCATACGTCGAAGGCTTCAATGCCGCCCGGCAGGAGAAAATTGGCATCGCATCACTGACGCAAGATGCCCGAGCTTCGGATCAGATCGATGGCGATAGCGCTTTTCGTTTAGTCAACGGCTACGACGGCGTGCCTTTGCATCTATTGCGCCAAGTAAAAGAGCCCTTATCGAAGCTCCGGTTGAACTCAATTGCAGAAAGCATCGCCTGGCAGCCCGGCTCTGCTTCTGTTCGCGTCCGCAACGCTCTTACTAACCAAATCAAAACGCTTCGTTGCAGCCGTGTAGTCGTTACCGTACCGCTGGGAGTTCTGCAAGCCAATCCGGAAATGGAAGGCTCGATCCGATTTCAGCCCGAACCCGAAGCATTGCAGGCGGCGCGATCGCTGGCCTTCGGTCAGGTGCTGCGCCTGGTGCTTCGCTTTCGCGAACCGTTCTGGGAGAACAACAAAGACATTTCCTTCGCTGGTTTTCTCCTTTCGAATGAGAAACTATTTCCCACTTGGTGGACCACGCTCGCTCTGCATGCCCCAATCATTACGGGTTGGAGTGCCAGCCCGCACGCCGACGAACTCCTCGGCCAGGAACCCTCCACTCTTATAGCTAAAGCAATTGCTTCGCTCTCGCGCATTACCAGCACTGTCTCTTCGCAGGTGGAGAACTTACTCGAAAGCGCTTATTTTCACGATTGGTATGCCGATCCCTTCGCTCGCGGCGCCTATAGCTATGTTCCGGCAGGCGCTTTACCTGCCCGGGAAACACTGGCGCAACCGGTGGCCGGTACGCTGTACTTTGCGGGAGAGGCAGCCGACCTGGAGGGACATAGTGCCACTGTCCACGGCGCAATCGCCTCCGGCCGCCGCGCTGCGCGGCTCATTCTTGCAAACGCCTAAATATCCCGCAATAGAAATGCTTGGCTCGATGCCGTCGTGAATGCCGCGAAGGGGCAGGGGATTGTTTTTGAAACTGAGATTTTACAACAGCAGAAAGCCCGGTTTTTATTGGCGTCCGCGCGAGGTCTTAAAGCTTAACCTTTGTGAGATATGAATTTCTAGGTGCCATTGAAGCATGGCAGAAGAAAATAGGGCGTCCTCGAAAATTCGACGACGCATTTCGACAAACCGCGTTGGAGCGGCTGAAGACGTGTAAGGACGTCAGCGCGCTCGTGCAGGAATTGCAGGTGAGTCGTGCGCAAATGTACCGATGGCGAGATGAAGCCCTCGGTCGCATCCCGGTGCCAAGCCCCAGGACCGCGGCTCAGATTGAGGAGAAGAAAGAGGAGCGGCAACAGCGGCGCATCGTGGAACTGGAACGTTTGACAGCACGACAAGCGTTGAAACTTGATTTTTTCAAAGGTGCCTTGCAGCGCATCGAGGAAAGTCGCCGGAAGCGCGAACAGACTTCCGGGACGCCGTCTACGAGCAAATCCGGGAAGTAGACGGGCAGCAAGGCGAATTGACAATCGAACGGATGTGCACGCTGGCGGCGGTGAGCCGCGCCAGTTATTACCGCCGCTGTGAAACCAAAACCAACGCCGATGAAGAAGAGTCGCAACTTCGCGATGCCATTCAGCGTGTAATAGTTCAGACTTGATCTGACAAAAAGCATTAGGCCACAGTAGCCGCGCGCGCAGCGCGCGGGGAAAGCTGGTCGGGTGAAGTCACGACTGCAAAACGGTCGAGCTCTTTCTCATGTGCCAGGGGCTTGGAAACTAAAAAGGTTTGCATCGGTGTCTTTCCGAAACAGTATTTGCCGGAGTGGGGCCGCTGTTGCTTGTACTCCTGCAGCCACTCATCCAGATCAGTTTGCAGCTGCTCCAGGGAAGAGTACGGTTTTTTTCGAAACGCCACGCTGTAAAACTCATCCTGCAGGGTGCGATGGAAGCGTTCGCAAATGCCGTTCGTCTGTGGAGACTTGGCGCGGGTCCGGCTGTGATCGATATTCTCTACCGCCAGGTAGAGCTGATATTCGTGATGCTCGCGCTGGCCGCAGTACTCCGTTCCACGGTCCGTCAGAATGCGCAGCAAGGAAACCTCTTGCTCTTCAAAGAAAGGTAAGACGCGATCGTTGAGCATGTCGGCGGCAACCAGTGCGTTCTTGCGATCGTACAACTTGGCGAAAGCCACCTTCGTATAGGTATCAATGAAGGTTTGCTGATAGATCCTACCGATGCTTTTGATCGTACCCACATAATAGGTATCCTGCGCGCCCAGATAGCCAGGATGCGCGGTCTCGATTTCGCCGTGCGCCTCTTTTTCCTGCTTCGCCTTTTCCATAGCGCGTACTTGCGATTCGGTCAGCACCTGCCCGGGTTCTTGCGCCAACTTCGCCTCGAGGGCCTTTAGCCGGTGCGCGAATCTGTGCAGATCGTGCCGCAGCCAAACGCTACGCACTCCGCTTGGGGAAACAAACAGCCCGCGTTTCGTCAGTTCATTCGCTACCCGAACCTGGCCGTAGGCGGGCTGCTCGACCGCCATTTCCACTACCGCCTGCTCGACCTGTGCCTCGACCCGGTTCTTCACGCAGGGCTTGCGCCGGCTGATCTCCTTCAACGCCAGCTCGCCGCCTTTGTCATACAACTCCTTAAAACGGTAAAAACTGTCGCGCGAGTACCCCATCACTTTGCAGGCCTCTGAAACGCTGCCCAGCATCTCGGACAGCTTCAATAGACCCACTTTGTTCTTGATGATCTTTTGATCGGTGTTCATTGACATCTCCTTCTTGCGCGTTCTGCGCAGTCTATCAGAAATGTCAGATCAAGTTGAGATTAGTACAATTCATCATTCGGATCGCGGAGTTCAATATGCCTCCGCTGCCTACGTTGATATGCTGCGCCAGCACAGCATGATTCCAAGCATGAGCAGACCCGGCAATCCCTACGACAACGCCAAATGTGAGCGCTTCATGAAAACTCTAAAACAAGAAGAGATTCGCTGCTTTGAGTACAAAGATATGGAACATCTCCGCGCTAATCTGAGCGTCTTCTTGGACCGTTACTACAATGCCGCGCGCCTGCACTCGGCTCTCGGTTACCGATCACCCGACGAGTTTGAAAGGCAAGCGGCCGCATCCAACAAACCGGAAATCCCCCAGGCTCCCAGCGTGAGTTTCAAAAGGCATGAGGAGATCTATCCACCCGATGTGAGACCCTGATTGCAAGTAACAGGAGCGGCCATCTCGACCGCTCCTGCCTCATCGTTTTGGATGAGTCTCCGGTAAGGCTATTGCCGCGTAGCGGTAACTGCTTCGCAGCTATTCCTGGCGAGTTGCTCTCCAGCATTGCTCGCTTCCGCTTCGCCTACCACGACCATCTTGGATCATAACTTCTCGTTCGTCTAGGAAAAACCAGCGAACGGTAACCGTCTCAAAACTCGTCTGTCTCACGTTAGGGGTTCATTCCAGAGCACTCCCCTTTGTCTCACAAAGGACCCTTTTCGGGACGCCTAGCTGGAGGTTGCAAACCGCAGCCTCTGGCATCAGGCTATCGGCCAAATCCATTTCTGATAACGCGCATCGCCATAGCAGCAAGGCACGTAGTCGGTCTAAAGTCTGGTATAGTACGCAGTCGTATGAATGTCCTTGCTCTGCTAACTATCCCCGCGATCATCGGACCCCTCATTCCCGGCTACGTCACTCCAACTCCATTAGGCTTTCGCATCAATAGCCGAACCGGGGGTCGGCTAATCCACGTACTACCTCCTTTCTCAATCACAACTTTTCACCAAAACAGAAAATATTTCTATCCCGCTCATTCCAAATCATTTACACCCACCGCATCCGCCCCGCAATTCCCTTTCTAATCCGCTCCCACCCCTCACCTTGCCAACATAACTCAGGTTCGCCCGAGTTTCCTCTCGCCGCGAACCACCCAATTTTCCAATGGAAACGACCTAAATGCAGACAAATATGTCACCCCGCTCCCTTGGCCGCGCCGCCGAGCGCCAAACTGCCAAACTGGCCGCCAAAACCAGCAAAGTTCAGTTCATCGCTGTTCCGGCCCTCAAAGCAATGTCCGCCTCCGCCAACAGCACCGACCAACCGCTCTCCACCCTTAATTCCATCGAAATCCTCGATTTCATCGAACCCTCGGACCCCGCCGAGCAATCCGCCAACTATCAAATCTCCGACGCGCGCCGCGCCGCCAACCGCGCCAACGCCCAACTATCCACCGGGCCGAAGACTCCCGAAGGCAAAGCCAAATCTTCCTTCAACGCCGTCAAAACCGGTCTCACCGGCCGCACCGTCGTCCTCCCCACCGACGACGCCCAAGCCTACCGCGAACATGTCGCCCGCCATTTCGCCCGTCTCTCCCCCGCCACCGATCAGGAACACACCCTCGTCCAATTCATCGCCGATACCGAATGGCGTCTCCTGCGCATCGCCCCTCTCGAAGCCAGCCTCTACGCCCTCGGCCGCCGTGAACTCGCTCACACCGTCGCCGATGAACCCGATCCCGTCAACCGCGAAGCGCTTCTCATCGGCAACATCTTCGTGATCTATCGCCGCGACCTCAACAATCTGGCCCTCCAGGAGCGCCGTCTTCGCAGCCAGTACAAGGCCGATTCCGAAAAGCTCCAGGCTCTTCAACACGAGCGCGTCGAGAAGGAAAAATCCGCCGCCCAAAAGTCCTATAAAGAAATGGAGCGTGCTTTGAAAATTTCCAATAACGCCCGTAAGCACCGTCTCCCCTTCGATCCAGGTGACCATGGCCGCGAAGCGGTCACTGCTTCGCACCGATGGCTTCGAATTTTCACTCGACGAATTCGAACACTATTGCGCTCAAATCGACACCTACTACAAGCTCACTGGCGAGTATCCGAACCTCGATAAGGTGCTCGCCGCCTACCGCGCCAGCCAACAAGGAGGCCCTTCGGCCCAATCATGACATTTGATGAGCGTTCGTGGACGTCTGATTTTTTCGAGCTCAGCCCTTCAATTCTTCACGGATTTCAGCAGCCGCCTTGCGTGCTTCAACAACCGCGCCGATTGGGAAACTGATCGCGCCCACTCGCGGATGACCGCCGCCGCCATAGCGCTCGCAGATCGTGGCCAAGTTGTGGCGCAGCGGTTCGCGCACCCAAGGGTTAGAGCCGACAGAGACTTTGGTCCGAAAACTGGAGGTCAATATTGAGACTGTGTAGGCAGAATCGGGGAACAAATAATAAGGAATAAATTTGTTGTAACCCTCGATCCCGTAATTCACCAAATCGAAATAGATTACACCTTTGTCGCAAGAGCCTTCCTTGCGGATTAAATCAATGTTGCCTAAGTGAATTTGGCGGAGGCGTTCGTACTCAGCCTCGATCTGCGGATCGGCAATTATTTCGTCTAAGGTATGATCTTGCATCAGGCCGATCACCTTCTGCACCAAGCCTGGGCCTTTACTTCCCTCAATAACAAGGGTCAATTTCATGGCTGGGGCCTTCATTTCCACCGCAGCCTCGGCATTTTCATACAGCGCACCGTCCACGATATCGGCCCACGTCACCAGATCTTCGAGATCGGGCGCGGCAAAGTTATACTGCTCTTTCACCACCGTTGAGATGAACTTTGTGCATGACCGGTAGCTGGGATCGAAGAGCTTGCGGCCGCTCTTATCGTGTTTAAAATGCTCGGCGTCATCCGGGCTGAGAAACGCGCTTTGGTGATGATCGAACCACCACGTGAGGTTAGGATGCGTGGCGTATTTGAAATCTACAATTACGTTGGCGTCACCGTCGAAGAGGCTGTCTTCGAATAATTGGTCGGCCCGGTGAGCCAGGCCGGTATAGGAAAAATCCGCCCCAGGGTAAAACTTAGCCCTGAGAAAGCGGGTAATAAAAGCGGCCGAAGCTGCCCCGTCAAAGCAGTGGTCATGATAGAGCACTCGAACCTTCATTAAAAAGATAGCTCTCCGAAAACCTTTTAGATTGCCTGACCTAGCGCGGAAAAGCAAGCGATAAGCGATAATTAACTTCAGCTAACGAATTCCGAGCGGCGGATTGGCGCTCAAGGCCGTCGGCCGCCGGTGTTTGATCCCGTCATAGGGAGCGCTATGTGTGCGAACCCTTAATCATTCCTTGTGCCTTTTAAGGCGGGAACGTATCGTACTTAATTGCGCCGTAAGTTGGAACCTGGACGAATAGAATGCTCAAAACCAAAGAAGAACGCCCGACGGACCTGAATCCGCAAGAAACATCTGAGTGGCTGGAGGCCCTGGAACAGATCGTCGACGAGTCTGGCCCGGACCGGGCCGCCTACCTGATTGACCGGCTGTTGGATCGCGCCTCAAACTTCGGCGTGTCGGTTCCCTCGAAGATCAACACGCCCTACTGCAATACCATTCCGGTACACGAGGAGGTGCCTTACCCGGGAGACCGCCCATTAGAGCGGCGGATCAAGAGTTTGATTCGTTGGAACGCTGCCGCCATGGTAGTGCGGGCTAACAAATACGACGCCAACATCGGCGGCCACATCTCCACCTTCGCTTCACTGGCCACGGTCGTTGAGGTGGGCTTCAACCACGTGTTTCGCGGAAGTTACGGCGACCAAGCGGGCGATTTGGTCTATTTCCAGGGCCATGCCTCGCCAGGGGTCTACTCACGCGCGTTCCTGGAAGGCCGCCTCAGCGAAGAACATCTGAAGAATTTCAGGCACGAGCTGCGCGACACACCGGGGCTATCTTCGTATCCGCACCCTTGGCTCATGCCGAATTTCTGGCAATTTCCAACCGTGTCGATGGGCCTTGGCCCGATCAACTCTATTTATCAAGCACGTTTCCAACGCTATCTGGAGAATCGCGACCTTCTGCCGCAGACTGGCCGGAGGGTGTATGCGTTCCTCGGAGACGGGGAAATGGACGAGCCCGAATCCACCGGAGCGCTGCATGTAGCGGCCCGCGAGAAGCTGGATAATCTCTGTTTCGTCATCAACTGTAATTTGCAGCGGCTGGATGGTCCCGTACGCGGAAACGGCAGCGTTATTCAGGAATTGGAAGGCACGTTCCGCGGCGCAGGCTGGAACGTTATTAAAGTGATGTGGGGCGGCGATTGGGATGAGTTATTCGCCAAAGACACCAGCGGTCTGCTGTTGAAGCGCATGAGCGAGTGCGTGGATGGCGAATATCAAAATTTCAAGGCGCGCGGAGGCGCTTATTCGCGCAAGGAATTCTTCGGCAAATATCCGGAACTGCTGGATCTGGTGAAGGACAAAACGGATGAGCAACTGGCGCTATTGCGGCGCGGCGGGCATGATCCGGTGAAGGTCTACAATGCGTTCAAGCGCGCAGCCGAGTGCAAAGGGCAACCCACTGTGATCCTGACGCACACTATTAAAGGCTATGGTTTAGGCGAAGCGGGTGAAGGCAAAAACATTACCCACCAGCAGAAAAAGTTGAACGAAGAAGAGCTCACTACCTGGCCAATCGCTTTGACCTTGAACTCACCAAAGAGCAGGTCACCGCCATTTCATTCGTACGACCTCCCGAGGAAAGCCCCGAAATCAAATACTTAAAAGATCGTCGTGAGGCTCTCGGCGGCTACCTGCCCAAGCGCGCTCCGAAAAAGATTACTATCACGGCGCCCACCCTCGACATATTCAACGAATCTTTAGGCGGCTCGCGCGGGCGTGAGGCATCCACCACTACGGCTTTCGTCGCAGTCCTTAAGACGTTATTGAAGCTGCCCGAGGTCGGCAAATATATTGTCCCGATTATTCCCGACGAAGCGCGCACCTTCGGCATGGAATCGATGTTTCGCGAGCGCGGCATTTACGCCAGTGGAGGCCAGCTTTACAAGCCGGTGGATAGCGACGTCCTGATGTATTACAAGGAAGCGCAGAACGGTCAGATTCTGGAGGAGGGCATTACCGAAGCGGGCGGACTGGCCTCATTCACGGCAGCGGGAACCGCTTACGCCAACGTGGGCGTGCCCACTATTCCGTTCTTCATTTATTATTCGATGTTCGGTTTCCAGCGAGTTGGCGACCTGGTTTGGGCTTTCGCCGACGCCCGCGGCAAAGGATTCCTGTTAGGCGGCACTGCCGGGCGAACAACACTCCTGGGCGAGGGTTTGCAGCACGACGACGGACACAGCCATGTGCTTTCAAGCGTGGTGCCGACGTGCAAAAGCTACGACCCGGCTTATGCGTATGAAATCGCGGTCATCGTGCAGGACGGCATCCGCCGCATGTACGAGAACGGCGAAGATCACTTCTATTATTTGACGGTTGGTAATGAGAATTACGTTCAGCCGCCCATGCCCGCTGCGCCTAATGTGGCGGAAGGAATTCTGCGGGGCATGTATTTGTATCAAGTCTCACAGACAGGACCGGCGAAAGTCACGCTGTTCGGCAGCGGCGCCATTTTGAACGAAGCGTTAAAGGCTCAGAAGATTTTAGCGGACAGCTATGGCATAGGCGCCGACGTTTGGAGCGTAACCAGCTACACCGAACTGCGCCGCGACGCACTAATGATTGAACGCTGGAACCGGCTGCATCCGAACGAGCCGCAACGTTTGCCCTATGTTGTGGAGCAAGTGGGCCAGCTGGATATGCCGATCGTCGCGGCAACCGATTACATGAAGATTGTGGCGGACCAGATTACGCCATGGCTGCCCGGCCGTCTGACGGCGCTGGGCACCGATGGATTTGGCCGCAGTGAAAATCGAGAACATTTGCGGCGGTTCTTTGAAGTGGATGCCGCGAGCATCACGGCCGCCGCGTTGTCCCGTTTGGCAATCTGGAAGCGCTTCGATCCGGCGCGCGCCCAGCAAGCGATTCTCGATCTCGGTTTGAATCCGTCGGCAATCGATCCGTCGGTAGCATAGCTCGCCAACCTAGATAGGCGATTCGGCGGCACCGATCACCTTGCCGCTTCGTTCCCGCAGAAAGGCGACCACCCGCAGGCCCTTGACGCCCCACTGTGGGTCCACTTTCAGCGTTGCTTGAAACCGCCCCTCTGAATCGGCCTTGCCGGCAGGAGTCAGAGAACGCACGACGCCAACGTGACTCAGCATGCGGCCGCCGTTTTCGCCGTTGGCCACGTGCGTTTCCACTTCCCGCTCAACAACTGCGAGAAGAACAGCCGGATTGCGGGCCAGCGCCGGGTCGAAAGATAGTCGCACAGAGACGCCGCCGTTCTCGCGGGCTGCCGTAAGCGTAAGCGGCACCTTCTGCGCTCTTGCTGCCTCTTCTATCGCCGATTCAAGCTTGCGCGCGTTACTGCCCACCGCCTCAGTGCGGCCATCGACAATCGCTTGAGGCGTATAAATTTCTTCAACCCGCAGCGTCCTTGCATACTGTTGCTGGCGGTCGCTGTATAGGTGCGCTGAGTATGGATCCACCCATCCCAATCGGTTCCAGTAATCGACATGCTCACTAAGTACAATCACCTGGGCGCCTTTCACCGGTTGCGATTTATACAGCTCAGATAATAGCTGGTCGGCCGGGGGACAGCTCGAACACCCCTCAGAGGTGAAAAGTTCAACCAAAACGGGAGAACGCTCTGCGGCCTGAAGCGCGGCTGATGTCGCCAGAATCCCTGCCAAGGCTGCGCAAGTGGAAATGATTTTCATTCGAATCTCCCAACCGAAGCGTTTCACAAGTCAATTCGGCGAGCGCGCAAAGAAAGTTACTAAGGTCGGCCAGTGACTAACACTTTTTGCGTAGCCATTTGTTGTAACTCGACAGGCCGCGACTCACGTCCTTTAGAGCGTAAGTCAATTACAGCAGCCCAGTGGCTCAGGGGCCGCGCGCTCAGGCGCGTAAAAAAAACAACAATATTCTTGCTGCTTTAAACAACAAGGGAGGAGAAAACTTGTCTAAACTACTTCGTTCTTTCATCCCGCTAGCGATGGCATTTTGCGTCGGCACATCTCTCGCGCACGCTCAAAATGCGGATGTGTTTTTTGGCGTTGGTACCGCCATGGACAGCTCTAGCGGCACATTAATCGACACATTCAGTACCGGAAATCCTTTCACGTCGCCGAGCTTGGGCGGTTCATTCGGCAAGGTTGGCGGCGATTTCATGATTACCCCGCATTTCGGAGTGGGTGCGGAGTACGACTTCCGCTTTACGCAGGCTGCCTACGCGGGCCTGAATGAACGGCCGAGCTTTTATGATTTTAATGCGATTTGGATGCCCAGCTCGCACCGTTTCAAGAGGATCGTTCCTGAACTGCAAGGAGGATTAGGCGCAGCGCACCTGAGTTTCTACTATCCTCAAACATATTGCGACGCGTTTGCGGGCTGTAGCACCAACTCAACTCAAGTCGATAGCTCGACACACTTCCAGGTGCATATGTCCGCAGGCTTGCGGATATATGCGACGTCGCACCTATTCATCCGCCCGCAAGTGGATGCGCATTACGTTAATAACTTCTTCCAGTACGGTAGTAATTGGGTTCCGGAGTATGGAGCCTCAGTCGGCTGGAGTTTCGGCGAGCATTAATCGCTGGTTTATCGGTGTCCCCTTCATCCGCCCTGAACCTCTGTGTTCGGGGCTTTTTTTGACTGCTCGGAAGCCGCCTTTCCTGCCAATAAACGCGCGCAGGGAAGCAGACCGGCTTTTTCCAACGTCCTGCGCGAGACCAGGTTGTCAGGATTACAACGGGCCGCCAGGCTTCTTGCCCGCTTCGTAACAGACCCGCTTGGTTTCCTGCACGAAATAACTCCCGAAACCCTGCCGGCGGGCTGTTTCGGTGACATGCATGTAGACGTCTCCATAAGGCGGATTGTAATGGCAAAGAAATCCTCCGGACGCAACAATGTTGCCACCGGCTTCGATCAGCCATTCGTCTTCCAGCCCGATGTCCTCGGGAGTCGCGTGTCTGAACTTGCCATTTGGGCACGGCAGACTCGTTGTAAAGGCATCGTGGAAGAGTATGTTTTCAGCCTTAATGTTCTTGGCGCAATCAAAGAGCATGAGCAGCATTAACGGGTTATTCGTTTGCGCTTCAAGGTGCGTGGCGTTGCTGGCTCCGAGTAACTCGCGGCACATCGGCAATGCCGCTTGGCGGGTTTGCGGCAGGGTGTAGAAACTCCACTAAGCGGCCTTTATCGTACTTATTAGCAACGGCTCCGTAGCCCGCAAGGCGGCCATCGACAAGGATGCGGTAAGGATCAGCCAAGCCCCGAGGGAGGAAGGAATCGCGTATGATCTGGCAGTTCAGCTCCTGCCGGTTAAGCTCGCGAAGATTTTCTACTTCGGAATACTCACAGCGGCTGACGTCGATTTGCATCGGCGGCTTAATTCAGCCCGGCTTTCCAACGTTCAATGAGCATTAATTCTTTCTCCACTTGGTCGCGTTCGGGCGTGTCAGGCTGAAGCCGCAGATATGTTTCCAGGTCTGACTTGGCGGCTCGGTGATTGAGCTGCCGCATGTGGACACGGCCGCGCTGGCGATATTCTTCGGCGTACTCGGGCATGGCTTCAATCAGAAGATCGAGCACCTGCCGGGCCTTCTCAAATGCCTCTCCGCGCAGATAGATTACCTTGAGGTTACTCAACATGCGGACAAGGATCTGGCGCTTCGTGACCGGTGCTAACACTGCGGGATTCAGGCGGAGATCGACGCCAGCCCCATCTTTAGCGAGAACGGCTAAATCGGCGAAGGACAGGATGCGGCCATGGTGGAAAGGATCGATCCAATAGCGCGATTTGGAGTCTTCGTAGGCAACGATAAAGTGGCCGGGCAGTCCGACGCCGTAGACGCGGCGCGATAAGCGGCGTGCAATCTCCATGTAAACAAGGGATAGCGAAATGGGAATACCGAGACGGCGCATCAGAACGGAGTTGAGACAACTGTTGCGCGGATCGTAGTAGTCTTCTTCATTTCCCCGGAACTGCAGCACATCGAACAAAAGTTCGTTGGCCGCGCGAATGAATTCAAGGCCGCTGGCATTCTTCGTTATTTGAGAAGCCAGTTGTTCCGCTAAGTGGTCAAGCCGAAAAGCCGAGGCTTCAAGATCCAGCCCGGGAAACTCGATGCTTGCGAGTTCAAGGGCCGCGACGTCCAGAGGAATCTCTGAACGATCATCTCGTATGGCATCGAGCAGACGCTCCACGCGCCTTAGCTTACCACTCCGCAGTTAGGCGGCCGAGGGGCGGTAGCTGCAAACTTGCCGATAGGTTTATTGGGTTTTGGTATTCCCCGCCGGGACGACAACGGCGGACATGGAACCCTTCGACTTGGGCATTCTAGGGTCGGCTCCAAAGGAGTGGATCTGGTCACGAGCAAACTCCGCGGCGGCCTTCTCACAGGTAATCACGACAGTACGGCCGGTTGTATCTACTTCAATGGCGTGCTGTAAAGCATCTTCTATGGCAAGGAAGAACAGCTTTTGCAGCATTTCGATGACGTAATCGTAGGTGTGTTCATCGTCATCCAGCAGAACTACATGGTACAGACGCCCATGTTCTTCATGCTGCTTTTCCTTCCGCTCGGTGCCGATTTCGGGGGCTACAACGGCGCTATGCATCCTGCTGCCATATTTTACTGGATCGCCAATGCGGCCCTGAATTCAGCCAATGGCCGGGTGTTTAATATATCGGATGATTCAAGCCAACCCCGGCGGGCAGTTACAACACCGAAACGCATGTTCTGAAGATGGGACGGGCGATGCGCGTCCGTAGAGATAGTGAACCGGCATCCTTTGGCTTTTGCGGATCGGACGAAATGGCTCGGTAGGTCGAGGCGTTCAGGACTTGCATTGATTTCAAAGAGTTTACGGAGTGATGATGCCCGTAAGGCGATGCGTTCGAAGTCAAAGGCATAGGGCTCGCGCTGCAAGAGAAGGCGACCGGTGGCGTGGCCTAAGATGCGAAGAGAAGGAGAATCGAGGGCGCGCAATAACCGGTCGGTCATCTCCTCGGATTCTAGACTCATATTGCTATGAACGCTGCCGATTACCATGTCAAGCTCGGCGAGCGCGTCTTCGGAAAGATCCATAGAACCGTCGCGCATAATGTCGCATTCCAGGCCTGAGAAAACGTGAAGCGGAAGGCCGTCGCGATTGAGTTCGCGGACTTGCTGGGCGAACGCTACGGCACGCTTTTCATCAAGGCCGTTGGCCATGGCAAGCGCCTTCGAGTGGTCGGTAATGGCGATGTATTCGTAACCCAGAGCGGCGGCAGCCTCGGCCATCTCGCGCAGCGTAGCCTTGCCATCAGTCTCGGTGGTGTGCATGTGGAGATCGCCACGGATGTCGCTGTGCTCGACAAGCTTGGGAAGGCGGTGATCGGCCGCGGCTTCCAGTTCGCCGGAGTTTTCCCGCAGCTCGGGAGGTATCCAGTCATAGCCGAGCTTCCGGTAAATCTCTTCTTCCGTTTCGCCAGCCACTCGCTGGTTGCCTTCGAGCGTGAACAAACCGTATTCGTTCAGGGTAAGACCCTGGCGAATGGCATTCGTGCGAAGCACAACGTTGTGATCTTTGCTGCCGGTGAAGTATTGCATGGCAGCGCCGAAGCTTTCATGCGGAAGCGCACGGACGTCTACCTGCAAACGCTTCAACGCCGAAGTTGACGCTGGCTTTGTTCGCGCCTAGCCCGAGCAACTCCTGTGACTTAGGATGTTTTACAAGATGATTCAGCGCTGCAGCAGCGCCCGCGCCGGTAACGAGGATATCGAGATCGCCAATGGTCTCCCGGCCGCGGCGCAGGCTGCCGGCAGCTTCCACCTTCTCAATACCGGGCAGAGCAGTGAATTCAGCCATCAATTCATCGGCCACGCGGCGGCCGAAGCTCAACAGGAAACGCCCGGCGCTCTTGCGGTAGGCTTCGATGGAGCGCAGCACTTTCTCTTCGAGTTTGGCGCCCATGCGCGGAAGTTCGCGCAGTTTCTGTGCGCGGCAGATACGTTCCAAATCGTCGACACTTTTGACGCCGTGATGTTCATAGAGAATGGCGATGCTCTTCGGTCCTAAGCCTTGTATCTTGAGAAGCTCTAATGCCGACGCAGGATACTTAGCGAGCATCTCGTCGCGGCGATCAAACGAGCCCCGTTGGGCAATTTCAGCCAGCACGAAGGCCAAACCTTTGCCGATGCCTGGAATATCAGTGACCTTGCGCTCCGGATTGATCACGATGTCCTGAACGCGCTCCGGATGGCTCAAGATCACCGACGCCGCGTTGCGATAACTGCGGATGCGGAAACCGTCCTCGCCGGCCACTTCCATGAGGTCGGCTGTTTCGCTGAGCAGTTGGGCGATTTCTCTATTTTCCATGTGAATGTTCGGTCAATAGGCCGTGCAATTCGCTGACCGGAATACCGGGCGAAGGCTCAACATGCACCAGGACATCGGCCACCCAAGGAAGCATTTCCTTGACGGCGGTGCGCACGCGGGTAGCGATTTCATGCGACTCGCGCACGGTCATGGCGGGATCGACTTCAAGGTGCAGGTCTACGTGATAGCGCAGGCCGGTGCGGCGGGCGAAACACTTTTCTATGCCCAGCGCGCCATGAACGCGTAAGGCCGCGGCGCGAATTTTCTCCATTTTTTCGGGATCGGGCATAGTGTCGAGCAACTGGCCCACAACGCTAAGAACGGTCCGAATGGAGAGAGAAAAAATGATGATGCCGATAATAATGCCGCCGATGTGATCGGCAGAAGCAAAGCGGATTGGATTCAGCAGCGAAAGACCTACCGCAACCAGGGCGACCAGCGTCGAAAGCAGGTCGGTAATGTCATGCCATGCGTCGGCCTCAAGGGACGTGCTGGCGATTTGCTTTCCTACGCGGAATTTGGCAGCCGAGAGAATCACCTTGATAACAATCGCGATAAGCAGCGGGTAAAGAGCATAGGCGGGCAATGTGCTGCCCTCGCCAAATGAAATGAAGCCATGCCAGAAAATGGCCGCGCCGGCGAGCAGAAGAAGCGCGCCTACGCCAAGACCGGAGAGCGTTTCATAGCGGCCGTGGCCGTAAGGATGTTCCGAATCCGGCGGCTTGGCGGCTAGCCACAAACCCGCATAGACAATGCCGGATGAGAGAACGTCGCCGCTAGCCTCTAGCCCGTCAGAGATGACAGCCGTAGAGCCGGCGTGCGCGCCCACTATAATTTTCGCGAGCGCCAGGGCTGCACCCACGCTCATACTGATTAGCGCCATGCGGCGCCCGATGAGCTCTTCCTTACCGGGGGCAAGGACGCCCGATATGACTGGCATACGCACTTCGAGCATAACGCGTCAATAAGTCTCATGAAAAAGCGGGCAATAGCCACAGACTATAAGTAAATCTTTCAAAGATCCGATATGAACGATATGAATGGTTCACGGAGCAAGGAGCGCGGCGCCACCCTACTACTGGTCACCTTCGTATTTACGTCTTTTCTTATCCCCATGGTTGGGATGACAATAGATGGGGCCATTCTTTATTGGGTGAAGGCCAAGCTCTCCGCGGCCGTGGATGCCTCGGCACTCGCCACCGGGCGAGCCCTTAATTTGGGTGTCGGCGACCAACAGCAACAGACCAACGCTTTAGCTGTCGGTCAATCTTAAATGGGCGGCGACATAACCAGAACTGCGGAGTATGATCCTTTCTACGCAAATAGAAACTCCTTTGGTATCGGTAAGGTTCATAAACTCATTACAATAGGCACTCCACATTTAGGAACTCCTCTGGCATCCCAGTTGCTCGATGCTGCAAATACTTGTTTACGTACGGTATTTACACAGCGAGAGAGACCTGCGTTTAGCACCGTAGTACCGGACGGTAGCCCGCAATTAAACGGCGCTGTGGGAGATCTCCATGGCGATGGGACCGGTGCGAACAAGGGCGCTAATCTCAGCGCGGCCCTGAACACCATCCGAGCGCCTAACGCACATGAGACTCCTACAGCGCTAATCGCAGCTAAGATGGCCCCGTCGAATACGAACGGCCTCCTACAATTCTGGGAGCGCCAGGGGCTCGCACTGTATTTAAGTCAAAAGGCTTGTAAAGGTCGCAATGAACCGTTGATAGGAGCCTTGACGAGTGGCAACTGGTCCAGCGTATTCGGCGGGCACGACAGTGATGGCATTGTGCCGGTTTCGAGCCAGGGCGGCTTTGGCGATCCAATTCCTGGAGTAATCCACTCTGACGGTATTAAGTTTCTTGGCTTTTCCGGGTCCAGTGAACTCGACTCTGATGCGGAGACCGGTATTCCATCGAAAGTGATTCAGCTTTTAAATACACCTTTAAATGCGTCCTCCGGTTCTGGCGCATTTCACTTCCTAACCCATCAGTAGAAATAACAAATCACGCCAACTGAGAGTGCTTTAGATGTCATCACTGCGGCTGCCTTTATTCGCTTGCTGTTTCCCCTTAGGTTTGTTATTGGGGCAACAGCCAACACTTCGAATTACCGCGCCAGCAAGCCAGGCCGTGGTTCATCCGGGAGACACGATAACGGTAACCGTCGAGGCTTCGGGTGCTGCGTTTGAAGCGGTAATCGTCATACCTCCAGACCCGATTCCTGTGGAGGGGATTGAGATGCGCACCGCGCCGCCATACAAATTCACTGTGCACATTCCTGAGAAATAACGCCTGGTCTTTATGGGCTCATGGCCGACGGAGTAACTGAGGCAGGAAAGCGCGTATACTCTGAGCGGCGCTACATCGACGTCGAGCGGCCGGATCAACCGATTAGCGTCCGAACGGCGCCGGGTGGGCCGATCAAATCATATCCTCAAGAGCAATTTGTTCTCAATGTGATCGGCACTTATCGCGACAAATCAGATGTATATCTGACCGACTCTACACAGACAAGCTACAAATCGGAAAACAGTCAGATCGTAAGCGTACCACAGAACGGGTTTATAAAATCCCTTGCCTTAGGGATGACCACCGTTGTTATTCATGTGGGGGCCACTGTAATTAGGGTGCCAATTACAGTGAAGAATCGCTAGTTTGAAGCGCATAAGACCGAGAGCCAAACAATAGGGGAAATGCCGTGAGCACAGCAAATATGTGGCGAAGTGTGAAGACTCGATGGTGGTCGATGCTGTTGGCGCTTTTGGCTTTCAGCACAGTAGCTGGGGCTCAGGGGGCTCTCCAGATCGTCTCGCCAACCTCGGGGACGATTGTTCATCCCGGCGACACGATTACGGTCACAGTCTCTACTTCGGGCGGTCCGTTCGCGGCGGTGATTATTATTCCGGCTGCTCCAATCCCGTCGGGCGAAATGCGAACAGCGCCGCCGTTTCAATTTGTCGTTAAAATTCCCTCCGAAATAACGTGTGGCCAATATAGCCTTATTGCGTCAGGGGTAATCAGCCCGGGCAATCCAATCGCGTCGCCGCCTATCTATATTGATGTTGAACGGCCCGACGCGCCGGTCGCACTAAGTACGGAGCCAGCCTGTCCGCTAGAGCTTTACGTTGGAGAGCAGATGGTTTTGGATGTTCTCGGAACATACGCTGACGGCTCAACCCAAGACATTACCAACTCGAGCCAAACGAGCTTTGTTTCCCAAGCGACGAATATTGTGACTGTCAGCTCAAGTGGCCTAGTGACTGCGGTGAGCCCGGGTGCCACGCGGATCGTTGTTAATGGGAGTCTGACGGTGCCAGTTACGGTCGATGAGCCGGTCATAATGGCGCCGATAACTGCAACAATGACTGCCGGCGAAACAAGACAGTTTGTGGCATGGGTAACTGCCAATGCTTCCAACGGACTCCGCTTCGCTCGCAGCCGCATTTGAGCAGATTGCGTCTCAGATTTTGCGGTTGTCGAAGTAAATCAGCGGGTGGTGGCCGTCCAACCGCCGTCCACGATGAGTGAATTGCCGGTGATGTAGGAAGCGGAATCGGAGCAGAGCCACAGCGCGGCCTGGGCCGCTTCTTCGGGTCTACCAATTCTACCGAGTGCGACAAACGAGCGGTACCGCTGTTCGATTTCTTCGCGAAGGTCGGGTTTGTCCTGGGAGAAGAAATCGAGGGCGCTTTCGAACATAGGAGTACGAAAAGCGCCGGCTACCAGCGCGTTGATGCGAATATTATCGTGGGCATATTCGAGAGCGGCCGATTTCGTGAGGCCCAGAATGCCGGCTTTGGCCGCTGAATAAACAGAGCCGTTGGGAGCGCCGCCCAGACCGTTTATGGAAGAAGTGTTCACGATGGCGCCTCCAGCCGGAGTTTGCGCTAACATCTGCCGAAGTTCGTACTGCATGCAGAGCCAGACGCTTTTCAGGTTGAGGCTAAGTGAAGCGTCGAACTGTTCTTCCGTCAGATCGGCGGTGCGGACCAATTCGGAGGTTGGGACAGCGGCGGCATTGTTGAAGGCGCAATCGAGGCGGCCAAATCTGTCCAATGCCGTTTCGAACAAGAGTTTCACTTCGCTGGCGCGCGAGACGTCGGCGGGAACAAAAAGCGCGATGCCGCCGGCTGCTTCGATTTCGTTCACAACTTGCTCTCCACGGCCCGCACCACGGGCGGCCAGAACAACTTTTGCTCCTTCAGCGGCGAAGGCCAACGCGGCGGCACGGCCTATGCCCGAGCTGCCACCCGTAATAAGAACAACTTTTCCTATGAAGCGCTGGTTCTGGCTAGCCATAAAGCGGAATATACTCCATCTAATTGAGTGTGGGCGAAAGCGGCCTTCCCTCTCAAAAACCAGCGAAGGGCAAAACGCAATTCTTCAGGTAAGTGCCAATTACTCGGTTAGGACAAATCCTGGCGCGGCAAATTTGGCGAGCTCAGACGAAATTTACGGAGCTTGTGTTACCGCCGCAAATGAGAATGCCCACTCGTTCGCCAGCTTCAGGAACATAAGCGCCCGAAAGCAGAGCAGCGAAGGCGGTCGCACCTCCAGGTTCAGCGGCAATGCGCAGCGTGTTCCACAAAATACGTTGCGAGGATTGAATCTGGTCGTCGGCAACAAGAACCGAGCGATCAACGTATCGCTGAGCCAAACCAAACATGAGCGTGCCCACGCGGCGGGGAGCGAGCGAGTCCGCAGCAATGCCACCCGCTTCGGCATCCACAGGTTCACCGGCGGCGAGTGCTTTGAATAGAGTGGGCGCGGCAATAGGTTCAACGCCGATCAGTTTCACCCGGCCGCTATACCAAGCGGCTATGCCACCGATCAACCCGCCTCCGCCTACGGCAACCAGGAGCGTGTCAAGCGCTTTTGCCTGATTTTCAAACTCCAGGCCGACGGTTCCCTGGCCCAGCAGAGTTTCAACCTGATCGTAAGCGTGTACCGGGAGCGCTCCAGACTCCGCAGCCCACAGTTGACTGGCCGCAAGCGCATCGTCGTAGCGCTCGCCGACGAGAACAATATCGGCTCCAAACTGACGAAGGCGCTCAAGCTTTGCCGGAGACGTAATATTAGGAACAAATATCTTAGCCGCGACACTGAGCTTCTGTGCGGCAAAGGCGACCGCCACTCCGTGATTGCCGCCGGAAGCGGCGACGACTCCAGCTTTAGGAATGGCGCGGGTAAGCAGATTTGTGAAAGCGCCGCGCGTTTTGAATGAGCCGGCATGCTGCAACAGTTCCAGCTTGAATGCGAGGTGAAAATTGGAAATGCCAAAATCCGCAGGGTCAACTTCAACAATGGGCGTCTGGCGGATGTGAGGGAGGATCAGATCATAGGTTTGGGAGATGCGCTCGGGGTTCACTGCGTCGCAAGGCATTAGAACCTCCAGCTTCGCAAAGCTAAGATCGTTGCTGATGAAGTTGTTCATTTTCTCGGATATTCATGATGACCGAAATGCGTTAGAGCGCTTAATGGAAGTTGAAGCCGACGCCTATTTTGCTGCTGGAGATTTGGTGAATTGGGGCCGCGGCCTCGACAAAATAGGTCCGATTCTGAAGAGGCGGGCTGAAAGGATGTACGTGCTGCCCGGGAACCATGAATCGGACAAAGACATTGCGCAATTCTGCGGTGAATTTGGTTTCCGCGATTTTCATGGCCAGACAATTGAGGCAAACGGGTATCACGTGGCCGGCTTGGGCTATTCGAACCCGACTCCGTTTAACACGCCGGGCGAATACACAGAGGAGGAACTGGCAGCGCGGCTGAAGCCATTTGCCGGTCTGAAGCCGCTTATTTTGATTTGCCACTGTCCACCGAAAGAAACGCCGCTGGACGATTCAGGCGGAGGCAAGCATTTCGGAAGTACGGCCGTAGCTGACTTCATCGAGAAAATCCAACCCGAATACTTTTTCTGCGGCCACATTCATGAATCGGCGGGAGTCGAAACCAGGTTAGGAAAAACGCGCTGCTGGAATGTAGGCAAAAAGGGACACCTGCTCGAGATCTGAACATGGCGTCGGCAAAGCAGAAAGCAGAATTGCTGCGGCAGGGGTTGGCTCGAGCATCAAGCCGGCAAGTTGCGGGAGGCTGGAAGTTTTTATCGCCGATTGCTGGATGTGGACCCGGCAAACGCGGACGCGCTGTACCTGCTGGGAGTGTTGATCCACCAAACAGGGCAGGGCAGCCGGGCTGCGGGGATCCTGGCGCGCGCTTTGACGATTGCGCCGGACAACGCGGAATGCCATAACGCGCTGGGGCTGGTGCTGACCGATCTCGACCGGCACGACGAAGCGGCCCGGAGTTTCCAGCGAGCGCTGGCGCTTGAAGATTCGCCGCAAACCCATAACAACTACGGAATTCTGCTTAGAAAGCAAGGGCGGCTGGATGAAGCCGCCGCGGAATATGAACGCGCGATTGAACTGAATGCGGATTTTGCAGATGCCAGATTCAATCTGGGAAACGTTCATCGCGCGAGGGGGCGTCTTGAGAATGCCGAGGCATGTTACCGCGAGATTGTAAACGCCGCACCTGCGCACTTGCGGGCGGCGATTGCGTTTGGGCAGGTGCTGCGTGAATTGAAGCGACCCGGAGAGGCTGCCGCGCTATTGCAGAAATATTCCGGAAATCCAGAAATTCATTGCGAGTTGGGCGATGCTTTCCTGGATTGCGGAGAGCACCAACGGGCAGTGAACGAATACAAGGCAGCGATTAGCAGCGAGCAGTCGGCGCGGGCCTTCTACTCCTTGGGCTGCGCTTCGAGTGCGCTGAATGAGCACGCAGCGGCCGTGGAAGCCTTCCGTCAAGCCGTCAATATCAATGCAAATTGGCACGAAGCGCAGCACAATTTAGGCCAGGCGCTCTTCGAACTCGGCCAAGTGGAGGAAGCGTTCCGCCAATTCCAACTCGCCGCCGTAGGGCCTCAACCGGATCTGCCAAAGGCGATGATGGCGGTGCTGGTTCCACAAGTACCGAGCGCCACCAATGAATTGGTTCTACAGACGCGGCTCGCCTGGGCGGGGAACGTTCCCGCTGCTCCACTGCGAACGAGGCCCCGGTCGGAACCTTTACGAATTGGTTATGTATCGTCTTTTTTTCAACGCGATAACTGGATGAAGCCGGTTTGGGGACTGATCAACGCGCACGCCCGGGAGAAATTCGAACTCCATTTGTTTGCCGATTGCGCTCCGGGTGACATCAAGCATGGCTATAGTCCTCATCCGCGGGACCATTTTCATAACATAAGCGGCGTTGCCAATGACCGGGTCGCGCAGACGATTGAAGACGCTGGAATCGACGTACTGGTCGATTTGAACGGTTACAGCCAAATGCGCCGCTTACCTTTGTTTGCGTTACGTCCCGCGCCGGTGATTGTGGGCTGGTTCAACATGTTCGCCACCACGGGCATGGCGGCTTTTGATTACCTTGTCGGCGACTCCACCGTGCTGCCTGAATCTGAGGAGAAATTTTATAGCGAGAAAATTCTGCGGGTCCCTGGCAGCTATTTGACCTTCGCTGTCAACTATTCAGTTCCAGCAGTAACCGGTGCGCCCAGAGAGGCATTTACTTTTGGGTGCCTTGCGCCGCAGTACAAGATCACGCCCGAAGTGATAGCGGCCTGGAGCCATATATTGCGGGCTGTCCCAGAGAGCCGGATGATTCTCAAAAACACGGCGCTTAAATCGCCCGGCAACCAGAGCTTCGTACGCGCTGAGTTTGAAGAGCATAGAATTGCGGCGGAGAGAATCATGCTGGAAGGCCCGAGCGATCACTACGAGTTTCTCAAGGCGTACGGGAAGATAGATATTGCGTTAGACACGTTTCCCTATAACGGCGGTACAACTACTACGGAGGCGCTGTGGCAGGGGGTGCCGGTGATCGCGTTTTGGGGAGACCGGTGGGTGTCGCGGACCAGCGCCTCCATTTTGCGCGCCGCGAATCTTCGGCAATTCGTCAGCGGCGATTTAGACGGTTACATCGCCGCGGCAATCGCCTTTGCCGCTGATGGACGAAACACATTGGCGCGGCTGCGGGGCGGAATGAGAGAACATTTGCTGGAGTCGTCCGTTTGCGACACCGCCACATTCGCCCGGAATATGGAGAGACTCTACCGGCAAATCGCGCCTATTTAAGTACACGGACCTGCTGGTTGGGCGTAGGGTTGAGAACGAATCTATCTTCGGTCACATCCGCGGCGTTATTCAGTTTGAGGTTGAGAACCGTTAATACCAGTTCATAGCCGTCCAATGGGCGCTGAAGATCGATGGTGGCTGGGAAACGAATACCGCCGAAATCCTTCCAATTCGAGTAGATAGTATCGCTGGTGATGTTGCCGGAATCGTCGAACGTTTTCTGGCGCGAAATATCGAGCGTGTAGCGATCGAAGTAAATGTTGCGCAGCAGACGCAAATCATCACCGTTGCGCTTTATGGAAAAGACAATATAAACAGCCTTGGTCTCATCGGTGTCGTCTTCAAGCAGGGTCGCGACACCTGGGTCGGGCGGTTCAATCAAAAGCGAATTGCGAAAAGCGACGGGCCGCAAGTTCTCAAGCTTGTTCGCGGACGTAGCGGGCGCATCGTTCTTACCCTCGATGAACAGGTTCTTTGTTGGAATGGAAACGCGGAAATCGTTTCCGCTGGAGGCCATGTCCAGAATGGTGCTGTGAACTACGGGATCGAGGCCGATCACGCGAATCTGTTCAGGGCGTTTGAACAGGATGTACCCGGTGATGGTTGGGTAATCAGTAACCTTTCCTCCGTAGATGCCACCCACCGAAGGCGCCATGTCCGTTTTCATGGAGAATGATTGGATTGCGGCGGAGAAGTTGCGGACGCGCGTCAGCAGCTCTTCTTTGGTCGCTTTCAGCAGCGGCCTGGTTTCGTGCCGCCCGGGCTGCCCAGGAGGAGGAACGGTGCGCCTGCGAACAAGGCACGAAGACAGCGACATTGCCGTGAGAACGGTGATTACCGCGAAATCACGTCGATTTCGAATTAGGAACATTTTCTTTGCAGTTTATTAGAGTCAGCCAGGGGCCGCTTGATTCCGGTTAGGCTCGTGCAGAGCGGCTTCAAACGCCAGCTATTGAACCTGACCCAGCGGACGAATCCAGATGTTCCGGTAGCGCACCGGATCTCCGTGATCCTGCAGTCGCAGCGGACCCTTGGGTTCGTGTATTACAAGCTTGGGGAGCACGCGATGCCCAGTGGCGCCGAGAATCTGGGTATGATTCTGCACCACGACGCCGTTATGCAAGATGGTGACGAATCCGGGCACATCTAGCTTGCCGTCTTTGAAGCGCGGCACGGTGTATACGATGTCGTACTGCTGCCACTCGCCGGGCGGCCTACAGGCATTGACCAGCGGCGGCGTTTGCCCGTAGATCGATCCGGCCTGCCCATCGGCGTAGGTGAGATTGTTGAAGCAATCAAGCACCTGCATTTCGTAGAGTCCCAGCAGGAATATGCCGCTGTTACCGCGTCCCTGGCTGTCGCCTTTCGGCGGCGATGGAGCCATCCACTCGATGTGAAGCTGGCTATCGCCAAATTCGGCGCGCGTGAACATGTCGCCGGCGCCATGCACTACTTCGACGTATCCGTTTTCCACTTTCCACTTCGCGGGCTCTCCCTTTTCCGTACGCCAGGCGCTGAGATTGGCGCCGTCGAATAGCACCACTGCGTCCGAGGGCGGTTTGCCGGGCATGTCCGGCGTACTGAACGTGCCTGGTGTGATTACCGGCGGACGCGGACGTGCATCGTCATGAACTCGCCATTTGCTTCCTGGAATGGTGGGAGTGTCGGTGTAACCGGTCGGCGACTTATGCTGTGCGGGTTCGGTTTGTGCCAGCAGGCCGGTTGTCATTGCCAATGCAACGACCAGCTTGTTAGACGTCATGAGCCATACCCAATAGCGATCACGGTGCTTATTGCCCCGCTGCTCGCTACAAACTTCTTTCATGCCACTCGCGCTCCCGGGCTCAAGGATATCGCACTGAGCTGGATTCTCAGCGGGAAAAACGGACATATGCGGACCTCAGCTACTTCGGGGGACCGAGGGGACTGGTGCAGCCTTCGGTCTCGCGCGTGTCTGAGACATAGGTGATTTTCCAACCCGCGGTAGTCTTCATCAAGCTGAAAGAATCTACTCCGCAATGACTCAACTGGCCGTTTAGATGGAAGTCGTAGGGCGCCCAAACGATGGCGATTTGGCCGCGAATCAAGACCGTGGGGTCCCAGATTCGTTCGAGCCAGACGTTCTTTGTTGAAGCCAATAAGCCGACAAATTCGTCGACGGGCATCTTCGATACTGTTCCGTTAGCGCCGAGAGAGAATAGCGCCGCATCGAGTGCGAAGACGGCGCGTGCCGCTTCCGCATTTCGTGCAGCCATGGCGTCGAAGAGTTGCTGCACAACGGCTTGTGGCCCCGGGTCGGCGGGCGGCGCAGCGGAAAACAGCAGAGTGGACAGGACCAGCAAGCAAAGCAGTATTCGGCTCATGCCGACAGTTTATCGTGCTGGTGCTACATCCGGCTAGGGTGAAGTGTGTCGTTTCCGATCCGCCATTGTGGCTGAAGCCTCACCCTGAGCAGCATCGCTCGGGAGATTTGGGGTGAGGTGAAGCAGTGGTTCCTTTCGAAACCCAAAAAGTAAAAAGCAAAACTCAGTGCCGCTAGCGGCTAACCGGGTGGTGCGCTGGGTAATCTCAGTTTCAAGATTGTTTTGGCATAGATCGTCCGCATTATTTGGCATGGCTGACCTTCCTGACGCTGGCTCGGGCCAGTAGCCGCGAAACCGTCGTCGGATGGACTTTGAAGAGCCGAGCAGCATCGGCGGCGCTCTTGTCACCCCTGGCGACCATCTTCTGAATCTCGGTCTGCTGCTGTTTTGTGAGTTTCGGTCTTCGGCCGCCGATCCGTCCTTCCTCCCGGGCGGCATCCAACCCGGCTTTGGTGCTTTCGCAGCATGGCCCGCTCGAATTTCCGCAAACGCACCAACCATCTGCATCATCATTCTCCCTGCCGCAGTAGTCGGGTCGATCACTTCGGTCAAGCTGCGAAATCCCGCTGATGCCTCGCCGAGACGCTCCATGATCGTGAGCACGTCTCGAAGGGAGCGGGATAATCGGTCGAGCTTCCAGACGACAAGCACATCACCCTTGCGCAACTGGTCGAGGAGCCGGTGGAGTTCCGGCCGGTCCCACCTTCCACCGTAAGCCTTCTCGCGATAGATGCGTTCACACCCAGCCGCCTTCAAAGCCGCGACTTGTGTGGCGGTCTCCTGACCGGTGGTCGAGACGCGCGCGTAGCCGATGAGCATTGCAATTATCTATTGCCATAAGTTTGAACTAAGCAATACCTTTGTGCAACGGATGCGCTCGAGCACTTTCTCTTTGATAATCAGCGTCGTTCGCATTATGTATTAACCTGCATTAGCGGGTGCTTATAAATGAGGGAACAGGCTGGCCCGAGAAATCTGCCTGCTACTCGTAACGCAAAGCGATCACCGGATCGATCCGCGTGGCGCGAAGGGCGGGCATAGCGGATGCGACGAGCGCCATAAACCCAATAATGACGACAACAAAGAACATCGACCAGCCATCGCCAGGCGCCAACCCAAACAGCAGCGACTGCAGGTAACGGCTGAGCGAAAGAGCGATCAGGATACCAACCAGCAAGCCGCCGGCAACCAGCAAGAGCGTCTCGGATACGACAGTCCAGACGACGTTGTGCGGCTGTCCGCCGATCGCGATACGAATGCCAATCTCCTGGGTCCGACGTCCGACCGAATATGCCATGATTCCGTACAAGCCGGCACATCCTAACAGCAAGGAAAGCACTCCGAACAAGATAGAAAGGCGCGCGATAAGGCGTTCCCGGAGCATGGTGTTGTCAATGGACTTTTCGAGCGGCTGAATGAATTCAATGCTGAGGCGCGGAGAGGCTGAACGCACCGCTTGACGGATCTGGCGGTCGAGAACCGCAGGAGCGAGCGCGCTTCGGATTTCGTAGTCGGTTCCCATTTGTCCATCGACTGGCTGCATGTAAGAGACGTAGAAGCGCCGCGGGGGCTGGTCTCGCACGAGGTGGTCCCGGACATCCTTTGCGACACCAATCACCGTGAGCATAAACTTCAGGCGACTGTCATAGAAGATCGTCTCGCCGAGCGGACTCCGCTTTCCGAAATAGAATTTCGCCATACTCTCGTTAATAACCGTGACGCGCGGCGCGCTAGCGGTATCCGTATCAGCGAAGTCACGGCCCAATAGCATAGGAATTCCGACGGTGGAAAAATATCCAGGCCCGACCTGGTCAAAGCGGGCATTGGAATCCTTAGGCGATGAAGGAACGAACCCATTCACGCGAATGCGCGTGCCCGATTCGCGGTCGGCAAACAGGCCATTGTCGGAATACGATCCGGCAGTGATCCCTGGCAGCGTTCGCAGTTTCTCGAGAACACGCTGAGCGATCTTGCCGATCTCGTCTCCTTTGTAACCTGCACCTATCGGGTCAATTCTCGCGCTGATGAGTCGTTCCGGCGAGTAGCCAAGGTCCTGCGTCCGGAGGTTGTATAACGTTCGAGTAAATAGGGCCATCCCGAACAGTAGAGTTGTCGAAAGGGCAACCTGAATAAGGACCACGGCTTTTTCTCCGGTCATGCGTGAACGGCTACTCGTGGTGGAGCGGGCACTTTCCTTTAAAACAGAATGAATATCGACTCGAGTAGATCGGAGAGCCGGAACGACGCCGAACAGCAATGTGGTTAGAACGGCAACAACTCCGGTAAAGAGCAGGACGCGGCTATCCGGCGTCAAATCGATCACGAGTGCCGGATTGCCGGCGGAGACCATGGTGAACAGCGCACGACTTGCAAACCAACCAATGGGCACGCTTAAAGCAGACCCGAATAGAGATAGCAAGGAGCTTTCGGTGATTAGCTGACGCACCAGTCTCGGGCGGTCGACACCAAGCGCCAGCCTGGTCGCTATTTCGCGCCGTCGAGCTGTTCCTCTCGCGAGAAGTAGATTTGCCAAATTCGCGCAGGCAATTAGCAGCACGACGCAAACCATCGCCATCAGTACCCAGAGGGGCCTTGCAAATTGTTGTCGGAGGTCCGAAAACCCTTTACTACCGTCGAGGAGTTTGATGTTCTCCTGTTCGAGCTCACGTCGGCGCGCATCGGTAAGACCACGTCCTTCTGCCTCGACCAGAAGCTGGCGGTTCAAAATGTTTGTGGCTGCTTCGGCTTGCTTTTGACTATAGGAAGGTTTGAGACGTGCAATGACCTGGACCCAACTTGCTGTGCGGCGCGACAACCAATGGCGTCCAGGCAGGAAGTGCTCCTCCATAGTGAGTGGCGCCCAGAAGTCCGGGCGCTCGCCTACTGTTTCGCCAAAAAACCCCGGCGGCATGACTCCCAAAATCAGGAAATCGCGGTTGGACGGGATAACCGGTCGATCTTCTTCAAAACCTCCCGAGTTCCAGCCGCTATTCAGACGCCCTGCACCTAACCGAATAGTTTTGCCGATGATGGCTGGATCTGCGTGAAAGCGGCCCTGCCAGAGCGCGTAGCTGATGACCACTTCAGGATGAGCGCCCGGATCCGTATCGTCGGCGTCCAAGAGAGCGCGGCCCATTATGGGCTGAACGCCGAGAACCTCAAAGTAATTTCCGGAGACGAGACGGCCCATAAGCGAATTTTCGGGATTCTCACTTCCATTGAATAAAACACCAGCGAGACTGGCTGTTCCAGCGACTCCCGAGAAGGCCTGACTGCGATTGCGGAACTCTTTGTACCGCAGATAGGGCTGCACATAATCGAAGAGAACCAGCCGCTTCGGTTCCTTGACAGGCAGGATGCTGAGAATCACGCGATCGACAAGCGAGAAGATTGCGGCGTTCGCTCCTATTCCGAGAGCCAGCGAGAAAATAGCGATCGCGCTGATGCCCGGAGTGCGCGACAGAATTCGCAAACCGTAGTGAAGATCCTGAAGCAACGTTTCAAGCCAGACGATCGTGCTCGCGTCTCGCATTTGCTCGCGAATCGCCGTCACGTTGCCGAACGAGCCCGTGGTCTGGCCTCGATGAAATTCGACCTCCTCCTGAATCTCTGCTTCCAAGCGCTTGCGCGCGATTGAATTCATTAATCTGCGAAGCATATTGGGGCCTCTCACGCAAACTCTAAAAATGTCTTAACGGCTGCTGTGTGCTCCTCCCAAGTCTGCATCTCTTGTGCGAGCCGTTTTGCGCCTCTTTTTGTGAGCTCATAGTAACGAGCGCGGCGATTATTTTCGCTTCGCTTCCACTCAGCTTTGATCAGACCCGCCGACTCTATTCGCCGGAGAGCCGGATACAGCGAGCCTTCTTCGACTCGAAGCTGATGACCCGATGCGGCAAGAATGTGGCAGGTGATGCCATATCCATGCTGCGAGCCGCGCGCCAATGTCTGGAGAACTAGTAAATCAAGGGTGCCCTGCAGCTTATCTTTGGGCATCGAATAGACGTTTCCTAGATGTCTATGAAAGTGTATCATCTTTCCGCTTGGACGTCAGACTTGTTGTAAACTGGCCGATCAAGTGGCGTTCGCGGAAAGCTGGATTACCAGCATTCACCGAGATGTTCTCCCCTCCTCCGTACAGCATGAACAGAGCCGACCGCTGCACAAGCCTTAGGGTTTGAGACGACTTTCTTCCGTCCGAATACCTCGGCTGATTCTAAAATGGTTTTGGGCGCGTGGTACTGCGTGCGTTAAATGAGTAAATCAGAAAACGAGCTGAAGCCGCAAACGGCGTTGTGGCGTTATATGGACGTTGCACGTTTTCTTGCCCTGATTGATCGAAAAGAACTCTACTTCCGCGATTGCACGAATTCCAGAATGATGACGCGTGGGAGGAGGCCGTGTCGCTTTCAGATTCCACTTTTGAGCACGACCGTGAATACATGCATAAGGCCGCGACAGATATCAATTCTACGCTGCCGATGGTTAGCTGGCGGCACGAAAACGAAACTGATCTGTTGCCATGTGGAAGCTAAACGTGAGCGGCAGGGAAGGTGTGGTTATCAAGACAACGGTAGCCAGCCTAATTCAGCTTTTGAACGTCGGCAGAGAACTAAAGCTTGGTCGCGTCGTGTATCGGGATATTAACGATTTTGAACACCCGCCCAATATCTTCAGGTTTGAGTATGGCAACTGCACAGGTGGGGATATTCGCCCGACCGAGCAGTTCATCTTTTGTAAAAACAAGGGCTACACATGAACAGGAAGTCGGGCGGTCATATACGAAACGTATGACGGCACACAGGCCATTTTCAGCACAGGGGTATTCCACGATTTGCGTTTGCAAAGGCACCTGAAAAGCCGAGTGGCATGAGTGTGCAGGTGGACATTCCGGTTCCTATCCACAAAATCGTGGTGTGTCCCAGCATCCCGAGTTGGGCTATTAAGTCGCTTCAAAAGGCGATGGATGCTGCGTTCTTTCCTGCATCACCGATAGAAGTGAAGCCCTCTGTTCTGCTTGATAAACCCATAATCGGGACCGCACCGGATGATCGAATCTAGACCGTCGATATTCGGAACTCACGATGGGGACGGAATGTTATGACCGATCGACCCTCTCCCCGCACCCTACTGGTTCCGTGGCGGACTGATTTGGTCCTTCCGGAAGCTGGCGAAACTCCAAAGCTTCAGCCTGCCCATCAGGCCAACGAAGCCGATCCCCAACAATATGCCGGAAGCGACGAGTCCCCCGACATCGGAGCCGTGCAGCGCCTCTACACGCGGCTTGCCCAGATTATTCAGGAGCACCATCGCTCCCCACAGCGACAACACCAAACCGGCAAACCGGCTGCTTTTCTTCATGCACTCTCCTCCGGCCCGCATCCCGGCCCCGAATCATTGTGACAGGAAAGCCGGGATCGTTTCACCCCAGCCTGCCAGGTGGAATGTGACCGGCGAGGAAAGCCCGACGGTGAATGCGAGCGCTGTTCCCCATCATCAAACATAAAGACGGGCGACTTAGGCAAGTCTGTTCAAAAATTTTGTGCGGCGAAAAGGACCCTCTTCGGGACGCTGTGAGGTTCCGATTCCAGAGCTCCTTCCCGCCGCCGCTGTGTTGGTCCAAGTCGTTAGGCTTGCCAATGACGAGGCTCTCGCGCGCAGCCTCCACGACAGCTTTGGTCACCTCTCGCAGCGAGTTGACTTCGAGGATGCGCTTCTCCAGCCCCGGCATGCCGATCAGGATCACGCCAATCTCGGCGGTGTCAAAGATCGCACGCACCTGTTCGAGGCCGGCCATTCGCAGGCGGTCAGCCTCATCAATAATGATGAGTGTCGTTGGGTCGCCGAGTTCCATATCTCGTACGCTGTAATCTTTGGCGACCCATTCAACCAGTCATGTTTGGTGAGAAGCGTAGCCTGATGTTCTTCGTCTCTGCGCCGAATGGCGTCCAACCGGTCTTCTTTCTCCAGTCGCAGCGGGCGTCTGGCCAGGTCTCTGAGTGTGTCGCGAGAATACCTGATGCCGGAGGCGATGTTGCCGGGCACGTTGACAATGTCAGGTGTGTAGAAAACCGTGTCGAGGGTGGTACCCACAGCAGAACCTGAGCCCCAGCGGTTTGATTGCTTGACCTTGTCCCAACGGCTGCAGCTCCGGGCAGAGAGCGTCTTGCCCACTCCCGGCGGCCCGTAGCAGAGACCGATATACCGATACCGGCGGCATGCATCGCAGAACTCTGCGAACCGCCGATGCTGAATCGTTTCCACAATGGCCGATGGGCCTTTACTATTCTATATCGTTTGAGGGCGGGTGCCGATCGTTTTGTTGGTGCTTGTCTGGTGCTGAAGACGCATCTTCCTTCTCCGTGACTTCTCCATGACTTCTCCGCGCTTCAGGTCGAGCGGCGTATCGACGGCGGTCTGCCGGTCCCGGAGGACGCCGTGCAGTTCCCGCCGTTGCCGGTTGCGAGCGCGGAGAAGCTCTCGAAGCGGAACTGTGGCCCGAGCGAGTTCCGGACAGACGGCCCTGCACAAAAACTTGTTCTCGTGGAAGACGCGGATTTCGGCCATGTCCCTCGGGTCGAAGCGCAGCGTTACGGTTTCCCCAACGTACGCCGCGAGCGTCGTCGAAATGTAGCGGAGACTCTGGAAGTGAATGCCATCCACTCGCACTTGTCGCGCCTTGGCCACTTGAATCAGCAGCAAGTCCAGTTGCTCCAGGGAGTCCGGCATTTGAGGCAGGAAGCCGTTAGCTTCCCAGCGTTCAATGGGCAGTGCCTTCGTTTCGGCGTATTCCCGGCGGTGGTACACGTCCAATAGGAAGGTGCGGAACAGGGCATCGAATTCCGCCAACGTGAGCTTTTGGCTTTCCGCGCACGCCAGCGCCGCCCGCTGGGGCGTAGCCGTCCAGCTCGCACAAGAACATCTCGTTCACAGTTGAGAAGAAGCGTTCAATTCGGCCTCGGCCCCTGGGTTTACCAGGAATTGAAAAGACCAGCCGGATTTTCAAGTCCGCGCTGACCTGCTCCAAATGTTGGGAAGTGAAATCGCTTCCGTTGTCCGTGTAGAGAACATCGGGGATGCCACAAACGATCCAGCGCACATCTTCTTTGCGCCAGATTGCCTGACGCAACGCCAAGGACGTGTGCAGGGTGGACGGGTCTTTGAAGGAAAGGAAATATCCAGCGATCGCGGCTATAGTCGTCGATCACCACACTGAGCCACGGCTTGGCGGCCTCACCATCGGGCCGAAGTAAAAGAATGTCGAGCGGCGTGTGGTCGGCCTGCCAGATTGTGTCGCCCGCAGCAGGTGATCTCGCAGCGCATCCCTAGGCGGTTGAATGCTTTTGGATCTCTCAAGTTATTCCTATTTTGCTTTCCCACAAGAAGTATGCCATATTTTGATGGGAAGCCAACAGGAATGGCCACGGACGAGAAAAGCGATGTGCGGCAAGGGACCCTGGCCTTAATGATCCTAAAAACGCTGGATGCGATGGGGTCTCAGCACGGCTATGGGATTGCACGCAGAATTGAGCAGATAAGCGGCGATCTACTCTCGGTGAATCATGGCACGCTGTATCCCGTGCTTCTGAAATTGGAACAGGAAGGATCGATTACGACTCGATGGGGTGTATCGGAAAATAAGAGAAAAGCAAAATTCTATACTCTTACGAAAGCTGGAAGGAAGCAGCTTGCCACCGAAGCGCGCAAATGGCAGCAGACGACTGAAATCATCGCTCGTTTCTTCGCGTTTTCCGGAGGCTCTCAATGAAAGGATTGCGCCGCCTCTGGCGGCAGTTCGCAGCGACGATCACAAGGACAGCCAGCTATGACGAACTAACCGCAGAAATTGAAGAACATCTGCAATGGCAAACAGAAGATAATATTCGGTCAGGCATGGCGCCTGCGGAAGCGAGGAGAGCCGCGCTCCTCAAATTCGGCAGCGTTGAGTCGGCTAAGCAAGAATATCGCGATCAGCGCAAACTCCCTCATGTCGAAACACTTCTGCAGGACCTGCGATTCGCATTGCGCTCCTGCGGCAAGCGTCCTGCTTTCGCAACAGTTGTCGTTCTTTCGCTTGCAATCGGTATTGGCATCAACACCACTATATTTACCTGGCTAAAAGCCGTTTATTTAAATCCGTTGCCGGGCGTGACCGATGCTCGTCATCTGGTCACCATCAACGCGACCTACAAATTTGGCGACGGCTATTCCAACTCTTATCAGGATTTCGTCTACATCCGCGATCACAGCCGCCTCTTCACTGGCCTCTTCGCCCACGAAATGGAGATTCTTGCGGTAAGTGACGGCAGATCCACAGAGATGACGACCGGCGGCATCGTCTCAGGAAATTATTTTGACGTTTTGAATACGAAGATCGCCATCGGCCGCGGTTTTCGACCAGAAGAGGATCAGGTGCTCGATCGCAACCCAGTGATCGTTTTGAGCGATGGCTTGTGGCGTAATCGTTTTGGCGCTGACCGCAGTATTCTAGGTAAGAAAGTCGAGCTCAATCGGGTTTCCTTCACCGTAATCGGCATCGCGGCTCCGGGCTTCATTGGTGTATACGGTGGTCTTCGTCAGGACTTTTGGATACCACTCCATATGGCCCAGTCACTCGATCCGAACCATACAGATCCATTAACGAACGGGATGGGCTTACAGATCACCGGGCGCCCAACGCCAGGCGCCTCAATCTCCAACATCCAGTCAGAGCTGGATGTACTATCCCGCCAGATGCAGCCTTTGAACCACAAGAATGCACCAGACTATCGAGCGCAAGTGTATCCGCTCCACGAAGCGCAGCGGGGTTTTCATTCAGGTCTGTTCGAGATGGTGAGGGTGCTTGCGTTCGCTGTCGTCATCATCTTGTTGCTTGCATGTCTCAATGCCGCTAATCTTCTGATTGGCCGCGCAACGGAACGTTCCCGCGAAATTAGCGTTCGCATTTCGCTTGGCGCGAGTCGAGGACGCATTGTCAGGCAGTTATTGACGGAGAGTTTGCTGATGGCATCTTTCGCGGGGGCCGCCAGCCTGCTTATTGTGTACGCCACGCGAGCCATACCAGCGGTTCTCGCTCCGCCCGGAATGGAGCTATATCTAAATCTCGGCATCGATTGGACGGTCATCCTTTTTCTGTTCGCAGTGACTGTTGCTACAGCGTTTGTATTTGGCGTCTTGCCGGCTTTCGAGACTTCAAAAGTAGATATCGTCGACAGCCTAAAAGAGGGTTCAGGAAATATTACAGCGGGACGGCGGCGCACGCTTCGTCGCAAATTGCTTGTCGTTGGCCAGGTGGCTTTAGCAATGACTGCGCTCTTTGGCGCAGCTTTGTTCACTGAGTATCTGCGCGAAGTGATCCACGCCGATCGTGGTTTCGAGACCAGGAACATTCTCACCGCTGAGACGGACCTCTCTGCTGCCGGCGTGAATGAAGCACGTGGACGACTTTTTTACCAAGATTCCATCCGTAGGCTCGAGCGGCTCCCGGGTGTTGAGTCCGCTGCATGGACGACATTTCTTCCAATGAACGGTTTCGGCGGAGGCAATCGTCGAAAGATAGAAGTTCGAGGCTATTCCGCCCCTCCGGACAACCCACTCTCCGTCATTGTGGATACCGTGAGCCCCGGATATTTGAAAACTCTCGGCATCCCGATTGCAAAAGGCCGCGAATTTGAATGGTCTGATACGCAAACGGCGATGCCGGTATTAATCGTGAATCAGAAGTTCGTCGATGAATATCTTAAGGGCCGTGATCCAATCGGAGCAGAAGTTCGAATCGACGGCAGTTGGCGTTCAATCGTAGGCGTACACCGGAATTACGTGTACCGTGATCCTACGCAGCCAACACGTCCCACAATCTTCTTGCCAATCACTCAGGACTACAACACGGATGCCATTGTTGTAATTCGGTCGAGAACGGACCCTTCCCCGCTTTTGTCATCGCTCCGGCGAGTCATTGGCGAGTTTGACCGCAACATTCCAATTGCGCATGTAATGACCATGGAGGAAAACGTTCGATACCACTTTGTTGAGGCAAAGGTTGGGACTGCTGCGCTTATTCTGTTCGCAGTGGTCGCCTGCATTCTCGCCGCAATCGGAATATACGGCGTTCTTGCAGGTTTTATCAACCATCGCCGGCGTGAGTTCGGGATCCGAATTGCCCTGGGGGCTATGCCCAGCGATGTGCGCACCAGGGTGCTGATGGAAAGCGCACTCATGGCCTTGATCGGCAGCGTCATTGGATTCTTGCTTTCCGTGGGCTTGGGCGAATTGCTGAAATCCGAGCTTTTTACAGTGAGGCCCCTCGACCCGCGGCTGTATGCGGCTGCCGCTCTCGCGATGGGGGTGACGGTTATGCTTTCAACGCTAGCCCCCGCATGGACTGCTTCACGGATGGATCCGAATGCAGCGCTCCGAAGTGAATAGTACCAGCTGCTTGGTAGAAGATCCTAAAAACGACCGTTTCTCGGACGTTCTGAGAAGCGCCCCTAAAGCCTCTCCGGAGACCCGCAAACTGTTCGATAACCCGTCCCGAAAACTGTGTTGCACAAAGGGTATTCTCGGGGAGAATGTGAGACATGCGTATCGGGTATGCACGAATTTCCCACCGACGATCAGACTTTAGATCTCCACTGAGCGACCGGCTCCTTTGCGGGTAAATACATCTTCTCGTTTGGGCCGGGCTTGTACTTTTTACCGTCGGGAAGATAAGTGTATGTCTTATTTCGATAATCCTCAGGACGCCACGGAGACTGGAACTGCAAAATGAAGACTCCAGTTCTGAACTTGCCGAAAACTCCCAAAATCCTTTCATCTCCTTGGGGCTCTTAAGCCAAATCGACTTTTGCTGAGTGAAATAGCCCGTTGCGAATTTTAGCGGTTGGTCCGAGAGCGGTACCACTTTAACGGTTGGTGGTGCCGTTAGATCTATGCTTGATCGTCGTTGGTACTTCCACTACTTCGGAAGCTGGCCTTGGCAGGATCTTCGGCGACCGGTTCTGTCCGTGCAGCGCGTGACACATGAAAGTGACAGCGGGCAACAGTTCAACCTCCTAACTGCCGGCAGCCAGCGGTAGTAGTGCGTTTTGCGGCGGCGGCATTCGCCTGTGCTACGGCGCCAAGCGAATTGTGCGCGGCAAGGTCTCGCGAGTGGAGGGCTGAATTTAGAGTGCTTAACGGGCGGAGTTCCTCGCGTTGGCGAGGCAACTCCGCTCGACGCGTCTCACTCTAACCGTGCCCAAACTCGTGCGACAAATCCTTGAGCGCCATTGAATTCGCGTTTTGTACCACAACGTCACTGCGTTTCAAAAGCAGCATGAATGCAAGCACGTGAGCGGTGAGCAGCATTGGGACAAAAAGGGCTGGGATATAGATTCCGGCACCGAAGAGTCCCACGTCGGCAACTTGAGTGACACCCTTATAGTAGGCGTTCAAAAGGTCGGCTGCGCCCCAGAGATTCGAGATCCAGACGATCGGAATGGCAAACGCCCAGCGCCATGTGAGCGCCGCAATGGAAAAAAGCGCCAAGACTGCGGCGACGAAATCGCCCCACGCTATTTGGTTACCGACCACAGAGTTGAGTGCGGGAGATACGAATCCAATCACGATAAAGTTCATCCCCTCAAAACGAAACGCATGGAAAGAGGCGAGGATGCGTAGTGCGTTAGCGCGCGGCAACGAACGAAGCGCCGGCCATACGTAGAGATTGGCCAATACGAAGCTGGCGGTGAAGGCGCCAATGACGCTCAGAACGAAGGGAAGATTGAAGTTATTTGGCATGAAAATACATTTCCTTTTTGCGAGTTGTGAATTCTTTCCGGAATGCGAATAAAGGTGTGATCATGCGCCGGTGGCGCCCATCACTAGAACGTTCGGGTATCTCATTGCGAATCTCCCGACTGACTGTGAATTTCAGTTATTGCTGCACCGGCCCACCGCCAATCAGGCCAGCTAGCGGGAGGAGGGGACCAACGGGAACGTACTCGTGGTCCATCAGGTTCTCTTTCGACAGCGGCAGCGTGTCCATGACGGAGTGAGCTTCGTCAACGGTCTTCACGTCAAGAAAAAGAACCACCCCCCGGCCGTCGCTCCTTGAGTACCACTGGCGGATCTTGCCGTCGAGATAGAGCTTCACCGTAGCTCGGATCTCGGCCGGCATGACGTTCATGATCTGCTGACGGGTCACTCCTTGTTTGGCAGTCAGTATGACCATCACTTCCGTCGTCTTGGGCGATGGCTCAGATTGGGCTACGGATGCCACTGGAAGCAAGGACATAAGTAAAGGGAACAGTAGTTTCATCGTTTACCTCGATGCAGTTTGGTTGAGTGCCAGTTTATTTTTAGATGACATACGTAATCTTATAGATCAAAATTTTTTACGACGCCATGTTGCCGGCAAATGTCTTCACATAGAACGACCGCGCGGCGGCCAGCGCGCGCTCACGGGCTTGCGGGTCCGCTATCGCCCGGGCGGCGACGAGTGCGCCAGCCATTCCAGAGAACAAAATGAAGGAGCGGCCGCGCTTTTCCTCAACCGTTGCGCCCGGAATGTAAGGAAGCATGCGTTCGCGATAGGCCAACATGGAACGATGGATTCGCTTGCGGACCTCCAAAGGCTGCCGGGCGATCTCTGCCGCCAAAGCTGCAAGCGGGCAGCCAGTTCCAGGAACACTCAGGTGTTTCGCGCTAAGGTAGAGCTCGATCACTGCTCGCAACCCGGCGCCCTTCGGGGCAGCTTCCGCGATTGCCGCCAATCGGTTGCCTTGCTCCTCGAAAGCCCGCGCGACCGCCGTTGCGTAAAGATCGCCTTTGCTCTCGAAATGGCGATAGAAACCGCCTTTTGTCAAACCGAGTTCCTTCATGACCTGGCCGATGCCGTTCCTCTCAGACCCGTGCTCCCGGAACGACCGCGCGGCCGTCGAGAGGATCTTCTCGCGGGTCTCGGCCTTCTGCTCGGCGGGATACCTCACGCTTAAGAGATTACGATAGTAATCGCAAAGATGCAAGCCTTTTTCAGGAGGCTCTGTACGAGACCGTAAGGAGAGTGATGTTGGTAAGGCTCCCGGAGCGATGGTTTGTTTTACTCCTTAACGGACAGCGAGCCGCAGTGGTCCCGTTGCGATGAGCGGTTTGTTGGCAATGCGGAAGTTGAGCACTTTTAGTTTGAGATACAACAGATCTCTATCGGAAAGGGCCCGGCCGCAGAGGCTGATGGACACGGCGGTAGATCGTGGCCGAAACGCTTCGGATAGAGATCTGTCGTGATGCAGTACGAATAAGAACGTCTCGGCGTGTTCACGTCAGCCTCGCCTCACTGCCTCGATGGCGGCTATGTCGATCTTCTTCATCGTCATCATCGCCGCGAAGGCACGCTTTGCCTCACCCACCTCCGACGACGCGCAAATCTCCGAGCGGCTTTAAGCGAAGATCACTCGTTAGTTGCTATGTAGTATTCGATATGCTGAGCCGCATGGTCTTGCCCACGCTCTCGAATGATATTCGTTACGCTCTCCGCCTGACGCGGCGCAGTCCCGGGTTCACCGTCGTGTTTGCCAGTCCTTACGAAATGAATGGTGCTTCTCAAGCGGTCGTCGCCTTTCCATAACCTCAATCATCATCCCAACGGAACTCCACAATGAGCGGCCCGCGATCGTAATCCGAATAGCGAGCCCATCGTGGGGCTACACGCCAATAAACTAAGTTCTGCCATTGCGCCCGCTGCCGCCCGTCTGGCCATGCCTCATAGTATGCTTCCCGATAAACCTCGCCCTCCTGGCCGGCTGTCGAGACCAACGTTGCCACCCCCTCATACTGTAATGTCATCTCGCCCGGCCCGCTGAAAGTAACGGCGATTCGGCGGTCATGCTGCAGGTTGGCATGTTTTCGAGTGGTGGAAAGCGTATCGAACACCACCTCCAGAGCGCGTGTCGTTCCGACACCGACCAGCGCCGATTGCGGACTGCCATCGGTACCAATGGTTGCGATTACGGCGAGTTTGTGCCGCTGCATATACGCGAGCATTTCCGGCTTGCCGAACGATTCCACCGGTTTACAATAGCACTTCCAACAGCGAAAGCTGGCGCGCAGCCGTAACCCCCGTCAACATTTCGATATCCTTGTTACTTACCTCACAGAAACAAACCTCATGTGGATTGTCCGCTTAGCGCTCAGTCGCCCCTATACGTTCGTTGTAATGGCCGTTCTCATCGCCATTCTTGGTGGAGTGTCCATCGCCACCATGCCCGTAGACATCTTTCCGTACATCGATATACCCATCGTGAGCGTCTTATTCAACTATTCCGGTCTCTCTCCAGAAGAAATGGAAAAGCGTGTCATCACCGGTTTTGAGCGCAGCCTCACTACTAACGTGAATGAGGTCGAACACATCGAATCCCAGTGCTACAACGGCTATGGTGTCGTCCGTATCTACTTTCACCCGAACGTCAAGATCGATATGGCCGTCGCGCAGGTCACGGCCACCATGCAAACCAGCCTTCGCCAGATGCCTCCCGGCATGTTTCCCGCCAACGTACTTAAATATGATGCCGCCAGCGTTCCCATCCTTCAACTGAGCCTGGAGAGTAAAACCCTACGCGAGCAGGAGATTTTCGATCTCGGGAACAACTTCATTCGTACGCCCCTTGGCACAGTGCAAGGCGCAGCCGTTTCCTATCCGTTTGGCGGTAAGCAGCGCGCCGTCATGGTTGACCTTAATCTCGACCAGCTCTATGCCAACCAGCTCTCGCCTCTCGACATCTCGAACGCTCTATCCGATCAGAATCTGATTCTGCCCACCGGAACCGCCAAACTCGCCGAGACCGAATACCTGGTCAGGGTCAATAGCAGCCCGGTAAAACTGACCGATCTGAACGACCTGCCGATCAAAACCGTAAATGGCGCAACCGTTTACTTGAAGGATGTTGCCCAGGTCCACGACGGCTTTTCCGTGCAAAATAATATCGTCCGAACCAATGGTTCGCGCGGCGTGCTCCTCACCGTTACCCGCAACGGAAAAGCCTCCACGCTCGACATCGTAAATGAGGTCAAAAAGGCGCTCCCCAGAATTCTCTCCACCGTGACGCCCGAGCTGAAAGTGACAGCGCTCGCCGACCAATCTGTATTTGTTCGCGCGTCCATTAAAGGCGTCGTTCGCGAAGCCCTTATCGCCGCCGGCCTCACCGGGACGATGATCCTCCTTTTCCTCGGAAGCTGGCGCAGCACCCTTATAGTCTGTATCTCCATTCCGCTCTCCATCCTTGCTTCGCTCTGCATCCTGAACCTCCTGGGCCAGACCATCAACGTCATGACGCTCGGAGGACTCGCTTTGGCGGTCGGCATCTTAGTTGACGACGCCACGGTCGAAATTGAAAATACCCACCGTAACCTCGGTATGCGCAAGCCTTTGCTCCGCGCTGTGCTCGATGGTGCGCAGCAAATCGCCGTTCCCACATTTGTTGCAACCCTTTCCATCTGCATCGTCTTTGTTCCGGTGCTGCTGCTTACTGGAACCGCTCGTTACCTGTTCACTCCGCTGGCTATGGCCGTCGTTTTCGCCATGCTCGCCTCTTATCTGCTCTCGCGGACACTCATTCCCACCATGGTGGCTTTTCTGTTAAAGCCCGAGGTCCACATGTACCAACACGGAACCCATGGCGAGGCCATCGCTGGAAAAGGCCTGTTCTGGCGCGCGCACTATTGGTTCAATCTGTTCTTTGAAGCGCTCCGCTATCGTTATATGGGCCTGTTGTCTTGGTCGCTGGCCCACCGCGGCCGAGTGCTTAGTGCCTTCATGGGCCTCTCCCTCGTTTCCCTCGGGCTCCTTTTCTTTGTCGGCGAAGACTTCTTTCCCACCGTCGATACCGGCCAGATGCGCCTTCACGTCCGCTGCCCCGTGGGTACCCGCATCGAAGAAACCGAGGTGCGCTTCTCCGCAGTCGAACGCGAAATTCGCACCGTAATCCCCGCCGATCAGCTAGCCTCCCTAATCGATAACATCGGCATCCCAAATAGCTGGACCAGCATCGCTCAAGGCGATATTCCCACCATTTCTAGTGCCGATGGCGAGATTCTCATCTCGCTAAATGAAAAGCATTCGTCCACTCGCGATTACGAAATCCAGCTTCGCAAACGACTCAAACGGGCCTTCCCTGAAATGGCGTTCTTCTTTCAGCCCGCCGACATTACTAGTCAGATATTGAGCTTCGGCCTGCCCGCGCCTATCGACTTGCAAATCGTCGGGCGCGACGCCGAAGCGAATTACAAAATCGCCCAGCGTCTGGCTGTAAAAATCGCCGCCATTCCAGGCGCTGCCGATGTCCACGTACATCAAATTGTCGACCAGCCGCAACTCCGCATTGATGTCGATCGCGTCAAGGCTTCGCAACTCGGCCTCACTCAGCGCGATGTAACCGGCAGCATGTTGATTTCTCTGAGCGGCAATGGCGCGGTTGCCCCGAATTTCTGGATCAATTGGGCCAACGGTGTGAACTATAACGTTGGCATTCAGACTCCTCAATACCGCATTGATTCGCTCGACGCGCTATTACGGACCCCAATTTCCGTGGCCGCCGGTACCGGCCAACCCTCCGCCTCAAATTCCAACATCGGCGCTTCACCCAGCGACTCCTCGCAAGCCTATGGCAATCCCGGCGCGATGGCCGGAACCACTCAGTTGCTTTCAAACCTGGTCAGCGTGCGGCGCGATTATGCGCCTGTCATTGTCAATCATTACAATGTTTGGCCGGTTTTTGACGTCTACGCCAATGTCGACCGCCGCGACCTCGGCGGCGTCGGCTCTCAGGTCGAAAAAATCATGCGGCAGGAGGAGCCCGGCTTGCCGCGCGGTTCCACCTTTATGCTGCGCGGGCAAATTGCCACCATGGAGTCTTCTTTCTTCCGTCTCGGCCTCGGCATGATTTTCGCCGTGGTGCTCGTCTACCTGCTAATGACTGTCAACTTTCAATCATGGCTCGATCCCTTCATCATCCTTACCGCTCTTCCTGGCGCTTTGGCCGGCATCTTGTGGATGTTGTTCGTCACCCGAACCTCTCTTAGCGTCCCCTCGCTTATGGGCTCTATCATGTGTATCGGCGTGGCCACGGCGAACAGCATCTTGATGGTTACGTTTGCCAATGATCAACGAATCGAAATTCCGTCCGCCACCGAGGCCATGCTTTCCGCCGGGTTTGCCCGCATTCGTCCCGTTCTGATGACCGCGAGCGTCATGATACTCGGCATGTTGCCCATGGCCCTGGGCTTGGGCGAGGGCGGAGAACAGAATGCACCCCTCGGGCGCGCCGTTATTGGCGGATTGTTATTCGCTACGGTAACAACATTGTTTGTAGTTCCTATCATTTATACTTATTTGCGTACAAATTTGCCGGTCGATCACGAAACACAAATCCTTGAACTTGAGCGGGAGCACTTACTTGAACTTACCTCCCATTAGGCCTTTCGTCACCGAGGAGACCGCTGAAGAACGTCTCCGCCGCGAGAACGAAGACCTCAAGCTTCAATTGCAGCAGTTGAAAGGCCGGTCTGTTCACGCCGGGCAACAGTGGCAGCCCTCCTCGCACACCATCTGGGCCATCGTATTAGGCATTGCCGTACTTGCTGTTATTGCATTCTTCGCAGGCTTCATTCCGCTGCGCACGCAACAAGGCGTCATTAATTCCGAAGCCCAGGAACGCGAACAGGCGTTGCCGCGTGTCAAAGTCATTCGGGTTACCCGCTCTTCTCATGAGAGCGATCTGGATCTGCCCGGCAGCATTCAACCGGTTACTGAATCGCCCATCCTGGCGCGGGCGAACGGCTACGTGAAGCGCAGGTTTGTTGACATCGGAGATCGTGTGAAGGCCAACCAGCCCCTTGCCGAAATCGAAGCGCCCGAATTGGATCAGGACGTGAGCCAATCGAAAGCGGCGCTGGAAGAAGCGAAAGCCGCTCTCGATGAGGCTGTGGCAAACCATGAGCAGGGGAAAGCCAATCTCGAACTTGCTCACACCACCGCGCAGCGTTGGGCGAACTTAGTCACGCGAGGCGTCGTATCGAAGCAAGACAACGATTCGTATCAAACGCAATACCAGGCGCAAATCGCAAGCGTACGCTCGCTTGAACAGACCATAGCCGCCCGCCGCAGCAGCATCGCCGCCGCCGAGGCCAATTTGGCCCGCCTGGAACAAATGCGGGATTACCGCGTTGTTAGAGCTCCCTTCGATGGCGTTGTCACACTGCGCAATGTAGATATCGGCGCGCTGGTCACAAGCGGCACAACGCTGCTGTTTCGCGTCGCACAGACAAACACCCTTCGCACCTACGTCAACGTTCCTCAAACCACTGCTAGTTCCATTCGTCCAGGTCAGGAAGCTCAGTTGCAAGTCTCGAATATCCCTGGGCGTCTTTTCACCGGAACTGTTGCCCGAACCTCAAACTCGCTCGATCCAAACAGCCGCACCATGCTGGTTGAAGTTCATGTGCCGAATCCCGACGGCGCGCTCCTGCCTGGCATGTACTCCCGGGTCAGTCTCAAAACCAATCGCTCCACGCCGCCGCTGCTGGTGCCTGCCGACGCTCTTGTCGTGCTGCCCGAGGGGACCGAGGTCGCCACCCTCCGGCCCGATCATACCGTTCACATGCAAAGAATTGAAGTGGGCCGCGATTACGGAGACAGGCTGGAGATTATAGGCGGCCTACAAGAAAGCAGCGTGATTATTCTAAGCCCAGGTGATCTAGCTCGGGAGGGTCTTAAAGTCGATCCCCTGCAGTGATTGCTTCATACCGTGAGATCTGCTCTTCAGTGTGCTTGAACATGCCGACCGCCGCATCGCTCAGCGCCTTTTTATACCAATCCACAGTCCAATCTACCGCTTCAGCCATACTGAGCCGAGGCCGCCAGCCTAACACTTGCCGCGCTTTGCTTGAATCGAGCTTGAGGTACGCCTCCTCATGCGGCGCATTTGGATCTCCCATCTCCTTCCAGGCCGCCGAACCTCCCCACGATTTCACAATCAGATCCGACAATCGCGCTACAGTAACCGCTCCACTCTCATCCGGACCAAAGTTCCAACCTCCTTGTTGAGCCTTCTCCGCCAGTAATAGGTAACCAGACAACGGTTCCAACACATGCTGCCAAGGCCGCACCGACCGGGGATTTCTTACGATCAGCGCCTCGCCTGTGTCGAGAGATCGGATCGCATCCGGTACCAGACGGTCTTCCGACCAATCTCCTCCGCCAATTACATTGCCCGCCCGCGCTGTCGCCAGGGTGATCTCGCCCAGACGAAAGAACGAGTGTTGATAAGCAGCTGCCACTAACTCCGTGCAGCCCTTACTCGCGCTGTAAGGGTCGCTGCCTCCCATCGCTTCATCTTCGCGGTAGCCCCACAACCAGCCCCGGTTCTGATAGCATTTATCGCTCGTCACCACCAATACGGTTTTTACGCTCGACGTCGTTCTGCACACCTCCAATACGTGCGCGGTCCCCATGATGTTCACGTCCAACGTCTCAACCGGTTCGCGGTAGGACCGCCGGACCAGCGCCTGCGCTGCCATATGAAGCACGATCTCCGGTTTGCTTCGAGCAAAAGTACGAGCCAACAACTCACCGTTGCGAATATCCCCAATTACCGATTCGACATGCGAACCTACGCCGCATAGCTCAAAAAACGACGGTGAGGTGCTGGGCTCCAGCGCATATCCGGTAACCTTCGCTCCCATATTGCTGAGCCAAGCCGCCATCCATCCGCCTTTAAAACCCGTGTGTCCGGTAAGTAAAACTCTCTTCCCGTTCCAAAAGCTATTCATCGGGATAAGATCCAGCCGGAGGCTTTTGACGCTAAGAGATCGAGGGTTCTTACGGACATCTCCAGATGCTCTTCGCTGGTGTTTTCAATCTTGTTGTGGCTGATGCCGCGCAAGGATTGGACGAACAGCATGACGGATGGAATGCCGGCGCGGGCTACTTCCGCAGCGTCGTGGAGCGGCCCAGAAGGCAGACTGTACATGGACCCAGTTACTTCGCGAACGGCGTCACTGCAAAGGCCGATGAGGACGGGGTGGAAGGCGATTGGCTCGATGTTCCAGATGCGCGACCATTCCACCGTACACTTTTCCTCGTGGGCGAATCGCTGGCTGGCCTGCTGCGCTTCACGGTACATGCCGGCTAAGACCTGCGAATCGAGATCACGCTGATCGAGGGTGGCTTCACAACGTCCCACCACGGCAGTCACGATGCCTGGATATGTTTTGACGCTGCCCATGGTGCAAACGGCGTCCTTATGCTTGCCGGCGATGGAGCGGATTTCGAGCGCCAACTTGGCAGCGGCGGCGAGCGCGTCATGGCGGACGGCCATGGGAGTTGAGCCTGAGTGGGCCTCCTGACCGAGGAACGTGATCAGGTGGCGCTCCACGCCCTTGGTTCCGAGGACGACCCCTAGCGGCAGCCCGAACGCCTCCAGCACCGGCCCTTGCTCAATGTGGAGCTCAAGATAGGCGGCCGCATTCTTTTGTTCGATGGCGGATTCGGGGAAGCGGTCGATGGGAAAGCCGCAGCGGTTTACGGCGTCTTCCAAGCGAATACCATCCTTGTCGGTACGAACGCGGTCGGCTGCAATGCTGGCAGTGCCGGCGAATGCCGATGAACCGAGGAGACTCCGGCCAAAGCGCGCGCCTTCTTCATCGGCCCAATCCACCAGGCGAATGGTCACGGGCGGGCGGCCATTAAACTCTTCCGAGAAACGGCGGAGGACCTCGAAACCGGCCAGGAAATCAAGGCATCCGTCGAGCCATCCGCCATTCGGCACTGAATCGAGATGGCCGCCGATGATCAGCACCTTCTCCGACTGGCCCGGCAAGGTGGTCCAGCTATTGCCTGCGGTATCGTAGTGATGCTCGACGGGAAGGTCCGACAGCTTCGATTGAAACCACTCGCGGGCTTTGAGCCAGGTATCGGTCCAGGCAACCCGCTGCGCGCCATTTTCATCACTGGTCAGGGCGCGCAACTCCTTCAACTCGGCGACGGTTCGTTTGGGGTCGAGGCTCATCGGTTAGCTCTCAGGCAAGGACCGGTTCCACCTTGTCGCCTTCGCCGGGCGCGAGGAATAGATTGGCTTCGAGTCCGTGCTGGCGCGTGTACAAGTCGTAGTATCTTCCTCTTGCCGCATACAATTGTTCGTGATTACCGCGTTCGATAATGCGGCCAGCTTCGACGACCAATATCTGGTCGGCTCGGCGGATGGTGGACAAGCGGTGGGCGATTACGAAGGTGGTACGGCCCTGCATCAGGTAAGAGAGACCGGCCTGGATCAAGGCTTCCGATTCGGAATCGAGACTGGAGGTGGCCTCGTCCAGAATGAGAATGCGCGGGTCTGCCAGAATCGCTCGCGCGATGGAGACGCGCTGCTTCTGCCCGCCGCTTAGTTTCACGCCACGTTCGCCGACGATGGTTTTGTAACCTTCGGGGAAGTTCGCCGCAAACTCATCAACGCGCGCGATGCGGCAGGCCTCCATAATCTGCGCCTCGGTTGCGGCAGGACGTGAAAAGGCGACATTGTCGCGGATGGTTCCGTCGAAGAGGAACGATTCCTGCAGCACCAAGCCTGACTGCAAACGGTAACTGGCAAGCGAGACGGTGGAAAGATCGAACCCGTCCACCAGAACCTTGCCTTCTTTGGGCGAATGGAAGGCGTTTATGAGTCCGATGATGGTGGATTTGCCGGAGCCCGACGAGCCGACAAGGGCAGTAACCGTTCCGGGAAGGGCGTCGAAGGAGATGTCGTGAAGCACGGGCTTAGCTTCTTCGTAGGCGAAGAAAACGTGCTCGAATTGCACATGGCCGTTCAGATTGGGAAGCAGGGTTGAGCGCAACGGATCTTCGTCTTCAGGGCGCTCACGCAGGATTTGGCGAGTCCTTTCAAGACCAGCTAAGGCTTCGGAGATCTGGGTGCCGATGTTTACTATCTGAATCACAGGCGCGATCATGAACGCCAGCAAGGCGGTATACATCACGAACTCGCCGATATCCAGGCGGTGGGCGGCGATCTGGCGGGCACCGAGGAACATGATTAACGCGCCGACAAGACCCATGAGAACGGTGGAAGCCAGCGTCATGAGAGAGATAGTGGTCAGCGATTGAAAGACATTGTTGAGGAGGCGCTCCGCCCCGGCCGCGAATACGCCCGCTTCGCGCGTTTCGGCATGATAACCCTTGATGACCCGCACGCCGCCTAGTGTTTCGGTAAGACGCCCGGTGACTTCGGCAGTGATTTTGCCGCGCTCACGGAAAATGGGGCGAACGGTTTTGAAGGCGCGCTGCAAGACCGCGCCGAATGTGATCACAATGATCAAAACCAAAGCGGTCATGGTGGCGCTGGTGCGGAAGAGCAAGACCATGGAAATAATGGCGGTAAGCAAGCCGCCGACGAGTTCCACCAGTCCAGTTCCGATTAGGTTGCGGATGCCTTCCACGTCGCTCATGATGCGCGACACCAATGTTCCGGTCTTATTCGCATCGTAGAAGGCCACCGGGAGCCGGCCAATGTGTTCCTGGATGCGAATGCGCATTTCGTAAATGAGGCGCTGGCCGGCCTTGGATAGAAGCTGGGTGAGCGAAAACGAAGTGACGCCCTGGATCATGGTGGCCAGAACCACGCCCAAAACGATGGGCAGCAGCAGGTTCATCTGGCCCTTGCGCATCACGTTATCGATGAGGAATTTGGAGCTGATGGGCAAGGCAAGGCCGCAGACGCGATTGACGACCATGAGCGCGGCACCGGCGAGGAGCAGGTTGCGGCGCGGCTTCATGAGGGTCCACACTTCGGGCCAGAGTGTTTTGAGACGCTCGGAATTGCTTGGTTTATCCACGGTTTCCTTCACGGGGTACTTTGAAGAACTCGCGCAAAACGGCCGCGGTGTTGAGGCCGCCACCCAAAGCTCTGCGGAATCCCTTTCTAATTCGGCGGCGCGCATCCGCGCCCTTTGCCCTCCTTTCAGATGATCGCGCACCAGGAAAAGGGGCGAAGGGGAGGGTTTTTCCCGTCTATAAATATATATAGAGGGCGATGGGGAATAAATGGGGCCGGCGGCGGAGAATCCGCACCTGCATTTGACCCAAGATATGGCGGCGGCCAGATGGCTGCGTTTGCTGGAGCACGTCATTTTATGAAGAACCTTCAGAACGGCCATGTTTGCTTCGATGGAGCCCAATGTGAGTTCGCGGCGAACGTGTTTGCGGAGGCTTTGGGAGAGACGGCGATCCGGTCTTGCGGGATGCCATGCGAGGCGGGAAAACGGGCAAGCTTCCGGTGACTGGCAGCGGGTTGGAACCGAGGACGACCGGGGCGGCCTACTGATTGAGTTTGCATGGGCGGAGAAATCCCTTCCGAAGCCAGGATAAAGGGCGTAGCTTGTAGCGCGTTCAAGCGTATGGCTCCAAGAGATTGATAAGAAAGGGAAGATAGATCTTTTATTTTGTGACCCGTGAAACACCCCCCGGTGGAAAGATGGCGCGAGCGAGCAGCGAGAATCGGGCGCGGATGACTGGAATAAACTGTTTAACGCACAGCATTCCGGATTTGTTTTGGGGTTCCGAGAATGTTCCGGGCGGTTGTTTGGAGTTGCTGGGGTCAAAATTTTGGTCACGGATTGGGCAGGGGCGTGATGAAGCTTTGGAATGGGCCGACCGGGAGATCGCCTCATTAGCGAAAGATCCGGCGGAGTCGGGGATAAGAAGACTACACGAGCCTCAAATAAGGGCATTTGCGATCAATTTGTGGGCCGTTCCAGGCGATATTCCGGGGAGTTCCGAGGGATTGTTTAGATGGAAATGAGTTTCTCGGGCATTCATTTCGCGTAGCTGGGGCTCTGATCTCGTGGTAGACTTCCTTCCGAATCGTTTGACGTAGGCTGCGCCCAGCGTTGCAACACGCGGTCTAGACTGGTCAGGGCAATAGGCTTGGGGATAAAGTCGTCCATTCCAATATCAAGACACTTCTGACGATCGCCGCTCATCGTATTTGCAGTCACCGCTATAATAGGCGTGCGCTCTACGCTTTCCAGGTTCCGCTCTAGGCTGCGAATCTCCTGGGTCGCTGTAAACCCGTCCATCACGGGCATCTGGCAATCCATGAAGACGAGAGCGTAATGACGTTTTGTCCACATCTCGACCGCTTCCAGGCCGTTTGATGCGACATCCACACGGCACCCTGCCCTTTCGAGCATACGCTTGGCAACTTTCTGGTTGACGAGATTATCCTCGGCCAGCAAAACCCGCGTGAGCGGCAACGCCGAGGATTGCGGGCCGGATGCCGGTTTCACGGCTCTTGTTTCTGCTAGGGTGTGACGGGTTACCATTTCAGTCGATGGCCTTCCGTCCGCGATTGCACTCCAAAGAACAGCTAAGGCTTCTAGGAGCAGCGCCGGTCGCGCTGGTTTAACCAGATAGGCGGAAAAACCCGCACTTTGGAACCGCGCCAGATCTGCTTTTTGGACAATGGAAGTCAACATCAATAACGAGACGGAGGCTAGTAGAGGATCGGCCTTGATTTCACGGCCGAGCATCTCGCCGTCTATTCCCGGCATGCGGTGGTCGAGAATCGCGATATGAAAAGGAACATCATTTTGTTGGGCAGCGCGAAGAGCCGAAAGGCCAGCAACGGCCGATGAAACGCACACGCAGTTCACGTCGTGGGAGGCCAGATGTTGAGATACGACACGCAGATTGACGGGATTGTCGTCCACGACCAACACTCGCATATCTTTCAGAGCGGAAATTGGGTGGCGCTTTTCGGGCACATCGCCATCCAAAGGAAGGGAAAGAGCGAATGAAAATGTAGATCCTTCGCCGAGACGGCTGCTGGCCGTAATCTCCCCTCCCATTAATTCGACTAATTGCCTTGAGATCGCCAGTCCCAAGCCTGTGCCTCCATACATTCGAGTGGTGGAAGTATCTGCCTGTGTGAACCGCTCAAAGAGAGTAGCTAGTTTTTCGTCGGCAATGCCGATTCCTGTGTCCTCCACGGTAAATCGGAAGGACGGAATAGTTGGAGCTGGATCGCACTCTACGCTAACAAAAACATAACCACGTTGAGTGAATTTGATTGCATTACCAAGCAGATTCATCAAAATCTGGCGAATGCGCCCAGGATCGCCGACGACACGCCGCGGGACATCCGGGGGATATCCCACAATAAGATCGAGCCCTTTCCGCTGAGCCCTTTGGGCCAACAGTTCGGCGACTTCTTCCAGCGCCAAGCCGAGATCGAAGCCGATCGGTTCGATCGTCATTCTGCCTGCTTCCATCTTCGAGAAGTCGAGAATGTCGTCGATAATCGATAAAAGCGTTTCTGCGGAGGATTGCGCCGTTTGGGCGTAGTCGAGTTGTTCGGCCGAAAGCTTGGTTTCCAACAATAGATGAGTCATTCCCAATACTCCGTTCATGGGAGTGCGGATCTCGTGACTCATCGTAGACAGGAAGTCGCTTTTCGCGCTGGTGGCCGCCTCTGCTTTGGTTTTGGCTTGGGTGAGCTCATTTCTTGCTGAACGAATCCCCTCGCGCGCTCTTTCCAGGCCAAGGGCCGCTTGCGCTATCCCCTTCTGGAGTTTGTTGAAGCTGTCGGCCATTTGACCGACTTCGTCGCGCGATGTGGCAATTACCGGCACAATATCTATTCGCGCCGATGCAGCATCCAAATCACCGTTAGCCAACGCATCCATGGCGTAAGAAAAATCGGCAACCGTCCCGGAGGCGAGATGTTTAGCGGCATCTGTGATCTGCGTTACGGAATGCGCGATCATGCCCGGCAACACAAGTCCTACGCTAATTGTCAGGATCGCGACAGCCACGAAAATGTCCGCCAGGGCGGCCACGAGCGCTCCGTGGGCGACCGCGAGGCCCGCTACCGAACGTACAGCCATATAGTATCCGGCACCATCGAGAATCAATACGATCAGCATCGCTCCAGTCAGTTTGACGTGGAGCGAATTCGTTAGCCCCGGAAGCCCCGACTTGCGACGGTCCCTAAACTTCCGCCATGCGTACAGTCCAGCCCCGCTATAGGCCAGCACGAGGCCCAAAATCACGGTGGGCAGGCCGAATTGCTGGAATCCAAGAACCGTAGAAATCATCCATACGATGGCGACCATTAGTCCAAGCGTGATCGTCCCGCGAGGCGCTCTATAGGGCCGCTCCATTTTGGGTTGATCACGCCGCAAAAGCCAAACCGCCACACTGGGCAACCCGATACCAAGAAGATAGGTGAAGTTTGCGGCGGCTATCAGCCAGATCGGATCGCCGATTAAAAGGAATACTATCGCGCAGCCTGCCGTAATAAGAATGGCTACCCATGGGCAATCGTTGCGCGTTCGGAGGGCGAAGGTTTCCGGTAACAAACCGTCTTCGGATAATTGCGAAAGCGTACGCGCCACGCCAGTCAAGGGTGCGAGCGTGCCATGGAACATATTGAACACCATGAACCAAATGGCTGCGCTTTTTCCGAGCGCGCCAAACAGAGGAGCAAATGCCGGTCCGAGCGTCGCCGCGAGATCACCCGCCAGACCGGTGTGTCCAATCGCTCCAAGCCACACAACCGGCAACACCGCAAAGTACAGAGTTGCCATAGCGGCGCTCGCGTACATAGCGCGTGGGACGTTCTTAGCCGGATTGATTGTCTCACCCACATGACAAGCCGCCGCCTCAAACGCAGGCGCGGCGAATCCAACCAGATATAGCCCGGCCATCGCGCTGGTGATTATGCCGAAGTGTCCTGGAAACGGCGAGTTCAAGTGGAACGAGGATGCGACACGCCAATCCACGCTTCCAGACACAATTGGAATGAGAGCAGAAAGAAATGCAAGCGATGCTGAAATGGTTGCAAAGGCCACCGCCAGACGAGCGGTCCAGACAACGCCAAGCAGGTTAGCGCCGGCGAAGAGGGCGACCAAAGCGCCGGCGATCAATGGGGCCGGAACATGCGGCAGAAACCATTGGCTTATGGCAGATGCGGACAGTAAGGCGGTCAGACCGCAAGTTGGAACCCAGCCCCACCAGTAGGAAATACCGGCCAGGCTGCCGAGAACCGGAGCGTAGGGTCGAAAAGCCTCTCCGCACGTGGCTGCGATACCCCCCACTCGATTGGGCCACATCAATACAAGTTCCGTCCAACCCGGGAGGGCCAACCAACTCAGGACCAAGCCGATGATCAGCAGTGGTATAGCAGCAGTGCCCTGTCCGGCTATATCGCCCTGGCCTATCAGTAAAGCGCCTATCAGAAAAACGCTCTGATTGCTGCCACCGATTGCCAACGCCGCCGTGCCGACCCAGCCAAGCGTCCGTGGGTGCGCCAACGGCGGGCTACTTTGAGTGCATTCGGCGAAAGGCGATGGCGGATACAAAATGTTGAAGTTGCCAACGGGGGCGCCGCCCTTGATTGTGGAGTTTTCCACTGGCAGGCTCCCGTCTACCCGGGGCCCTACCATTCACCCTTCTTATTGAGAATCAGGGCAAGCAGAACTGTACGCTGATTCTGGCGTAAACCTGTATCAAAGAAACGCCGGTTTGAGTGGTCGGCGCGAAACTCCAGGCGCCACGTCATGAACGAAAGCGGACGATATTCGGCAGTGGCGGTCCATTCGGTCAGTTTTTGAGAAAGGCCAGAGGTAAAGCCGTTCGGATCATGGTATGACTCCCAACGGGGACTGAAAGCGAACTTCTTTGCTGGTGTGAATTTGACTGAGGTCCCGTAGCCGCCCCAAAAAACGCGTTCCGTATCTAATCCGACCGAAGGGACGCTGTTTTCAAACCCCGCGAGCGCCTCGACATATCCTTGAAACCACGGGCACGGGGTGATATTTAGCACCGTGTCGTAAAGATTGCGAAATCCTCGATTCGTGCCCACTTTCTCAGGGCCGACGATGTACGTTTGAGACCAGTTCCATTTCGTTTTCGTCAGCGTAGAATTCAAAGCCAACGTTTTGCCAGTGTTGTTATCTTTTACGTCGTTCCAGCCGTTCACGACTTGAACACTTGTTGTGAATTCCTTAGTCACGGGGATAGTAGCTCTAACACCGAAGTGATAGTAAGGCGCGCCGAGAACGAAGAGCAGTGATCGGGAGTAGTTCGAGTTGCTAAGGATGTCGGGAACTTCGGCACCGGCACTGGTGAAGAACTTGCCAAAATCGATCTGTAAGGCAGATCCATTAATGGGCTTGTAACTGACAAAAGCCTGGGTGACATATTGATTGGGACCGCGCCATGGATCTGCCGCTCCGATTGTTTTGTACATGTCGCCATATCCAGTATCAATGTGAAATCCATAGTGCTGTGCCGTGTATTGAAGGTCCAACGACACGCCTGGAAAGTTGAACGCGTTTGCGTTCTGGTCGAAGTTTCGGAGTAGATTCGTTCCGTCCGTTGGGTGGTCGAGATTGTCGCTATAGGCCATATCAACGGTAGCGGAGTACTGCCACGGTTTCGGTGGTTCCGGGCTGGTTTGAGCCCCTACTGGGACTCCACCTATCACTATCAACGCGATCGTGGGTAGGAATGCACCAAAGGGCCTATTAGAGGATCTAGTTTGAAACTGCAAAAGAGCATTCTCCTCCATAAAGCATCGACAGGCAAAACGAGGAACGTTAGGGTAGGTTAGACTCTTCCAACTGCTGAACCAATTGTTTCTGCCGCATCCGAGTCACAAGGAGGCAGTGGACGAACTCGGATTCAAATGGCAAGTTGCCGATTGGATTTTGGTGTTCCATTAAAGGCTCGTTTCGTAGAACGGCTAGCATAAAGTTGCCGACGTTCTCGATAGACCGTATGTATGCCAGCGAACCGTAAAGTAATCCATGTTGACGTATAGTCGGCATGTCGGAGTTTGACGTTCGTCGGGTGACTGCTCCAGCCCTACTCAACTCAGAATCACCAACCGGATGGCCGGTCTATCGCGCCTTCTCCAATACCATCTTCCGAAAAGCGTTCCATCCGCACGGTTGAGCGTTCCCTCAATCCGATTACCTGAAAGGGGATATGGCGGCGGAGCAGGAACTCTCTAAGCCCGGGGAAACCGGCCGCCATGGGATTATAGGGCGATTGTTTCGCGGCAAGCATTTTGTCTTAATCGCCTTGATATCGTCAGCCAGTGCGTTTGCAGGCGTCTGTTCGAGAGATCCCATTCCTGCCGACTCGCGCCATGAATTTCAGTTTTGGGGCGGTTATTCACCGCAGTCTTCAACCTTGATTGGCACGGCGACTGACCGGCGCTTTATTGCGCTTGGATTCAATTACAGCTACCGCTGCGGGGCGTGGAACAACTTTTCGATAAGCTATACCGGCGGGATCATGCCCGCAGCCATCGTCCATGAACCCGACATGTACGGGAGCAGCATCAGGGCTGGCGTTTTCCTGGTGCCCGCGCATTCGGTATATGGCTTCGGCATCACTCCGCTTGGCTTCGTGTTCGATTTTGGCCGCACCAGTAAGGTTTACCCATTCGCCCAAATCGACGGCGGCATTATCGCTTCTACCGAGAGCATTCCCGAAATTGCGCCAGATACCAGCGCACTGAATTTTCTATTCGATTTCGGCGGCGGCGTCAAGTGGCGCCCGCGCGAACGTTACGCCATTACCTTCGGCTATAAGTTCCTGCACATATCAAATGCCGGGACGACTTCCATCAATCCCGGCTTGGACAACAATGTGATTTATGCGGGCTTCTCTTTGTTGAAATAGATTGATGCAGCCTGATGGAATCGTGACTATGCCGAGCGCTTATGGCGTAAAGGAAACGCTCGACCGCTTGGAGGCTCTGCTCCGCGATAAAGGGATCAAGGTCTTCGCCCGGATCGATCAAGCCGCTGAGGCGAAGCAAATGGGATTGCAAATGACTCCCACTGAATTACTGATCTTCGGCAACCCCAAAGGGGGTACGCCGCTAATGGTGGCAGAGCCGCTTTCGGCCATCGATCTTCCCCTGAAAGCTTTGGCGTGGCAGGATGGCGATGGAAAGTGCTGGCTCAGCTATAACGATTCCGCCTATTTGCAGAAGCGATTCGGCTTGAGCGATCATTTGATGAAGCCGATTAGCGCCGCGATGGCTTTAGTTGCGCAAGCGGCCGGCGAGGTGAGCCATGCCCTGTGACCCCAGCATATTGCGGAATGTCCCGCTTTTTGCCTTATTGGACGATGACGAGACCGCTGTGTTGGCCGGACAAGTCGAAGTCCGAAAATTTTCACTGCGTCAGCGCATCTACAAGATCGGCGATCCGGCGGGGCAGGCGTATGTGCTGGTTTCGGGCCGCGTTCAGGTAAAGACCGTAGATGAAGATCACCAGGAAGTGATAGTGGACGAACCTGCCGCCGGCGAGTTCTTCGGCTTTGCCTCCATGCTGGATGGAACCGCGCATCAGACCGAGGCGATTGCCACGGAAGAATCCGTTTGCATTGAGGTGGACCGTCACGACATATCTGTTCTGTTGCAACGGAAACCGCATGCCGGAATGGACATGCTGGCAGTGTTGGGCAAACAATTTCACGCCGCGCAGCAGTTGGTAAGGGTGCGGTCGACCCGCAATCCGAATGAGGTCATTGAAGCAGAAGCCACATTTGGCGAAAGGCTTGCGGATTCGGTGGCCCGTTTTGGCGGATCCTGGTCGTTTATCATATTATTCGCGCTTGTGCTGATCATATATAGCGGGGTGAACGTGATTCTGGGCAGGAGTGCCTGGGACCCCTATCCTTTCATCCTGTTGAATCTCTTTTTATCGATGCTCGCGGCCATTCAGGCACCGGTGATTATGATGAGCCAAAACCGCCAGGATACGAAGGACAGATTGCGCGGCGAATTGGATTATGATGTAAACCGCAGGTCGGAATCGGAAATCCAAGGCCTCTCGAAAAAGCTGAATCTGTTGGGCGAGAAGATGGGGGACATAGAAGATTTGTTACGAACATTCAAAAAAGATGCCTGAGTTCTTAACACTTTTGAGCCTCTGAGACGAGTCGGGCATCATAGAGGGATGCAACCATCCACGTCTCTGGCAACTTGCCTCCTTTTGGCAGCTAGCGCGGGCTCTTTGGGAGCCGCCAGCGTTTACGACTTTAGCGAAAAATCGATTGACCAAACTCCGGCATCGCTGGGGCAATACAAAGGCAAGGTGCTGCTGATAGTGAATACGGCCAGCCTTTGCGGCTACACGCCACAGTATGCCGGTTTGGAGTCGCTTTACCGGAAATACAAAGACCAGGGCTTTACGATTGTCGGGTTTCCGGCAAATAATTTTGGAAAGCAAGAGCCGGGCACCAACGCCGAAATCAAGACATTCTGCAAACGGAAATACGATGTATCGTTCCCGATGATGTCGAAGATCTCGGTTGGCGGGAGCGATATCGATCCGCTCTACAAGTATCTGACTGACGACTCGTCGAAAACGGGTGGACCCATTAAGTGGAATTTCACCAAGTTTCTGATCGGCAAAGACGGTACAGTCCTGGCTCGTTTCGAACCGGCCGTGACGCCGAACGATCCGGCCGTAACATCGGCCGTTGAAAACGCGTTGAAGTAGACCTTCAGTTCAGATTCTGCGGCTTCGGCGGCCAAACCCGCGTTGAACAGACCATTAAGCAATTCGGACTCAGCTTAATTGCCAGATCGTATTCCACAAGCGCCTGTTCCGGGTGGTGAAATTTAAGCAGCATGTCGGCCAGCATCTCGCGGGCTGGAATGTCCACTTCGCTGGCCGACTTTGTCCTGCAAGTCAGCACTCTCTCGCACTCCTTCAGCGCGTCCTGTTGCCTGCCTTCCGCCAGTGCAGTCCAACCGAGCATTTCGCCATGGCTAGCTCGTGCGGTTTGCGGCTGATGCAGATGACCGGCCGCCAGATTTCGAGCCCAGGGCCGCGATGAGTTTCGCACTCATTTGGAAGCCCAGTAAGCGCGGTGGCCCAGGTAGTCGGAATCATCCAGGTTACCTAGGATGACGCGGCGCAGTTTCATGATGTTAACCTCGCCTAATTCCTGATAGAGGACTTTTCCGTCAGTCGACAGCAGAACCGTATAAGGAACCGGGGAATCCCACTTGGGGTCGAAAGCGGCTTGCATGGCGTAGGTATCCTCGGAGCCGAAGAGCAGATTGCGACCGGAGGCATGCTGCCGTTCGAGCATCTTCATGACGCCGGGCTTTTCGTCGGGCATATTGGTGGAAACCATGACCATGTCGAAATCACGGTGCCGATACATACGGAAGGTGGTTTCCAGATCGGGAAACTCGTGTACGCAGGGGCCGCACCAAGTGGCCCAGAAGTTCACCAGCAGCACTTTCCCGGTACCGTTGGCGCGGAGTTTCTTTAGATCGTCGGCGGTGGCAAGGCTGACGGTGACGGGCTCTGCTTCTATCCTCTTTAACTCTTCAATGCGCGTAGCTTCTTTCGACATCCATTTGGTGGAACAGCCGAAGACCCCCGTGTGATCGACCGGAACTGGTTTGCCGGCGAGCAGGGCGTCGATGGCGTTGCGGGCATCTTGGGTCTTCACCAACGATTGGCGCTGGCTGTTGTCGATGCGGCCTTCATAACGGAGTTTGCGATCCTGATCGAAGATGAAGACGTGCGGCGTGGCCTTGGGTCCGTAGGCGCGCGCAGTGATTTGCGTGTCGCCATCATATAAATAGGGGAAATTGAAATGGCGGTAAGCGGCGCGGACCTTCATGTCTTCGAAGCTGTCGCTGACATCGGTGTAACCGAGTTCGTCGAGGCGGATGGCATTCGGATTGTTGGGTTGAATGGCGACAAGAGAAACGCCCTTGCCCGCATAATCGTCAGCTAGTTTCTTGATACGGCTTTCGTAGAGCTGGGCGGTGGGGCAGTGATTGCAGGTAAAGACGATGGCGAGAACTTTGGACGACGCGTAGTCATGCAGCTTGTGCGTTTTGCCATCGATGCCCATGAGCGAGAAATCGGGCGCGGGCGAACCGATGGCCAGAGTGGGGTGCGGCTCCTCAGCCAGCACTGGAAGCGAGATGAGCAGAAGGGCAAGTAGACGCAGCATCGTGTTAAGAACCTCAGTGCCGGCGGAATTGCGCCGGACGAGATCATTATATGAAGAGCGAGCGAGCGTCAGGTTTTGAGTGTTCTCCGAGCGGTTCGCTTAGAGCAGGCGACTTGGGGGTCGTGTCGCAAACCCCGCCTCTAACGCCACGTACTGGCTGAGCGCCGCCGCCAATCTCTCTTTCGAAATCGGCTTCACCAGATGGCCCGTGCAGCCCGCTTCTATTGAAGCTTCCTGGCTGTCGGCATGCGCGGTGCAGGCCAGAATCGGCGTAGGTGCCTTGCGATGCAGCTGCTCCCATTCACGAATCAGCCGCGTGGCCTGCAGGCCATCCATTTCCGGCATCTGCAAGTCCATCAGGACAATGTCGAACTTACCGCCGGTGAATTTATCCACCGCCTCGCGCCCGTTGGCCGCGACCTCCATCTTCAGGCCGCCAAGGTACGCCTGCACCAGAAAGACATTGTCCTCGTTATCCTCGGCCAGCAGAACGCTCATTCTCTCGAAGGCGCTGGGCCCGGACTTGTTTGGCTGGGAAGCATCCGCCGCCGGGTTAGGGCCGGCCACGCCCAGCCGCGCCGTAAAGCAAAAGCGCGAGCCGGTGCCCGGCGCACTCTGGACCCGGATCGAGCCGCCCATCTGATGCACCAGCTCCCGGCTGATCGTCAAACCCAGCCCGCTGCCGCCGTACTTGCCGGTAATAAACTCTTCGGCTTGGCTGAACGGCTCGAAAATATCGTCCAGCTTATCGCCGACAATGCCGATGCCGGTGTCCGCCACTGCAAATTCCAACAACACCGTGCGGTCTTCGACCGCTGCGCCCTGCATGGTAACCGTGATCTCGCCCTGTTCGGTGAACTTCAGGGCGTTGTTGACCAAATTATTCAAAATCTGCTTCAGCCGCCCCGGATCTCCGGTCACGCGCGCGGGAATCTGGCCGCCCAGCCGCAGCCGCAGCCCGACGCCCTTCAGCGCCGCCGCATTCTCGAACGCTTCGACCACCGCCTGCACCGCCTCGCGCGGGTCGAAATCGGAATGGACCAGCCGCAACTTGTTCAAATCGCGCCGCGATAAATCGATCAAATCGCTCATCAGCCGCAGCAGCATTTCGCCATTGGCGCGGAGGATCCGGATGCATTTCCCTTGCTGCTCGGACAAATCCGTCGCCGCGAGGACCTCCGCCATGCCCAGGATACAGTTGAGCGGCGTGCGAATCTCGTGGCTGGTGCGGGCCAGAAACTCCTGCTTGGCGCGAACCGTTTTTTCCGCCGTCTCCCGCGCCTCTCTGAGATACTTCTCCGTCTGCTTTTGTTCGGTGACATCAATCGAGACGCCGACCAACGCTTCGATCCGCTGATCGACCGGGCTGTGAATGGGCACGCGGGTGGTGGAGTACCAGCGCGCCCGCTCATTGGGCTGTTCCCATTCGTCGCATTTGGAGATAATGGGATGCCCGGTCTGAAGAATGCGGCGCCCGTTGGCCGCGGCGCTGCGCCCGAACTCGCCGGGCAGGCACTCCAGCTCTGTTTTGCCTGCCGCTTCTCCCGGGTTGGCCAATCCGGCAAGCCTGGCGAACGCCCGGTTGACCAGCGTGTACCGCTGCGCCGCATCCTGCACGTAGACGCAATCGGGAATGTTGTCCACCAGGGTGCGCAGCAAGTTGCGCTCGGAGCGCAATACTTTCAGCAGATGGTGTTCCGCGGCGGCCTTTCGGATGGTGCTCCGCAGCGCCAGCGGATCCCAGGGCTTGCTGACGTACGCGTATATTTCGCCCTCGTTCACCACCCGGGCAAGCGCTTCGATATCGGCGAATCCTGTCAGCAGCACGCGGATTGCGGAAGACCTGTCCCGCGCGAGGTGCAGAAATTCGTCGCCGCTCATTTCGGGCATACACTGGTCGGAGACGAGCACCGAAATGTCTTCAGCGCTGAGATTTTCCAGCCCGCGATGCGGATCGGTCGTGGTCGTTACGTCGAACTCGGATTCGAGCAGGTCCGAAATCGAATTCAGGATCGACGGTTCGTCGTCCACCACCAGCACTTTCGCCTTACTTTGGGTTGCTGACATGTACTGCTTTCTCGCTTAAGCCGAACGGGAATCCGGATGCGGAACTCCGCGGCGGACTAACTGTGTCGATCTAACTCCCGCTCAGCCGGATTATCCAATGGGAACTTGCTAGCACGAGCCCAGTGCTTTTGCCGGCACCAACCTCCTATGTTGTAAAGGTGCCAAGACTGAGTGGGTATTCTCACGGGCGTTAATGCTCTCATCGCAATGGTTCTTGATTGACCTGCCTCCTTATCGATCAGCAAGCCGCCCGTTAAACTTAATGCTCCTGTCCCGATACCACGCTGCACGATTCGGTTGACCATAACGGAAACCGCTCCGGCTGCCGATAAGCCCTTGAGAAAAAGAGTTTCGCTCGCGTACTCCTCTGTAATGGAGATGTTTCCTCACGAGAGCTGAAGGGATAGCAGCTATGAATAGGCTTTCATGCAACTTAGCCCCTGCAAGCGTATGGCATAGGGTCTTCGGCATACGCGCCGTTATGTGGGGAAGGTCTGTCCACTCTTCGCTCGTCGTAATCTTTGCGCTCATGCTTGCGGGATCGTTCAATGAAAGTCGCGCCGGTTCTCCGCAACAGGACCCGCAAAGCGGCGAACCTCTCAAGCAATTAAGCCTGGAAGAGCTTGGCAATATTGAGGTCACCACAGTTTCCAAGAATCCGCAGCAGGTTCTGAAAACACCCGCTGCGATTTTTGTCATTACGCAGGAAGACATCCGGCGTTCTGGAGCCACTAGCATTCCGGATGCCCTGCGCATGGCGCCGGGCGTGGAGGTTGCGCGCATCGATGCGGATCATTGGTCCGTCGCGATTCGCGGGTTTGCCGGCCAGTTCTCAAAGTCCTTGTTGGTTTTGATCGACGGCCGGAGCGTCTATACACCGCTCTACGCGGGAGTTTATTGGAACATACAAAACGTGATACTCGATGACGTGGAACGCATTGAGGTGATCCGCGGACCGGGCGGCACCATCTGGGGAGCCAACGCGGTCAATGGAGTCATCAACATCATCACCAAGACTGCAGAGGACACCCACGGAACCTTGGTCACGCTGGGCGGCGGAAATGTGGACCAGGGAACGGGCGCCGTCCGCTATGGCGGCTCGGTGGGGAAGGACTTCAACTATCGCATCTACGCGATGGGCTCTACCGGCGGGCCGGAATTTCACCCCGACCGGGATGGATTCGATCACAACCGGCTAGGACAAATGGGTTTCAATGCGGAGTGGAAGAAAGACAAGCAGAACACCTTCACCGTGCAAGGTGATATCTACCGTCAAGAGAACGGAGAGAGGCTATCTCTTGCCTCTTTTTCTCCGCCTGCGGAGACGACGCCGGACGACACGGCGTACTTCTCCGGAGGCAATCTGCTGGCACGCTGGCAGCACACGACGGAAGGCTCCGACATACAGATTCAAGGATACTTCGACCGGACTAACGGCCAAGACCTGGAAATCGGCGAGAGGCGGGATACGTTTGATATTGACTTCGTCCAACATGCGCACATACACCGCGATCAAGAGCTGACTTGGGGTTTGGGGGCAAGAGTGAGCCCCGACAGTATCATCCAAACAACGGCCACCGTAAACTTCGTGCCGCAGAAGCAGATCGACTCCATCTACAGCGGCTTCGTGCAATACGAATTGCCGATCGTACGCGACAGGCTGACGCTGACGGCGGGAACTAAGCTGGAGCACAATAACTTCAGCGGCTTTGACTACCAGCCCAGCGCCCGGCTGCTATGGACGCCGACGGACCGCCAGTCCTTCTGGGGCGCGGTGACGCGGGCAGTGCGGACACCATCGCGTGTGGACCAGGGTGTTGAACTGGCCGCCCTGGCGGAGGCAACACCGGCCCCGGCGGTTTTTTTGGAGCTCGCGGGGAATCCCAAGCTAAAGGCGGAGCAATTGATCGGCTACGAGGCTGGATATCGGACGCAGGTCAAGCCGAACTTATACCTCGATTTCACGGCCTTTTACAATCGCTATAACGACCTACAGGGCTACGGAGCACTTTCGCTCAGCGAGTCGGACAATCCGCCCCCTTTGCGCCTCTTGATTCTGATACCCTATGCCAACGCCATCGAGGGCCACACGGTCGGCGCGGAAATCGCTCCCAATTGGAAAATTAAGCCCTGGTGGCAGGTGCGTGCCTCGTATTCATTCCTCCATATGCAGTTACGGGACATGCCCGGATTCGCTGATGTGGGGAGTTTACTCAGTTCCTATATGGGCTCAAGCCCCAGCAGCGTCGTGAATTTCCAATCGCTCTTCAACTTACCGAAACATTTTGAGTTCGACCAAACGTACCGATACTCGAGTGCGCTTCCGGCGCAAGTCGTGGGTGCCTATAGCACGGTTGACATGCGGCTAGGATGGCATGTCAGGAGAGATCTTGATTTTTCGGTTGTCGGGCAAAACCTCCTGCGTCCCTCGCATGAGGAATTTGGAGGAGATCCCGGGCTATTAGTGGGCATCAAGAGAGCCGTATACGCGAAAGTAACCTGGAGAAGGTAATGGGGCCGCACTCCACAAACGGCCTCAACGCTACTGGGTCGATTGACTCCAGCTTGGAAGATCGGGCACCCCGGCGGCTGCTGCGGCTGCTGCGGCTGCTGGCTGGCGCGGTACTCGTGACCATATCGGGTCTGCCCTTTGCTGTACCGAGTCTAGGTGGCGAACAACCCAAACCTACCGCATCTCAAGTACAGGCTGCCTACCTTTATAATTTTGGCAAATTCGTCGAATGGCCGGCCAACGCTGCGGGAACCCAAAGCAATTATTTCAATATCTGCGTATACGGCGAGGATCCCTTTGGCTCGACTCTTAATGTGACTGTCGCCGGCGGAGTAATAGGCGGCAAAGGTGTAATCGCCAAGCGGATTGTGGACGCTCACGAAGCAGTCAATTGCCAGATCCTCTTTATCAGCTCATCGGAGGACACCCGGCTGAAAAGCATCCTCGAGGCCCTTAACGGAGCGGCAGTCTTAACTGTCAGCGACATTCCCCAGTTTTCGCAGCGCGGCGGCATGATCCAGTTCATCTTGGAAGGGAAAAGAGTTCGTTTCCAGGTTGACCTCACCGCGACTCAGAACGCGGGTCTCACTTTGAGCTCCGAACTTCTCAAGGTGGCAGCAGCGGTGAAAAGAAATCCGAGTCCAGGCGGCTGATGCATGATGCAAGGAATCGGACATTATTCAATCTCGCGAAAACTCACCTGGGTAAACATGCTGGTAAGCGGCGTGGCATTGCTGTTGGCCTGTTCGGCACTCTTTGTATACGATTTCTATACCTTTCGGATCGGCATCCTAGGCAACCTGTCTACCGACGGCCAAATAATCGGATCTAATACCGTCTCAGCGCTCCTTTTCAACGACCCCCGCACTGCCGAGAGCACGCTGTCGGCGTTGGCGGCGTCGCCTCATATCCTGCATGCCGGGATCTACACGCTGGACCATCAGCTCTTTGCGAGTTACCGGCGCGATGGCAAGGTACAGGCTCAAATGCCGTCAACCATTCCGTCAGGTCAAACCGAGATTCACCGGTTCGAAGGGAACGGAATCGCCCTGGTCCGGTCGATAGTTTTTCAGGGAAAACCGATCGGCTTTGTCTACCTCCGATCCGATCTGCAGGAAATGAACGACCGGCTGAAAAGTTATGCACTCATCGTAGCCGCGGTACTGCTCGTTTCCCTGATGGCAGCCTTGCTGACTTCAAGTATGTCTCAACGCGTCATTTCCGCGCCGGTGGTGCAACTGGCGGAAACCGCACGCGTCATCTCCCGCGAGAAGGACTATTCCATCCGCTTCCCCGCAAGCCCGAATCGTGACGAACTGGCCACCCTGATCGACGCGTTCAACGAAATGTTAACGGAGATCCAACAACGTGATATAGCTTTAATCGAAGCCCATGGGGAGCTGGAGCAACGCGTTCAGGAACGTACTACGCAACTCGCCGCCGCCAATGAAGAGTTGGAGGCCTTTTCGTACTCCGTCGCACACGATCTGCGAACGCCGCTGCGCAGCATTGACGGATTCAGCCAGGCTGTTTTGGAGGACTATAGCGACAAGCTGGATGCCGACGGTAGAAACCACCTTCAGCGCGTCCGTGCGGCGACACAGCGCATGTCCGGGCTTATTGACGATTTGTTAAATCTCTCGCGTGTAACCAGAAGCGAGATGCACTTGGGGAGCCTCAACCTGAGCACCATAGCCAAGTCGATTGCGGCAGAGCTTCAGAAGAGCGAACCAAACCGGCTTGTGGAATTTGCGATCGAAGAAAATCTGGTCGCCAGCGGAGATTCGCGCCTGTTGCGCGTCGTAATGGAAAATTTGCTCGGCAACGCCTGGAAATACACCGCCCGGCACAGTCGCGCCCGGATTGAAGTTGGCAGATCGCAAGGCGACAACGGCCGGGCAGTGTGTTTCGTGCGCGATGACGGAGCTGGTTTTGATCCGCGTTATGCCGCTCGTCTATTTGGAGCTTTCCAGCGGCTTCATTCGACCGAAGAGTTCCCCGGTACGGGAGTCGGACTCGCCACGGTGCAACGAATCATTCGCCGGCACGGCGGGGATATTTGGGCCGAGGCGGCAGTCGAAAAAGGCGCCACCTTTTTTTTCACGCTTTAGAAAGAGGAGATGAATAACGGATGATACTTCTGATTGAGGATAACGCCGATGACGAAGCACTGACGATGCGCGCCCTAAAGAAGCACAATCTCAGCAACGAGGTTGTCGTAGCCCATGACGGAGTCGAAGCGCTCGACTATCTCTTTGGGACGGGATCCCATGACGGTCGCGATTTGACGGTGATGCCCCAGCTCGTACTTTTGGACCTGAAGTTGCCCAGGGTCGAGGGCCTAGAAGTCTTGCGGCGCATGCGAGCCAGCGAGTCGACGCGGCTTCTGCCCGTCGTCATTCTGACATCTTCGAACGAAGAACAAGACCGCATCGCGGGTTACGGGCTTGGCGCCAACAGCTACGTTCGTAAGCCCGTCGATTTCAACCAATTTATCGACGCTGTCCGGCAGCTCGGCCTTTATTGGTTGATTTTGAACGAGGCTCCCCCTGCCTTGGGAAAACATTAGGAAGATCTGTCGCCTCTAGACCTCAGATCTCGAGGGACGTTAATGATAAATTCGGAACCTACGCCTTCCTCGCTACGGACTTCAATGGAGCCCTGATGTTCCTGCACAATTCCATAGGAGACAGCTAGCCCAAGGCCGGTACCCTCGCCAACCCGCTTGGTGGTAAAGAATGGGTCGAAAATTCGGTTCCGGATGGGTGCCGGTATACCCGTTCCGGTGTCCCGAACCGAAATAGTGAAAGCGTCCTCATTGTGGGCCGTAGTGATGACGATTTTTCCAGTGCCCGGGATGGCTTCTATAGCATTGCTGATTATGTTCATGAATACCTGGTTGAGCTTGCCGCCGGAACAATAGAGCATTCTTTCCGGACCAAACGCTTTCTTCACTTCGATTCGCCCCTCCATGCGATGGTTTAAGAAGAGTAAAACCGAGTCGATACTCTTTCCGACATCGACCGCCTTGAATGGTCCTTCGTCTAGACGCGAGAAGGTGCGCAGTCCGAGCACGAGTTCCTTCACTCGATCTAGGCCTTCCTTCATCTCACCCAACCGCAGACGTACTTTCCGCAGCTTCTCTTGTGAAGTATCCGAGAGCAGCGGCTCAATCTCCGGCGCAATTTGACCCAGGCGGTCCTCGGCTACAAAGAGGTTGTTAATAACAAAAGCTATGGGGTTATTGATCTCGTGAGCGATTCCGGCGACAAGTTGTCCTAACGACGCCATCTTCTCGGTCTGAATCAACTGTGCTTGGGTATCTTTCAGCTTACGGTTAGCCTCTTGAAGACCCTCGTTGGCCTGAACCAGTTGTTCGGCCATCGCGGCCCGCACCTCAGCCGCCTCCCGGCCGGCATGTGCGCGCAAAGTCTCAATTTCCTTCGTCTTGAGTTCCTCGACAATGCGGCGATTTTCTTCCTGTATGGCGGCTTGCTGGGCCAATAAACCTTGCATCCTTCTAAGCTCCGTGATATCCATCATGAAGCCGCGCAACATTTTCGCGGCGCCCTCGACCGTCAGCGTGACGACGCAGTTCAAATGTGTTATTGTGCCGTCTTTGGCCAACATCCGGAAGGTGAATTCGTGGTCTTTGGGCGATAGGTCCGGTACTTGGGGCAGCCGTGACAGCAGTTGCCGGTCTTCGGCATGAACCGCCGAATTCCAGAAGTCTTTCCCATACCAATCCTCCAGTTGATAGCCGAGCAAGCTCACCACCTGCGGGCCGACATAGGTGACCCGCGAAGCTTCCAGATCGAACTCCCAAGGAATCACTCTGGTGGTTTCCACCAAATGCTGAAATCGTTCGTTACTCTTGCGAAGCGCGGCTTCCATGCTGCGCTTTTGCTGACGGAGATCGCTCTCCTCAAGGGCGCGCTTCACTGCGGGGCCCAGCCGTACCAGGCGGTCTTTCAGCAGGTAGTCGGCGGCGCCCCGCTTAATGCACTCGACAACCACGTCTTCGCTGACGAACCCGGTTAGCACAATAAACGGGATGTCCAAAGCCGATTGTTCAAGCAACTCCAATGCCCGTAAGGCGCTAAAGCCTGGAAGCGCATAATCGGCCAGGATTATGTCCGGCCTTTCTTCGAGCTTGGCCAGGTATTCCCTTTCGGTTTCGACACGTTGGCAACGGGCGGAGAACCCCGCGTTGCGTAACTCACGCGCCACCAAATGGAAGTCTTCTTGCTGGTCTTCGAGAATTAATGCGAAAAGCGCGCGCGGTTCTGCGAGTTCCTGCACCTTTTCCTTATCGGCCAGATAATCTTGACGAAGCAGCCATCCACGATTTCGTAAACGATCTCTTCAGTGCCAACGCTAGCATACAGCATTATTAGCAGGAGTAAGGTGAGACATATAGGTGGTTCAGTCCATAGGCGCCGTCTGAAATGTTCAAGATTGCGACAGATTCACTGAAAATCAGTACATACCGCACCCGCTGTGATTTTTCTGAAATGTACAATCGCTTGTACACTTGAGTAGCGAAAATCAAGCCCGTTCCTTGCTCCTGTTGCGATCTCATCGGAAATAATGAAAGGCGCGGCATCGAATCCACACGACGATCTCTTTTCGACCGGAGTTGCTTGGAATGCTGAATCTGGAAACTGATATTCCGATCAATGTGTTCGAGGGAAGTCTCACGCCAGACGAACGAAGCGTTTCTCACCTCAGATCCTGAATGGAGTATCTCGGCTATCGTTCTGTGGGAGATTGAGAAATTGCATCAGCTTGGCCTCGCCTATGGACCGCTCGTTCACAAGCCACGGCCAAACCCAAAGAAACGAGGGTTGCGGCTCCGGGAGACGAGGAAGAAGACGATTACTTGGGCAATCGCCGATGCACAAATATAACAAACAATCAGTAACCCATTTTCCGATTCAGTTTCCGCCAAACCTCAGAAACCAACAAGACGGTCCCGTTCCCTAATTCCATACGGTCGATATCTTCAAGATCATCTTTAGATGCATTCCAAATCGCGGCAGTTCTCTTCAACGGATCGAGGACAAAAACTTGACCGATGCCGATTCGAGAGTACTGGCGACACTTAACGTGAATGCGCCTCGTCTCGTCTTCCGGCGACAACACTTCGGCCACGATTTCAATGGGCCGCGTGGGATATGGTTCTTCAAGCAGCAAAGCAGCGGCGACATCCGGCTTCGGCTCCCAATCGGAAACAATTCTGAGTTCCAGCTCGATGGCCGCATTGTAGCCAGCGGCTTCGAAGAGATCAGCCAAAATCCGCTGTAAGGCTGAATGCAACCAAGTCGGTATGGGTTTGGGGATGGCGTAACCGTACCAGTATTCGAGGTGCGGCCCTTCACTTTGTGCTTCGAGGATGTGGAATTCATCGAGCGTGATGGCGCTCATGGACGCTCCATGAAATCACTTTACCGCGCGACGCAAGCCGAGAGAAGAACGAAGTTCTGCCGCAAGATTCCATGACGGCGGCATGTCTCGGGCCATGCGAACCATTTCCATCGCCTCATGCCCCGCGTGCCAGCGAAGACGAAGGTGTTTTTCGTCGCTGATCTTGCTCATTGGTGTTGCCTCCTGTATGCACTGATTAGACCCCAGGCCGCCTACTGCCGTTTCGCCCATCGTGCGTTCCCTCCTGGCGCGTATCGATAAACTAGAAGGCCGGAAGAATAAGATCGTTGCTTGGAGAGGCATGTTCCGGTTCGGTTTAGTCGTTTTCATCACTCTGCTTGCCTGCACGCGCGCTGAGGGCCAGGATACCCCGGCGGCTCTCGGCATATTTGAACATCAGGACGATGTGGGCGATGTTCTGCACCCCGGTTCGGCGGAATACGACACCGGTACCAAGACGTACACAGTCTCCGGCAGCGGCGAAAATATGTGGTTCGCCAAAGACGAGTTTCATTTCGTGTGGAAAAAGGTTTCCACTGAGGACCTGACGCTCACGGCCAACCTCGCAATTCTGGGTGCTGGAGGAAATGGCCATCGCAAGGGCGTTTTGATGATCCGCCAGAGTTTGGACACTGACGACGCTTACATAGACGCGGCTCGCCATGGAGAGGGTCTGACGTCGCTGCAGTTTCGCGAAAGTAAGGGCGCTACGACGCACGAGATTGAATCGGATGTTTCTGGTCCGGCCACATTGAGGATCGAGAAGCGGGGAAATCGTTTTTATCTGTGGGTCGCCGCTGAAAATGAGAACCTGAAATTTGCCGGCGGCTCCGCGTGGGTTCAGATGCGTACTCCGTTCTACGTGGGCATCGGCGTTTGTGCTCACGATAAGAACGCAATTGAGAAGGTCACCTTCACCGATGTGGAGCTGGATTTAAAACCTAAGCATTCGACAGGTAAGGGCAAATACAGCACAATCGAAACGGTTCTGCTGTCGGGCGATGCGCGGACGGCATACGTCGCGCAAAAGCGCCTGACCTCGCCAGGTTGGAGCGCCGATGGTCACGCGCTTACGTTTCAGGCAGACAATCATCATGAGCAAACACCGTTCGCACCCTTGCGAACGGCAGCTCCGGTGCGCGAGCCCATCGCCGCGAAACCGGATGCCGATTTTACCTATTTCGGAAGCAAGAACGGCGGCAGGATGCGGGTCTGGCGCAAGAGTGCAGACGGCAGCCAGTCTGAGCCATTCACGCCAGACGATCTCAATGCCGCATCGCCTCACGTGTCGCCGGACGGGAAATATCTGCTGTTCTTGAGTTATTCCAATGAATACGAAAAGCTTGTGGAAGATATGCCGGTCGAACTACGGCTGATGTCTCTGAAAGATAACAGCGTTAAAACGTTAGCTGCATTTGTCGGAGGACCTGACTCCCTCGGAAGCGAGCCATGGTCGCCCGATGGCCAACGCGTGGTGTTCGCCAGCTATCAATGGCACATGGGAAACCGGTAGCAGGATAGTCTCCGATAATTTAGCCGCGCAATTCAATCATTCAAACGGCCATGGCAACTCTTATGCCATCATGCAGGCATTCCTCTTTCTAAGGCCCATCCCGGCCAAACCCACGCCCACCACCAAACACCCCCAAGCAAACCAATCGCCGTGCTTTGCGTAAAAGGTCACGCTCTTTACGTCGCCGTACTTAATCGGCGCAGCCAATTGCCGATAGGGAGGAATGGTCTGCACAATACGCCCTGCCGGGTCAATCACCGCACTCAACCCATCGTTGGTCGCGCGAATCAGATAACGCCGATTTTCGATCGCACGCATTCGTGCAATGAGCAGGTGCTGCTGACGCGCCTCGCTGCGCCCGAAATACCCGTCATTTGAAAGATTCACCAGGACATTCGCACCCTGCTTCGTAAACTGCCGCACCAAATCTGGAAACGCCGATTCGTAACAAATGAAAACACCCAGCCGCTGATCGCCCGCATCCAGCACCTTCACGTCACGGCCCGGAATAAATTCGCCGGCTTCCTGGCTGATCTGGTTTACCCACGAAAAGATGGGAGGCACATACTCGCCAAAGGGTACGAGATCAATTTTGTCGTATCTCCCAATCTCCTTGCCGCCGGCCCCCAACAGAACCGCCGAATTCAACGGTTGATGTTGCCCCGTGAAACCTACGGTGCCGAAGAGAAAATCGCCATGCTTGGCCGCAATCTCATTCGCCGTTTGACGGAATGCCGGATCGTCATAGTAATAGAGAGGCGCGGGCAGCTCAGGCCAAATCACCAGCGGCGCGGGCAACACATCTGACAGAAACCGCAACTGGTCCTCAGTGCGCTCCTGCATGGAAGCGGTCCACTGCAAATCGGGGTCGATATTTGGCTGAACCACTAAAGCACTCTTCGTTGCGGGAACACCCTCGGGAATAACCGGCAAGACCCACAGCAAAGGCAGCGCAAGTAAGGGAGCGAGCCGCATGCGCGGAAAGCGCAGCAGAACACAGGCGACTCCAGCGGCCAGCATCGCCATCACAAACGAGATTCCGTAAACACCCACAAACGGAGCAAGCCGCAGCGGCAGCGACATATCTATGCCTGCATTCCCCAGATCGAGCCAAGTGAATCCGAAGGTCGCGTGCGTCCGCTCCAGCCCCGTCCAAAGCGCGGCCACGGCTGGCACCGCATAATTTCGCGTCATCAACACACCAGCCAGCCACGCGAATACCGCCAAATGCAAACCCTTTAGTACCGCGAAAAGCAAAAACGTTCCCCAGCCGCCCCACCGGCCCATGCCGCCATGCACTTCGAGCACAAACTGAATCCACGTACACAGGAAGAACCAGAAGAACGTGCCAGCCAGCCAGCCATAAAAGAAACGCTGCCAAGCATCCGGCGTTCTCGCGAGTACAATCAGCAGCGGTGTAAGCGCCACCGGCGCCAGCCAGCGAAAGTCGAATTTTGGAAAAGCCAGCAGCAGCAGAATGCTTGAGAGCAGCACCAGCGAAGTATGAACGGCAATGCGCCGGTAGTGCGCTCGAAGGCTATTCTCAGCCATGGGCCTGAACGGCCTCTTCGCTCACCTTGTCAGCCATATAAGAACTGCGCACCAACGGTCCGCTGAAAACCATTTTGAATCCGATGCTGAGCCCGTAATCCCGATATGCATCGAATTGCTCCGGGGTGACATACTCGGCCACTTTCAAATTGCGCCGCGTGGGTTGAAGATACTGTCCGATGGTCGCCACGTCTACCTTGGCGTTCACCACGTCTTGCAGCAATTCGTGGACTTCAGCGTGTGTCTCACCCAGCCCGGCCATCAATCCAGATTTGGTCAGTGCTTGCGGCCGGTATTCCTTGGCGAATTTCAACACTTTCAACGACTGCCGATAATCGGCCTGCGGCCGAACGCGGCGATACAGCCGCTTCACCGTCTCCATATTGTGGTTGTACACATGCGGCTCCGCGTCAAGCACCCTCGCCACCGCCGCCAGATCGCCGCAAAAATCAGGCGTCAGAACTTCTACCTGCGCTTGCGGGAGCGCTTCTCTTACTCGCCGTACCGTCTCGGCAAAATGGTGCGAGCCGCCGTCATCGAGGTCGTCGCGGTTCACCGCCGTGATCACCACGTATTTGAGCTTTAACTCCGCCGCCATCTCCGCCACGTGCGCCGGCTCGTCCGCATCCAGAAGGAACTCATGCTTGGCAGCCGAGCCCTTGGGCACCGAACAAAATCCACAGCCGCGGGTACACAGATTCCCCAAAATCATGAACGTCGCGGCACCGCGATGGAAGCATTCATGAATGTTAGGGCACCTTGCCGACTCGCAAACCGTGTGCAGCTTCCGCCGCCGCAGTTCCGTTTTCAGGTTATGAACAGATTCGAAGTGTGTTCGCCCCTTCCGAAGCCACACAGGCAATGCAGGTCCGTTCGGGCCCTTAATCTGGACAAGGGTGTCACTGGTCACGAAGTTTTATTGTTGCATTGGGAATTCCGCTAAGCCCAAGAAGATCTCTTTAAGAGCAAGGCGCCGACCAGGAGAACGCCGGAAAAGCGAAGCCGACAGTACCTGGTTCGGGAACGCCGGCAGCGGCAAATGAAACGAAATCGGCACCGTGCGGACTTACACCTGTGAAAATCGGGGTCACAATTCCAGTGGTTGTATCGAGGATGCCGAATTCATTTCCGACATCGACATAAACTGAGCCAGCAGTAAGTCCGGTGGCGGTAATCTGGTAAACCTTGTTCGCTCCGGTGTCGGCGATGTAAAAAAAACCTCCGGTTGCGTCCGGGTAAATCGTATCGTCTGGTGAACCACTAATTGTCTTGCCATTCGTTCCCAACAGCGCAACATACTTTTCGTATTGGGCGCCCAGGCCTGGATTGTAAATATAGGTAATTTCCTTGTCGGCTTCCCCGGTTAACGCAAGGGCCCCATTCGAAGTGAGCTTGAGCGAATCGGAATCTGTAATCGATGTCGATCCAAGTAAGCCGGTTGCCAGATTCGTACCCGTGAATGTGGAGTTCAGAATCGGACTGATTTGAAGCGGCGAATTCAACCCGGAGGTAAGTTTCAAAACCACCGGATCGGTCCCGGAGGCGGGATTCGTCTCACTCAAGTACACGCTGCCATTAGAGAAAACCACGTCGTCAAACCCGCGATTCGGGACGTTCGTGTATGTATTGCCATATTTGTAGGCGGAGGTGGCATTAGTAACCGGATTAATGACAGTCAAAGCCGAGTTCCCATCATTGTTTTGAAGAGCCCAGACTAATCCCGAACTCGGGTCTACTTTCAATCCGTCGACATTGCCGGCAATTGTCCAGGTATGGAGAACCGCGCCCGCCGGTGAATAACGCACTACAGTGCTCGATCCGCTCGCCCCGGCTGAGTCCGCTCCATTCTGATAAGCGAGCCAGACCGATCCGTCTCCGTAGCTTACGGAATCGGGCGAAGTGCCACCAACCGCTGTCCCCGCCGCAAACTGCTGAACGTTGTAGGTTGGACCTCCTAGAGCTACACTTACGGCCAAAATATTCATCAAAAAAAAGCCTGCTGCTATCGCGCGAAAACTGACCACGTTGCCTCTCTTTCTCCCGTAGGCTAGCCCAAGGGAGTTTCGGCTGAATGACAAAGCCTGGAAGATGGTACTTACCAGGAACAATACTAGCCTTGCGAAAGCAACATCTTTGTAACTACGCTGTTACGCAAAGTAAAGATTGGCCTGTTAAGTTCCTGAGGGGTTGCTCCCACGCAAACCGATCGACTTAGGAAACCTAACCAACCAATCCATGCAAACTAAATTGAAGAGCGATATTATTCGCGTATCTTCTCAGAGGGCTAACAGGTGCATAGGCGTAGCTGCTCTTGCGCTCGCTTGCTTTTCACCGATCTTCGCTTCAAGCGCAACCGTGCCTGAGGTTTTCACGCCAGGCAATCTGATCGTGTCCCGCAGCGTCTATTCGGCTCCCGCTTCCGCGGTGACCGTGGGCCAGACGCTTCCTCCAGTGTGCGGAACAAGCGCTTCGTGTACCGGCAAAGCCACCAACGACGGCACTTATCCAGACGTGTTCAACAACGCCGCGGTGGATGGAAGCTTCGGCGTCACTTCGCCTATTTATCTCGATCAAATCACCACGAACGGCACCCTGCTGAATACTTACTCGGTCCCCACCTCGGTGCTGGTCACCAGCTTTTCGTCCAAATCTGAAATCGCATTGAACCTCTCAACCGACGGTTCCGCAGTTACTTTCATGGGCTATGCCGCTCCTGTAAACACGCTCGACGTGTCGAACTCCAATACGCCCGGCGTTAAGGATCCTACTAACCCGGTTGGCACGGCTTTCTATCGCGTCGTTGCCCAGATAGACGCCTACGGCAGTCTCACCCTCACCGACACCAACGCATATAGCGGCAACAACGGGCGCGCCGCTTACCTATCCAATGGTTTCTACTACACTGCCGGCAACTCGAACAACGGCAGCGGAACTCCCGCCAATGTTGTTGGCGCCGCTGGCGCGCAGTTGGTCACGCCAGGCACGGCCGCCGGGAATCCTGTTGAACTCGGGAGTTTCTCCGTGACGCAATACGGACATAAGGCAGACAAGGCTGGTAAGGATAACAACTTCCGGGGCCTGACCATCTTCGATAACACGGTCTACATCGCCAAGGGTAGCGGCAGTAACGGCATCAACACTGTTTATCAGGTGGGCCAGCAGGGTACTCTTCCCACGCCCAGTACCGTACCGATGAAGATCGCCATTCTTCCCGGATTCCCCACCACCCTTGCCAAGGCAGCCAGCGCCGCCAATCCATTTGGCCTCTTCTTCGCTAATGCAACCACGCTTTACGTGGGGGATGAAGGCGACGGCACGGCAGCCGACGCGGCTACCAGTTCCAACGCCGGTTTGCAGAAGTGGGTTTTGACGGACGGAACCTGGACCCGTGTCTATGTGCTTCAGAATGGTCTCGCGCTCGGTCAGCCGTACTCAGTCCCGAATTACCCCAACGCTTTGAATCCATCGACTGACGGACTTCGAAACATCACCGGGCGAGTCAATACCGATGGCACAGTTACGGTCTGGGCTGTTACGTCTACCATCAGCGCCAGCGGCGATCAGGGGGCGGACCCCAACAAACTGGTTGAGATTACCGACGTTCTTGCCAACGTCAATCCAGCCGTCGCCGCAATGGAGAAGTTTTCCGACGTTCGCGATGCGAAATACGGCGAAGTCCTTCGCGGCATTTCGTTCACGCCCGGTACCGTTGCTCCCGATGCTCCTGTAAGCTTGCCTGTTGTCACCGGCGGCTTATTGTACAGTCGCCGCACTCAGAGCTATTCGCAGACGATTACGGTTCTCAACAATTCAAGCGCAGCAGTCGCGGGTCCGCTCTCGGCTGTCTTCAAGGGTCTTGCCGCTGGTGTTACGCTAAGCAACTCCACCGGTTCGGTCGCGGGGTCACCCGCGCTGCAAATTCTTGCTCCTTCCGGTTCGCTCGCTCCCGGGCAATCGGCAACCGCAACCGCTGTCTTCAGTGATCCTACTCTCGCCGCTGTCAACTACACAGTTTCGGTGGTGGCCCAATAACATGCTCAGAAATCAACTATTTACTCTGCCCCTCTTTATTGGGGCGTTTCTTCTATCCGCCGGCGCTGTGAGAGCCACCACTTCCTACACAGTGGCCGTCGACACCAGCACGCTTAGCGGCCATACCGGCTCACTTGATTTCCAATTTAATCCAGGTGTCGGCACGTTTCAGTCGGCCACGGTGCAAGCTTCGGGCTTTGTTGGGGGCGTCTACGGCGGCTCGCAAACGATCTTTGGATCGGGCGTCAGCGGCGGACCGATCCCAACCGCCCTATCCATTACGAATGTCGGCGGCCAGGACAACGAAGTACTCGACAGCTACACTTTTGCCAATAGCTTAACTTTCACGCTGAACTTCTCGGGTCCAGCTATCACAGCCCCTTCCGGCAGCGACACCGCAGGCAGCCTCTTCGCCTTCTCTATATTCAGCGACGCCGCCGGCACTATTCCGACTCTCACGACGGATCCCAATGGAATCGCGCTGACCATCAGCTTGAGCGATCAGGGAGCGCTTAGCTCCAACATTATTTCTCCGGAATTGCGAATCACGCCGGAGCCGTCTTCGTTCGCTCTGCTGTTCGCGCCTCTAGTCTGGCTCACTGCCGCCGCACTGCGCCGCCGCAAGACGTAGCAATATACCGGCAAAACTGGTAGTGGCTCAATTTGAAATTGGGAAACTTGACAAATAGCTAGGCAGTTGTAACGCTTGAGATGTATGCCAAACCGCTCAAGCATGGCTGAATACCACGGATACACCCTTTCGACCCATCACGATGAAGCTCCTAAGTTCGGCCAAGCACACCATTGGCAAGTGAACGTCGTTGATGCCTCAGACGCGCCAATTCCAAACCTTACATCTGTTCCGTGCATGTCACAAACAGCAGCAGAGGAGTTCGCTGTAGATCTTGTTCGTAAACACTGCGCCAGTATTGGAATTAAAATTCCCAAGGACGATCCAAAACCGGTTTGGAAAACAGTTCAAGATGTCCAATAAAACCACCAACCGAGGCAAAGGGAAACCGGATGTGAACATGCTGGCTTACAACGTCGTTCAGCAAGCAACCGGGCAAGCGGAGAAACCGGAGGAGAAGGAAAAGAATCCGGCTGCGGTCACGCTGGGGCGATTGGGTGGCTTAAAGGGTGGAAAAGCGCGGGCGAAGAAACTCACGCCCGAGAAGCGGTCTGAGATCGCGAAGGAAGCGGCCAAGAAGAGATGGGGCACCAAGGACTAGGCGATCCCGGCAATAATCTCCGCTTCCTCAAGGTCTTCATTAAAGTCGAAGCAAATTTGAATGGCGTCACCGGAATTGAAATTCTCGTTGTAGCTGTCAACATCACTTTTTAGTTGTTTGCAATCACTGACAATTAGCCGGCGGCGCTGTTGAAAAGCGGTCTCCATATGTTCATGTGTGGCTGTTCGCATGTCTGCCCACAAAGGAATCTGTTCGCCTTCTTGTTCGATTAAAGCGAAGTGCTTAACCCTGACGCGACGGCCCTGCGGGTCTTTTACGTATTCCTCCCGCATAGCCCGAGAGAAGTCTTCCGCGCATTGCTTAATCAGTGCCGCTGGTTGCGCTTCCCATAAGTGATTAGCAATTGCCCATGTCGCCATCTCGCGCGATGTCGCTGCTAACTTTCCGTTTTCCTGAAGATAACGATTGGCGAGGTGTTGCATTTGTTCGCTATAAGTCATACGAATTTACCTAGATACTTCAAACAAAGATGGAATGCCCCCAACCATCAGTCAACGCTGTGGCGGTAATTATCGCTTTGATCTTAACCAAAAAATCTCGATTGTGCGTGTATTTGAGTTTACCCTTAAATTGCAGTTGCCCAACCACCAAGCCGGGATGGGTTTTTGCCCTTATCGCAAACGCCGCAATTTGGGCAGTAGAGAACCATCGCCCACACCGAACAATAAAACTGCTGAGCTTCGCTTGATCGACCACGAAGTGCTCAGCAAACGAATCGGCTCGTAGTTCATTCTCCGGTTTACTCTCGGAAGATTGCGCTTCATTCCCAACCAAGTCAACATCCAGAGTGGGGTTGTCCATACCCTCCCTATGCCTGACGTGACAAAGTTCATGAATTAGGGTATGCCAAAACCAATCTATACGGTCATAGCGCAAGGACAGCACGACAACGGGTGAGGTCTTGTCTAGCCAGAAGCAAACTCCGTCGATTCGCGTTTGGGGCAATGGCTCCACAATCAAAAATCTGATTCCAGCATCGGCCAAGACTTTTGGAATGTGGCGTATCTCTTCTGGTTCTCCCTTTAGGTCCGCTAGCCGCTTGATGGCGGTATCAAGCGACCGATCCGAGAACGACCCATTTACCGGAACCGCTTCTCGCTAGATGCCTTGCCCGATACAACCATGCAAGTTGACTGGATGAGATTGATCCGTAGTCGCTTGATTTTCTGGCAGCATGTTGGAAATAGATCGGATCGCTCAGTGCCTTAATGTCGTAAAAAGAAAGAATTTGTGCTTCCAACACGGCTACGTTGGATGAAGGCTCCAACCATCCTCGTTTTTGCATTTCTTTGAGTGGCGCAATCTCGTAAAGAGTGGCACGTCTCGAAACGGAATCGTCTCCAATCAGTGTTTTCGAGAGTTGATAGGCACTCTCAAGGTTTAGCCACAATTGAGCGCTTGTTCCAAAAGCCCTGCTCAAATCTCTGGCCATTTCGGGTGTGATGGACCTCTTCGCGGTCACAACTTCGTTAACGGTTTGCGGCGCTCGACCCAAGATCTCTGCAAGATCCATCTGAGTCCAGCCTCGTGCTTCAAGTTCCTCCCGAATATAATCGCCGGGCGGGAAGGCTTCAGGATTGATTAACTGTTCCATGTTAAGTGGTAGTCTTCGATTCCTACGATTACTATTACTTTCCTCGGAGTTTCGCCGTTGAATTCTACGACGAGCCTCCATTGATCATTCAGGCGCAATGAAAACTGATGATCGCGATTACCCTTCAATCTTTCAAATCGAAGAGACTTCCACGCATAAAAATCACGTTCATCTAACGCCTGCCTTAGGAAGTTGAGTCTATTCCGATAAGCCTTCACTAAAGCCGCCGCCCAATTGCTACAGAAGTGCGGATCTCGCTCAAGTTGTTTGTATTCGCTGTCTCGAAACTGAACTTCCATTCAGGCTGATTCGAGTATATCCTAAGAAGGAAACAATGCAATCACCAATTCACCGAATACGTTGATTTAGGTCTTTCATATTCCTGACCGCTCAAGCATAAATGAATATGAACGTTCTCACCGCTGAACTCCGCGCCCAAGTGATCAGTGGATTGGTCGAAGGCAATTCGATCCGCGCGGTGTCGCGCATGACGGGCGTTTCGCGGAACACGGTAACAAGCCTTTTGCTTCAGGTCGGCGCGGCTTGCGCGTTCTTTCAGAACAAGGCGCTTCGCAACCTGCCTTGTGAGCGGATTCAGTGCGACGAGATTTGGTCGTTCTGCTATGCGAAGGACAAGAACCTTCCGGCGAACAAGAAAGACGTGGCAGGTTACGGCAGCGTTTGGACCTGGACGGCCATCGATGCCGATTCGAAACTCATCTGTTCATGGATGGTCGGTAGCCGCGATGCCAAGGCTGCACGGCTGTTTATGAAGGATCTAGCGGGGCGTCTGGCGAAGCGCGTTCAGCTAACCACCGATGGCAACAAAGTTTATCTGGAAGCCGTTGCGGAAGCCTTCGGCGCTGACATCGATTACGCGATGCTCATCAAGCTCTACGGCGACGATCTCGAAGGCGATACACGCTATAGCCCAGGCGAGTGCCGGGGAACGCGCAAAGAAATCATCACTGGTTCGCCGGTAGCCCAGCATGTTTCCACCAGTTACGTTGAACGCCAGAATCTCACAATGCGAATGCACATGCGCAGATTTACCCGGCTCACAAATGCGTTCTCGAAGAAACTCGACAACCACATTGCCGCCGTTTCGCTGCACTTCATGTTCTACAACTTTGTTCGTATTCACCAAACATTGCGAGTTACTCCGGCGATGGCGGCTGGTGTGACGGATCGCGTTTGGGAGATTGCAGATTTGGTGCAGTTGCTGGATGAAATGGAAGAGAGTCCGAACTACAAAGATGTTCAGTATGGCGAAGCGTTGGGGCAAGATCCGGGGCGGTCGAGGGGGCGTGGATACTAAAGTCTACTTTGGTAGGATTTCTGAAAATATGCCAATGTAATCCGCTAAGGAATCAATACATCCGCTATACCCCCTTCAGTTTCGATACAACCACCAGACATTCCGCGAAGTCCAACGTTTTGGCCGCTAACGAGGATGGCATGAGTATTGTAATAGTGGACATTTATAACTTCGTGTCCAAATTCGTCTATTACCACCAAACTGCTCTTGTCCTTTTTCATCTCTAAATAGTTATTTCGATTCACGACCCACCCATCTCTATTGAGTCTGGCGATAACCCTTCCATCATTACTTCGGATATCAAGAAAGACAACAATCGAAGATCCATCGCGCTCAAGTGTCAGCACCGGACCGAATCGCTGACTTGCCAGCACAACATGCGGAAAATGTGTCACTATTTGCGCGTTTGGTTCTTGACCGCTCACGCCCCATAAAACGAGCAGTTCTTTAGCCGTCACAGATCGACAGCGATTCTGTGGAGTTGGCTCGGACCCAGGTATTAAGCGCCCATGCAACGACTCGGCTAGTTGCTCTTCATGCTCGTAAAGTTCACTTTCCTTGCTTAGAAGACTATTAAAATGGTCATGTTCCGCCCGTTGGGAGCTAAGCATTGCTTTAATGGTTTTGTCGAAGTGTTCATTCTGTTGTTTTAGGATTGCCTGTAGGTTGTCTTGACCTTGCTGCAAAACTTTTCCAAAAGCAACCATCTCGTTATCAAACGCTAGTCTCTCAGCAAGTCGGTCTTCCTTCTGTTCCCTGGCCTGGTCCGCGTCGTGCTTGTAAAGGTTATGAATCTCAAACGCCATGAGAGCGAAAAAGACTCCCAACCAAAGCGCCTTCTCCCAGTTGTGCTCTGGAGGGAAGATGGTCACAATAACTCCCAGAGCGCCCAATATCGCAATGTAAATACCCACCGGTGGATATTGCTGAAACTTCCAGACGTAGAATGACCATCCAACCACGGCGATTGCCATAATAGGGGGGAGCCATTGGTGATACAGCGCACCAATGGTCGTCCAGATAGTTCGTGGCTCAGGCATGAATCAAGGGTCGAGTGGATCGTCGGCCATTCCGAACACTCTACCAGAGATGGCACGTATTCAACGATCTGCTCTTTCTTGCTTCCCAAAATCTCTGAACATTTATTTCTATGCTCAAACTGAGCCACTATCCGCAAAACTCCCTAGATTGACAGAAGCCGACGGTGCTGCCATACTAAGTCAAGAAATGACCTAGTATGGCAAACTACAAACGATCCGAGATCGATCTTCTGCTGCCTCTGTCGCTGCCGATTTTTCACATGCTCTTGTCGTTGACCGAGGGAGAGCGGCATGGCTATGCCCTAAAGCGTGCAATCCTGCAGCGCACCGGAGGGAAACTGAATCTCGGGTCAGGAGCGCTATATGGATCGATCAACAAGATGCTGGAGGCGGGGCTCATAGAGGAATCGGAGGAACGCCCCGATCCGCACCTGGACGACGAGCGCCGCAGATATTATCGAATTACTTCGCTTGGCCAACGCGCGGTAGAAGCGGAAGCGATCAGGCTGCGCAATCTGGTGAGGCTGGCCGAATTGCACCTCACGTTGCCGGAGAGTGCCTGAGGGAACCATGCGAGGATCGACCAAACTATACGGCTGGCTGCTGAAACTTTATCCGGCAAGATTTCGGGAGGAGTACGAAACGCCCATGGAGCGGCAGTTTCGCGACGAATATCGCGATGCCGATCGCAAACGCGATGTGGCCGCGCTTTGGCTGCGTTCTGTTTGGGACCTGGCGACATCGGCGCCCCCAGAGGTGCTTCGCGAGTTGAAGCTTGATCTGAAGCATGCGGCGCGCGTGTACCGAAAGCGATCGTTCAGCACGATATTGGCGGTGGCTGCACTGGCACTCGCGATTGGAGCGAGCACGGGGGTGTTCAGCGTATTAAATGCATTGTTGATCCGAAGTCTGCCTTTTTCAGACCCGGCCCGCCTGGTCGAGATCTGGTTTTCGCCGGTGAGCCCGATAAATGGGCGGACGGCTTTTACGGAATGGCATCGCAAGAGTCCATATTTGCAAAATGCGGCTGCTTTCTCCCTATCGGATATGAACCTGGCGGGAGACAGAGACGCGCTGCGCGTCAAAGTGGCGGAGACCTCGGCGAATTTTTTCAAGGTGCTTGGGGTGAGTCCGGTTGTGGGCCGGACGTTTGCTCAGGATGAAGATATTTCAGGCCACAACGAGGTAGCCGTTATCAGCTACGGATTATGGCAACAGATTTACGGAGGAGACCCGGAGGTGGCAGGGAGGCTGATGCGCGTGAACGGCATGCCCCTTACCATCATTGGCGTTGCGCCCAGCAGTTTCGATTACCCAGGAAAGATGAACATCTGGATTCCCACGATATTCGATTTCGAAAAACTGCCTAAGCGCGGGGCGTTCCTCTTCAGAACTGTGGGCCGCCTGAAGCAGGATGCCGGTATACGACAGGCGCAAGAGATGTTCGGGGCCGAGATCCGGCGCGCGAATCCGAGGAGTCTGGTGTCCTTAAGCGCGGGGGAAGAAAATCTGCCGCGAATTGTTTCACTTCAAAGCCAATTGGCGGGACCGGTGGGGCGCGCCAGTTGGGTACTGGCTTCAATGACTTTGTTGGTGCTGCTGACAGCGTTCGCCAATGTAGCTCAACTGCTGCTGTCAAGGGCTACCGAGAGGCGGCAGGAACTTGCAGTGCGGGCGGCCTTGGGAGCCAGCCGCGCCCGGCTCTTGCAACAATTGACCACTGAGGCCACCCTCCTTACCATGACGGGTGCGGCCATGGGCATCGGAGTGGCTTACTGGACTTCGAAAATTGCATCCTCATTCGCCCCGGCGCAGCTTGCAACGCAGGAATACGCCATTCTGGATTGGCGCGTGCTCTGTTTTGCGGCCGCGCTGGCATTTGCCATGGGCATAACATTCGGCGTTTTACCTGTATGGCTTATTGGGCGAATCAATCCGGCATGGCACGTAGTGCGGAACCAACCCGGCACCAGCGACCCTGGAACGAGACGGCCCCGAGCGCTGCTAGTGGCATTGCAAGTGGCGCTGACTTTATGTCTTGTTGCAAGTTCCTTAGCTTTGGGACAAACATTTCTTCGATTGCTCCATACCGACCTGGGGTTTCGCCCCGCAAACGTTTTGACACTCAACGTGTCGGTGCAGGGAATGAAGTACCCCGGTCCCAGAGAGTGGCAATACTATAGCGAGGCGTTAAGCCAGCTTCGCTCGGTGCCGGGAGTCGAGGCGGCCGGAGCGGTAAGTCATCTGCCGCTGGCGACTGACATCTACATGGCTAATTCGTTCAAGTTGGATTCGGGCCAGAGTGTAAAGGGAATTGTAATGAATGCCGTCATGCCGGGCTACTTCAACGCAATGGAAATGAGGTTCATTGCCGGCCGCGATTTCGCGGAGAACCAAACGCATGATTCGGCACCTTCCGTCATTGTCAACCAGGCCTTTGCGGAGCGGGCGGGACTGGGACAAATGATTGTGGGCCGCATGCTGACTGCGCCGTGGAATCGCACTCCGTATCGGATCAGAGGCCTAGTTAATACGACTAGCTTCGCTGGTCCGACTGATCCCGGCGGGCCGCAGATCTATTGGCCAGTAGAGGAGGAACCTGGGCCTGGCGCTAACACTGGTAGCCAGGGTGAGCGGGCCGCCCGAAGCGTACTTAGCACGATGCCGCGATGCGTTGAAGAGCGTGGACCCGAAAATTCCCGTTTACGACGTGAAGACGCTCGATCAGCGTGTAGCGGATGTCCTGTCACGTCCTCGGTTCTACACCACCGCGACGCTGTTCCTGGCGGTGCTTGCCGTTTTGCTGGCTACGGTCGGGATTTACGGAACGGTGGTTCATTCGATTGCACAGCGGCGGCGTGAGATGGGTGTTCGTATGGCAGTGGGGGCATCGTACGCAGGTATTCGAAAGATGATGGTGCGCGAAAGCCTTCTCCCGGTCCTTCTCGGAATAGCGGTTGGCATTGCTGGTTCCATCGTCTCGGGCCGATACTTGGGGCACCTGATTGAGAACGCCGCGCGCCCCGAATTGGGAACTGCAATAGCGGCTGCGGCATTTTTGTTGGTTACCGGATTGATATCAGCATGGAGCGCGACCGGGAGAGTATTGGCAATCGATCCGGCTGAAGTGATGCGGAGTGAATAAGATTTTGGCCGGCGGTAGACTCAGGCTACCGCCGACCAAAAATCTGACAACAGTCGATTATTAACGGTGGCCGCCGCCGTGGCCGCCCCCAGCATGTCCGCCAAAGCCTCCAGACCGGCCTGAAAAGCCCCCGAAGGCCCGTGCGCCGCCCGCGTAGCCGCCGCGAGATCCGTAACCACCTCGATAACCATAACCGCCGCGAGAGCCGTAACTACCTCGATAGCCATAACCGCCACGGGAGCCGTAGCCACCTCGATAGCCGTAACCACCGCGATAGCCATATCCACCGCGATAGCCATATCCGTAACCGCTGCGGTAACCATAATAGCCGCGGCCGTATCGATACCACGGATAACCACCCCAATAGCCATAAGCTCCAGCATACGGGTAACCGTAGTACGGGTAGGCCGAGTAGCAGTATGGATTGGCATAAGGATCGCAAGAGTAGGGCGCGGAAGCGTATGGATAAGGGGGAGCCACGGTCACTCCGAATCCAATCTGCGCGTGCGCCGGTTTGGGGCTCGCGAAGAACAGCAAGCCGGCCAGAAGCATCCACAGAAGAGTTGAACGTTTTAACATGGTGTGTTTTATCCCCGCATTTATAAGACGTTGGAAAAGACGGCCATGGTTCTGCCGGATTCAGATTAGATACGCATTAAAACGTATTCAGGCTGCTGGTAATGGGCGAAGGATTGGGGGTCGATTTGCCTTCCAGCCAGTTCAGCGCAACCTGGTCGAGCCAAAAGCGTGGTTTATAGCGGGAGAGGAAGCCGAGATGGCCGCCATGCATGGGAGCGAGCAGATTGAGAGCGGGATTGGTTGTGAACGCGCGGTGACGATAGATTTCGAAGGGGACGAGCGGATCGTCTTGCGCGGCGATGACGAGTGCCGGGATACGAATGGCGTCCAAAAAGTTCCGGGCGGATTGGGTGGCGTAGTAGTTTGCAGCGGTACCAAAGCCGAAAAGGGGCGCGGTGAAAAGGTCGTCGAATTCCCAAATGGATTTCACGCTATTGAGGCCGGCTGTTGAATATAGATGCGGCGTCAACTGGCTTTTAAGTCGAATGCGGCCGCAAAGACGAGCGAGGAAGCGGCGCGCGTACAGGACATTCGAAGGCCTATCGATGGCGCGAACGCAGGCAGCGAGGTCAATAGGCGTGGAGATGACGCAGACGGCAGTGATCAGATCGGTATGGCCCAGTTCCCCAGCGAGCTTAAGCGCCACGTTGCCGCCGAGAGAAAATCCAATAACGAAAAGCGGGCCGGGATAGAGGTCGCGCAGCCGACCGCACACAGTTTTGGTATCAGCGGTGAGACCGGAGTGATACATTGTCTCACAGAGATTTTCGGTACCGCCGCAGGTTCGCATGTTGAGGCGGTGAACGCCGAAGCCGCGCACAAGGGCTTCTTGCGCAAAGCTCACGAGATAGCCAGATGAGGCTGAACCTTCAAGGCCGTGAAGGAGCACAATTTGGCCGCGCGGCGGGATTGTGGGTTGATGTTCGAGAGCGACGACTGTCGTTTGCGGGTCGATTTTGTATTCGATCCGGCGGGATGGAAACGCGCGTTGGTCAATCTGGCGAGGCCAAAAATTGCCGGCCATGGTCAGCAGATGAGGGTTGCGGAAAATAGGTTGGAATTCCGGCGGCAAACTCAACTTCGAGTTTAACGAGCACAAAAAAAGCGGGTAATTTGAGTAAAATTACCCGCGTCAGGTATTAGGAGGATTAAGTGCTACTGAACGCGTTCGCTTTTGCGGCTGAGGTCTTCCGAAAGAATGATGGCTTCCGCCAGTTCGCGCATAGGGCGGCGCAGGCGGCGGCTCTCATTCCGGAGACGGAGATAAGCTTCTTCTTCGGTTAAACTGTGACGCATTTGCAGGATACCTTTGGCACGTTCCACCAGCTTGCGGGTTTCGAGCTGACGGCGCATTTCGGCGGTTTCCTCAATGAGGCGGGCGTTTTCTTCCGCCAGATAACTCTTCATGATGGCGCCTCCCATTTGTTCGCCAACGAAGGTGAGAAGGGAAATTTCATCGGCAGTGTGTTGATGGGAGTCGCGATGATGGACGTTGATGACCCCGATCACTTCACCGCCGCTCAACAGCGGGACGGAGAGGAAAGCTTCGTACGTGTCCTCAACGAGGGCCTGGAAGCGCTTAAAGCGAGTATCGGACGAAGCATTCGAAGGGAGGGCAACGACGGAATGATGCTCGACGACCCATCCGGTGACTCCCTCGCCGATCTTTAGGCGAATATTGCCCAGATCGGTTTGATGCGGAACCTGTGATGCGCGCAGTACGATCTCATTCGTCTCGCGTTCGATGAGGTAAACCAAGCAGGCATCGCAGTCAGTGACCTGCACTGTCAAACCTACTATCTCGCCCAGCATTTCATCTAGGGAAAGCTCAGAACTCACAATGTTACTGACGCGGTGAAGAAGACCAACCAAAGTCGGAGGTGGTTCCATGTGACTCAGTGTTGCCATACTCGAAGCGTAGAACGCAAACACCATGGACAGCAAATCAAATTATTTGATGTGCCTCATGCGCCCGCAAGTAATAGAAGAGGAACGGGATATAAGGATTCCGTAAATGCCACCCCGCGAAGGTGGGTGACGTGCTAGATGCGAACCAGTTGCTCCTGTTGTTCGCCTGTAACGCGGGCGTAACCTTGGCCGGCGTAAACGTTCACTTCTGAGCGGATGCCGAACTCAGGCAAGTAGATGCCCGGCTCGATTGAAAAACAACTGCCTGGAATGATGACGCGGTCGTCGTGAGATTCCAGATTGTCCATGTTGGCGCCAGTGCCATGAACTTCGGTACCAATGCTGTGGCCAGTGCGATGGAAGAAATATTCGCCGAAGCCTTTGTTCTCGATGTACCCGCGAGCGACGTCGTCTACTTCGTAACCGGCGATGGTTTGGCTGCCCGACGTTTTGTCGATGACGAACTGGGATCCGGCTTTGCGGGCGTCGCGAACTACTTCGAAGACGGCTTGCACACGGTCGGGAACGGTGTCGCCGCAAAAGGCGGTCCAGGTGATGTCGTAATAGGGAGCGCCGGGTTCCAGAAGCTTAGCCCAGAGGTCAATGAGGAGGACGTCGCCGGAGTTGATGTGGGAGGAATGGTCGCGAGTCGGATCGTAATGGGGGTCGGAAGCGTTGGCGTTCACGGCAACGATGGGACCGTGGTCTGAATAGAGTTCGGACTGATTGAACTTGCGGCGGATGAACTGTTGAACCTCGTATTCGCTGATCGGGTCGGCGGAGCGGAGGCGCTCACCGACGAGGTCGAAAGCGTCACGGAGGGCTTGGTCAACCAACTTGCCCGCTTTGAGATGAAGTTGAAATTGCTCTTCGGTCCAGCGGGCTTCGAACTCTTGAATGAGGTTGGCGGAACTGACGATCTCGACGCCGGTGGCCCGAACGAGTTCAATTGTGCCGGCATCGACGAGGGAAACGTAGGGGATAGCGCAATTCGGTGAATACTGCATGGCGATGCGCCTGCTGCTGGCGAGCATGGAGTGGAGCTTCTGCTGCTGATCGGCCCAACTGGAGTAGACTCCCTTGTTGCCGGGGACACTATCGAGATTGCCGCTTTCGATGCGATGCACGAGCTTCAAGGGATCGCCGGAAGCGGGCACAAAGTAGTACCAGCGGCGCGAGACTTGGCCATCTTCGGGAATGCCCAGGATTCGGTAGGCGAGGGGATCGCGGTGATGGTGGTCGAAGAAGAGCCAGCCGTCGAGTTGGGCGGCGCGCAGGGACGCCTGGATTCGATCAATGATCATGCTGCTGTGATTTTACGCGGGATAGAGTTTCGCGAGTTGCTCAGTCGAAGGCGGCGGAGTAAGAAGACTTACGATTATCAGGCTGAGAACGGAAGCGCATAGGGCCGGGTAGATGGCGTCGATGGGTCCGAGCGCCAACTGGATAGCGGGTGGGCCGTATTGCTGGAGCACCTGCCAGGTAACGGTGATGACCGTACCAAGAAAAATGGAAGTGATTGCCCCAGCGGTAGTGGTTCTGCGCCAGAAGAAGACGGCCATCACGCATGGAGTAACGGCCGCGCCATAGACGGTGTACGCGTAGAGGGATGCCTTCAGAACGGATTCAAATTGCGTGGCTTGCAGAATGGCGAAGAGGCCGAGAAGGACGACTATTAGGCGAGAGACGATCATAATGCGGCGCTGGCTTGCGTTCGGGTTGATGAAGCGCCCGTAGACATCGTGGATAAGGTTTGTAGCGGGCGAGAAGAGATAATTATTCGCGGTAGAAATTACTTTGGCGAAGACACCGCCGAGGAGAATTGCGCCGAGCAAGGAAGGCAGGGCTTGTTTAGCGGTGAGGGCGATTATCTCGCGAGGACGGTCGGTTTTGAGTTTTGAGCTGGCGATAACAGCGAGTGCTATCAGCAGGGTTTCGAGAGTTACGGTACCGACGATCCAACCGATAACCGATTTGCGCGCGTCGGCTTCGGATTTGGCAGAGAAGAATTTCTGGTACATGCCTTGATTTCCAACCAGGAGCAACATAGTGGGGAGGGCAAGGCCACCGGCGCCAATCGCGGTGTAATCGCCGAGCGGTTGGAAATGAGTCACAGGCAAGGCTGCGCGGACCGCGCTCCAACCTCCGGCGAAATGCAGCAGTATGGGAATGGCAACGATGACAGTTATGGTGACCATGGAACCGATGACTAAGTCGAGATAAGCGATGGAGGCCATGCCAGCGGCGGCGGTAAAGAATATTACGAAGGCCGCCATGATGTAGAGGCCGGTGTTGCGGGCGACTTCGGGAAAGATCAGATGAAGGATGTCGCCGCCGCCAATAAATTGATAGCTGGTGATTACCACGCACGAAATGACAATCGCGATAGTGGCAAGGATGCGGGCGGTGGCGTTGAAACGCGCTTCGAGAAGATCGGGGATTGTGAATTGAGCGAAGCGGCGGGCGCGGCCTGCAATCACCGCAATCAGGATGAGCCCCATCCAACCGCCGAAGGGCTGCCAGAGAGCGGCGAACCCATGCTTATAAGCGTTTTCCGCACCGCCGAGAAGACTCCCGGCTCCGATCCAAGAAGAGAGCAAGGTGAATACAAGAACGGGCCAACTCAAGGACCGGCCAGCAACCATGAAGTCTGTTTTGGTCTTGACTTGAGTGGATTTGTAAACAGTTATCCCGCACAGTAAAGCGACCACCAAAGAGATGGTTATGGCGTAGATCATGAATGGACCATATTACTCACACATGAGGTTCACCTTGGCGCTGGCTGCCGATTGATTTGACAAATGGCGGCGGAGGATAGCCGATGACGCAATATTGGTTGAGCGCAAATAGGACGACCGATTCGAGTCCTTGAGATTGGGTGATGTCGATCTCCCTAAACCAAGAACTCCAGACGTCGCCGACGCCCACCAGATGGCTGCGTTGCGGATTGGGAAACCTTTGGCGGCAGTGAACGATGTGGATAATGTGCTGTTCGCCAAATCGTGGCCATCGGTAAAACCAAAGCATTCGGAATCCAGAGGCGCAGTTGATCCCAAGCAACGATCGGGTACAAGTTCGAATCAAGGGGAATACAACCAGTGCGCTGGTCCTGATAAGTGAGGACAGATCTTTATCTGGAGTTAGCTTTGAAATTTGTTCAGACATAGGTCAAAACCGAATGGTGACGGTAAGATCGCGCCCGGGGCTTAGATCATTAGGATTTCCAATGACATTCAAGGTTAGATTCATAGTGAGCATGGATTCCGCAACTAACGGCGGTAAGTTTACTCCGTCTAACGCTAGAATTACCCCATTTACCGTCATGGTGGAAGTTGTTTTCCCTGACGGAATTGTTACGCTACAGTAGGAGTTGCCATTCTGAAATATATCTATTATTAGGTCATATCCGCTGGGAGCTTGACTAAGAGTGGCGCGTATGTCGCGGACTGCGTGAGTCGCCTGAACGATCAGGGGCGGCGCGGCATTCTGCTGTGTTGCCAGATATCCGCTGAATTGCAATGAGAATTGACCTCCCGACAAGGTCCTCGTTTGTGTATCGGGAAGACTAGTGTAGGGAACTTGCGTTGCGGGGCTATTTCCGAATGAGTTAGTAACGTAGAACTCGGCCCCGGCGATGCGAACATCCGGCAGACTTAGCGTATGAATGTAATTCGCCGAAGCTCTGTTTTCAAAGAAATCAATCGCGAAGGGAACGACAACCACCGAACTGTCGAGATGAAATACTGGGGAGTTATCGATATGTGGAACCGCCGCGGAACCCAGGGCGCCACGGACAACGAAGTAGGTATTCGTATTTGAGTTGGAAGATAAGACAGTCATCAATTCCAATTCGACCTGGATCACTTGGCCGGCGAATGGACCAGCGGACCGATTGAGTTGTATGGATGTCGATACTGAATCAACAGCGGCCGACAACGAGTAAGTAGTTGGAGTATTCAACTCGTTCCAGTGAAACAGCTGCAGCGTTCCGCTGGTAACAGACTCAATATTGGATGTGCTGGCGAAACTTACGCTGAACAGACTCAGCTCACCTCCGCCGATCGCGCTTAGAGAAAATCCGGGAGCCGACGCCAGCCCTACATCAGGCGCCCCGCCGCCCAGCGTCCAACGGGTAAGGGGACACAAGTCGGCATTGCCTTCCTGATTGGCCGCGTTAGCTGCCCGGCCGGAAATTTGGATGACCGTCCCGGAGCGGTATGAAATTTCGAATTGCGCGGGGCTGTTCGACGAGAGGGCCGCGAATTTCCAGGATGGCTCCGCAATCGTGAAAACACTCGAACTATCGGGTACGGTCGACCATGCGGATGCGATAGTTAACGTGATCATGTCGTTCGTTGCAATGGAACGTTCCTGACCTCGGCCTGTGCCTTCAATAATTCGAACAACCATGCCGGAGTAGGCCAGAGCAGTAGCCCCCATATCGTCCCAGCCAATGGTAGTGCCAGAAAAGACGGTTGTGGGGTAGGGACCCGCGTATTCGTTTCGATAGTAGAAATTGGCATGGTCGAAGTTCGGGTCGGGCGGTCCGATGGGTTGGACAGGCAGACCCGCGTCGGTGAAGGTATTGTTCAAAGGCACTTCCGAAGCGATCCGGTACAGCAATTGCGGAGAGCTTCCTCGGTAAACGTGAAATTTGGATGCAGTGGACGGAAAACTCAGATTATTCAGCGAGGCAGTGAACGTATTAGCACCAGGCGGCAGAATGGCCGGAACAGTAAAAGAGAGTCCACTCTCGTTGCCCGAGGAATTAACGGCACTAACCGCATAGTAGAGATTGCTTCCTCCGGCGAGCGTTCCGCCGGTATTTGAGATCGTCGGTGAGAGGCTCAAAAGAGGAAGACTTGACGCATTAGTGGATGGGCTGACGGGCACGCTAAAGCCAACACTCAGGATGTCGGTAGCGCTGCCGTCCTGAAGCGTTTGAATGCTTTCTTGAATTTTAAAATCGAAGAACTCGAAGGTACCACTCGAATCGTCGTGCGGGAGCAATCCGATCAGCGGCAGCGGGATCTGAGTTTCGGTCCCGGGCTGGCGACCTGCACCGCCCAGCGTGGCCAGGTTATCGCTGTACCAGTCGTCGTCATGAACTTGAGCAAGCACAGTAACTAGCTCATAGTTTGTGGATGGCGAGAGCTTTACTACTCTAAACGGAGCTCTTTCGAAGCCTTCGCGCACATAAGTGAATGAAATGATATCGCCCGGCCGAATCTTCAGCGCGCGAAAGCTAGTTATAAATTCGACATATAAGTTCCCTTTAGTGGACTTATCCAGCTGCCGGAGCAGGACGCGGGTGGCTTGACTGAAGTTAGCTATCCCAAGCGCGGTAGATTGCGTGCTATTTTCATAGCCTATTAAAGCTACGTCGTCCGAATCGACCAGCGACAGGCTATCTTGCTGGTATTCGTTCGATTCGTCCTGAAATTCGACGCTAAGACGATTCGATGTCTCCGCGACTGTTTGCGAGGTAAGGCGAACCGAAGAAGACCCATTGGGATTTCTGGCAATTCCAGAAAAGGAAGCGGACCCATCGCTGAATTCATAGGCGGGCCATCCGCCGTTCAGTTGTTCTACGCTGTTGCTGCCATCGGGCAGAGTCGGCTGCTGCTGAGCCAGCGTGGTTTCGGGGAGTAGTTCCAGCAGGCCAGTGGCTCCGTAACGGAGCATCAAGCTGGATGCGACGCGGATGCCCCGGATCACGGCAGCCGCGCTTTGCCGTTTGGTCAAAATCAGATTGCATTCGAACCTTGGGACCTGAATGGGGTTGCCATTCAAATCGGTGGTGCTGATCAATTCCTGGCAGACGCTTGCCGAGGTTGCAAAGGTACTCAGATTTATGTCGGAAGTTGACCAGCCGCAACGCCGCAGAATTTCCAGGATCACCCACGCCGGATTGTTTGAATACGCATTTCCGAGACTCGTTCCACTGGCTGCGAAGCTTTCAATCTGCATGCCTCGCAGGAGTACTTCCACATTGGGAGTGGATCTGCCGCTGCTGATCTGGTTGGGTACTATGACCGACAAAGATGCAATGCTGCCGTGCGGATCACCAAGCGGATTACGGGAAGCATCCACAAAGTCCAGGTTCATACCGCCTTGCCTGCCGCCGTTAGTCACAATGGCGTACCAGCCGGTGGCTGACATATCCTGGCCGACGACACCCAGCGGAATCTCGACATTGTTGACGACAACTTTCAAGATGCCGTCAATCGTCCCCATGCCGAGCAGAGTTTCCATATGCGTGAGGTTGCCGTCATTTCGCGCAAATATTACCGGCGATTTCAGCCAGCCGGTTCCATAGATAAGCGGTACCGGGTCATTGTATTGAGCAGTGTTGTCTATAAGAGCTGAAAGATGTGAAGTTTGAGCGCCGGCGGTTCTAACCATAATGGCCGAGGGCACAAATTCAAAACCACCGAACCGGAGCGTAGAATTGCCGGATGCGTCGGCATTGAACATACCGCGTTGCTGGCACTGGCCGCGCGACTTATCGCAACTGGTAAATGCCTGTCCGGCGTTCAGCGTTCCCACGCCGCCCGAGACATCGGCTGAATAACCGCAACGATAGAAGCGCGAGTACCTACCGCTTACTCCGCCATTTTCCGCCTCAACACGCTGGTCGATATCGGATGGAAAATTCCACGGGCATGAACGCTGAATGCGCACGTCGGGCACTGGAATCCGCTGAAGACTCAACTTGTTCGTGAAACTGAGGTTCAGGAAATCCTCGCCGATCTCGTCCGGATCTCCAGCCACGCCACGAAACAACACAGTGCTTTCCGTGGTGATCGTTAGCGTCGACAAATCGGCGAAGGCGAAGTAAACCGTGAGCTGTGTGCCTTTGAACCCGATTACCGCGTTTAGCTGCGATAGCGCGGAATCGGCGTTCGCTAAGGTCAGCGATAACCGCGAGATACCGTCCATAGCGTCGTCCGCCGACAACTGCAAGTCAAACAAGTTATGCTTCAGCACTCGAGCTGAGTAAATTTGTCCATTAAACGGAATGGTGTAAGTGCTCCAGTACTGCACATCGCCGGATGGCAGAACGCACTGGAAGAACAACAGTGGCGTGTCGGCCTCAGCGAGTTGCTTGACTTGGTTGATGGTGGCCATTGGCTTGTCCTATAAACTCGTTTCAATGCTGAATGAAGTGGAAAACAAATTAGGGGCTTCCGTGTTGACGATCAGTTCGTCAATGTTCCAATGCGCGTTGGCGTAAACGCCGCCTGTTTGAAAGGTCTCGCGGTAGCGGGAAGGCGAGATTTGCGCTTCCAGTTGAGGCCCGTAGAGAGCGATAGTTTGGCCAGGCGCTAAGCTAATGACTGCCGAGAACTGCGTTCCCGAATCACTTAGCTTCCCTAAAGTGACAACGCGGCCCCAGACAGAGCCGATATCGTAGCCGTTGGCCTGCTCGCCGGTTGAGCCGCGCCTAGCCAAATTAAGTTGGCCCAATTGAGCGCTTTGCGCGTAAATCGAAAAGCAATATTGATACTGGGCTGGGACATTCAAGGTCTGAAAAATTTCCGCGCCCGCGCTCGAATTATTAACAATGGTGAATGCCGCTGAACCACCCGCCGGATCCGCAACGCCGGGACTCACGGAGAGAGAGTTCGAGACATTCCATGCCGAAGCAGTGAAATCTGCGCTGGAAGTGAGCATGTTATCGGTGGGGTCGATAAAGGAAAAAGCTCCGACCCGCCCTGAACAAGCTTTGAAATGCGATTGCAGGGCGCTAATCTCGTCCCTGGTGAGATCGACGTATGAGAGCTGCCAGTAGAGGCGCCCGCTGCCAGGATCTGCGGCGACCAGCATAGTGCCGTCAGGAAGCATGTTTTTCAAGCTTCGGATCAGTCTGCTCTTGCTAATCGGGTACTGCGCCGCGGCAGCGGCCGATAATTGCGGAAAGTAGAGGTTAGCCATTGGTCTCAAGCACCCAGAATGATGTAGAACTTATGTCGGCCGCCTGATATTCAGTTACTAAGCCAGGGGCAGCCAGCCTGCAATTCGGAACCATCAACTCACTAAACGGATCTGGGAAATCGAATAACGAACCTTCGCCGGCAACGGTGATAAAGAAAGTTTCAAACCGGAAAACTTCATCTTCATTCAGAAGATGAAGGCTAATGAGCCAGCGGCGGAGAGTGTTTCCTCGAGTTGAGTAGCGCTGATCTGTTCCATCGAGAAACCTGATTGCCGCGCCGGGACGCCCCCAAGCAGCGCTGGCGGGATATTGCATAACAGCGCCAGAATTCAAAACGGGAAAGGCCGCCATCACTGAATCTCCGCGATTACATCGTTTAATGAACTGGAATTTAGAAGAGCCTGTTTTACGGCTTGGGCGATTTGGGTGCTCTGGTATTGGAATGGCGCGGCGGTTGTTTGACCGGTGCCGTAAATGCCTTGCGTGAGGTTAGAGACAGCGTGGCCGGTATTCACGCTACCGGCTCCCTTACTGTTACCGAACGAATTTATATCCGCGGTTTGATTTTGGGGGAGAGGCTGCTGATACTGAACAAGAGGAGGAGGGGTACTTTTGCCGCCAAATAAGCTGCCGATACCTGAAAATATCGAACTTACTCCTCCAAGATCGAGCAGGCCGCCGCCGAAAGCATTAGCTAACCCTCCCGAAGCCGATTTTTCGAGGATGCCGGTCCACTGGCTGCCGCTCGAAGAAGCCTTTGTCGATTTGCTGGAAGGAGTTCCGAACTTGATTCCTTTCGAGGAGACAAGTGAGCTAATTGCGATGGCTTTAACGTCGCCAAGGCGCGCGAGTTTCGGCGATCTGCTTGCCGCCAGTTTTTCCGATTGAGAGACGAGATTCAGCTCTGTCTGGCTTTTGGGAAGCCGGTTAACCAAACCGCTTGAATTGCTGTTAAACTTTGCCATTTTCATTCTCCTTTCGCCATTCCCGCTCTAAGAGCAGGAGCGCTTCCGCACTTTTCGCATCTAGCGACCAGACGTTTCCGCCGAGTTGTTTCCAAACTTTGAACTGCTCGATGAAATAGAGGCTTTGCGCCGTAATCAAAGACTTCGGACACTGCCGTAGGACGATCGGGCCACGAGCCCACACGGCGCGCGAACCCGCTTGGGAATCTTTTCCCGAGGCGCACTCAAAGGCGCAGTTCCTCAACTTCACCAGACCGCTTTGACGGCAGGTATCGCAGTTCCACGCGGCTGGATTCGAGAATTGGAAATGGAATGCGATTGTTAGTTTTTTCGTTCTTCTTCGTTAAGACCGGCTTCCTGCTTGAGTACCGCAATGATTTCGCTAGCCAGATCCTCAGGGCCTTTTTCGATCAGCAGTTCAGCTGTGGCAGCTTGGCCATCGATTGTTAAGCCCTCCACTTGAGCCAGACCCCATTCGAGATAAAGCTTGCTGACCAGCAGATCGGAAAGCGCTGCTTGGAGCTGATCGGGAGGACCCCCCGCTTTCAGAAAATCGTGCTGGACCATCAGTTCGATAATGCGTTTGGTCAATTCCATCCGCTGGCCAAGCGAAACTCGCCGGAGAGCAAATCGCACTCCGTCCATGGCGCAACTGGCGTGCCACGAGACGCTTGAAAAGCTTGTTGGATCCCGCTGCCGGGAATTTACTGGAGGAATGTCCTCCTTCTTAAGCAAACGCGATATAAATTTCGTCATTGGACACTCCTTGCGAGACGTTACCTTTGAAATCCCACTGCAAGCGCGTCTCTGAATCGTCAAAGAGCGGCATCTCGGGCATTACTTCCGGCAGAAAGATCCCCATCATTTGGCCCTGCTGCTGGCCCAGTTGCAGCATTGCCGGAATGGGGTTCCGCAATTTGGCGGCAACATACAGACCGGTAGTCTGGGATGAGTCTTGCGCAAACAATTTGAATTCTGAGATTACTTCTCTAGGTCCCGGCGCTAAGGCGGTTGGATACAGCGTGCCAAACTCGCGGTTTCTCACATCTAAGTTGTTCTTGATCCGAATACTTGCCTGGGTTAGTGTGAAGAACTGATTTCCGGGACTTCCGAGCCATGCCTCACCAAGGTTGCCGGGCACCACCGAATAATCGAAGGAAGATAATGCAGGCTCGGCTGGAAAGGACGCCAGTCCGCTCATTCCAGCGACGAAACTCTGTGAATCCAAGATATCGGCGGCGGGACCTGCATAGCTCAGTTCGTGGTAGTCGCCATTCACGTTAATCGCGAGAGAGTCTACGCCCGCGCCCGTAATGATTCGGCTGAGCGCAGTTACCGGGTCCCAGTAATCGTAAATGGTCGCACTAGGCAGCACAGTCGCAAGCTGGTAAGTCACGGTTGGAGTTAGCGGCGTACCAGCGGCAATATTGCCGGTAAACGGGGCATTGATTACCACCGTATATGGATCTGAAACCGCGGTGACAAAACGGATTTCCGAACCGGGGGAGACTGCCGAGCCAATGGAGAGGTTGTGGGCCGACGTAGTCTGCAGTGTGACGCCGTCCTGAATGGCAGCGATAGTGAGTCCGAGTGACAGAAGGGGGACGGCCCCCATGGCAGCGTACATCAAGGGCCCGCAAGACGGCTGACCCGCCCCATTCCAGGACGTGAGGTAAGTTTTGATTTCAAAAGCCGATTGACGCCGCACATTACTCGGACTGCCCAGAAAAGTGCGTGTCCCAGTTTTATCCATCCGCTTGCTGATCTGGAACGCCTGATGGGCTTCGACTTGCACCGCAGGGAACCTATTGCCGGCAGTCACGGCAGGCACTGCATAGGCAGCTTCAACAGCCGCGTAAAACCTGTTTGAATTTGAGGAGATATATCCCATGTTTTTTCCCTTAGTTGATCCCCACGTCCAAGCTGCAGTTGATCCGAGCGGAGTCCACAAAGCCCAACCCCCCCGGGGTAGGGGCTTGCATCTGGGCCTCGTAGATACCGGAAAATCGAAACCCGTCTCCCCAGTCGCCCATGTTGGAGCGAAGAATGGAGCAGACCGATTCCACATAGATATGCAAACCGTGATAGGCTTCGGCAATCAGGTTGCCGCTTGACCACACATCAGCCGAAACAACAACGTTTCCCGAAAACGACCTGAACTTCTCACGCTGAGCGTTCTTCACCTGAGTGGCGTAGATGGCGACCCTCGGATAGCTCAGCGAGAGATCCATGTCGTCGATATTCGGTCCGGCAGAAGAGAGAAACACCTGACTCGCGGGCAGCGGCGCAACATTCAAGCCAGCTTGCCCGGCGAAAAGCCCAATTGCCTGTGACAAGGCGTCGTTTGCTGTCAAGAAACCAGCCATCTTACTGGCTGCGAGCATGGTTAGCGGTAGCATGTTAGCCTCTTTGAATCGGTCTAAATATGGGGATATAAAAATCAGGCGATTGGCCGTCAACCGGATCGGGACCACTTACCAGGCCGCCAATTGGCAGTTGCCAAGTAGAACTTATTTGCAGAGAAGCGGAGTTTTGCTTTGTTACGTTCGCGCCGTCGGAACTCAAATAGATGTTCCAGCCAACCGCAGCCGGTGGCGTCTGCAGTACTCCCTCGGCCATCGATACTGTGATGCTCGAATTGTTCCCGAGTACTAACCCGTTTACGGGGCTCAATGCACCCTCGGCGCCAAGAGCATCCACCCAGGCAGTCTGAACGAACATGGACTGTGCCGGGGCAGACCCAGACTGCAGCGACACCAGCGGCATAGCAGGCTTGGGCAAAGGCTGATAAACGATGCCCACACCCGCCATTTGCACAAGTCCATTGGCGTTTTGGGACTCCTGTTGGTATTCAGTCCACTTACCCTCAAAACGGGTATTGAGCTGAACGTTGTATGCTTCGGCGAAAAATCGCGACAGCGACTCAAAACAGAGCCAGCGGTTCAACGGCGGCGTTACCACCACCGTCGAGAGGCCAAGAATCCTCCGGTTCAGCCACTGCGGGTCGGCCGCGCCCACCCCGAGCAGCCACAGCATCAACTTATCGCCGACGACGCTGCTGGCCAAGCTAATCTTGGTATCGACATTGATGCCATGTGACGCAGCAATTTGCGAGAGCGACGTCTCATATTGCAAAAGGTCGTCTAAAGTGACAAAACTTGCATCGGTAAACAGCGCCATGGGGTCTCTACTTTCCCTTGTCCGGCGGCGCTTGGACAGGAACTTCCTGCCGCGCGGGTTCGAGTTCCGGTTCAGAAACGATGGCTATCTGCAGGCGCTTCGCCAGTTCGGCTTTTTGCACAGCCTTTTTGCGCTGGGCCTGCAGTTCAAGGTAGATCCGCTTTTGGTCGTCAGCGGCCAGCACAGCCTGGCCGCTGACGATAGCCTTTGCGGCCAATTCGCGCGAGACTTCGGAAACAACGCCAGGCTTACCGCCATCGGACGTTTCCAAACTCACCACGAACGGGAATTCCTCTTCTATTCCTGCTTCCACGTCGCGAAGCTTTTTGAAATATTGTCTTAAGTCCATTGAAAGTCCTCCCAAACAAATGAAGGGAGCCAAAATCTTTTATGGCTCCCTGGTATGAAGTCTTTTGCTAGCAGCCAACTCGCCGCGCAGCCTCTTAGGTGTTGATCTGAACCGCGAAGTTGTTGCGCAAAACGCCGCAACCATAGAGCACGTCAACTGTGAACTGCTGAGCAAGCGTGTTCGGCTGATAGCTCATCACGATTCTCAACCCAAAATTGCCCAACTCGGCATATTCGGCTACCGCGCCGGTACCGGGTAACGGTTGAGGCAATCGCCGCACAACCAAACCCAGAGCGTCTTTCGTGAACGCCAGATTGTGAGTGGTGGGAGTAGACGCACCGGTCACTGGAACATACTGCGATCGGAAAATGAAGAAATCTTTCATTTTGCCGACGTTGCCTTCCACTAAAGCCTTGAGACCCGCTTCGCCAGCAGAGTAGTACTCACTGAAGCGCGGAATCTGGCGAATCGCGGAATAGGCGTTAGAATCCACTACCAGGTACTTCGGAGCACTTGGAGGAACCATCGCCGAGAACAAAGCCGTTTCAGCGCTGTCGATCACAGCTTCCGTGATAGGAGTTCCCGCCACGCCGAGCGCGGGATTCGCCGTGAACTGGCTATAGATGTTCAGCAGATCGTGTTCGATCCTGGATGCTATGGCAACTACGGCCGGTTGCATGTAGGCCTTCAGTAATTCCGGAAAGGCCAGCGCCTTGGTTACGTCCGGAATTTGGAACGTTGCCTCCGCGTGGGTGTTAAGAACGATTTGCGCATTGCCCAAGCTAGGGTTCTGCGGAGTGACCGTGCCGCCTTCGGCGATGTTGTTCGCCACAAGCACCGGGGGAATCGGCACGTTAACCGTATCGCCGGCATGCGCCAGAACAGGTTCGTAATCGCGATTCACCAAATTACCCATGACGAGATTCCCCATCAGGGCGGGCAAAGCATCGGCAGCTACCAGCTTGACGATCGCATTTGCCAGATTGGCAGATGTAATGATTGACATAAGTCTCCTAAAAAAATCACGGCACCGAAGCGCCGTGTAAGTCACAAAGAATTGGAAGTGCTCAGCGGAGGTTTTACAATCCGCGCAAAGCCAGGGAAGCGAGGCGGGCAATCTCTTGCCGCACCCGGTCGTGATCTTCCTTGCTCATTCCCGGCTTAATACTGTCGATGCTCACGCCACCGCCATTTCCGTGAGAAGATCCTTTCGCCGGGGCTTGCGCGCCGCTGCCGCCCGCAATCCGGGTGGGCAGCAGTTCCGGATTCTCTTGGACAAAGCTTGAGAGGTACTCCTGCAGCGTCTTTCCCTCCGCGCCCCGAGCCTGCAAACGTCCGTCGTTGGTCCTAACGATATCGTCCTTAACGGCTCGAAAAGCCAAGTCCAGCTTAGCTACTCCTAGACGCTGCAACTCGCTTCTGATTTGCGAATTCCGGTCAGCCTCATCGGCCATTGCGCGAGCCTTCCGGTTCTCCTCAACGAGTTGGTTCATCCGGCTCTCCAGACTCTCGCGCCTGCGGCGCTCGTCTTCGAGTTCCGCTTTCAACACCGGCTCGGCCTTCTGCTGCTCAGCTTGTAAGAACTCCTGGATCGCTTGCCTTACAATGCCGCGAATCTCAGGTTCAGCCTTGGTCACATTTTCCAAGGGCGTTTCCTCTAACATGTATTTCCTTTCTACTTATTCGTTAGTTGCGCTTCAATTTCGCGCCCAATCTGGTCTTTTATTTCCTGGCTGGCGTCACTCAAATATTTCATCGCTAATCGTTGAAATACCTGGCGCTTCAGAGTGGGTGAGTCAATCCCCAGCTGCAAGAGGCCGCTTGCCTGCTGCAGTTCGGTTCCAAAGTCGCTGATGTCCACTTCGTCCATGCCGGTCACCGTAACTTGAACGTCGTCCTGCCGGGCTGTTGTAATAGCCAGCAGCACCTTGATCATGCATTCTTTAACAGCGGATCCGTAGGCCAGCAACACTTCCGTGGTAATGGTGAATTCAAGCTGCTTACTTAGGGCTGATTGCACATGGCCGCTTACGCCCTCGCCGGAAGCCTGCGAGAGATAACACACGCGATAGATCTCTTCCTTTAACGATTCCAAGTTAGCCGCGGCAATTTGATACACCTTGCCGTCGGGCTCGGTCCAGCCAAAGCGGTCGTTTGGCCCTAGCTGGATGTAGTAACTCTCGCCGATGATCTGGTTCCAATCGCGGTCGGAATAGACCACGGGCATCGCAAAGAGACCCATAGTAGTGGCCCAGGCCAAGGCGTTTGACTTGTTGAAGTGCTCTAACTGCAAGTGGGCGGCTTTATTGGTAAGCCACATCCCGTCGCTAAGCTCTAGGGTTACCAGCGGCACCCGTTGTTCGTTTGACAGAGAATGCAAACCCTGTGAAACCAAGGATATTATAGGCTCGGTACCTTGCCCCTCTACGCGCCGGTAGATCTTGTATTCAGTTCGGTTGTAGTAATACCAATAAATTTCCTCTACTACCTCGGATGAATTCGCATCGGGTTGCCGCCGAATCTTTTGGCGAATCACTACCCATTCGTACTGGCCGCTTTCATCGCGGCTCCAGTTAATTAGATCCTCCGCTTGGTATAGAACCAGAAAGGCGCGCGATAAGCCAGCCAAATCCTCTTCAGCGCGGTTTGCCGGAATAGTCTCGGCGCGTGGAAAGTCAATCAGGATGTGAGCTCGCCCAACTACCAGCGCCTCAATCAGACAGCGCCGGAAAAAAGTGGAAAGCTTGGTTCCGCGACGGTCGCAATCGCCGGAAAAACGCGCCAGGAATTCGCGGCCCGTCTCAAGACCGCCTTCGAAGTTCAGGCTCGGCTCGCGGCGAAACAGGGTTGACGCATACCAGTTGACTATCGATCCAATGTGATTCTCGTAGAAGACCCGCAACAAACGCTCGTTATAAACGTCCAGCGCTTCCTTCTGACGGCGCAGGAGGTACCGGCTCGCGCGATGAACAAATTGGTGGCCGCCGGCATACAGGTCCCGGTAAGTGCTCCAAATGGCTGTCTGCAGCGCATGTTCGGAGTGTTCTTTGTCAATCTGAATTGTCATATGTCCTTCCGCTACAGCAGGCGCTTGTTCATTTCGCCTACGCGCATCTTTTCTCCGAAGATCTGCCAAACCGCGTATCCAAGCGCGTCGCGAACGTGGCTCCGCAAGGGATCGCGCGTCTTGTCAATTACGCCCGAATCGGCTTTGAACAACACTTCTTCCAAATCTCTAATCAATTCCTGGCACTTAGGATCAATCTCCAGCCTTACTTCGCCCAAAGCATTCGTCAACAGCGCATTCACTTTCTGTACCCGGCTGAGAACAGCCGGATTCGCGGGCGGAACGTTGATTTTTACCTTCCAAAATCCCGCCCCATAGAGCGATTGCTGAAGGATGCTGTAATCCGTGCCGCCTGTTGTCCGCATATTCCTGCCGCTTGAGTCTCCGTAGATTTCCAAATCGCCAAGATGCAGCCGATAGCGATTTTGGAACTCGCCATCCGACTTCTTCAACTCATAAGCAATCTCATGCGCCTCCAGCATGGAAATCAACTCTCCTTGCGAGGCGTCGCGCAACATCCCGAAGGTCGGAGCAGCCAGCACCCCATGCCGGCCCGTATTGATATGCGACTGACAAACAACTTCATAACAGGGGGCCGCGCTCTTTCCCGAACCGACCGGACCCGAAAATCCTTTGAATCGCTCCGAAATGCCCGAGAATTCGGCTTGGGAAGGCAGAGGACGGTAATGCCAGCAAGCGCTTTCTGGCGTATTCTTTGGCGGCCCAGTGATCTGCTCTTGATTGCTCATCCCGCACACGAACGTAGCAGCAGGTGCTTGCGGTTTTCCAAAATTTAACCATTTAAGTCATTCATTTTAAGGGGGAAACATTTTTTTGCTTTTTTGTGAATGTGATTTTGCGGCAGGCCAATGCGGCAATTCGAGAGGACGATTGGCCGTTCCATCCTGCGATACACTGGCCCCGTAGCCTGACATCCATGAGCGAACCGAAGACCTATCCCCCAGCAGCGACTTTGTTTCACAAGCCAACGTGCAGGGCATCGACGCCTATCGCGGCCTTTACGAACATGCCCAAAAGGACCCGGAGGCCTTCTGGTCAGATCTGGCTTCCAAGGAATTGAGCTGGTTCAAGCCCTTCACCCAGACGCTGGAATGGAACCCGCCCTTCGCTAAATGGTTTTCCGGCGGCAAAATCAACGCTTGTTACAACTGCTTAGACCGCCACCTCAACAGTGCTCGCCGTAACAAGGCCGCTATTATTTTCGAAGGAGAACCCGGCGACGTCCGAGTCATTACCTACGAAGAACTGCATCGCCTTGTGAACCGTTTCGCTACGGTTCTGAAGGGGCAGGGCTACAAACCGGGCGACCGCGCCGTAATCTATATGCCCATGATTCCCGAACTGCCCGTCGCTCTGCTGGCGTGTGCGCGGCTTGGCATCATCCACGGCGTTGTATTTGGCGGTTTCTCAGCGGAAGCGCTCAAAGCGCGCATTCTAGATCTCGAAGCGACTCTGGTCATTACTGCCGATGGCGGTTGGCGCCGGGGCAAAGAAGTGCGCCTCAAAGATGCCGTTGACGAGGCGCTCCAAGATTACCCCGCCATGCACAGCGTCATTGTCTACAAACGTACTGGTTCCGACATCGCCATGCAAGCCGGCCGCGATCTCTGGTGGGATGAATGCGACCAAAAGCTCGACGCCAACAAGCAGGAAGCGGAGAACTGCCCTGCGGAAGAACTCGATGCCGAACACCCTCTTTTTGTCCTCTACACTTCGGGTACCACCGGCAAGCCGAAAGGCATCCTCCACACCACCGCAGGCTATTTGCTGCAGACTTCGATGACCATGAAATGGGTTTTCGATCTGCACGAAAATGACGTCTATTGGTGTACCGCCGACATCGGCTGGGTCACCGGGCACAGCTATATTGTTTATGGACCGCTCGCCGCCGGAGCGACGACGGTTATCTACGAAGGCGCGCCCGATTACCCCGCCTTCGACCGCTTCTGGCAAATTGTCGAAAAGCAAAAGGTCTCGATTTTTTACACGTCCCCGACTGCCATCCGCGCCTTGATCCGTCAAGGCGATCAGTGGCCGAATGCTCACGATCTGTCCAGCCTCCGCCTCCTCGGCTCTGTCGGCGAACCGATAAATCCAGCGGCTTGGGAATGGTATTACAAAGTGATCGGCAAAGAGCGCTGCCCCATTGTCGACACCTGGTGGCAGACTGAAACCGGCGGCATTATGATCTCCGCGATGCCTGGCGCGGTATCTCTCAAACCCGGTTCGGCAACCCTGCCCCTCCCTGGAATCATCCCCGATATCGTCGACTCAAAGGGCGTGCCGGTCGGCAACAATCGCGAAGGCTTCCTGATTATTCGCGAGCCCTGGCCGAGCATGGTGCGCAACATTTGGGGCGACCCCAAGCGCTTCGAAGAACAGTATTGGTCGCGCGTGCCCGGCTCTTACTTTGTGGGTGATGCCGCGCGCCGTGACGATGAAGGCTACTACTGGGTGCTCGGCCGCGTTGACGACGTTATGAACGTCAGCGGCCATCGCCTAAGCACCATGGAAATCGAATCGGCGCTGGTTCATCATCCGGCTGTCGCGGAAGCGGCAGTTGTCGGCAAACCGCACGAAATCACCGGCCAGGCGGTCTGCGCGTTCGTCACCTTGAAGAAGGGGAATTGGGACAACGCGGTCCTGGGCAAAGAACTTCGCCAGTGGGTAGGCCACGAAATTGGACCGTTCGCCCGGCCCGAGGAAATTCGTTTCACCGATGCTTTACCGAAGACTCGCAGCGGCAAAATCATGCGCAGGCTATTACGCGAAATCGTCACCAACGGCGCCGTATCTGGAGACGTAACAACTCTTGAGGATTTATCGGCAGTAACAAAGCTAGCATCACAAAACGAAGAGGATTAAGCATTACGGCATCAGTATTATCAGTTCCAACTGCGGATTTGGAAAATCGGCAGGCACCCACGCGGCAAAGTTGCGTGAGCGGCGGATGGCTTCCCACGCCGGGCCATCCTGATTCAAGCTGAAATATTGATAGCTGAGCTTTATGGGTATCGCGCTGGGCGGAATTTGCAAGTGGCGCATGGACACGCCGGGCAGCGCGTTCCGTACCAGGTGTTCCAGATGGTTCGCCGAGCAAGTCTTGATCAGGTTTGGGGCTTTGCCAATAAGTTCCCCCTCGGGCATCTCGGCATTCACCGCAAGATACATCTTCGTGTTCAGAAGGTACTTGTCCTCGTTGATCGTGGTGGCATAGATTGAAGGGCTCGCATATTTGAGCGGCAGCGAAACGAAGTTGCTGGGAATCACCGTTTCCAGCAGGTAGCGAAGCTTGTCGTCCAGGTCGCCCAACCTGCCGCCCAGATCACGGTGGTCATAGAGCGGCAGCGATTGCGGAAGAATTTTTGTAGAGAAGGTGGTCAACGATCCAGCGAGCTGATTCATCAGATTGAACAACAGTTCAGGATGGCCGCGCCGCACTTCGAACAGATGGCGCAAGGGAGGAAGAAAAGTATTGACAGTATAAAGCAGCCAGAAATTGGCTATGTCCGACGCATTGAAATCAGCCAGACTCTGATTCTTCTGCCGACGCATGCCCGACAGCGTTGCACTCTTGGCTGTCAGAATTTCGAGCAGCCGCCGCGCAATCGACATCAGGTATTCGCTCGCGGCGATATCGAGCAAAGGAGGAACGAAACCTGGATCGAGCTGAAGAATGCCGCTATCCGTTCGCGTTACTCGCGCAACCTTAATCGCCGGAACACCTTCCCGGGCCTCGGTATCTACCAGCAGCCGAAAGTTTTTTCGAGCGATTTGAACAGGCCGTTCAATCTGCGAGGCGTTTTCGTCCCGCAGCAGCGCAACCTCGGCCAGATAGCGCGTGTCGGCATCCGAATTGCCGCCAGTGGCGACATTGACATTGCCGTAACGCCAAGCCGGAACAGCCAGGTGGACATCGATGGCGCCGCGCATCTGATCGAAGTACGAAGCAAGCGGCTTCGCCGGAGGTGCAGGATCGCTATCGGGGATATCAAATGGGAGACCGTCCGGAAAAATGCCGGAAGCGCTGTCGATTTTGAAGTTGCCGCCAGCCAGTGCCTCGCGATCAATCGTCAATGATCTGAAGCCCCAAGGGAAGAAGCTCAGAGCATCTGTACGAAACTGCATCAGGTCTTCGTGGAAGATGTCTTGCGCTTGCAAGTGTTGCGGCGAGAGAAACGTGCCTTTTGCCCAGATAACCGGTTGGAGTCTTCGCATTCGTTAAGCTTAGCTGTTGATGAGTACCATGGGCGCCGAGATGGAGATGGATGCCGGCGTCATTGAGATAGAGCTTGCCCCGCAACTGATCGTCACGCCGGCCAGGCCGCTGATCGAGACTTGGCCGACCGTGGCCTGGATACTGACATTGCCGGTCGTCGAGCTCTCGCTGATATTCATCAGTGCTTTGATACTAATGTTTCCCGTCTGCGATTCTTCGCTGATGTCCTTGAGCGCCGTCACTGAAATCTGACCCGCTGTTGCGGTTGTAGAGATATTGCCCGTCTGGGAGGTGACTGATATGTCTTTGTTTACTGTAATGGTCCGCTTGCCTTGCTGCACCGCGATGGTGTCATTGCCGGTTTCGACCGTCCTGCTCTCATCCACGTGAATCGTCGTCGTGCGGTTGTTCTTGACGGTGCGCGTTTCGTTATTCTTGATGAGAGAATTCCAGTCTTTCTCGGCTTGAACGTAGATCTCTTCGTCGCCGTTCTTGTCTTCGAACCGCAGCATGTTGTAGTTTGAACTGCCGCCTCCCGGGCTGCTGTGGGTTTGTAAACCGCTCTGCGTCTTGTTATCGGGCAGAGTGAACATTGGAAGGTTGGCCCCGTTATAAAGGCTGCCGATCACTATCGGAACATCGGGATCGCCCTCGAGGAACGTAACTGCCACCTCATCGCCGACACGTGGAATCCATTGCTGGCCCCACTTGGCTCCGGCCCAAGGTTGAACAACCCGCAGCCAACAAGCGGATTTGGCGTCTCTATCCCAAGGGAACCGGACGCGCACCCGGCCGTATTTGTCCGGCCAGATTTCTTCGGTGTTACCCGATTCGCTCTCATCAATGACGAGCGCCGTCTGTAGACCTTGCACGGTATTCCGGCCGTGAACGGTGGGCGGTACAAAAGGAACAGTGGCCGGGATTGCCCTAAAGGCATTCCGGTATCCCGGTCGAGGTCCGGGTTCAGAGGAATAGGCGGGCAGCTGATAAACCGTCCACTGTGCTCCAGTAAGCAAATAGGTTCCAGCGGCGAATCCGCCCGTTACGTCGAATTTGTAGCCGCTGGTGAACGCGCGGCACATAGAATCGCCAGTAATGCTGATTTCAAATGTCTCTTCACGTTCTACCGCGTCCCGATTCAGTTTTTCGCCCTCGGTCTGGACCTTCGATGCCGAGTCGGCTTTATTGTATTTCTTTGCGTAACCCCCTGGATAGTCATACAGTTCGAACTTGGCGCCTTCGGCGGCAACACTTTCCGATGGCGTGGACACCTCGTAGTGCGAAGTGGGAGATTCGTGGTCGAAATCCCGGAACGTGACCTTACCCGTGTGTATCTGTTCTTCTACCCGCCAGGTTCGGATGGTATCTTCCGTATCTTCCATACCGGTTATGGGCGAATATTTGAACGATGAAACTGTTGGCGTGCTTTTGTTCTGCGAGGGCGCGTCCGCCAGTACCATCACATGCTTTCCGTCTGTGTGCTCAAAATAGTAATAAATCCCTTCGCTCTCCATTACACGGCTCAGAAATACGAAATCTGTCTCCCTATATTGCACGCAATAATCGCGCGTCGAGTAGGTCTTGCTCAGCTCCATCCGGAAATTGGCCGCATAGCCGAGCTCTCCAACAATAGTCTGAATGATCTGCGTCGCGTCCTGGTCCTGGAAAATCCGGCAATTCGTCGCGTAATCCAGGAACGAAAACCACGGAACAAGCGTTGCGCTAAAGTACGAAAAGTTGTCGTCTTGTCCCTCTTTTACAAAACTCTGGCACATGCCTGTCCAATAGCGCTCACCCTGGACGACGCCGGTTCCCGGCGCGCTCAATTGAATTCGGGTCGTCATCGAAGATCCGACCAATTGGTGCGGTTGCACCTGTGCAGCATTCTTGGACATTAATTTCATCACGTACCGGAACGGCTGGGAAATCGCTTCCTCCCCGGCGATAGAATCCACCAGCAAAACATCGTCACCGGCGGTAGTCGTAAGCTTGAGCAGTCTATCTTCTTGAGTGAATTCAGCCATAGTCTATTAGATTGTCACGAACGGATTGGTAAGTATAGCCGGTTTCTCGCCTTGGTAATCTCAGGTACTTGATCTATACCTGATGGTAATTGCACTGCGTCCGGATCTACCGCTAGCGCCGTAATCGGATCGGCCATCGAGAGAGACGGGCTTCCACAAATAAGTCTTTGCTCGGCCACTCCCAAAGGCGCGCGGATCAATTTGCGTGAAGCCCAGATTGCCGGAGCCGGGCGGATGTTGTTTCGCCACTATCCGTTGACGGTACATGGGTCCAGCCAGCCCGCGAATGGAGAATGCATTTTGATCGCCTGATCGTTCGGCCATCGCTCGGCTCAGTTCAACTCAATCAGAGCGGCTTGCAATTGGATGCCTTCCGGCGTCATGATGATCGTGCTGCCGCCGCACTTAAGCGTGATCTGCGTCCCGGCTTCCAGCACAATGTTCTTGCACGCCTTGGCTGTGATGTCGCCAGTCTGGGCTTCCTTAGAAATGCTTATGTGGGCGGTAGACGCGATGTTGCCCTGTGTGGCTTTCGTCAGAATGTCGGCAGCGTTTGAGATCGTCTCGATGTTCTTCTCCACGGCAATCGTACGCTTTCCCTCTTGCACGTTGATGGAATCATCGCCCGTTTCCACCATCCGCGATTCGTTTACATGAATAGTGCTTGTACGGTTCGCCTTGATGGTTCGCGTTTCGTTATTTTTGATCAGCGAATTCCAGTCTTTTTCGGCCTGGATGAAGATTTCTTCGTTGCCGATCTTGTCCTCAAACCGCAGCAAATTGTAGTTCGATGCGCCCCCATTCTTAGTGCTGCGCGTCAGGATGCCGCTTTGCGTCTTGTTGGCGGGAAGCGTGAAAACCGGGTTGTTCGCGGCGTTGTATACGCCTCCGATAACAACTGGGCAATCGACATCGCCTTCAAGGAACGTAACCGCCACTTCATCGCCTACGCGGGGAATCCATTGGTGCCCCCATCCGCGGCCTGCCCACGGCTGAACTACACGCAGCCATGCGGCATATTTGGCTTGCCGGTCCCATTGAAAACGCACCAGGATGCGGCCCAGTTTGTCGGGCCAGATTTCTTCCGTGTTCCCACTTTGACTCTCGTCGATGACGAAGCCCGTTTGCAATCCGTTCACTGCCGGCCGCCCATGTTCCGCAGGGTGCCTGTATGGGGTGTCGGATGGGATCGCCCGAAAGCTGTTGCGGTAAGCTTGGCGCGCGTTATCGATGTTCCGGTAGGCAGGAACCTGGTTAATTTGATGCCTAAGTTCCGTTAGCAAATACGACCCGGATGCAAACCCGCCATCGACGGAAATCTTATAGCCGGAAATAAAGTCGCGGCACGCCGACCAGCCGCTAACAAGCTTATGGAAGGTCTCTTCCCGTTCCATCCGCAATCGGGCCAGCCTATCGCCTTCACCCGTTACTTCGCCGGAGGTGCCCAAACGGTTGTACTTTTTGGAGTGATCGCCCGGAAAATCGTAAATTTCAAATTTCGCTCCTTCCGTGGCGGCACCAAGTGAGGGAACAGACACTTCATACTTATTGCTCGGGGCTTCGTGATGGTAATCGCGATGCGACCACTTACCCGCGTGCATTTCTTCTTCGATGCGCCAACTGCGAATTGTGTCTTCGGTAGTCTCGAGGCCAGTTACCGGCGAGTATTTAAAGGTTGACTTAGCCGGCAGGTCTTTATACATACCCGGCGAATCGGAGAGCACCATGATGTGATCGCCATTCTTATGCTCGAAATAGTAAAAGATGCCCTCGCTCTCCAACAGGCGGCTCAGGAAGTGGCGATCGGTTTCTCTATATTGAACGCAATAATCGCGCGGCTCATAAGTATTGCTTAATTCGAGCCTCAATTGTTTCGAATAGCCGTAAGCGCCTACAACTTCTTCAACAATTTCCGTGACGCTTTTGCTTTGGAAAATTCGACAGTTCGACGGGTATTCGAGAAACGAGAACCAAGGGACAATGATCGCTGAGTAATAGGCGAATTGCTTGTCCTGGTCTTCCTGAACGAAACGCTCGCAAAATCCCGTGATGTACCGTTCGCCGATTTTCAATCCGGTTCCCGGCGCGGTAAGATCTATCCGCACGCTAACGGAAGTTCCCACCAACTCATGCGGCACGATCTTTGCCGGATTCCCTGTCTCCAGTTCGGACATCATGCTCAGCACAAAGCGAAAAGGCCTGGAAATTCCCTCTTCACCCGCAACGCTGTCCAACAGGAGCACGTCTTTACCGGCATTTGTAATTACCGCCAGCAGCCGGTTGTCTTGTGAAATCGGTTCGCCCATGATTTTTGCTTGAAGATAAGACCACGGAACCACTCCTTCCGTGTCTTATCTTCATAAACGAATTGCTTTGTGAGCCAGCTATATAGGCAGCGCAAATTTCAAAAATAAACGCTAGGAGTATTGGAACGCGCCATCGGGTCCTATACCGACGGTGACCGATACCATTTTCCGCCCTTCGGCGATGCTCGTCAGCAGCTGCCTGGACACGTCGGGCAGTAACGTGTTTGTCAAAATGTTATCTACGTTACGGGCGCCGCTCTCTACTTCAGTACAGCGCTTTGCCACTTCTTCAATCACCGCTCCATCGTAGAGCAGGTGAATCTTGTGATTTTCCAGCATCCGGCGCTTGATCTTTCCGAGTTTCAGTTCAATGATTCGTTTAAGATTTTCATCGCGAATGGGGTAGTACGGGATCGTGACCATGCGGCCCAGGAACGCGGGCTTGAATATCTTATTCAACTCAGGTTTGATAGCCTTCATGATCCCTTCTGGACTCGGCATGGTCTCCGGATCCGCAGTCAGCTTTGCCAACTGGTCGGTACAGGCGTTTGTAGTCAAGATAATGATAGTGTTCTTGAAATCGATTTCGCGACCCTCGCCATCCTCCATCTGGCCCTTGTCGAACACCTGGTAGAAAAGCTCTAGTACATCCGGATGAGCTTTCTCCACCTCGTCCAGAAGAACTACCGAGTAGGGACGCCGCCTCACCGCCTCCGTCAAAACTCCGCCCTCGCCATAACCAACGTAGCCAGGAGGTGAACCTTTGAGCGTCGATACGGTATGAGCCTCCTGAAACTCCGACATATTTATTGTTATGAGGTTGTGCTCACCGCCATATAACAGATCTGCCAATGTGAGGGCGGTTTCAGTCTTGCCGACGCCGCTGGGTCCTACCAGCATGAATACGCCGAGCGGTTTGCCGGGATCGTCCAGACTGGCCCGTCCGGTTTGTATTCGCTGACTTATGAGCTTTAGCGAATAGTCCTGGCCGATCACACGCTTGCCCAAATGCCGATCAAGTTCCAATACCGTACCAATCTCATCTTTGATCATTTTCCCGAGCGGGATACCGGTCCAACCCGAAATTACCTGCCCTACGATCTGGGCGTCAACGCAAACCTGCATCAAGGCGTTCTCACCCTGGACGGTGGCAAGCTCACTTGTAAGTTCGGCCAGCTTCTGGCGCATGGCAATACCATCGCCTGCCGATTCAGAAACAGCCACTGGCGAAGCTGCGGCAGCGGCGGCGGCCGATGCACTGGCCACTGGCGCACCGTTAGCTATGGCCACTCCGCCGACCTTGTGAGTGGCGTCCGCCTGCTTTTCCAATTGTGTCCGGATATCGCGAATCTGCTCCACCAAGCCCTTCGTCTTGTCCCACTTGGCTTGCATCTCTTCCAGCATCTTGCTTACATTCGTCTTCTGCTGAACAACCAGTTCAATGCGTTCGCTGTGGTCGGTACCAGTGGCAGTTTCACGCCGGAGGACGCGCTCTTGTACTTCCAAATCGTCTAATGTCCGTGTCAGATCCTCAAGGGCGGAGGGAATGGCATTTTGCCCCAAGGCCAAGCGGGCGCAAGCAGTATCCAGCACACTGACCGCTTTGTCTGGCAGTTGACGTCCGGCTAAGTACCGATGCGAGAGCCTTACAGCGGCTGCCACGCCTTCATCCAAAATTCGAACCTTATGATGCTTTTCCAATGCTCCGACGATGCCGCGCAGCATCACCATACAGACAGATTCAGTCGGCTCTTCCACTTTTACCACCTGAAAGCGGCGCGCCAAGGCCGGATCTTTTTCGAAGTACTTCTTGTACTCAGACCACGTTGTAGCCGCGATGGTACGCAACTCGCCGCGCGCCAACGCCGGCTTCAAAAGGTTGGCCGCATCGTTCTGGCCCGCCTGTCCGCCCGCGCCTATCATGGTGTGCGCTTCGTCGATGAACAGGATGATGGGTATGGGCGATTTCTTCACCTCTTCAATCAAACCCTTAAGCCGGTTTTCAAATTCGCCCTTGATGCCCGCACCCGCCTGCAATAACGCCAGATCAAGGGTTCGCACAATTACGTTCTTCAAGGGCGGGGGCACGTCGCCATGCGCTACCCGCAAGGCGAAACCTTCAACCACAGCCGTTTTTCCGACGCCGGCCTCACCGGTTAGGATGGGGTTATTTTGCCTGCGGCGCATTAAGATGTCGACGATCTGGCGGATTTCGGAATCGCGCCCAAGCACGTTATCAATCTTCCCAACGCGCGCATTCTCAGTTAGGTTGACCGTAAATTGATCGAGATTCGGAGTTTTTCCGGTACCTGCCGCCGGTGCGCCCGTGCCAGCAGTGGGTGCTGCGGCTGAGGCCGCAGCCGCTTCTTCAGGAGAACCGGCCGCGATATTGGCCAATTCACGTTTCAACGCTTCAGGCTGAATGACCAGCAACTCGCGGCTGAATTCACGGACTATCCGCGACAATTCGTCATCGCTTAGCAACGCCAGCAGCGTGAAGCCCGATCGAACCTGGCCCGCGCCGAAATCAAGCGACCCGATCGTCCAGGCAGTGCTCAAAAGCTTCACCAGCGAAGGGCTGAACGAAGGCGTGCGCGCATTGCCCGTCTTCAATTTGTCGAGCGCGCGGTTTAACTCTCCGGTCAGCCGCGACTTATCCACCCCGTAATGCTTCAGAATACGGTGAACGTCGTTATCCTGATCGTCGAGCAACTTCGTGAGATAGTGCTCGATTTCGATGTCATAGTGCGTACGCGACAGGCATAATCCTGCGGCCCCTTCAAGAGCTTTGCGCGTTGTGTCATTCGTTTTCGCGATTAGCGATTTCAAGTTGACGGCCATGTCTCCTCATTTCCCAGCCGCGCTGGTTAGCCAGACGCCGGCCGCATTTCCGCTCAGCGGCTATCTCAAACGAGTTTACAGTTGCAGAATCGCCTCGGAAGGATTGTATTCCATCGACTCCGTTGCAGACCAAGTCAGCCAGCCAAGCTGCGGGGCTTTTTCGCCCATTCCACCAAGCTCGCAGCCAGGGACTTCCTCGCGGTTCAGAATCAACTGCACCTCAAAATCAAACTCATCGCCGGCATAAAAACGAACCAGCGACCGTAACGGTTTATAAGCTGTTCCAGAAGGCAGAAAATCGAGATATTGCTTGAGCCGCAATGGACCTAGCACCACCCGAATTCTCGACTGCGGATTCCAAATCTCATCTCCCGCCACCGCTCCGAAGCCTAGTTGCTGTGAATCGAAACTTGTGTCGTCGAGATTGCATTGAGAATCGGTGTCCAGTTGATACCACGCCCCCAGAAACTGTTCTACGCGCGCTGGAACGCCAAAATAATCCTTCAAAATAAGCTCAAGCGCTTCTGCACTCCGCGGCTGCTGGGCTAGCAAACCGGCATAACAGAGGTAAGAATAATCCTCTATTTTCTGGCGGCCTTGCAATTCCTGGGTGCCCAGGCCAATGACATCGAGCAAATATTGAGAAAACTGATCGCCCTCGCCTTGCTCATAGCCGACCTGGAAACGGTATTTCTGCCAAGCGCGGTAGAACAGAGAAATCGCGCGGTGATGGAAGATGTCGAAGAAGTCCCGCAAAGTGCGATCGCGCGCCTGCACGCGGTCAATCGCCAGTTCGGTGTAATAGATCGGCAGTAATCCTTGCGGACCGATCAGACCCATGAAATTGACGCGCATTAAGGGCGGCTCGCCTGGCCGCGGTTCAAGGCTGTAAAGTTCGCTGGGCGGAAATGTTAACGACGGACGTACGCCAAAATGCACGATCTCCGCGGCAGGCGATTGCTTCAGGCCAACGCCGGCGCGATTGGGATAAAACCGCCGCAAGAGACGAACCGCTTGAAAAAATTCAAAGCAGTAAGGCTCTGCAAAAAGGCGGTCTTCCAAGTTATGCCGCGTTAGAGCAAGATTTTCTGGCCCGCTCGTGGTCGCCATTCGCGCAGCACCTCCTTTCGCTGCCGCGTACGCACAACCAATTGGCTGAAACTATTCAGCGACGCATAAAGACCCAGAAAATGCTCCAGAATCGAGGCGAACAAAAAGACACCGCTGCCTACAAACAGTTCCTCGTCGAATTCCAGATCCACGCGTATGCCTCGTGCAAAACTAATGCCATGTTCAGAGACCACTCGCGCGAAATGCTTCTTGCTGCTCAAATTCGAAATGCCGGAAATCTGCCTTTCAAGCGAAACTGAATCGCTGAAATTATAGAGCCTGAGTATGTCTTGCAGCGCGCCGCGGCCTTCCTCCACCAGCGACAGATAGTTCAGTGAAAAATGCGAGATCAGACGCCACTGCAATCCTTTGCGCATGGGGGTCCGCGAAGTCTCCGTTGGCTTTCGCAGCGCGATGATTCTCTTTATGGCGGAGCCGCTCTCCAATTCGAAATCGCCGCTTTCCGTTCCATAGGGCAAGCGCGCCGGCAAGTCGCGATTAGTGCAAGTGCACTTCACGGTCAGCGTTTCAGACATGGTTTTGGCTGAAGCGCCGGTGGTATCCACCAGCGAAATGAACATCTCGGTGCCGTTGTCTTCATCGCGGGTAGATTGCCGTCTTGAAGCATGCCAGAAAGTCTGATTTTTAGCCGTTCGGCCGTGATGGCTTGAGTAAAAAGGTTCGTAATAGACTACTTCACGGCGATCGGGACTGGCCGTCATCACATCGTCGATCGAAAAAATCTCCAGCGCATTGCGCCGCCGCGCATCCGGAACTACCGGATGTTCAAAGCGCGTTTGCTCCAGAAGGATCGGTTCGGCCGATTGCTGAAACAGATTGACAATGGGAGTGCAGCCCAGCTTGAACGTCTTTTCCGAAACAGAAAGCTCTAGCGATTGCTGGCGGTCGGCTCGCTCGAACTGCGAAATCAGAAAGACCACTTCCGCCTTGTTCGTGAAAAGTTCAGTCCCAAGCACACCCAATTCATTCAGCTCAATGAAGAAGAACTTCTCTGGAAACGAAAAGAACTCCTGCAATATGCGGTAGCCGGTAAAAGAGCGGCGCGGAAACGGCAAGACGGCTTCGTCGTTGCTGAAGCCCATGGCCCGAATCGCACTGGGCGGTAGCTCAATAATCCGTCGTTTCGAATCGTCGGGATTGCGTATGATGATCCGGAAACAGTTATTCAAGAGCAACTCGTAGAGCGAATTGATCAGCGTGCCTTCGCCGTTCAGATAAAACCGCAACGATTTCAGGGCAAGAGCCTTGAAGGTAACGTCGGGGAAGCAGGTCAATTCCACGGCGCATGCAGCCACTGCTGTCGGGGCTTTGAGCGCCGGCTTGAGTAGTTCCGGCGATCGCCACTTCGCTTGCGAGACCTGAATAGGCGTCACTAAAGTGTCGTAACAAGTGCGAAATTTGCAGCGCACGCCCGATACCTGATGCTTGGAATATAACAGTGAATTGCGGTCGATGTTGAGGCTTGAAGTGAGCTTTCCCTGGGCGGCATCGGCGGCAAACTCCACAATCGACATCGAAGGAATGGGTCGCAAGTAATGGGGATAAAGAACATTCAACAGCGACTCTGTGATCTCTGGAAAATCGTCGTCGATTTTGAGGTGGATGCGCGCCGCTAAGAACGCGAAGGCTTCCACCATGCGCTCTACGTGTGGATCTTCGCACGTGGTGGCCCCAAGCGCCAAGCGAGACGCCACTTTGGGATAACGTTCAGCGAACTCAGCGCCCATTTGGCGCAGGAACGAAAGTTCGCTCTCGTAATAATCTAGGAGGTCATCGCGCACCGGTCTCTCCTGGCACCTTATACTCTCCGCTCGTCAAATCCAGCACCGTGTCGAAGGTAACGGGTTCGGGGCTGGGATCCATTCTGAGAATGCCGTCCAACACGAATCGCAGGCTTTGCACGCGTTGATCGCCCTGAGTCACAAGCGACACGCGCAGGTTTCCAATGCGGGGCTCAAACTTGCTGATTGTTTCCTCGATTGCTTTTGTCAGCGCTTGTCTGTCTCGAATACTCGACATGCTGAACGACGAGAGATCAGGCAGACCGTATGTGTATAAAGATTGTTCAGTTTCCTTACCGTGCGCCGCCTCGACTGGCTGTCGCGAATTTAGCAGCCACTCGATATCTCTTCGAACACCTTTCTTGAATTCGTCAATTGACCTTGAACGGTTCAATGGCAATTCCCGGGATTCCTTGGGTTGTTCATCAATAAGGCGGTCGAGCACCGACAACGTAACAGGACCTTCCATACGCGATCTTGTTGCCATTGTTCCCTGCTAACTGATCATTCCTTCCTGCTTCAGCCACTCCAGCGTCTCGGGGTTTGAAGTGCCCGTGTCATCGTGAAGGACTGCTTTGGGCAAATCCGGATAGTCGGTCAGATAACTCTTCAACTCCGATCGCACGGCTTTCGCAGCCGCCGCGTACCCTAACTGGTCGCACGCTTTGACGGCATATCGCTGCAAATCGAGCCACGCGCGGCCGCAGGTATTGCTCATGGCGGCTTCGGCGACATCCAGAACCTGTTTCCAGTTGCCCGCTTGCGACGCGGCGCGCAGCGTCATCCTGACCTCGGCGGCGGGCGCCTGCAATTCGGTCGGTTTCAATTCGGACGACGCCCGCACCTCGCCCCATCGCAACGCTCGCAGCAACAGGTAGGGCACCGGATTTGACGGATTCTTCTGCCGGAGAAATTGGGCTGCCACAACAGTGTGCAAAACAGCCTGATCGGCGCTCTTGATTTCGCCGCCTTCAAACTGCGACAAGTCGAGCTGAGTGCCGCCAGGGAGTGCGAACATTACGGTCGGCGTCTCAGTCGCGCTTTCCCCGTCCGCTGTCTCGGACGGCGCAGCAGCCTCCACCGGATCTGGTTCTTTCTCCAGTTTCTTCAGCAGCAGGATGTGAACTGCATTGGATACTTCCTCAACGGCCTTGCGCAGAGGCACGTAGCTTGGAGCGAAGCTGCCGAACTTTTCTTTGCACAAGTCGTCTAGCTGCTGGAGAGACTCCTGCGCCGATTTGAGATCTCGCTCAAGATCCTTATAGAACGGTTTCTTGGTTTCCTCGAAGCTCTTATCGAATGTTTCCGGTGAGATCTTGCCTTCGGCAAGGGCGGTTGTCCGGGCCTTGGTCTTGGTCTCGTTCCCGCTAATCTCAGACTCATAAGGAATTTTGCGCGATTCCTGATATGCGAAAAAATCATATTTGCCGACGCTCAACGGCATTCGGCGAACGGCAAGTAGAGGCGATGAACCTTTTGACGGATCGAAGTAGCTTCCGAACCACTCTAGCGGTGCGGCGCGGGTTTCCAGATCTCCGTCTTCGATCTCGGGGTAAAGGCCCTCCCAAAACTTGTCGATCAAGCCATGCAGAAGCTGTAAGCCGGAGATGAACCCTGGAGCGCCTTCTTGATAAATTAACGCCTCCGATAGCCAGCCTGCTACGCGAAGATCTTTGCTCTTCTTAATGAGAGCGTCTTCCGCCAGTTTGATGACCTGTTTGTAGTCGGCGTTTTTAGTTTCGCGCTCCCATTGCCCCATGGGCCCGGTGTCTTCCTGGCGGCGCGCTTCTTTGATTTTGTCGAATTCGGGGGTGTAATTTAAGCTCTGACCGCCAGGTTGACTTTCCGAGACAGGTTGCAACAGCCGTTCAATATCACCCATGAAAGGTCCGATTTATTCAGACAGCGGCTGTGTTTCCTGCGCCGGATAAATCTCCAACTCTCTTACTTCGAGGAAGGGGATCTCTTCTCCGTCGATCAGAAGGTTCTTCTGGCCGAATGGAGAAATTTCGCCGGCTTCGTCTTCAAACCATTCGGAAACGCGGCCAAGCCTGACTTCATCGTCCGGATTTTGCCACGACAAAGGCGAAATGGCGGGCAACAGAATGTCACCCAAATCGCGCGAGCGGAAAGCCGGACCGGTTAAAAGCCGGGCGGGACTCCACAACAAATCGCGCAATCGCTTCGGCGGCTCAATCTTAATGGAAGCAATGTCGTTGTAAGAAATCCACAGGTAATCGCGGCCGGCAAACACCTCCAGCTTTTCGCCAATGCGCGGGTCGGCGTCGGAAAGGCTCTGAAATTCTTTACCGTTCAGTTTGCCCTTGATGGGCGCGCTAGTGGCGCCGTTTACTACCTTTTTCGGATAGGTCTTCGCTCTCAAACATTTCCTGCCGCGTTCGTTCGGCATGCGAGGGCGGCTTTGTACATCAGAGTGCCCATGCATCGATTCCTGCTTGCCTTCCTGCTCGATGATGCCGAGCTGCTTATCGGCGCGGTCGTATTCGCCCGCAAAGCAAAGTAATTCGAATAGGAAAGTCCGCCCCTTGAGATCGGCGGGATTATCCCTGAGCTGAGCATTCAAGGCCGAGATCGCTTCGGTAAGCTTCCCGGCCTTGAATAGTTGTTGTGCGTCCATCTAGACGAGATTACAACAAACGCAACTAGACTTTTTTGTTAGTGCTGACGTTCCAACCCGCCGGGATGACCGAGCCGAGCTTACCCGTCGCATCCTGCGGCCAGTAGTTAACGGTATCTGGTTGAACGACACCGAGACGCGATTCGGAAGGCTTACCGCCGCCGGCAGCACCGCCCCAGCTGATGCTGTCGATGAAGACCTCTTTCAAATCGTATTGAAAGTAGGTCTGGGTGGTATCGCCGCCGGTGGCCTCACGGACCATCATGGTTCCGGTTGCGATATGGGTACCTGCGCAGCAGTTGGCAAACAGCTTTGGGGATGCTGTATCGAGCTGCTTTTGCAGTGACAAGCTGCTGAGATCGACCTTTCCAGCGCCGCTACCGGTGCCGAAGGAAACGCTGGAGTGGTTTGAGGCGCCATTGCTGAAGCTGAAGATTTCAATCCATTTTTCAGCGCCGCTCTTGACTGATTCGCCATCAATGCCATCTAATTTCAAATAAACTTCAACGGCCATGTTTTTATTCCTTTTATGACACACTTAGATTATGCGGGTCCGTACGGCCCGGTTGGGGTGGTTAATAATTTAGCCTGTGTAGCCTCCCGCGTGGTGGCGGAAGATCTGCGACGAGACGGAGTGAAACGGAGAGTTCGTCCAACTGGAAGTGCGGCCGCAGAAACGCGACGGCACGATAAGCACCCGGCTTGCCAGGTACGTCCACGACTTCCATGCGAGCTTCGCGAAGCGGATACTTCGCTTTCATCGCAGGGCTGGCGTCATCGTCGCCCACCGTATAGGTTCTGAATCCAGTCGTTCAGGAAGCGCTCAGCCTGCGAACGCGACATGAAGCTGCCGATCTTGTCGCGCATCATCGACTTGAGATAATGCGCAAATCGCGATACGGCCAGAATGTATGGCAACTGCGTGGAAAGACGCGCATTGGCGTTGGCATCTTCCTTGTTGTAGAGTTTGGCTTTTGACCCGATTGAACACTGAAAAAGGCCGCGTAATCGGTGCCTTTGCAATGCACAAGCGGAATGAAGCCGGCATCGGCGAGTTCCTTCTCGCGGCGGTCGGTAATAGCGATTTCAGTCGGGCACTTCAGCGCAACGTCGCCTTCGTCCGTTCGGAAAGTGTGGGTCGGCAAGCCTTCCACCAGGCCGCCGCCTTCGACGCCGCGGATGGCTGCGCACCACCCGTAAAGTGAAAACGAGTTCGTGAGCCGCGCACCTAAAGCGTAAGCCGCATTGCCCCACAAATATTTGGAGTGGTCGGTGCCGTCCACGTTTTCTTCGTAATCGAAGCCGTCCACCGGCTTGGTGTCTTTGCCATAAGGCAAGCGCATCAGCACGTGCGGAACACATAGGCCGACGTAGCGCGAATCTTCGCTGTCGCGGAAGCCTTTCCACTTGGCGTACTCGGTGTTGTCGAAGATGCGGCCAATATCGCGCGGCTCGCCCAATTTAGAGAAGTTGTCCAGGCTCAGGAGTTCCGGACCGGCGGCCGTCAGAAACGGCGCGTGCGCGGCAGCGGCAACATTTGAAATCTTCTCAAGCAATTCAATATCTTCGGGATGCTTCGTGAATTCGAAATCGCCGATCAGCGCGCCGAACGGCTCGCCGCCGAAAATTCCATATTCTTCTTCGTAGACCTTCTTGAATAATGCGCTTTGGTCGAATTCCGCGGCCTTCTGCAGGTCGCGCAGCACGTCCTTCTTGGAAGCGTTCAAGACGCGCACTTTAACCATTGGCGTCATTTCGCTGTTGTCGAGCACGTACTTCAACCCGCGCCAACTTCCTTCCAGCTTTTGGAAAGCTTTGTGGTGCAGCACTTCATTCAACTGCAGCGAAACCAAATGGTCAATCTGCGAGATGCGCGCGTTGATCATCGCTTCGGAATCACGGGAAACCGTGACTTCGCCCTGCATTACCTGCGAAAGAAACTCCTTAACAAGGTCTTTGCCGCGCTGTTGCGCCGCCGGTTCGTCGCCAAATCGGCCTTGCTCGACAATTTGATCGAGCAGACTCACCTCCGCGGTACTGGCGGCAGCGCCGCCCGGAATAGCTTGTTGTGTTTCGCTCACTTGCTGTCTCCTTCTTTCTCTGAACCCATAACTTCAGGGCGAAGCTTGTCCAGCTTACCCGTATTAGTTACTGCGTCCATGAGCAGCGCGTCGAGTTTCTCGTTGGTCTGCAGCGTGCCTCGAAGGTCGCTTAACTTCGTACGAAGTTCCAACAACTCGCGTAAAGGTCTGATTTGACGAGCTACCTGCTCCGGCTCGAAATCTTCCATGCTGCGGAAATTCAAGTCGACTTTAAGATCGCCCGCGTTGGCATCGTCAGCCAGTTTATTCTCCACGCTGAACGCCAAGTGCGGTTTAAAGCTTTCCAGAACACCGTCGAAATTTTCAGGAGTGACATCCACGAAGCGGCGCTTCTTCATTGGTTCCAGCGGTTCCGTCGGCTGTCCTGTGAAGTCGCCGATAACTCCCATGACAAAGGGAAGTTCCTTCAGCTGAATGGCGTCGCCTACCTGGACGTCGTATGAAATTTGTACGCGCGGGGGTCTTACGCGCGTTAGCTTCTTCTGTATGCTTTCTTTACCAGCCATGCCTTTTACCTCAAATCTTCCGGGCAGAAAACCAGCGTCTGCGCAGGTTTACAAGCCATCGTATATATGCCAGAAGATCTTATCAGAGTTTCAACGGGGCCGATAGCCGCTTCTTGCCGCCGCACGGTTCTAAGGTTCCCGCTACCCTGTCTTAGACGTTCTTTCTTCTTGTGCCTCTGTATAAGCACAGATGAGGCCAAACCACGAGCGTACGGAGTTTTCCTTGAAATTGATTAAAGGCTTCCCGCTTAAGAACTTAGCTCGGGGATGAAAGCTTGTGGAAAACGCAAAAAAAGTTTGGCATCGCACTATGGTTAACTTGTTAGCGAACTGGATAATCTGCAATCGCCGAGCGGTCGCTTAGTTCTCTAGCTTGGCGTCAAGCGTAATCTCGGTGTCATACAGTTTCGACACTGGGCAGTTTTCTTTGGCTGCATTGGTCGCACGAATGAATGCTTCTTCCGACGCACCGGGGATTTTCGCCGTCAGCGCAAGATGGCTGCGTGTAATGGAAAACCCATCGCCTTCTTTTTCGAGTGAAATCGTGCAGGTGGTGTCGATGCTGTCGGCTTTCAGCCCGTCGTTCTGCAAAATCAGTGAGAGCGCCATTGAGAAGCAGCCGGCATGAGCGGCAGCCAAAAGCTCCTCGGGATTTGTGCCCGTGCCCTGCTCGAAGCGGGTCTTGAAGGAATATGGGGCATTCGAAAGCGTTCCGCTGGCTGTAGAGATTATCCCCACTCCCGACTTCAAATCACCCTTCCACTGCGCCTTAGCTGTACGATCCATGTTGGTTCCTGCTGTTTGCTCCTACCCGATAGTAGTTCAACCCAAACGGCAGATGGAACTCAGCATTCTGCCAGGGTTGCCAGGCTCGCGGCGGAACGAGAAAAACTGTTCGCTCAGGCACCTCGTGCAGAGTCCCGAATCGAAGATCCGCGCATTTGAGACACCGGCTGCGCAAAGAATGCGGCGGTTGGCCTCCGGCAAATCGACGTGACGCTTACCGGTCCCGGGGCACCACTCCGGAAACAGAGGTTTAAGTTGGTTTGACACTTGTTCACTCACTTCATAGCAGCACTCGCGGATGCAAGGGCCGAGTGCGGCGTAAACATCGGCGGGAAGCGTTCCAAAATCCTGGCCGAGTTTTTTTATGGTTTGGCCAGCGATCTCAGCAATAGTTCCGCGCCAACCGGCGTGTACGGCACCCACCGCATGGCGTTTCTCGTCGAGAAGGAGGATAGGAACGCAGTCGGCTGTTCGGACGCCGATGCTGCGCCCTGGGTCGTCGGTGATGAGCGCATCGCCTTCACAGTCGCGATCAATCAGCGCGTGCGCGTTCCAAACTACCGCGGAATGGATCTGCCGCAGGGTAACATCGGCGGACGGATTTCCTAAACGCGTTCCAAATCCGTGCCTTTGCCAGACAAAGTGCTGCAGAGCGCTGGAGCGATAAAAGCCGTCTCCGCCGAGAACGAAGGTGTTCACTTTACGCCGACTGGCTCGCCCACTACTTTGGCGGCATGGTGCGCGCGGTACCACTCCAGTGTCAGGCGGAGCCCTTGTTCAAAGGTAAATTGGGGCGCGTGTCCGAGTTGAGCAACAACTGCACGCGTGTCGGCCTGGGAATCGCGGACGTCGCCCGGGCGCGGTGGACCATACTTCGCCGGCAGATCAACGCCTTCTATTTTCTGCAGCAGCTTCCACGTCTCATTTAGCGTGATGCGTCCGCCATTGCCTGCATTGAACACCTTGCCCGATACCCCAGGGGCTTCAGATGCCTTCAGCAATAAGCCGACCACGTCTTCCACATAAGTAAAGTCGCGCGATTGCTCTCCATCGCCAAAGATAGTTGGACTGTGCCGCTCAAGCAGGCAAGTCATGAAGATGGACAGAACGCCGGAATACTGGCTAGCGGGGTCTTGCCTTGGACCGAAAACGTTGAAGAAGCGCAGCGAGACGGTTTCCAGATTGAAGCAATCGGAAAAGACGCTGCCGTAATACTCGCCTACGAGCTTCTGCAGCGCGTAAGGTGATTTGGGCCGCGGCGTCATCGTCTCTACTTTCGGCAGCACTTCCGTGTCGCCGTAAGCGGACGACGAAGCGGCGTAAATCACGCGGCCTGCTTTTCCTTCAGCGGCGGCGCGAAACACGTTGAATGTGCCGTTGATGTTGCTGTTGTGACTCGGTACCGGATCGACGATAGACTTCGGAACCGATGGAATAGCACCCAGATGGAATATGCGATGGGCGTCGGCAAGGACGGGCGCGATGCGGTCGTAGTGGCAAAGATCGTACTCGTGAAGGGTAATTTGATCGGCCACCTCCTCGAGGTTATCGAGATTCCCGGTTGAACAGATTGTCGATGACGTGGACTCGATGTCCACCGGCAAGCAGAGCGCGAACAAGAGCGGAGCCGATAAAACCGGCACCCCCTGTAACAACGTAGCGGTTCATAAACTGTTTAAGCGAGTGGCGGCGGATTGCGCTGCCTTCAAATGGTTTATAGATCGAGCGGCGACCTCGCGTGCGTCCCGGCTGAAATCGAAAGCCTCAAGCGACACCCAACCCGCGTAGTCGATCTCATCGAGAGTCCGCAATAGAGTTGAAAAATCATAATCGCCCATGCCGGGCTCCCGCCCGTCCATCTCATTTACATGAATGTGGTGGATATACGGAGCATGGCGGCGGATCAGTTCGGCATGGGGCGAAAGCTCATCAATGGCGTTATGCACGTCGAACATAGTCTGAACCGCCGGGCTCCCAATCTGCTTTACAATTTGAACCGCTTCGTCCAAAGAAGTAACGACATCCGTCTGGCTGGGAGACAACGCCTCAACCAGCAGAGTCACGCCACGGTGTTCGGCGTGCGGAGCGGCTTTGGCCATCCCGTCAATAAAGCGCTTGGTAGCTTCCTGCGAACTTGATTCAGGCGTGGAGCTACGCTGTTTCGGAGACCCGAAGACCACGACGGGTTGATCGCCGGGCCCAGTCAGATCGGCACAAAGATCAACGAGCGCATTCACATACCGCCATGAACTTTGGCGCACCGCAGCATCATGCGAGGTGATATGTAGACCCAGTGGCGCCATTAACAGCCAGTGCAGACCTACAAACGTTAAGCCTTCGCCGGAAATGAGCGAACGCACTTCAGCGCGTTTGGTTGCAGAGAATGACACCGGATCGGGATCGAGGGTGAATGGCGCGATTTCAAAGCCCGCATAACCGAGGCTTCGCACTTCCCGGCACTGCTCCGGAAGCGTTGACGCTTGGAAAAGCTCGTTACAAATGGCAAAGCGATAAAAACCCGGCACTACCCTTCATTCTAACTATTGCCCCAAATAGAAAAGGTGGTCCAGCGGACCACCTGAGAATATTAATTTTGTCCCTAAGACGTTTTAAAGCTTAGATTTTTCGTCCTGAGCCAACAGCATGGCCACCGGATGCCGCGGTCGTGTCAGACCAGTCATGCGATGAGGCGGTCGCCCATTCATCGGCCTCTTTTTGAGCTTGCTCCTTGGTGTAGCCATAGCGCTCTTGCAGTTTGCCGACGAGCTCGTCTTTTTTTCCACTTAACGTAGTAAGGTCGTCATCGGTAAGCTTGCCCCAACGCTGCTTGATAGAGCCTTTCAGTTGTTTAAATTTACCTTCAACTTGATCGGAATTCATGTTTTTAGCTCCTTTGCAAAATATGTGCAATCGCAAGGCCACGGCGTATGTCGTTCATTACAAGCCACAGCTTTACGCAATTCGGCAAAATTGACAGGTTCGCAAAAACCACTCTTTCGTTATTACGGTTAAGTAGAAATACCGCTCTGGGATACTCATGTTTATGTGCCAGGATGAGATCCTGTTGGAATCCAAGTTGTCCCTTCCGTTGATCGGGCGGGGGAAGGTTAGGGACCTCTATGACCTTGGCGACAGCTTACTTTTCGTTGCGTCAGACCGGATATCGGCATTCGATTGCATATTGGGAAGCGGTATCCCTTGCAAAGGGCGCGTGTTGACGCAAATGTCGCTCTTCTGGTTTGAGTTCTTAAAGAACGTGGTAACCTCACACCTCATCACCGCAACGGTCGATGATTATCCGAAGCGGAGCGCCAGACACAGAAGTTTGCACGGGCGTTCCATGCTGGTGCGCAAGGCGGAGATGGTGCAGGTGGAGTGCGTAGCGCGCGGTTACCTCGCAGGCTCGGCATTCAAGGAATATCGGGCGCAAGGCAGTGTTTGCGGAATACCGCTGCCAGCCGGACTGCGCGACGGCGACCAACTTCCGGAGCCGATCTTTACGCCCGCGACAAAGGCGATCACCGGACACGACGTCAATGTGCCGTTCCGCTACGTAGCCAATCTGATCGGACTGGAACTCGCCGGCCAGTTGCGCGATCTGACGCTTGAAATCTACTATCGGGCCGCAAACTATGCGCTGGAGCGCGGCATTATCGTGGCGGACACAAAGTTTGAGTTCGGTTTTGTGGAAGGTCAACTGGTGTTGGCTGATGAGGTGTTGACGCCTGACTCGTCGCGCTTCTGGCCCGTCGATAAATACACGCCAGGCGGAGCCCAATATTCCTTCGATAAGCAGTACGTCCGCAACTATCTGGAGGAGCTTAAATGGAACAAACAACCGCCAGCGCCGTCTCTTCCTGACGAGGTAGTTCGCAGAACCAGCGAAAAATATATCGAAGCTTATACCCGCTTAAGCGGAAAGCCGTTCCCTGAGAAGGCGATTGAGGAAATAAGATGAGCAACCTGCAAGCTCTGAATTGGTTCGATGTTGTTTTGGCGATTATTATTGTGACTTCCGCCGTAGCCGGATTGCGAACCGGATTCGCGCGAGTTGTGATCGGTTTGGTGGCCGCAGTGGTCGGACTTTTGGCCGGCTTCTGGTGCTACCGGTTAGTGGGCGCAAAATTACAGCCGTGGATCGCCGCTCCATCCGTGGCCGATATTGCAGGGTTTTTCATCATATTCATGGCGGTGGTTATCGCCGGGGCTTTGCTGGCAGCCCTTCTTTCGAAACTGCTGAAGTGGGTTGGTCTTTCCTGGTTCAACTACCTGCTGGGCGGTGCGGCGGGCTTTTTGCGCGGGGCGCTGTTTGTGGCGGTGCTGGCCAATGTGCTGGTGGCTTTTGCGCCATCCCCGACACCGGCTTACCTGCAGAATTCGCGCGTCCTGCCTTATGCCAATGAAGTGGCGGCGGTGCTGGCCCAGGTAGCTCCGCATCAACTGAAAGACTCTTTTTTGCAGCAGATGGAAAATCTGAAGCAGTACCGCGCCGCGCATGAGCGCGGGCGCGAGATCTGAAAGGCGCACACCCCAGCATTGCTGATCATATTCGACTTGGACGGAACGCTGATTGATTCCGCCAAAGATCTGGCAATCTCAATGAACGCCACGCGTGCATATTTTGAAATGCCGCTGTTAGATCCAAACCTGATTTACTCCTTTGTCGGTAATGGAGCTACCGTTCTGGTGCGTCGAGCCATGGGGGCGGAGGCGAGCGAGGAAGTAGTGAAAGAGGCGCTGGCATTCTTCTTGAAGTATTACCGGAAGCACGCGTTGGAACACACCAAGCTGTATCCGGGAGTTGCCGGCCTGGTCAATGATTTGAAACAAGGCGGACATCAATTGGCAATACTTACTAACAAGCCCGTAAAGATCAGCGCCGACCTTGTAAGTGCGCTGGGATTAGGTAAATACTTTATGCGGGTCTATGGCGGCGACAGCTTTGCGCGGAAAAAACCTGACCCGATTGGCATTAGAACCCTGCTCAATGAGACCCAAATGGAGCCAGCGAACGCCTGGATGGTGGGCGATAGTGGAGTGGATGTACAGACCGCCAGGAATGCCGGCGTCAAGAGTTGCGGAGTGGCATGGGGCTTTCAGCCGGGAGCGTTTGAATCTGATAGGCCTGATGTGCTTATTGAAAAACCCGCGGAATTTCTGACTTATTTGCGTTGACGCAGCGGGAACGTTGGTTTGTTTATCGTTTACCGTTGGGCCGCTCTACTGCATCCAACGAGCGGCCATGTGCGTCTGAGTTGTAGACTTGCCCTGAAGTTCCGTGATAACAGATCGTCCATCATAGAGAAGTAGGCTTTTACGCATGGCTATATTCGAACCACACATGGAAATTGGTGGTTATGAACTTCTCCGGCTTCTCGGCGAGGGAGGAATGGGCGAGGTGTGGCTGGCACGTGACAAGCGCGCCGACCGTTTCGTTGCCCTCAAATTCATAAAACCGCATCTGCTGAACGATCCCGGTTTCCGAGCCCGATTCAGCCACGAGGCGAAGACGCTGGGCAAACTGGAACACGACCGGATTGTCACCTTGTACGCGGTTTTGGACGAGGGCGAATATCTGGCGCTGGTCCTCCGTTTCATCGACGGCAACTCGCTGGCGGACAAAATTGATGCGCAAGGCGCGCTAGCTTTGCCTTTTGTTCTTTCCTGCGCGCGCGATATTTTGCCGGCGCTGGGGTTCGCGCACGAAAACGGCATCATTCACCGCGATATCAAGCCGCCAAATATTCTTGTCGATAGCCGTGATCGCTGTTTTCTGATGGACTTCGGCATCGCCGTGGCGGAATTCGCCGAGCGCGGCACCATGACCGGCCTGGCCATCGGGACGCCGCACTACATGAGTCCGGAACAGATCCGCACGCCGCGCGAGATTACGATTCCGCTGCGGGGCCACCGGACGGACATCTACAGCTTCGGCGTGGTTTTATTCGAAATGCTCAGCGGCCAGGTGCCTTTCGGCCAGCACTCTGGCGTTGAGGACATGTTTTCCATCCAGTCGGCGCACTGCAATGAACCGCCTCCGCCGTTGCGCGAGATCAATCCCACCGTGCCTCGTGCGGTAGAGGAAGTGGTGATGGCCTGTCTGGAGAAAGACCCGGCGAATCGCCCGCAGACCTGCATTGAACTGCTGGGACAACTGGAGGCGGCGGCGTTGAGCGGAGGACAGAGTGTCCGGGCGCATCCGCCGACGATTGTTGAACCTCGCAAATCTGCACTCTCTCCATTACGGCTAGGGTGGTTGCAATTTCGACGCTGGGCCGTCAATTCATTTTCCGTTTTCAGCGGCGACAGCGGACTAACTCAGCCACATGTGAACAATTTTCCAATCAGGTCCAATGAACGGGACCTCAACCAAGGTTCGGTATCGAGGGAAACCGGCACAAAATCCCGGCGGCTCAATCGGACGGATATTACCCACGCGGCTCCCACCCAGGTATCGGCACAAAGTATTAAGTCGAACCGGCACCCGACAACTTCGGACGGCCAGAAAATGTGCCCAAAATGCAGCAGCCTGTTGCAAAGCTACGCCATCGGGTGCTCCCATTGCGGAACCGTCCTTGATGACCGTGCCAGCTTCGACCTTCACAAGACTCGCGGTACTGCAATCTTCGAGGCGTCGTCGGCCTCTACGAGTGGCTTTTTGCTTAGAAGTGACCTAGTTCAAAGAAAGGTTTCGCTTGTCGTGGCCAGGTGTTCCACTCAAGCGCTTTCCGGCCATGCAACGAGTCAGCTAGATCACTTTCCATTCACAGTTGGGAGAAATAGTGCAGATTTGAATCTTACCTTCGACCCAGAGGTATCCGATAAGCACTTTGCGATTGATCTAGAAGACGGGAGATTTACTGTACGTGATTTGAAAAGTCGGAACGGCACCTTTCTAAATGGAAGGCGGCTGAAGACGACCGCCAAGCTTCTGTTCGGCGCCGAAATATCCATCGGTAGGACCGTCTTAGTGTTTAGAGCCGATGAGATCAACGAAATTCCAGACTTAACAGACCAATGCCTGAACGCTAGATTTAGCTTCATCGAAAGGCTGCACTACAGCATGAATTCAGTCATCTATAGAGCGGAGGACCTAAATCTGCGTCGAACCGTAGCTATCAAGATCCTTTCCCCTTCGCTTGCGGCCCATCCCGGGTATAGCGACCAATTTCTAAAGGAAGTACACATTGCTGGCAAACTACAGCACCCAAATATTGCTCGAATCATCGAAGGCGGCCTAGGTTCCTTCGAGTCTCATCCCGGTGATCAGTTTTACTTTGTTTGTCGCGAGTTCTTCGAAGGGGTAATCTCGACAGTCGAATTGGACCGGGAACGATATTCTCGCTTGACGAAACGATGTCATGGCTAAGGACTATATGCGATGCGATTAGTCATATGCATAGTCGAGGTTTCGTTCACGGCGGACTACGGCCCTCGACAATCATCTTTGATTCGGACAACAAACCGTACATCACGGATTTTTCGTCCGCAGTTAAGTCTGGGGAAGGCGGACAGACTTTGGTGATTGCCGATGCTAGTTACCTTGCGCCAGAGCAATGGGAATGCGAAGAGCTTGAACCGGCGACCGATCAGTACTCGATAGCAGTATTAGCGTACTTGCTCTTTTGCGGGGCACTTCCTTATCTGGGACAGGAGTCGCCCGGAGTTCGACAGGAGAACTTTCGCCGGGGACCCGTTCCCGTGGATGAGAGGGCAAAACAAAATGGCAGAACTAACGTTCCCGATCGCCTTTGGACGACTCTGAGCCGAGCGCTATCTCTGAACCCTCGAGACAGATTCGGGAACTTATCGGAGTTCTGGAAGGGATTGGAAGCAGCGTTCCAAATCGCGAATGTAGAGCTTCAATCAGAAGACCGGCCGTTGCGAGTATTCGTGAGCTACAAACGGAAACTGAGTTCCCAATGGGCCTCTAGAATTGGCGAACGATTGAACGGCGATCCGCGGTGGCAGGCATTCGTCGATACCGATGCGCCAAAAGAGCCGGGACCATTTCCTATGAGGCTAAAACAGGAAATCGACAAGTGCGATGTTTTCTTTTGCCTCCTGGGCAGCACGACTCTCTCATCCGATTGGGTCAGGGAAGAAATCCGCATTGCTCACGGGTTAGGGAAGCCAATGGTCCCGCTTTTTCAAGGAGACTACAGGAGGCCGAAAGCCGAGAAACTTGAGCCCTGTATGAGAGACATGCTGGATTTCCAAGGCGTACATCTGTATGAACCAAAGGAGCATTTCGAACTTGCTTTTAAAGAACTCGTCGAATTGATTTGCAAAATCCCCAAGACCGGAGAATAAATCAGACCTGTAACGCGGCCACTACTGCCCCATTCACTCGCCCCCTGCGACCTGGACCTTAACGGTGGCTGCTGGATGATTCACCACGTCGACGATTTGATAACCAGCCGCCAGCACCCCGTTTTCGAAAATCAAATTCGCCGGGCGCCATGCGGCCTCATCCTCGCAGCGCACCACCACGCTGTTCGAGATGCAAGCGGATTTATCGATTTTTCGTCGGATCGGGAATCCCGAAATCACTGTCCACGACTCGTGGAATGCGTCGAGCGCGAATGCGGGGCTGAGCGGGCATGAATATTGCTGCTGAACGGTGGAATCGAACTGCAAGTTCAAGGCGCTCGCCTTGTCCATCATCCAACCGAGGGTGATATCAGACAGCGCCGTCGTGCCGGGCAGATCGTCAGGCTCTCCCCCTCCCACATCGCTGTGGGCGCCGGTGAACCATACTTGTTCGAGCGTTTGGCCGGGAGCCGCAGCTCCGGTCCACAGGGTCGGCGGGAATTGAGCGCGCCGCTCGTCCATCGCCAGCGCATGGTAGGCGTTCTTGATCGCTGGATTTAGACTTGTATCCAGAAAACCGTAAAAAATCGGATCGATACCACCGAAGATCGCTGGGATTCCGAGCGAACCTACGGTGTCCCACACTCCCACCATCGTGATCTCGGCATTGACCAAGGCGAACTCGGCGAGTTTCTTGAGCTTGTCTTGGCGATTCGCCTTGTCCCTGTACGCGTCGAAGGCCCCATGGACCATGTCGTCGGTGAAGTTCTGTGTCGGCAGCCCGACGGCCGCAATCATCCCCGCCAAACTGCGGGCCGTGAATGCGCCCCGGCTGAAGCCGAAAATGAAAAGCTCGTCGCCCTGCTCATATACATGAGCGATCTTTGTGTATGCTTCTTTGATCTTTGTCCAAAGGCCAGTTCCAAAGGCTCCTCCCACCAGCATGATTAATGGGTTGCCGTTTGCTCCCACGCCGTCATCGTAAAACGGAATCTGGTCTGAGCTGACGGTCAGCGCTTTGTACAACTTGTAAACATTGGTGTGGCTGCTGGCTTTGTCCCAGGTTCCGTCCGCGCAGAATGCAATACGTTTGCCCATGGCTATGCTCCTTGAGAATGTTATCTCAAATAACTGGATAGTGAAGGACCTGGCGCCTTCGTTTCAAAAATATGGCGATTTTAACTAATGGCAGAGCGCCGATTCCGCGTAACTTCGTGCTCGTTCTGCAGCGCGCTCCATTTGGGGAAAGATGACCGACGCGATGTCGGTGGGAATGGTGGATTCGGACTGATGCACGGTGAAGTAATGCTCGGGTAACTCCCGCTGGTGCGGCAACTCAGCAGCGCAAGTATCGGCAATAGAGCCCCTAATTCCTTTGCTCCGGTACAAGGCGAACGCCAACCGGCTTTCAGCAATCTCACCCACGCATTCAAAGGGCCTGTGTGCCGCGAGGCCAAGCAGCTGCCGGAACCAGGTCTCGTTGTCAGGAACTTCGAACAAATTCTCGGCAAACATGGGTCGCACCGTTTCCTCCGGCAGCCACGCCATGAAATTCAGCCAAACGTAAGCGCACTTGGCACAGCGGCAACACCAGGGTTTTCGGACATTGCACGAGTGCGTCCTCGCTACTGCCGGCAGATCGTCATTCAGCAGGCCGAAGATCACCACATCGTGAATGGGCTTGAGCAGGCTGAAATACGTCAGCCCGCTTATGAGATGGCGTCGGATATAGTTGTCGATCAGCAGTTCCGCTTCGAGCGACTTCCCCCACTGGTGATTAATTTCTTCTCCCGTCAACTGCCAAACGAGGTTTAAGGAGTCGGCGCTGCGCTCATGTCCCAGCGACATATATTGATAACCGTGCGCCAGCGCAACCGGAATGGCGCCCATGATTGCCGCCGGGGTTTCGGCACAAATGCGAGAGCGGATCCCATGCCGGTGCTCGATGCCTTCGGCCCTTCGGCTCCAAAATTCGTCTTCTACTTCCAGCCAGTGACGACGGCGAACAGCGGTTACGTCCGAAAGACGCTCGATCAACGCGTGTTGCTCTTGAGCCGGGCCGTACGTCGGATGCGAATACGAAAACGCCGAGAACGGAATCTTCCCCCGTTCCAAAAGCTTCATCGAGACTAGGCTGTCCTTGCCTCCGCCTGTAAAATTCAGGACTGGAATAGGGCCATTCTCGAGCCGCGTGGAGCGGGCTCGACTGGGTGTGGGGCGATCCTCAAAGACGGGACCGCGATATTCCGTGAGATTGTTTTCGTACCTCCACTGCGCCGAGACATTCAGAAACACAGTTCTCCACACGCTCTGAAATGCCTGTGTTTGGAAGTGCGCAAGTAGTCCCAAGGAGATAGTGTCAGGCTTGATACTGGCCAGGGGCATTGCCTCAAAAGCGGCAATGTGAAAGTACAGCCGCTCCATGAGATCTCGTCCATAGCGCTTTTCGAGATCGATCAGATCAAGATCCGGATAACGGTAGATTTTGGAAAGGCGCACGTCACCTACGTCAAACTCAAGCGCCAATTCATGGCTTGTTCTAGACCACTCCGTCAGTTTTAGACGCAAGGCAACTCCGGAACTTCCGTTATAATCGCAAAATGCGGGGCCACAATCTAGCTCAAATTAACATTGGGCGTCTGATTGCTTCATTGGGCGACCCGAGAATCGCCGGGTTTGTGGCGCAGCTTGAACCTATTAACCAACTGGGGCGGATCACAGTGCAGGCTTTGTGGCGCTTGCAGTCCGCGCAGGCGAATGCAACCGACCTCCCCTACAATGACGACCCATCAATCATGGTAAACATGTCAGTGTGGGAATCAATCGAAGCTTTAAAGGAATTCACCTACAAGTCCCAACACATGGGCGTGTTCCGCGACAGGAGGAAATGGTTCCAGAAAATGGACCTCCCTCATTGCTGCTTGTGGTGGGTTCCATTGGCCATATTCCGAGCGTTAACGAGGGCCGAACGAAGCTGGAACACTACCAGCGCCATGGGTCGACGCCCGAATCGTTCTGGTTTTCCGAGCCGCAGCCTGCGCCGCAATTGGAGTTAGTGCCGATGCCAGTCTAAGCTATCACGCAGATTGGACCTCGGCCTCCTCCCTGATCTCGGCTTTCGTCTCCTGCATCTTCGTCTGATACTGCAACGCGCCCGCCACTGCCATGCCCCCAAGACCCATGACCGACTGAACTGCGCCTTGTAGAAAATTAAACCGCCCGGTACCCTTTGCAGGTCGGCCGTTACCCGGCAAAGACGACAGCCGCAACGAAATTGCCTGCGTGTGTAAAGGTCTCGTTTCGGGCCAGTCGTCCCGAAAGCTGGTCTTTTCACCATACCGAGAGCAAACGTCGCGGTGCAGCCGGAAATGTGGTGACTGCTAACCCGCTGACAATCCACGCCGCAATCTGCATCATGTAGCCGGGGAGCATCAGTATTCCGACTGCTCCGAACGCGACGGTTAGTCCGGCAATTCCGGCAACAGATCGACGTGCGATTAGGACGCCGACTTGACCGGGATTACAATGCCTCACGGTCGTGTAGTAAATAGCCATGAACGGGCCGAGTCCGGTTTGGATACCGGCATTATAGGCTCGCCTTAGCGGGCGCATTCCGCTTGACGGCCTCACAGTCATTTTTCAAATTACAGACTTCACTATCAATCGTGGTGCGTAGCAGGTAAGCTCCGCCAGGCGCTATGCAGGTTGGCCGAGTATCCGCGACGAAGCGCCAAAGCCGATCTGCATAGCAGGGGGGCACACTACTGGGCGAATATAAGCCGCTGCCGATCACGACGCAGGAACTGCCCTATTACCTGTGCTTTCGCGTCGAGGATAAAGCCGGAATCATTGCCATGCTGCCGACCATTCTGGCCAAGCACGACATAGGCATCGATGCCGTGCTGCAACTGCCACGCGAGGATTGCGCGATTGCCCTTTGTGATCACAACTGAGACAGCGAAAGAACAATCGCTGCGCGACACGCTGGTGGAGATTCGCAAAGCCGACTTCCTGGTGGAGCAGCCATTCGCGATGCCTATGGAGCGCGGGTTCTGAGGAACTCACGCAAAAGGGCCGGGACGGCCAGCGCGGCCAAGGCCTTGCGGTCGTTGTAAGCACACTTCTAAGTACGTCTGCCCCCCGCCAGAATCATGAAAGATGCAGGCGACGGTGAGGATTGCTTCCAGAAATCGACTGATGCTTGGCTCAAGCGGACGAAATGGCACTCCCTATTGCGCGAAGGAAGGTTTTCGCGCGCCAGGTGGCGGCTGTCCCGAAATCTTCGCAAGTTGTTGTACCGCGGTCAAACGCTAGACACTCGAGTTTGTGACGTAGTCCGTCAGCCCGCTCTCGTGATTGTCAGTCTCCACCTCGTTACTTCGCCTCCAAAAGTACAAGGCCATCAATATCGAGATGACTAGAATTCCCGCGCCGAACTCGTTAGCCACATAGTTCGTTTTCCTATTATGCACGGTGAGCGGATCAAAGAACGCCTGAATAAACGTGTTATGTGACGCGTGCAGTATGACGCCGGGCCATATGCTTCCAGACTTCAATCGCATCCAGGTCCACACAAAACTCAGGAAAGGGAGCATGATCGTCAGCAATGGGAGGTAATACCAGACCGGCGTGTCGCTTTTGTAGTCGGCAAAGAGGACGATCGGATAGTGCCAGATCGCCCAGATAAATCCCGTAATCATGGCGGTCGCCGGGAACCCGTGTTTCTTCGCTAATTCAGGAACCAGGAATCCACGCCAGCCGATCTCTTCGCCGATTACCGTCGCGCAATCTCGTATAACGCTAAATGTTGCCGTGAAGACGAAGTAAAGGGCGATGCTTGCCCATGCCGGCATCGGGCCCAGACCAAAGGACTCAGTAACTTTCTCAACAAAGCCCTTGCTGTACACCCCGCCCAGTCCTGTCAGCCAAACGAAAGCGTATATGACTGTAGCGTATGCGAGAGGGATGAAATAGCAGATCACCTCATATCGTGTCTTGCCCCACTTCCACCCGAGACTCGCCAGATCACGACCGAGATATTTGCACGTGAGCAAGGCGGCAAAGCCTGGGGACCACATCAAACCAGCAACGTACGCCCCCCAGCCTCCGCCCATGTGGCCGGACTTGACGATGAGGAAATAGAAAACCGAACTGATCAGGACGGTCGTGAGCAGGAATACAGGAATGGGGTGGCGATTCGGACGCGCAATCTTATTCTGCATTAGTCCGAAGTGGCTGTCTGGTAATGGTTCAGTCATTGATTTTTGTCATGCTTTCTAGACATGCACGCCGAAAGCAGCAGCTATTTCCTCGATTTCCGTGTTTGCAGAACTGTATTGCACAACCAAATCGATTGGCGATAGGATTACGCAATGCTCATTGCCTACGCAAATCGGTTTGCTCACGTTCCTGTCCTGCTTAACAGTTCGCCGTGCAGCTCAGTTTGTTCACTTCATCTTTGAAAAGATCGTTGCGCGGGAACTGCTGGGAAAGCTCCGTCATAAGCTGCTTGGCTTCCACCCGCTTATTGTCGCGCAGCGCCGCTATAGCAAGCAGGATTTTCGCGTACGGTTTGAAGTAATGCCCACCGTCGGCCACAATCCGTAGCTTGGCGATGCCGGTCTCCTTGTCGGTTTGCGCGCCGGTCATACGCAGGAACATGCGAACTGCGCCTGCCTTCTGGCTCAGCAAGTAATTTTCAACCCCGACGGCCAGATATGCGTCTTTGCATTCCGGGTATTTCGCTACTAAAGCGTCGCCCTTGGTCCGGGCCACTTTCACTTCGTTGAGCGCCTGCCAGTACTGTTTGTCGATAAGCGCGAGGTAATCGGCATGCAGGGCAGTCGCCATAACCTCAGCCAGCAACGCTCCTTGTGAATTGGGGTCGCGCTTCAGCATGGCTTCCGCCAACTGCTTGCTCTTATCGAGTGCGCCCTCGAAGCTCGCCTTAACTTTCGGGTCGGGACGCAAACGTTTGCTGTTGAAGAAGGTGTGATCCTCAACGAAGAATTCGGAGTGCAGCACTTTCAGGCGGTCGAACTCGAAGAATAGATAAGCCGCAGCGTCGGAAACGGGTCCGAACGGATCGTCTGGATGGGTTCGTTCCCAGCCTTGGAATTGTTGGTGAGCCCCATTGAAATCCAGGTTATACATGTCGCAATAACCTTGATCGAGCGGGGGGGGCCCGGGGGCGGCAGCCGCCGCAAGGCCCAGGAAAGAAACAATCGCTAGGATCAATGTTCTTTCAGTGTAGGAGAACATAATGGAGGCAATATGAAAACCAACTTGATTTTGGCGATCGCGCTTGTTGCGCTTAGTGCCGCCGGCGCACCCTCGCCTTCGGACAAACCTCTGCGCATCGCCGTGGTGGGCTTAGTTCATGGCCATGTGGCCGGATTCTTCAACAACGCCTTGAAGCGGACGGACATTCAGATTGTGGGCATTGTTGAGCCCGATCGAAGCTTGTTCGATAAGTATGCGCAGCGCCACCATCTGAGCGCGAGCCTGTATTTTGCAAACCTTGACGATCTGTTGGCGCATGCCGCACCTGAAGCGGTACTGGCTTACACCAGCACTTATGGCCACCTCGGCGTCGTGGAAGAGTGCGCCAAACACGGCATTCCAGTGATGATGGAAAAGCCGCTCACGGTGAGCTACAAAGATGCCCTCGCCATGGCAAAGGCCGCCGAAGCGGGCAAAATTCATGTGCTGGTGAATTATGAGACCACTTGGTATGCCAGTAATAAGCGCGCGTACGATCTGGTACGCAGCGGCGAGCTAGGCGACGTGCGGAAAGTAGTAGTTCACGATGGCCACCAGGGTCCGCGCGAAATTGGCGTGCAGCCTGAGTTCTTCAAGATTCTCACCGATCCTAAACTGAATGGCGCCGGCGCGCTTTTCGATTTCGGCTGCTACGGCGCCGACTTGATGACCTGGATCATGAACGGGCAAGCACCGCAAACCGTGACTGCGGTTACGCAACAGATTAAGCCCGAAATTTATCCGAACGTTGACGACGAAGCCAATGTGATCTTGACTTATCCGAAGGCCGTCGCCATCCTGCAGCCCTCGTGGAATTGGCCCTACAGCAGAAAAGATATGGAAGTATATGGCCGCACCGGCGCGGTGACAACGGTCTTGCGCGACAAAGTGATTGTGCGCCGTGGCGAGGCCAAACCATCCGAAGAAGATGCGGCCCCGTTAGCGGCGCCTTATGACGATTCATTACGCTATTTAACGGCCGTTGTGAGGGGGCAAATTGAAGAAGACGGCGACCTTTCCTCCCTTAAAACCAACCTTGTCGTGAGCGAGATCTTGGACGCCGCGCGCCAATCGGCTAAAACGGGCAAGACTGTGAGCCTCCCGCTCAATGAGTAGGGTTTGTCTCGTCATACCCTGCTACAACGAAGCGCAACGGCTGAACGTGGGCAGTTTCCGGCGGTTCCTAGCGAACTCAGAAGATGTTCGATTGATTTTCGTCGACGACGGCAGCCGGGATGAAACGTACCGGGTGCTTGAAACCGTGAGAGCCGGCTTTACCGAGAAAGTGGACATTCTGCGGTGCGAGCGGAACGCGGGAAAAGCGGAAGCGGTTCGGCTGGGCATGTTGCGGGCGCTGGATGACTTTCGGCCGGAAATCATTGGTTTTTGGGACGCCGATCTGGCTACTCCCATTGAATCGTTGCAGCAGTTGCGGCAGGTATTGGAGACGCGGCCTGAATTTGAAATGGTATTCGGGGCGCGCGTCAAATTGCTGGGCCGCCACGTTGAGCGGCTGCTGGCGCGGCATTACCTGGGCCGTATCTTCGCGACGTTCGTCTCCAATTTATTGGGTATGGCTATATACGATACGCAATGCGGCGCCAAGTTGTTTCGAGTGGGACAATTCACCCGGCAAATCTTTGCGCAGCCGTTTATATCGAAGTGGGTTTTCGACGTGGAGATACTGGCGCGATATCTGCCCTTCTTTAACCGCGACCCTAAACAGCTTGAGAAGGTCATCTACGAATATCCGTTAGAGACCTGGACCGATGTGGCCGGGTCGAAGATCCACGCCAAAGATTTCTTCGTGGCGTTCTGGGATCTTTTTCGGATTCGCCGCCATTATTTGAAGTGAGTTACATCAGACCCGGAACCAATCGGCCCGCCAGTTTTGAATAGCTTCTTTGATCTGCTTAGAACTTAAATGCTGATCTGCCGCGCGCGCCGCCAGAGAGGGCAACTCGCTATCGGACGCAAAGCGCAGTGCTACTAGCTGATCTTCCGTTAGAGCCTGAATTTGCGGCCGGAAGGACTCCGGAGCCAGTTGCGATAAGCGCAACCGTTCTTCGAGCCTGATTATGCGGTCTTGCACCTTCGTGGCGTATTGACGCGCCTTAAATTCGGTCAAGAAGAGCATTAGAGAGATGGCCAACAGCAGCCCAGAGGTGCTGTCTCTATGGTGATAGAGGTGAATGATCGTCCAAAGCAGAATCAAAATTGTGATGGGTGCAAGGACAAAATGGAAGGCCGGATCGAAGCGGGTGTGGTTCTTTAGCGACTGCGGAGCCTGGTTGGCCATATGGTTATACTCTCCTGAGAGTATATATCTTTTGGCCGTGCTAATCTGGCGTGACAGCAGACCTTAACTGAACCTTCATGTCAATCGTCCGCGAAAAAAAACAGCTGATGAGTGCGTCGGAAATGGACCGCACCCTGGTGCGCCTGGCGCACGAGATACTCGAAAAGACTACCGATTTGAAGAGCCTGGCGTTTATCGGAATCAAGCGCCGGGGCGTGCCCATGGCCCAACGGCTTTCCGCTAAGATCGCGAGCCTGGAAGGCTTCACTATTCCTGTTGGGATTCTCGATATTAACCTCTATCGCGATGACCTATCAACCGTGGGCGAGCGGCCCACTGTGAAGGCGAATCAGATCGATTTTCCGGTGGGCGGCAAAGACATTGTCTTGATGGACGACGTTCTCTACACGGGCCGCACGATCCGCGCTGCCTTAGATGCGCTTTTCGACCATGGCCGTCCCGCGCGAGTGCAGTTGCTGGTGTTTATCGACCGTGGCCATCGCGAGCTGCCCATTGAAGCGCGCTACGTGGGCCGGATGGTGCAAACCAGCGCGAATGAAATTATTGAAGTGAAGTTTCAAGAGATCGACAACCAGGAGCGCGTGCTGCTTGTCGAAAAAGTCGCAGAGGCATGAACCGGGGCTTACTTGACATTGAATCTCTCGCACGCCAGGACATTGACGCAATCCTGAGCCGGTCAAAGGCTTTTCAACCCGCGCCTGGAGAATCGTTCAAGCGTTTTCCAATTTTGCAGGGGCGCACGGTTGTCAATCTTTTCTTTGAGGCATCCACCCGAACGCGGACCAGCTTTGAGATTGCCGCCAAGAGACTTGGGGCGGACGTGCTTTCCATAACCACTTCAGGCTCGAGTGTCTCAAAGGGCGAGTCCCTGGTGGACACTCTGAACACGCTCGGTGCCATGCGGCCCGATGCCATCGTGATGCGCCATGCGGCTTCCGGCGCGCCTCATTTTTTGTCTCGCTATCTTCCTGTCCCCATTGTGAATGCTGGCGACGGTACGCATGAGCATCCCACGCAAGCGCTGCTGGACGCGTTGACAATTCTGGACCGCCGCAAGACGCTCGAAGACCTCCGCGTAGCTATAATCGGCGACATCGCGCACAGCCGCGTGGCCCGGTCGAACGTACACCTTCTCTCAAAATTTGGAGCGCAGATTGTGCTCTGCGGCCCTGCCACACTGCTGCCAAAACGCATTGGCCAGATTGTCAAAGGGATCGAACTGGCGACCGAAATGGAAAAGGCGATTCGCAATGTGGACGTAATCATGATGCTGCGCGTTCAACTGGAGCGTCAGAATGAGCCGGCATTTCCAGCGGGCGAATATTTCCGGTTTTATGGGCTGCGGCCCGAACACATTGGCCTGGCTAAACCCGACGTGATTGTCATGCATCCCGGGCCAATAAATCGCGGGCGCGAAATTTCGTCTGAAGTCGCCGATTCGCAGCGCTCGGCGATTCTCAATCAAGTTGAAAACGGCATAGCTGTGCGCATGGCGGTTCTCGAAAGGGTCCTCGCCCGATGAGCAAGCTGGTTTTGAAAAACGGCCGCGTGGTCGATCCGGGTCAGAATATTGACCGCGTGTGCGACGTGGCGGTTGAAAACGGTGTCATTCGTGAGATCGCCGGGAACATTGACGCCGCCGGGGCAGAGATATTCGATGCGTCGGGACTAGTTGTCGCCCCCGGTTTCATCGACATGCACGTGCATCTGCGCGAGCCGGGCTTTGAGCATGCCGAAACTATAGAATCCGGATCGCGCGCCGCGGCGGCCGGTGGATTTACCTCTATCTGCTGCATGCCGAACACGAAACCGGTCAATGACAGCGCCACCGTCACCAGCTACATAGTGGACCGCGCGCGCCGCTTTGCGGTGGTGAATGTATATCCCATCGGCGCGATCACGAAGAACAGTGCCGGCGAAGAACTGGCTGCTTACGCTTCCATGAAAGAAGCGGGCATCGTGGCCATGTCCGACGACGGAAAGCCAGTGATGAATGCCCGCGTGGTGCGCCACGCCATGCAATTTGCCGAGGCGCTTGATATCCCGCTAATTGAGCATTGCGAAGATCTGCACCTGAGCGCCGGCGGCGATATGCACGAAGGCTTGGAATCCACGCGCCTCGGTTTGCGCGGCATCCCGCGAAGTTCGGAAGACGTGATGGTGGCACGCGACATCTTGCTTGCAGAGCTAACCGGCGTTCGCTATCACGTGGCGCATATCTCTTCGAAACATGCCGTCGAGATGGTGGCATTTGCCAAAACGCGCGGACTGAAAGTGACTTCAGAAGCTACGCCTCACCATTTCGTGCTGGCCGATGCCGACATGCTGCCTTATGACGGCAATTACAAAATGAAACCGCCATTGCGGGAGCGGTGCGACGTCGAAGCAGTGACCAATGGTTTGATCACGGGCGCTATTGACGCCATCGCCACCGATCACGCACCGCATCCCGGCGATGAAAAGATGCAGGAATTCGAACGCTGTCCGTTCGGCATTATCGGTCTGGAAACCGCAATTGGCTTGTCGCTGGAGCAGCTTTATCATCCAGGCCATGTGAGCGTTCCGCAACTTGTTCAGCTCTTCACCCGGAACCCGGCTCAGATACTCTCGCTCGATCGCGGCACTTTGCGCGTTGGCGCTCCGGCGGACATAACGGTGTTCAGTCTTGATCGCGAATGGACCTATGATGTCTCACGCTCGCCCTCAAAAAGCCGCAATTCGCCCTTTCATGGACATAAATTTAAGGGCGGCCCGGCAGCTGCTTTTGTCGCCGGGCAGCGGGTTTGGGGGTTAGATTGATGCGGTCCGGCTTTTGCCGAGGCCGGTTACACAACCACCGGACGGCGCTTGCCGATGTGTGTGGCCTGTTCGAACGCAAATGCCAACTGAAGGACACCCCAGTCGTCGTGCTGCCGGCCAACGATCTGAACTCCGATGGGGAGCCCGCTAGTTGAGAATGCGCAGGGGACCGAGATGGCAGGATTCCCCGTCGCCGAGATGTAATACGCGGACTTCATCCAAGCCATGTAGTTCTCCATCTTCACCCCCGCAATCTCCACTGGGTAATGGGTATTCACATCAAACGGCAGCACCTGGTTGACTGGCAAAATGAAAAAATCGTACTCTCCCTTGAAGCCGCACAGGCGTTGATACAAAGCAGTCCGCTTTTCTTCGATACGCGAAAGATAGGGGCCCGTCAGCTTGCGCCCTTCTTCAACGTGCCAATGAATGTATTCATTGAACTGGCCTCCATGGCTAGCCAGCAAATCGCCAAAAGAAAGTTCCGTTGACCAGTGCCGCCAGGCCAAGAAGCATTCATTCGCATCGTGAAAATCGGGTTCCGCATCCTCGACAACGCACCCCAGCGACTCGAATACTCTCCTCTGCGCTTCGACCGCGCGCTTAACCTCCGGTTCCCAGGGCAACCCCAGGTCCCGAAACATCGCCACCCGCACGCCTTTAAAGTTCCTTCCCTCCAGCGGCTGCGCAAACTGCGTACCCGGCTGATCGATCGAAATCGGCGAATGGTGATCGAAACCGGCCAGTACGCTCAAGAAATAAGCGCAATCGGCGACGTTACGGGCCACCGGCCCAGGAACGGACAGCGTGAACCAGCCTAAGCGCGTAGGCACATTGGAAACGCGTCCCGGTGACGTGCGTATACCCACAACATTGCAAAAATTGGGAGGATTCCGCAGCGAGCCGCCCATATCGCTCCCATCGGCCAGCGGGACCATTCCGCATGCCACCGCCACCGCCCCGCCGCCAGTGCTTCCGCCGCACGTTTTGCTTAGGTCGTAAGGATTGCGCGTCGGACCAAAAACCGTATTGAACGTTTGCGAGCCCAAGCCGAATTCCGGAACATTTGTTTTGCCAATCACGATCGCCCCGGTACTTTTCTCGCGTTGCACAACCCGGCAATCGAAATCCGGTACGTTGTCCTTGTGCAGAGGCGAGCCGAAAGTCGTGCGTATGCCATTCGTTTCGTGCAGATCTTTCACCGCCACCGGAAGGCCATGCAGCGCGCCCAGCCAGCGTCCCGCTGCCAGCGCCTCATCTGCCGCCGCAGCCTGCGCCATCAACTGCTCCTCCGGAACTAACGTGATAATCGAGTTGACTTTTGGATTCACGCGCTTGATTTGCTTCAAGTGCGCTTGCATAACCTCCCGTGCCGAAATCTTCTTTTGCCGCAGCGAATCCAAAAGATCCACCGCCCGCATAAAACAAATTTCATCGGAGGAATCGGCTCTTGCCGCCTGCGCCATGACCGGCGGCGGAATTGACAAGGCCGATACGGCTGCGCTGGTTCCGATCTTGAGACTATCGCGACGCGTCATCCTGTAATCATTCCATGATCGGCCGGCCCGTTCGTTGCTCAGCCGCTTGCCGCCAATGAAGTGTACACCCGGTCTTTTCGCCCCAATAATCGATAATTACGCGATCCATAAGCACGAAAACGTGAAGAAGTGAATGAAACGGCACCCGCGATTTATTCTGCACTTCACGCCAACAGGCAGTTCCTGGATGAATCTGGTGGAGCGCTTTTTTTCGCGGACCTCACGCTGGATTGCGTGCGGGAAGGTTCTGGAGCGTGAAACAACTGATCGTAGCCATCGATGAGTTTCTGGAAGTTCGGAACCATGAGCCGAAACGATACATCTGGCGTGCCAAAGGGGAAGATATCCTCCGCAAGATCGAAAAAGCCCGCCCCGCTAAATACCGTTATTAAAAGCTAATTCGGTGACAGAACATTGACGCCTGCGGCGCCGTCACCCTACCCCCCAACTCACCGCCCGCGTTTTGTCCCGTTAGCTGACGCCTAATGTGTCAGAACCAGGCTGACATCGCGGACCAGTTCGTCCGGCTTCGACTCCGTGCACTGCGTCAGCGCCACATCCTGGCATGTGCGTTCCACATAAACCACCGGATTGTGAATCTTCGCCTCGACGATCTTTCCATCCCGCGTGTCGACGGTCAGGTGTACTTCGTAAACCTCCATCCCCACTTGCGCCACATATCCGCCGCTCGGCTTCATCACTTGAACCCAGTTATTCGGCAGCGTACGCACGGGAGTTTCCATCCAGCTTGCTCGCAGCTTCAATCGCTGGTGCTTCGGCGGGACATGCTTCACCAGCAACTCAGCCGTGTGATCAGTCGGATTCGCACTGACCAGTGTCAGATCGAAATCGATCGCGTCTTCCCCCACGATGACCCGCGTCCCATCCGCCCAAGAGTTCGATGTGCCACTCTCAAAGTAGGCGTGCTGCCCCACCTGTGCGAGCTTGAGCTTTTTCGCCAAAAACAGGTCGGCGTAAAAGGTCAGCGTGTCCGTTATAGGTCCAATGAGAAAGGGCTGGACCTTGCTCAAATCGGGCACCGCAAGATACTTCTGATCGCCGGACAAAGACAGTTTTTGACGAAATGCTTCACTCTCGGCGGACATCTTCATCGGTGCGTTCGATCGCAAATTCGACCATGCGATCTCCTCAAACCAGCCACCATCGCTATCTTTCTGCGCAACACTTTCAGCATGGAATTGATACTTCCAGCCATGATTGCTGCCGGTCATCTCGTATTGCAGCGCTTGCCCGGGCTGGTACACGCGGTCCAGATTCAGAAGATTTGTCGCAACGCCCGCAGCTGTCTGCGCTTTCGCAGCAATCGAAAATGTGAAAAAAAGCGCTGCCGCGACCAGCGGCCTCATGACAACGTGCATGAAGATTTTGGGGTCGATCTCGGCTGGCGCGCCGGAGAATGTGGCAAAATCCTTTGAACTCAGAAGAACACCTCGTAAAGTCGCTGGGAGCTGACCCTATAGTCGATCTCCTGATGAAGTGAGGTTCTAGTCTTGTTGGCGGCCGTGCTGGGCACATTCTTCATGGCATCCTCCCGATTCTATCCCCAAAGGGAAGGATTCATGATTTGACTGCAACAGGTGACGACCAACCCAGTCATGATCTGGCGTCGTGTCGGAGTGTGCGCTAATGCTATCTGGGTCGTACTATCTCTCATCGTGCCTCCAAATTTATAGTGCGGGCGTTTGATGGAAATATTTAGTTAAATTATGTTCAAAGATCATATTTTGATGGACATCGGAAGAAACAGTGGGAGACAGCTTACCGGGTAAGCAAAATGCCGTCCAGGCCGCTCGTGATGGCGGCACAACGAGACAGCGGGATGCTTGCCAACTGGGGTCTCCTGCACAAATCTCAGGCTTGATAGCTACTACTAAAAGACATGACACGCTAATGGTCATCGGTAATCGCGATCGACGAGAAACGAAATAATGAAATGGAATCGACCTCATATGCTTTCCGTTTTTCTGTGGCTGAGCCGTTCCAGGCAGCAGATCGAAGGTCGGCAGCCATGTTCCATCAGGCACTGGAAGCTTTGTGGCTTCTATGCGTCCCGTCGTTCGCTCAATCCGCGGTTTCTTCAGGCACGACGCCCTTTGTTTTCGATGGCAATCGGATGTACGCGGAGTTGTCCCTTATTCGCCCCGATGGCTCGACTCACAGAACTCTCGCCTTTGTTGATATGGGCACCCCGACCGTTGCGCTTACTGAGTCCCTGTTTAAAGAACTTCAACTCGACCGGAGAATGCCGCTAATGCTCAAGATTGGAGCCATGTCTGTAAGCGTTCCTGCTTCCGAGGTAACCAGCGACAGTAGTAAGCCGCACTCCATGGGATCGGACCTTAAAGTCGAAGCGGTTTTAGCCGCTAGCATCATGCAGAAATATGAGGTCATGATTGATTACAAGAAACTGACTCTCACCTTCGCCAATCCCGGCACGCTAAAACCAGAAGGTATCCCTGTCCATTTTAAAACAAATCTTGATACTGGCCTCATTGCCGTGGACGCTTCAGTCGATGGCAAGGCTTATGCGGTCGCGATTGACAACGGCTCCGCCTATACCTGGTTTCGGCAAAGCACAACTGAAGACTGGCTGACCACACATCCCGGATGGGAACGCGGATTGGGCGCAGTCGGTACGAGCAATATGATGATGAGTGGCGATGGTGCGGAAATAGATGGCATCCTGTTGCGCATACCTGAAATTTCAGTTGGCTCGCTGCGGCTAAGACAAGTTGGCGCTCTTGGTGCTGGCCCCAGCAATGGATTTGCGGGGAACCTGGACCTGTTCGAGTGGTATTCGACAAAGAACGCAGTTCCCGTTATCGGCTGGCTTGGCGGGAATGTGCTTCACCACTTTCGCCTCACGATTGATTACCCAAATCACATCATGTATTGGTTGCAGCAGAGCGAACCCGATGTCGACGATCTGCACCAGGTTGGCCTGACGCTATGGGCCAGAAAGGTGAATACATCGTTGCGGCGATCGCAACGAAAGATGGGCGACCGACCGTGGAAAATGTTCAACCAGGCGACAAACTACTTCGAATTGACGGGCTGGAAACAAAGTATGCAACCTGGGGTGCCATCTACAGCGCAATGCACGGCGAACCCGGTGACGTCCGCGTTCTCACTCTTAAACGCGGGACACATCAAGTCACAGTACGCGCGAAAGTCACCTCTTTTTAGTTTTATATCTGAACCCGCCGGATAAAGCGCTGGCGCTCCGCTGCGATGAAAAGAGCCCGTGTCAGGCGCTGGAGCGCACGCAGCCGGGACTGCCACTGGGAATCGGTCGCATCCGCCCGCAGACGCATGACTATAAACGACACGGCATACATCTGGCTTGCCAAAGGGGAAGGTATCCTCCGCAAGATCCGAAAAAGCCCGCGCCCTTTAAATGCCATTATTAAAAGCTAATTCGATGACGAACACTAGATCCCTCCGCCCTTGGCAACAACTTCTCTCACCCCACGATCGGACGAGTATAAACTAACTCGATACGTGCGGTCTTCCGCGCAAGCAGGCGTCGATAGAGGATTAAAAACATGTGTGATCAAGATCATTTCGAGCAGGATCGGCAAGAGTATGAGAGTCTCGGTCGGGTGACAAGGAAGCAGTTCGGCGTCATGTTTGGGACAGGCATCGCGATGATGTTGCCGCGAGTTGCCAATGCGGTGGAGATTAGCGAATCGGATGTGAACGTGACAACGCCGGACGGCAGCGCGGACTGCTGCTTCGTGCATCCCTCAACCGGCACGGCGCCAGGCGTTCTCATGTGGCCGGACATCTTCGGGCTACGGCCCGCATTTCGACAAATGGGCAGACGGCTCGCCCAATCTGGCTATTCGGTGCTCGTGGTCAATCCGTTCTACCGAACCAGAAAGGCCCCAACTGCGGATGCTGGCTCCGCAACGCCAATCCAGCAGCTCATGCCTCTCGCGCAAACATTGAACGAGGGAACGCATATGACGGATGCGAAAGCGTTTATCGCGTGGCTGGATGGGCAATCATTTGTTGCAAAGAGTCGGAAAATGGGCACGCAAGGTTATTGCATGGGCGGCCCGATTGCGTTTCGTACAGCGGCCGCCGTGCCCGGCCGTGTCGGGGCAGTTGCATCATTCCATGGCGGTGGACTCGTGACGGATAAACCGAACAGTCCGCATCTTGAGGCAGCAAAGAGCAAGGCGCAGTTCCTCATCGCGATCGCGGCAAATGACGATATGCGGTCGCCCGACGACAAGAACGTTTTGAAGGATACTTTCGCCAAAGCGAATCTTCCTGCGGAAATCGAAGTGTATGCGGACGCTGCGCATGGCTGGTGCCCTCCGGACTCGCGGGTCTACAACCAGCCACAAGCTGAGAAGGCATGGGGCCGCTTGCTTGAGTTATACGGAAAAGCTTTGGCCTAAGTATCGAGTCCGATGAACTCGCGATTGGGACTTACCATGCGATTGCGCCGGACTTGCAGGTAGGATATCCCTGTCGGGGATTCTAAACTGCTTCCAAAAATCAGCATCCAGCAATCTGTTTCGGCATGTCCGGAGGGTCAACTTGCCTCGGAAATCGCGAGACAAGCAAGCTTGAGTCATTTATGTCCTACTCGGCATTTTCCTGCTGCTGGCAGTTCGCAACCCAGGGGCGAATCGTAGCCTGATCGCCTTTACCGCATGGTCCAGCTTTGCTCATGCCGGTGTTATGGGGCTGCAGGCATTTCGCAACATGGTTGCACGCGACGAGCTCGTAGGCGTAGCTCTCCTTGTGCTCGTCGGCGTTGCCTTGATCGCGCTCGCGCCGGCAAAGCAGGGTGCGGCGCGATCGTTCATGGCGAGAACGTGAGTCGTCACACGGCCTACAGGTCTTACTGACGGACCAGCAAAGTTTCCGCATGGCGCGTATCACATGTTGATGACTACCGGCTGAAAGCCGGCTCAAGGCTTGCTGGCTGCCACCGCTCAAAGGCATATTCTACGCAAGCTCATACAGACTTGATCGTCTTATGCTTGCCGAACCAAGCCCAAATTGCCTGAGCAGTGCAATAACATGTTGGTCAACCCGTAGGTACCCATAGCGTTCATCGCTCAATCCGCCCTGCACTTGATATGAACCCGCAAAGCCGACGTGGAAATCCTTTTCGCACCTCCGTACCTGCGGCGCAAAGGCGCCGCAGGTACGCGGTCTGCTCAGGCTTCAAAGGCGCTCGCGTGATCGAGATCTTCACTTAGCCCAGGCTGTCTCGTTGGGCGCCATCCCAGCCGTTCCTGCGTTTGCGCGCTTGAAGCTGGACAGTCTAGACCCACGAAGAACCCGAGGAATCCAAAATGCTCGGCTGCCTCCTCGGGGGATTTGGCGACTACCGGCACGTTCAGACCACGGCCGATTGCGTCAGCGATCTCCCGCAGCGGCACGCCCTCTTCGTCGACCGCGTGATACCGGGCTCCTGTTTCACCCTTCTCAAGCGCGAGCCTGTAGAGAGGGGCGGCATCGAGCACGTGCACCGCGGGCCAGCGGTTGAGCCCGTCGGCAACAAACGCCGAGACACCTTCTCGCGAGCTACAGCGATCGCGTAGGTGACGAAGCCTTGCTTGACCCGGTCATGGACCTGCGGCAAGCGCACCACCGACGCCCGTACGCCACGCGCCGCCAACGAAGCTGCTGTCTGTTCCGAAAGTCGGGGAAACGAGGAACTGGAAGCGGGCGCATCGTCTTCGGTCGCGACGCGTCCTGGCGCGATGAGCCCTGTCCCGGAGGTGACCACCAAGGGGTGGTCGGAGCCCGCGAGCGCGGAGCCAAGAGCTTCAATGGCGCGCCTGTCCATCTCGCAGTTCGCCGCGAACTTTGAGAAGTCGTGGTTAAAGGCGGTGTGAATCACGCCATCCGCCATGGCTGCTCCACTGTGCAAGCTTTCCAGGTCTTCAAGATCGCCTCGCTGCACTCCGGCGCCAGCGGCGATGAGAGACTTAGCGCCGCATCTGAGCGAGTGAGACCGAGCACCTGATGGCCCGCTTTGATTAGTTCCTGAACAATGGCAGAACCGATGAATCCTGTAGCACCGGTGACGAAAACACGCATTACGATTTCTCCTTTACGCTTTATGACCATGACCGCAACCGCGGCCGGGTTATTTATTAAGATGGTGATTGCGGAATACGATCTAGCTAGAGAGTCCGTATTATCTTCGCAATCGTCCGGAATGCCTCATGGATCCCCTTTCAGATGTGCTGTCGCTGCTGAAACTGCGCAGTTATATAGTCGGCGGCTTTGACGTGGGTGGAGAACTGTCCATGCAGTTCCCCCTGCACGAAGGCGTCAAATGCTACGCTCTGGTTTCTGGCCAGTGCTGGCTCTTGGTGGAGGGCGTTCCCGAGTCGGTGCATTTAAAGACGGGCGATTGCTTCCTGCTACCGCGTGGGCGGCCTTTCCGCCTTACAATCGACCTGGCCTTGCCGCCTGTCGATGCCCTCACGATTTTCACGGCCGCGCGGAATGGTGGCCTTACCTCGTACAATGGCGGCGGGGATTGCTTTATGGTCGGCGGGCACTTCGCCCTCAGCGGGAATCATGCCGGCATCCTGTTGGGGGTGCTGCCGCCCATTGTGCATATCCGCAAAGAATCGGACAAGGCGGCAATGCGCTGGTCTCTGGAGCGGATGATGCAGGAGTTGCGCGAGCCACAGCCGGGCGGCTTTCTGGTCGCACAACACCTCGCGTACATGATGCTGGTTCAGGCCCTGCGGCTGCATCTGGCGGAAGGGTTGAGCGGGGGCGTTGGGTGGCTCTTCGCCCTGGCGGATAAACAGATGAGCGCGGCCATCAACTCCATGCACGACGATCCGGCGCATGGCTGGACGATACAGAAGCTGGCCGAACGGGGCGGCATGTCGCGATCAACCTTCGCCCTGAAATTCAAAGAGACGGTTGGAGCGTCACCCATGGAATACCTGACGCGCTGGCGAATGCTGCTGGCCGGGGACAAGCTGACGAATTCCAGTGATCCAATTTCCGTCATTGCTCCTTCGCTTGGCTACGAATCCGAAAGCGCCTTCAGCACAGCCTTCAGGAGGGTCATGGGCTGTTCACCACGGCAATATCGCTGTCGCGGAAATCCGGCCTCCCCTTCCCATGGCGAGGGGGAAGATACTCATGCCAGTCATCTCGAATTCATAGTAGGTTGATTGGCGCATTGGCCAATTTCAAATCTGGAAAACTCCACGTTTACCCTTGAAAGGAAAGAATTCGCAGCTGGCTATCTGGGATCGACTTCCGAATTGTTGACCAGGAGCACAGCCGCTGGGCGATATGGCCAGCGAAGGTCAAAGCTCCCTGAGTCTTGATAGCCGGGCGATAATAGAGAAGCGATATTGCAACCAGCATCACCCTAAAAGACGAACTCTACAACCAGGTGGTGGAGCGTGCGCACGCTGCGAAGACGACGCCGGAAAAATGGCTCGACTAGATCGTCGCTGAACGCCTGGAGCGTGAAGACCTTGTAGAGACGCGCGTATTCAGTGAGGAGATGCGCCGCAAAATGGCAGCGCGGAGTGTGAGGCCCTCCGATGTTGAGCGCGAAATCGCCGATTATCGGCGCGGCGGTGAAGGTTGTCGCGGATTGCAATACTTACATCTCGGGCTTGCTATTCAAAGGCCCGCCAAGTGAATTTCTCCGGCAAGCGCAGCTTGGGAAGTTCCAACTCTATATATTCACTCCGATCTTGAATGAAATCGTGGGTGTTCTGGGCCGGAAGAAGCTTCTTCCGGCTGCCGCCGTCCTTCCAATCGCTATTCCGGCGTAGCAGTACTGATCAGCGCCCTAATTGTCCAGCCAAGCTATAAGCCTGAATGCCGAAGTTGAATTAACTCAGCGCAGACTGGGCGGATGGAAGCGGAGAGCAGATGTATTTTTGGTGGGCGGAAAGTAGCCCTGAGAGAGACTGAGCGAGCTCTGACGCCGTTTGGCGGCATGGTCGTGTTTCTAGAGCTTTCCGAATAAGATCGGGTTCGTCAATAACCCCGACTGGTGTCTTGTTCCCCGGAGACCCAGGCATCGCCGTGGAATTGAACTTGATTGCTTCTCATAATTCGACGACTCCGTTCACCGTCTACGATTCCACTAATGTTTCCTTACAGGCCAACAGCCCGCCTATTTCCGGCTATCCGGCCAGCCGACCCAATTTTGATTGGCGATCCGAATAGCGGGCCGCACACCGTTCAAGTGTGGAACAACGCGGCCGCGTCTCAGCGCCTCAATCCTGTTTACGCAGGCCGGGTTGTGGGCTTCGCATCTCTGCTGGTCTGTACCTTCCGAGTTTTTCTCAAACTGCTGGCAGCGGAGTTCAATTGATCGCGTCAGGCTGTGTCGGCGGCGTTCGGCGTCGCGGCGCTGTACGTGGCTGCCTGTTCGCCCCTGCTTGGCTCACTGCTTGACCGGTATCCCGTGCGTCGCATTGTCCTCCCTTGTCTTGCGGTTTTTGGGTGCGCCTTCGGATCGCTGGCATTTTTGAGTGGCTGTCTCTGGCATCTTTATGCCGTGTTCGCGGTATTGGGAATCGTCGGCAACGGAACCGCTCATCTCGCTTACTCGCGCCCGTTGTCCACGTGGTTCAACGAACGCCGCGGCGTTGCATTTGCGCTCCTCATGTCCGGCGGAGCCGTGGGAGCCATGATTCTGCCCATCGTTGCTCAAAGCTTAATTGCCCATTTCGGATGGCGTGGCGCATTCGCGATTCTTGGCGCGATGGTATTGGCCGTCAGTCTGCCGATTTCCGCTACCGTGCGAAATGCACCGTCGTTCGACCATTCTCGCGTTTCCAGACGCGAAGGTGTCCGGTAGGTGAAGGGCTCCGTTCTCTCGCCTTCTGGATCATCGTCATCATGCTGTTCTTCGCCTCACTGGCTCAGAACGGCTCCATCACTCATATGGCCGCTCTCTTAAGCGATCGCGGCATTCCTGCCGGCCAGGCCGCGCTTGGCGTTTCAATTCTCGGCGGCGCAACACTCATCGGGCGCGTCTTAACGGGCTGGTTGCTCGACCGCTTCTTTGCACCCCGCGTGGCGCTCTGTCTATTACTTATAGCCGCCCTGGGAACGTTCGCCGACGTTACTCCTTAATTTAGTCGCAAAGTATTTTGGCCTTCGTTCGTTTTCCACCCTATATGGTTTCACGTGGACCTTATGCCATCGCCGGCGCAATCGGACCGGTGATTATGGGCAAAGCTTTTGATGCCACGGAGTCGTACCAGATGTTGCTGACTGGGCTTTCTGTACTGACTCTGGCGGTAGCTGGGCTGATGCTCTTTTTGCCTCGCGACGACGGCGCACCAGGGGACGCCGGTATGGAACGACCGCTCGATGCTTACGCCGAAGTCGAAGAGCTGGGCGGGTAAACGCCCGGAGTAAATCCTAAATTCAAGTTGTCGTTCGGGGCAACATAAGCCGCTGTTCCGGAATTGTAATAAGCACTAACGCGCCACCATTCTTTCGATTGTAGGAATCCCTTACGGGATATCTCCCGGATTTCATAGGCTTAGGCTGCTATATTCTTAGCATTATGAACGATTTAGGTCGATGGCTTTTGGATTGCAACGCCGTTTCAATTCTAGGGTCAACAAACTAATGGAGCCAGTCTACCATCGCCGTCGTTTAGCCCCGTGCTCGCGAATATTGACGGCGCCCGATAAGAGAGGAACTTATGAACTTTTTGAATTTGCGGGTTAGCGCCGTATTGCTGATTCTGATTGCGCTCGCCGCGCCGATCTTCAGCCAGCAGACGAGCGGCAATCTAGTGGGGGTAATTTACGATCCGGCCGGAGCTACCGTGCCAGGCGTGAAGGTGATCGCGCACAACAACTCGACCGGCATTGATACGACAATAAACACGACATCGGCCGGTGAGTATCGGTTCAGCAACTTGCCAGCCGGAGTATATACCGTCAACGTGACGGCTCCGGGGTTCGCACGGGCAGAGGTGCAGAACGTGGAAATAAATCTGAACCAGACGGGCACGGCGAACGTAACGCTGCAAATTGCCCAGGCCTCGCAAGCAGTTGAAGTGACTACGTCCTCGACGGCTGCAATTGATACCAGTACTGCCCAGATACAGACCACGTTTGAAAGCAAGCAACTAGCTGATCTACCGACTGCAAGCGGCGGCCAAAACAATTCGGGTGTTCTGAATTTATCTTTACTGGCGGCTGGCGTGACAAGCTCCGGCGGAGCCGGCTACGGCATGGGCCCGTCGGTGGGTGGCCAGCGGCCGACTAACAACAACTTCACCATTGAAGGAGTCGACAACAACGATTTGTCCGTCACCGGGCCCGTGGTCAGCGTGCCCAATGATGCTGTTGCGGAATTCTCAATGCTGGCGAATCAGTTCTCCCCCGACTTCGGCCACTCTTCGGGAGGCCAGTTCAACGAAGTGGTCAAAAGCGGGACGAATGAGTTTCACGGCGAAGCCTACGAGTATCTGGAAAACAAGAATTTCAACGCTGCCGATACTTTGAGCACTGCGCTGGGGACTCCACCGCATCCGCGCTTCGACAACAATCGCTTTGGCGGTAACTTCGGCGGCCCAATCATTCGGAACAAGCTGTTCTTCTTTGGCGATTATGAATACAATCCCGTTGGCCAGACAGCCTCTACCGGGTATTATGCCCCAACAGCAGCCGGATACGGCCTGCTGGCTGGCTTGCCGGGTATCAACGCGACCAACCTTTCTGAATTTCAGAAGTATCTAGGAACGGCAACAACCGCCGCGCCCCCCTCCACTTTGCCCGCCGGCTCCGCTGTTTTGGTGGCTCCAGGCCCGGGTAGCAATGAGAGTCAGGGGACGGGAGTGTTTGCCGCAGCCGGAGCTCCGGGTGCGCTAACCGTGCCCGTCGGCTTGGTTTCATCGTCACTTCCGAGCTTCTTCAACCAGGAATATGGCGTGGGATCGGTGGACTACAACATTTCCGATAAGGATTCCCTCCGTGGACGCTTTATTTTGAACCGCACCGGTTCGGAGGATACCAGCGGTTTCCCGGCTCAGTTCTTCGGGATCACCCCGAACAATTCGTATCTGGTAACGGTATCGGAGTATCACACGTTCACGCCCACTATTAACAACGAGCTGCGGCTAGGCTACAATCGGTCGAACTCAAGTGATCCGGTGTTTGGCAAGCAGTCGTTCCCGGGGTTGGACTCGTTTCCGAACCTCGCCGTATACGAATTGAATGCCGGCTACGGTCCCGATTCAAATGCACCGCAGTTCACGATCCAAAATCTTTATCAGTTAACGGACAACGTAACCTGGGTAAAAGGGAAGCATAGCTTCAAGTTCGGCTTTGACGGCTGGAGTTCCATTTCTCCTTCCAGCTTCACGCAGCGCGCCCGTGGCGACTATGAATGGAGTTACCTCTCCGATTACCTCTACGACACCTATCCGGACGGAATCGCACAACGATCCTTGGGCAACGTAACCTACTACCAGAATCAGCAATACCTTTCCGGATATGGCAACGACGTCTGGAAGATCACTCCGAATCTAACGCTAAATCTGGGCATTCGATACGAATACCTCACCATTCCGCTGGGCGAACAGGCACAGCCGCTGAATGCGAGTGCCAGCGTTCCCGGCGTTCTTGTCTTTAACAAACCGACGACTCAGAAAGACAATTTTATGCCTCGCCTTGGCATCGCATACTCGCCTGGAACCAGTGGTAAAACCTCAATCCGCGCCGGATTCAGTACAGCTTATGACGTGCTCTACGACAACTTAGGCACTCTCAGCCTGCCTCCGCAGCTCAGCACAACAGTTGACGTCACCAACCAATCTGGATTCGGCTTTCTTGCCGGTGGCGGCATCAAACCGGGCACGTCGGTAAGTGTCCCCGAAGGCGCCGCTGCCCAAGCCGTGACTGCCGGCTTCATCCCCAACCAGAAACGGCCGGAATCCTACAACTGGAACTTTGGTATACAGCACGAATTCGGTTCCGGGTACGTTTTCGAAAGCCAGTACGTTGGGACGCGCGGTTTATATCTTCCTATGCAAGTGAAGATAAACAATCAGGCAACCGTCAACACGTCCAACGCGCTTCCGACATATATTTCGATGCCCAGCCAGGCGACTTTGAATGCTTTGCCGAACACGTTAAGCGGATTAGAAACGGCATACGGCAATGGCGGCTATCTGGTGCCTTCGTACGCGAACGCCGGCTTCACCAACCTGATCACGGCTTTCATGCCGGTGGGCAACTCCACCTATCACGGGTGGTCGAATCAATTAAGTAAGCGCTTGTCTAACGGCTTGCAGTTCCAGGGCTCTTACACTTGGAGTCACACTATCGATGATTCGACCGATGCGTTGAACTCCACTGTGTTATCGCCGCGCCGGCCCTCGGACTCACAGGATCTTGCTGCGGAAAAAGCCAACTCTCTGCTGGACCACCGGAATCGCGTCGTCATGGAAATGCTATACGACGTTCCGTTCTTCAAAAACCGAAGTTGGTTGCTTAAGAACGTCATCGGAAATTGGGAGGTCGTACCCACCTATACATTCCAAAGCGGCGAATGGGTAACGGCACAAAGCGCGGTCGACTCCAATTTAAATGGGGATAGCGCTCCGGATCGCACGATCATCAATGAGGCTGGGAAGGCCAATGTCGGATCCAGCGTCACCGCGCTCAAGAACAGCGCTGGCGACACCGTAGCCTATTTAGCCGACAACCCGAACGCTCGCTATATCACCGCGGGTGTGGGTGCTTTGGCGAACGCCGGACGGAACACCATGCAACTTAATCCTATTAACAACATCGACTTGACTGCCATGAAGAGAATCTCCATTACTGAGCGCGTGAGGATGGAACTCTCTGTGAGGGCGTTCAATTTGTTCAATCACTCCCAATATACCGGCGGGTATTTGGACGATATCGCCCCAGCTCCTGCGGGCGGACAGGGCGCCACCAACGCCGCCATCCTGGAACGTACTGCTCTTGAGCCTGGTTCCACCTCATTCCAGCAGTATAGCCAAACGTTCACCAGCAATCCGCGGCAACTGCAACTGGCTTTGAAGTTGATTTTCTAGTTTGTTCCCGCGCAGAAAAAGAGGGGGCTGGCCAGCAGCTCCCTCTTTTGTTTTAAGGTCCCAAACAAATTAAGGGAGCACAATGACTCGTAAGTCATCTTGCTCCCTGTTTGCGCGCAGACTCGGAGGTTATCTGCGCTATGCCCTTTCTGATTCTATTCGCTACCCTCTTGTTACTTTATTACAACCATAGGGATACTTTTTGACTTTAGCGATCCTGAAAGAGAGCGGCTTAATTTCAGGATAGAATAGTGTTTTAATCTCTGATGCTGGCCATCGATACAATCTCCGAAGAACTTCAGCGCGTCAAGATCCAGCGCCGCGCCACCATCCTCGCGCACCATTACCAGGATGCAGAAATCCAAGAAATAGCTGATTCTATTGGGGATAGCCTGGAATTGGCGAGAATTGCCCAAAAGTTCGACGGCGAAGTGATCGCGTTTTGCGGCGTGAAGTTCATGGCTGAGACGGCGAAAGTGCTCAATCCGGAACGGATCGTGGTCTTACCCGATATGAACGCTGGCTGCAGCTTGGTCGATAGTTGCCCGGTGGAGGGCGTAAGAGCCTTTCGCCGGCGTAATCCCGATCATGTCGTGGTGAGTTACATCAACACCTCGGTCGAAGTGAAGGCAGAAAGCGATATTCTTTGCACATCGCGTAACGCGGTGGCCGTCGTGAACTCAATCCCAGCCGACAAGCCGGTGTTGTTCCTACCCGACATCAATCTCGGGAATTGGGTGAAAAAGCAGACCCGCCGCGAGAATATGCAAATCTGGCAGGGCGCTTGCATTGTCCATGCCACTTTCCCAAGCAGACGTCTGGTGGCGGCGCGCGCCGAACATCCCAATGCGCTGGTTGCGGCACACCCGGAATGCCCTGGCGGCGTGTTGCGCATGGCGGATTTTATCGGCTCTACCTCCGCTATTATCGATTGGTGCGCCAAGCAGCCAGCGGATGAATTTATTGTCATGACGGAGAGCGGAGTGCGCTATTCGCTCGAAAAGCAATCGCCCGGCAAGAAGTTCTACTTCGTAGCGAATGAGAATTGCAATTGCAGCGAGTGCCCGTACATGAAAATGAACACTCTGGAGAAACTTCTGGAGTGCTTGGAAACATTACAGCCGCGCATAGAATTGTCCACGGATATCTTGGAACGCGCACGGCTTCCTCTGGAGCGCATGCTCGCTGTAAAGTGATTGCAGGTTGACGCAACTGATTCAGTTAGGCCCCAAGCCACTGCCGCTTCCGCCCTTGACCGGCGAGTTGACGGACAGCTTCGGTCGAACGCATTCAGATCTGCGGATTAGCGTCACCGACCGCTGCAACGTCCGTTGTTTCTATTGCATGCCGGAGACTGGAGCGCATTTTGAGCCCATGTCGGCGCTGATGAGCTTCGAGCAGATTGTCCGTTTCGTAGCCGTGGCTCTACAGCTGGGAATTCGCAAAATCAGGCTCACAGGCGGCGAACCCTTGATGCGCCCCAAGCTTCCCGATCTGATAGCGGCGCTTTCCCAGTTTCCGGAGATTCGCGATTTAGCGCTGACAACAAATGGCGTCCTGCTGGCCGATGCGGCGAAACCGTTGCACGATGCGGGGCTGCGCCGGCTCAATATTCATTTGGATACGTTAAATCGCGAGCGCTTCCGCGAAATCTGCCGGCGCGACGATCTTGGCCGCGTCATGGCTGGACTTGAAGCCTCGATGAAGATCGGCTACGACGCGATCAAACTCAATGCTGTCGCTATCAAAGGGCTGAACGAGCCCGACATTGTGCCGCTGGTGCGGTTCGGACGGCAGCACAATCTTGAAGTTCGGTTTATCGAATTCATGCCGCTGGACGCCCAATCGATTTGGTCGCTGGACCAAGTATTAACGGCTGACGACATGATTGCCATGCTGGCCAGCGAGTTCGGGCCGCTCACCCCGGTACCCGAGGCCGACCGCCGTGCGCCCGCCGCGGAGTACCAGTTTGAAGATGGCTACCGCGTTGGATTTATTGCTTCGGTGAGTAGGCCGTTTTGCCTGAATTGCAACCGGCTCCGCCTTACTTCCGACGGCAAGCTGCGCTACTGCCTGTTTGCCAACGAAGAAACCAGCATTAGGCATCTCCTTGATAGCGACGACTCGATTGCGGAATTGCAAACGGCGATCCGCGAAACAGTCTGGCGGAAGTGGATCGGGCACGAGATTAATCGACCAACATTCATTGCGCCGCAAAGGCCCATGTACGCGATTGGCGGATAGTACCTAGCAATTAAACGCATATACCGCAATGAAACGTACCTGATAGCTCAAGCTGTCAAACAGGCGAGGAGAGCAAAATGAGAAAAACGACGTTTTTCAGCCTCGTATGTGCGAGCGCCTTCTTATTGGTACAACCCGCGGGTTTCGCCCTGGCACAAGTTCCGTCTGGCGGGGCCGGCGGCGGCCAAAGTCAACCGTCCCCCAGTGCGGGCCGGAACAACACGCCGGGCTTGAATAATCCTGGGGACGTGCCGGACGCGATGACTTCCAAAGTGGACGACAAAAAGTTTGTTAAAGATGCGGCGCTGGGCGGAATGACCGAAGTGGAACTAGGAAAGCTGGCCGCCCAAAAGGCCTCAAGGGACGACGTGAAGCAGTTCGCCCAAAAGATGGTGGACGATCACACTAAAGCGAACGACCTGCTGAAACAGGTTGCCAGCCACGAGAACATTCAGATTGCCGACTCGCTCGATTCCAAGCACCAATCCCGCATCGACAAGCTCTCGAAACTGTCGGGTGAGAGCTTCGATAAGGCGTACGTGAAAGACCAATTAAAGGACCACCAATCAGACGTTAGAGACTTCAACGCTGAGGCGCAAAATGGCACGGATCCCAACGTCAAGAAATTTGCCGCCGATACGCTGCCTACGTTGCAACAACACCTTGAACTTGTCAAAAATCTAAACAAATCCGAAAAGGAGGTAGGTAAATAACAACAACAACAGTAATGGTGAAATACTTCTGAAGTAGGTCTGGACTGGAGCGGTGGCCACCGTTCCGGTCCTCAATGTTTTAAGTCCCTCATCCTGGCGCGTCATGCGCTTTCCATCAAAAACCAGCATCTCACCGGAGAGAGTCGTTCCCGCCGGATACCGGATGTAACAGCGGAGCCAACACGTCCCTCGCCTCTTCTGCGCGATCATCCGAAACTAGAACCTGCAACTGCTTCTTAACCATCGGAGTTACGTCATTCACCAGCGTGCTGATCGCATTAACCCAGCACAAACGGAATGCCGGCTTCATCCAGCGAAGCTTTCGCCAGTCCGATCGCCACTGAGTCGTTGGTATCCAACACCACTTCCAATCTCGGCTCGTCCACTGTAATCCTTCTTGCGCTTTCCATGACCATGCCGGACAGCGCTACAACTATTATTCACTGCGCAAAGCGGCCATCGGGTCTGGGCGCGGCGTTCCTGGTTGCACAAGCATCGGCAAGGTGGAGAATCCGCTGTCTGACCTGGGACGGAGTGTTACACTTCGCCGAATGAAACTGTGCGAGAAATTATCGATCCGGTTGCTTTGCGCGCTCGTGCTGGCAGCAGTTGTGGCGCATGCGCAAATGGCCGCTTCGGAAAAGCGGCATTTGTTCATCCATATTCAGTTGAGCCCTGAATTTCACGACCCGTTTTCGGGCCGGCTGCTGGTCTTTATAGGCATGGGGACAGGCGCAAAAGAGGTTGACAGCAGCCCGTTTGCACCTACCGAAGTCTATGTTGCGGCAAAGGAAGTGACAACGTGGGCTCCGGGCGCAATAGTGGACGTTGACGCCGATGACGTCGTGTTCCCTGCTCCCCTTTCGGATGCAAAGGCCGGCGATTATCAATTGCAAGCAGTATTGGATGTTGCACACAATTACAACTATTCAGGGCGGCTGCCTGGCGATCCGATCAGCGATGTAGTTTCGCTCAAAGGCTTTGATCCGGCTGCGGGACTGAAGCAGACGGTGACGCTATCGCACGTTATTCCACCCAAGGAAAAAACAAATGCCACGCAATTGAGCGGCTCAATCCATCCATTCGAGTTTGCGAGCCGCGCCTTAGCAACATTTTGGGGACGCGAGATTTTAATGCGCGGTTTAGTCGTAACGCCGCCCTCCTATAAGGCGCAGGGGAAGCAGAAATTTCCAACGGTCTACTACACGCACGGCTTCGGCGGCAAAATCGACTACCTTTGGCCAGTGGCTAAAGATCTTTACGATCGGATGGCGAAGAAGAAGATGCCTGAGATGATATGGGTGCTGCTGGATGAAAGCAGCCCGACCGGAACGCATGAGTTCGCCGATTCCGTCAACAACGGCCCGTGGGGACAAGCGCTGACCACCGAGCTCATTCCTTATCTAGAGGCGAATTACCGCATGGACGCCAAGGCTAATGAACGCTTTCTGCAAGGCCACTCATCGGGCGGGTGGGCGACGCTGTGGTTGCAAACCAGGTATCCGAAGCTGTTTGGGGGCGCTTGGTCGACATCGCCCGATTCGAGCGATTTTCACGACTTTACGGGGCCGGATTTATACGCGCAGCATGCCAATCTCTATCGAAAACCCGATGGTTCTCCATATCCGCTTGTGCGGGACAAAGGCAAGGTGCTCGCAACCATCGAGCAGTTTGCCAAACTGGAGCAGACCATGGGGCCGTACGGCGGTCAGCTTGCTTCATTCGAGTGGGTGTTCTCACCCCGTCGGCCCGATGGCAGGCCCTTGCAAATGTTCAACCGTGAAACGGGAGATGTCGATCCGGCCGTGGCCGCATATTGGAAAGATCACTACGATATCGCGAACCTTGTAACTCAACAGTGGAAGAAGATTGGTCCAGACCTGCGCGGCAAGATTCACGTTACCGTTGGCACCGCCGACACGTTTTACCTGGACGGGGCGGCGCACAAACTGCAAGCCGTGCTGAATGGATTAAACGCCGGCGCGCATTTCACGTTCCTTCCCGGCCGGACTCATATGGATTTATATCAGACTGGCGGCGATCGCCGCGGCTTGATGGATCAGATCGCAACGGAGATGTACGCAGTGGCTCGGCCGCACGGGAAAACGAAATCACATTAGGCGGGAAGCGCTTCGCGGCGCGCATGGAGGGCTCTGTTTGAGCGAACCGCTACCCCCGGGAATTCCAATCGGAATAGCGTGCCTTGGCCGACGGTGCTATCAACTTCAATAACTCCTTCGTGCTCATGCACAATGCCATAAGTAATGGATAGACCTAAGCCGGTTCCCTTCTTCGGGCCCTTAGTAGTGAAGAACGGATCGTAGATGCGCGCCAAATGTTCTTGAGGAATGCCTTGCCCGGTGTCGGACACCTCGATGTGAGCTATACCGCTCACATTCCAGGAGCGGACGTTCAATGTGCCGCCTGCACCCATCGCATCGCGGGCATTTATAAATAGGTTCAGAAACACTTGCTGCAGCTTACCGGAGTTGCCCCGAATAGCAGGCAGGTCTTCGGCCAGCTCGATATTCATACCAATGCCGGTCTTTTGAAACTGATGCTCGACAAGCGATGCCGTTTCGCGGATGGCTCGATTCAGATCGACTTCGGCAAAATCAGTGGGCGAGGTGCGTGAAAAATTGAGCAGCGAGTTGACAATCTCGCTGGCGCGGAAGGTCTGCTTGGCAATCTTCTCCAGCAGCTTGGCTTTCTGGTCGTCACCGGAAACCTGTTTGGCCAGCATCTGTGCGTAGGTGGATATCACGGCCAGCGGCGTATTCACCTCATGGGCGACGCCCGCCGCAAGCAACCCAATGGAACTTAACTTGTCAGCCTGAACAAGACGCCGCTCCAGTTCGTCTCGGTCGGTAACGTCGTCGAAAATGATCAACCGGCCAATCTGCTTAAGGTCTTTCGAAATAAGCGGCGCGATAGCGAGATTCACAATTGATTCACGAATCACAGGAGCAGGCTTCGCGAGTTCCAGTCCGTTGTGGCCATTAGCTGCGTATCCGTTATGGGAACCATTTACCTGCTCATCGAAGCCGACCAATTTTGGGCTGAGAACCATGCGGTATACGTTATGAACGCGCTCGTCGCCGGTCAGTTCGTCAAACTTCTGACAGAGTTCCGCCGGGAACAACTCGGCAAGTTTGCGCCCAACCGCTTCTTCGCGCGAGATGCCTGTTAACTTCTCAATTTGGCTGTTCCAACTTTCCACCCGGCCATCGAGCCCGGCCGCCAGAATGCCGACATTGATGGATTCAACAATATTCTCGCTGAATTCTTTAAGACGCTCATATTCATCGGCCTTGCGCTGCAACGAACTGTAAAGGCGCGAATTCTCAATGGCGATGGCGACGTAATTCGAGAGGGTAATGAGCAGATCAATATCGTCGCTCGAAAGAAAATCGCCTTCTGTGGTGCGGGTCACGCCAAAGAACGCGATGGTACGGCCGCGGGATTTACAGGCTACGTAGTAGGTGAAATCAAGATCCGCAATCGTCTCGCGGACTGATTCGGGCCACGATTCGGAAACAATATCGTGCAAATACTTTGGCCGCTCATAAAAGAGATACGGCTTTTCCGGAGTATCGGCCAGGAAACGCAAATCGAGCCGGGACGAAATATTCTTGGGCGGCCTGCCTGAGCGCTGGCTCATGGAGTGTAAACGGAACTGGCGGGAATTCTCGTCCAGCAGAAAGAAGCCCACCTGCTGAATAGAAAGGGTCTTCAGCAGCCGGTCGGAAACTTTGCCCAACATGGCATTCTGATCCGTTTCGGAACTCAACTCGCGCGCAAACTCTATGAGTGTCAAGCGTGAGTCGTACCGGTCCCGATAGAAGACCCAACGGTCTAACTGATCTTGGATCCAGCGGCGGATGGGCTGGAAGATGAACGTCGCGAATGCGATCAGGACCACAAAAGCCGGCGGGCTAATGGCGGCCGTATTGAGGATCAGGAAGATGAGGCCGTAGAACGTGCCGATCACGGCCAGCGTTGCCAGCGTGTAGACGTAACCTTGCTGGAAGATGATGTCGACATCCATTAACCGGTAGCGGGTAATCGCGTAGGCCCAGGTGAGCGGAATCAGGCCCATTGAAAGCACGCTGAGGTTCATCAGATGGGTGGGAACAACGCCAAACAGATATGGCAGGACGTAGAGGACGGTAAACGGAGCCAAGCCAAGAAAAGCCCCATTACGGAGATACTTCAACTGACGGCGAATCACCGGATCTTCCGCCCTGGCAAAATCGAGGCTCAAGGCGATTGCGCCCACGAAATACAGCAGCATCTCAAAACCAAGCGTCAGCCGGTCTAAGAACCAACGCACTTCCAGCAGCGAGTTCCCGAATTTCAGCGCGCCGGCAGCCGCCGCGCCAACCAGCGCAATCAGAAGGAAAGACGGTACATAGAGCAGGAATATAGAACCACGTTTCGACAGGAAGCGCGGCCGCTGTTGAAACGTAAGGCAAAAGTGCAGGAAAATGGCCGGCGCAATGAGATGCGCCATCACATTGCCCCAATACATCACCTCGTCGAATGTGTTCAACTTTCCAGAGAAATGGAAGCACGAAGCAATGAACGAAGCTAAGCAGAGTAAAAAGAACTGGCGCGATTTAGCGGCGCTGGTGCGGCGGTAATAGACAAAAAAACCGATGAACAAGTAAAAGAACCCGACCAGGTATTGATAGTAAAGAGAACTCTCGCGCGGCGCCTCTTGGACGAAAACGTTGTCTTTCTTAAATTCGATGCCGTCGCGGCGCAGGGTATAGACGGTGTGCCCCAGCAATTGGATTTGCCACAGGGCCCGTGGAACGTCTAAGGAATTTCGTATGGGGGTGTCGCCGATTTGTACCACTTGGTCGCGAAGTCGAATTCCAGCTTTTTCCCCCGGACCGCCCGGTTGCAAGTAGGTAGCAACGACACGGACTTGCGAAGAACCCCTATCGCCGGGAACTTTTGGATCGCTTCGTTCATCAACCCAGGTGACGCCGTCGTCGTGAAGCTGGTAGAGGCGCAAATGCTGGATACTCAAAACCGCACCGACAATTGCGGCTACAGTCAGGAGCAGCAGCAGAGTACCCGCGAATTGATTTTTAGACTCGCTCACCAGTCACCTGGACGAATGTCACCTGCATTCGTCTTGCAGTCAGCTTCACCCGAGATTCTGCTGACTTGCACGTCGACAGCCATTCTATAACGTACACCTAGTACCTTCGTAACTAGCTCATAATTAGTACCGGCAGGAGAATAAGAGCATTCATTCTCTTCATTTTGGGAGCCGTCCTACCGATTCCTGTAGCGGCTTTTTACGGTAGAATGATAGTCACCAGGACGAAGTGTATATCCTAGCTTACGATCAGCCGTTTCCCCTTCAGCTTCAATTCCGCTTCTAATGCAACGCAGGAAACCCGGCTGCGCCGAAATACGTCAGGGCGTTGACGTTATATTGTAAGAATCTTAGACTTGTGAGTGTAGACTGCAAAGCCTACAAAGGTGGTTTCCGTCATGAAGTTATCTTCCTCCTTGCGCTACCCGGTCCTGATTGGCGTTGCAGCAGCATCGGTAACCTGCGGTTCGCTCCTGGCGCAAGACAAAAGCACCGCTCCGGCCAGCAGCAGTTCCGATCAAACCACGATCGCTAAGCCGCTTACCAAGAAGCAGATCGAGAAAAAACAAAAGGCGCTAGAAAAAGAATTAGCCGGTCCATGGAAGAAGTGGATGAATGAAGATGTCGTCTATATCATCACCGACGAAGAAAAGCAGGCTTTTAAACGGCTGAAAACGGACGAAGAGCGCCAGCAATTTGTTGAGGCGTTCTGGTTACGGCGCGACCCGACGCCCGATACCGAAGAGAACGAATACAAAGAAGAGCACTACCGGCGTATCGCCTACGCAAACGATCACTATGCTTCGGGAATTCCGGGTTGGAAAACGGATCGCGGCCGGATCTACATCGCTTATGGGCCGCCTGACGAAATCGATTCGCATCCCTCCGGCGGCAGCTACGAACGGCCTTATGAAGAAGGCGGCGGCGAAACGTCCACTTATCCCTTTGAAGATTGGCGCTACCGGTATATCGAAAACGTCGGCACGAACGTGATCATTGAATTCGTCGACACGACCATGAGCGGCGAGTATCACATTGCGCTCGATCCGGAAGAAAAAGACGCTCTGCTTTATGTTCCAGGCGCGGGCTTAACGCTCTCGGAACAAATGGGCATGAGCACAAAAACCAGTCGCTTCAACCGCACTGACGGTACTCACTTAGGCACCGGCACGCAACCTCTGCCCGAAAGCATGAACGAGTTTACCCGCTTGGAACAATATGCCAACCTGATGAAGGCGCCGGCCATCAAGTTCAAGGATCTGGATGCGGTGGTTACTTCGAACATTCGCTACAACACGCTGCCCATGCAGGTGCGGACCGACTTTATACGCGTGACGGACGCGACTGTCTACGCGAATGTGATGGTGCAGTTCAAGAACTCCGATCTGAACTATTCGGCGAAGGACAAAATCTCAAAGGCAAGCATCAATATTTATGGCCGCATCACCACGCTTACCCGGCGGTCGGTGCAATGGTTTGAAGATACGGTTGTCTCTGAGATCCCCTCGGAAATGCTGCAGGCCGCTCAAGACGGCTCGCAGATTTACTCCAAGCGCATACCGCTCCCTCCGGGCACCTATCGTCTGAATATTGTCGCGAAAGACTTGGTGGGCAACACCATGAACACCTATCAGGCTTCTTTGGTAGTGCCCAGCTATAACGAAGACCAACTCGGCGCCAGCAGCCTTATACTGGCCGATCAACTGGAGCGAGTACCTACCAACAGCATTGGCGCGGGCCAGTTTGTAATTCGCAGTTCGAAAGTGCGTCCGCGTATCAACGACGTTTTCAAACAGGGCGAGACAATGGGCATCTACACCGAGTTTTACAACTTCGGAATGGACGACAAAACGAAAAAGCCGCAGGGGACTGTTGAGTACGACATTGTAAACAACGCCAACAACGAAACGGTGATTAGCTATAAAGAGGATCTGGCGGATCCAAAAGCCTTCCCGAACGCGTCGGCTTTCTTGGTTACAGTGGAGAAAAAATTTCCCCTGAAGAACTTGGCTCCCGGGCGGTACACGTTGAAGCTGAAGGTAGACGACACGCTGAAAAATCAGAGTCTTACCCCTTCGGCAAATTTTACGGTAACATCATAAGGTCTGGTTGATTACGCTATTAAGCGTACAAGGTCACACTTTGCAGTCTGGTTCTGCGGGCAAAAAGTTCGCTACAACGGTTGTGATGGCGGGTCTGCTTGCCGTTTTCGGCCACGTGGACGGTGCAGAGTTGTCTCTTCCGGTAACAGGCAATTTACTGGGATCGGTAGTTGACGCGGCCGGCATACCGCAGATGGGCGCGAGCGTTCAACTCTTGAACCGGTACTCGCGCGTAGTGGCCCGGACACTGACAAATCCGGACGGCCGATTCGCTTTCGCCGGCTTGCCGCTGGATAGTTACGGCGTACGCGTGTCCGTCCCCAGTTTCCTGCCTGCTTTCCGCGACAAGATAATAGTAAAAAGCGGCTTGGACAGTGTGCTCCAGATCCATCTCGCGACGCTTTTCAGCAACGTCAAATTGAGCTATTCGGTACCGTCGGGCGCGATGAGCGGCGATTGGAAATGGGCATTGCGGGCCTCTCCAGCGACTCGTCCGGTTACGCGATTTCTACCCGGCGAACTTTCCGCCGAAGAAGCGCCGCTGAAGCCGCACGTGTTCTCGGGAACCCACGCCCTATTGTCCCTTTCGAGCGGCGATGGCGGTCTGATTTCCGATTCCGTGCAGAGCGACTACGGAACTGGCTTTGCGCTGTCAACCAATCTTCTGGGCAAGAACCAATTGCAGGTTGCAGGTCTATATGGCCAGAGCGCGGGCCCCAACCCCGACGCGCTGGCGCTTTGCGCCATCTACAGTAGAAACCCGAACGGCGGATTCGACACCCTGCCGGAAGTGACATTGACGGTCTCGCAAATCACCCGCTTCGGAACACAGTTTGCCGGATCAAACCAGATGCCCGCCCTTCATACAATGTCGCTTAGCGTTTATGAAACGGCCGATCCCATTGACGGTCTGCATCTCGAATATGGCATGACAGGCGAATCGGTTGACTATATCCAACACACCAGCCGAGTAAGCCCGTTCGCGCGCGTTACGGCGCACTTGGGTATCGCTGGGGACTTGATTGTGGCTTACAGCGATGGTGGCCGCCCCGACGAATTAACTGCCCATGGCCAGTACCGGCCTTTGGACGCCGATGCGCCGGTGGCCGACGACTTGATCAATGCAGTGGACGCGCTGGCTCGCATGCCGCAAATTTCGAATCGCAATAACCGTTTGGAATTGCAGAGAACAGAAAATTATGAGCTTGGGTTGAACAAAAAAGCCGGCTCGCGAACCTATGCCGTCAGCACATTCTATGAGCAGGTTTCGAACGGCAGAATGAATTTGGCCGGTAATCTTTCGCAAGTCGATTCCGCCGACCTGTTGTTTGATGGCGTTTCAAAGATGTCCACATACAACATTGGAAGTTACAACCGCATGGGCTACCTGGGTTCCGTGCAACAGCGCGTTCACCAGAATGTGGAGTTTTCGCTCGCTTACGGCCGGATGGGTGGATTTACCGCCGATCCGTTGGGTGACATGGCACTCCAACAGAATTTCCTAAAGACTGGAATGTTTAACGTCGCCAACGCCAATGTTAAAGCGATTGTTCCGATTTCCGGTACGAGCTTTACGGCGGGGTATGGATGGACCGATGCGAATGGCGTGGTCCCAATCCACGTGTTCACGTCGCAGAGCGCTTTCGTGTCCCCAGGTCTTAACTTTGCTGTCAAACAGCCTCTTCCGTCGCCATTTGGCATGCCGGGGCATCTGGAACTTACCGCCGACCTGCGCAACCTTTTGGCTCAGGGCTATGTTCCCATTGGTGCTGTGAACGGACAGCAAGTTCTTATTGTTCCCTCCGCGCGGACCATTCGCGGCGGGTTGAACTTTACGTTCTAAGTTGTTTCTTTTAATGAACCGGGGCCGGACCTTTCGCTTTGACGCGCTTCAAAATCCAAACAATAGGCACGCAGCAGAAACAAGCCATTGCCATATAGCGGAAATCGTCCACGTAAGACCATAACTCGGCTTGCCTCTCCACCGTTTGGCCCAGGCGAATAATAGCTTGCTGTTGGGCCATGGCATGGCCTCCAAATTGAGAGAAGTAGCGGGTCAGCGAATCGAGGTTTTGCTGAATCGCCGGCAACGTCGGAGAAAGATGCTCCGACAACTGGGTTTGATGAAGCTGCGAGCGGCGCGCCAGAAGTGTCTGGACCACGGAGATGCCCACGCTGCCTCCCAAATTCCGCATCAGATTGTAAAGTCCGCTCCCATTGCCGACTTGTTGCGGACGCAGGTCGCCCAGCGTTGTCACCGATAGCGGCACAAAAACCAGACCAAGGGAAAAGCCGCTAATCACCACCGGCCATAACAAAGACCAGGGCGCAATTTCGAGCGTAAGAAAGCCCCAGATCAGGCTGCAGGCGCCAAAAACGGTGAAGCCGGTCGATACTAGAATCCGCGGATCGACCTTAGCAACCATGAAGCCCACCAGCGGCATGGCGATGATGGATCCAATGCCGCGAGGCGAAACCACCAGCCCCGCCCACCAAGCGGAGTAGTCCATCATCGATTGATAATAAAGCGGCAGCAGAGTAACGGCCGAATACACAGCCGCTCCGAACGCGAAGATCAGAATGCAGCCCATCGCGAAATTGCGATTCTTGAAAATCGAAAGATCTACCAGCGTCTTCTCGCGGGTAAGCTGCGAGTAGATAAATGCGCCCAGCGTAACCACCATGATGATGAAGGCCCAGCGTATCCACGTCGCGCCAAACCAATCGTCTTGCTGGCCGCGGTCGAGGATGATCTGCATGCAGCCGAGTCCGACAGCCAGCAACCCAAAGCCGATGGAATCGAGTTTCCCCGGTTTTGCGTTGGTGATGTAGGGCGGATCTTTCACGTACCGCATTATCAAAAAAGTGGCCAGGATGCCCACTGGAATGTTGATGTAAAAAGCCCAACGCCAGGAGTAGTTATCGGTGAGCCAGCCGCCAAGCGTTGGACCCAAAACAGGCGCCACCACCACACCCAGCCCGAACATGCCCATGGCCAAGCCGCGTTTTTCCGGCGGAAAGCTCTCGGTTAAAATCGATTGCGAGATTGGCTGCAGAGCGCCGCCACCGGCGCCTTGCACCAGGCGTGCTATCAAAATGACAAGCAGACTGGAAGCCGCACCGCAGAAAAAGGATGAGACCGTAAAGATCGCGATCGATGCGATCAGAAACCGTTTGCGCCCGAATCGCAGCGAAAACCACGCGCTGGCAGGCAGCACGACTGCATTTGAGAGCAGATAAAAGGTAAGGACCCATGTCGCCTCGTCGTTCGATGCCGATAAGCTTCCGGCAATGTAGGGAACACAAACCGAAGCAATGGATGTATCTATCACTTCCATGAATGCAGGCAAAATCACCGCTGCTGCCACAATCCAGGGGTTGACGCCCGGCGCTAGGTTCTCGGCAGAAGTATCGCGGGGCTCATCAGGCATAACGGGAACGCGGCGTTGCGTGTCTTGCGGTGAGACAACGATTTTGATTCTATCGTTTCGAGGTTGCTCACCCCTACATTTCTGATCTGCTTAAACGCTTGCCTGCACTCTCATTGTTCCCGGGGCAGAGCCCACCTAACTGGCTGTCCGCTTCCAGTCAGCATTGAGCGTCGTTGACGTCTCGATTTACCTCTCCTATACTTACTCAATCGAGATTCGTCAGATCGATTGCTAAAAGGGGTGTCACATGCATAAGAAAATATACGCGTATGCGTTCTTAGTCCTGTTTGCGATCATTGCCGCTGTCCCAGCGTTTTGCCAAGCCGTATCGGGCAACATCGTGGGCACCGCGCGCGACGCTTCCGGCGCAGCTCTTGCTGGAGCACGTGTAACCATCACAGATCTGCAACGCGGGACTGTTTATCAATCCCAAACTAGTCAAGATGGCAATTTTTCACAAACTCACTTACTCGCCGGCAGATACTCGGTCAAAGTCGAGAGCCCTGGTTTGGGCGCTTTCAATGCTAACGCCGACGTCGAAGTGGATGCCACCACGCGCCTAGATGCCACTCTGCAGCCCTCAAATGTTACCACCACTGTCGAAGTAACCGATGCGACGCCGCTGCTCACCACCGACCGCGCGGAAATTGCGACCACTCTCAGCGGTGGTCAGGTGCAAGAGCTACCCGTGCTCGACCGCAATGTCACCAATCTGCTCCTTGAGATACCCGGCACCCAACGTAATGTCTGGGCCCACTCTGCCGCGGAAAATCCCGAGCAAGGCATTCAGGCCAACGCCAATGGCCAATTCTTCACGGCAAATGGCTTTATGCTCGATGGCACCGAAAACGAAAGCGCCATCCTCGGTATCGCAGTCGTAAATCCAAACATCGATTCCCTTCAGGAGTTCAAGGTCAGTACCAGCAACTACGATGCCGAGTTCGGCTCTGCATCAGGCGCGCTTCTTCAAGCCACCACCAAATCGGGTACCAATCAGTGGCACGGATCGCTCTTCGAGTTCTTGCGGAACGACTTCACGAACGCCACCAATCCCTTCACGCAGATCAATCCTGCGCTGCGCTGGAATCAATTCGGCGGCTCTGTGGGCGCGCCTATCGTCAAAGACAAACTGTTCGGCTTCTTCGATTATCAAGGTACACGCCGCCGTACCGGTGGTTCGGTTCTCACTACTGTTCCCACTGCCGCGGAGCGTAGCGGCAACTTGTCATCGTTGCTTGGTAATTACATCTGCGCTGACGGCTCAGTCTCCGCAAGCGCCTGCGCGAATCCCGTTATGGTCGCCACCACGGAGGGCAACAAAGTCCCCGCCCAATCCGGCATGGTCTTCGATCCTAATACCGGCAATCCCGCCACCGGTTCAGCCCGTCAGGTCTATTCTCAGAACGGCCAATTGAACGTCATTCCGGTAGCGGTTCCCATGCAGAAACTGCTGTCGCTCCTTCCCCTCCCGAACGCCGGCAGCGGCATTTTCAACAATTACATAAGCGATCAGGTGCAACGTTTCGATACCGATCAATATGACGGGCGCGTCGATTACAACTGGAGCACCAAAACTCACGCCTTCGCCCGCTACACTCTCGCCGATTACAACAACTACGCGCCTGCGGCATTCGGCGACGCTGGCGGCGGACCGAGCGCGTTCAGTTTCTCCGGGGATTCTATCGATCGCAATCAAAGCCTGGCCGTTGGACTCGATCACACATTCAGTCCCAACTTAGTAACCGATGGCCGCTTCGGCTTCTACCGCTATCGCATCCGCGTTCAGCCGAACGATGCCGGAACCACACCAGCCACCGATGCCGGACTTCCCGGCCTTAACACTGGATCTTCCTCCACAACAGGTCTGCCCGCGTTCTACATAAATGGTAATGGCGGTTTTAACTTCGGCTATGGGCTGGGCGTGAATCAATGCAACTGCCCCTTGAAGGAGACCGAAAATCAGTTTCAATGGGTTGACAATTGGACAAAAATCGCCGGCGATCACACCATCAAATTCGGCGTCGACGTACGGCGCTCTCAGCAACAGCGGATTCCCAGCGATCTCCACCGCTCAGGCGAGATCACGTTTACCGATTCTTCGACGGGCAATCCCGATGTTGACACTACTGCCGCTGGTCTCGCATCTACCGGCTCGGCGCTCGCTTCTTACCTTCTCGGGCTCCCCAGCAATTTCGGACGGTATTACACCGCCTATAGTTACTATCCGGGCCTTCGTGAGTCGCGAATCTTCTTGTTTGCCCAGGACTCCTGGCGTATTACTCCGCGCCTTACGTTGAATTACGGCCTCCGTTGGGAGGATTATCTGCCCCAAGTCGCCGCTAAGCCGGGTGGCGCGGGCAGCTTCGATCCTTCCACTGGCGATGTTCTGGTCGCCGGAATCGGCTCGGTGCCCATCAACCTCGGAGTTAAACCCTATAACCTCGGTTTCGCTCCTCGCATTGGAATCGCCTTTCAGGTCACCCCAAAAACTGTAATTCGCACCGGCTATGGCATCAGTTTTAATCCAGGAGGTCTGGGCGCCGTATTCGGTCAGGGTGCCGATTACAATCCTCCTATCGTCAATGCCCAAAGCGTAAGCCAATCGAATATCTACGTCGCTCCGTTTAATCTGCTCAACGGGCCTCCCGCTCCTCCTCAACCTCCCGTGGGTTCGAATGGCACTTACCCGCTGCCCGATAACGTCGGCATCAATTATTTCCTCAGTCCGTTGAACTCCTACCGCATTCCGGCAGTCGATTTCTGGAACTTCACTGTTCAACACCGGTTTACCCCGGGGATCGCTCTTGAAGTGGCCTATGTAGGCAATGTCGGACGCCACCTGTTCGAGACGCTAAATGCCAACCAAGCCGTTCCTGGCCCCGGAGATGTAGACCCACGCCGCCCCTTCTATAATCTCTACGGCCTCGAACAGTTCATTGCGCAGTACTGCAACTGCGATAACTCAAATTACAATTCACTACAGACCAAGCTGCAAAAGCAGTTGTCCCTCGGGCTCGATTTCCTTCTCACCTACACCTGGTCCAAATCGCTTACCGATACGGAAGGCGGCGGCGTTCCTTCTAACAGCTATACCGTGCGCTCCGATTATGGCCCCGCTTCCTGGGACCGGACCCACGCCCTTACGTTTGAACACAACTGGAACATACCCGTGGGGCGCGATCGCTACTGGAAACTTGGCAATAACGCTGTTGCCAATCTCATCCTGGGTGGGTGGCGGCTGAGCGGCGTCCACACCGTCGCCTCAGGAGCACCCTTCACGCCGGGCGTGGCGAATGCTCCGCTTCTCAACGATCCGGATTTCCAGGGTCTTCGCGCTGATGTGGCTGGCAATTGGCAGGTCGCAAATCCAAACGCAAACGAGTGGTTTAACCCCGCCGCCTTCACCGAGCCGCAGCAACCCTACCGCCAAGGCACCGCCGGCCGCAACTCTCTGCGCGGCCCCAAACTTTGGGAATCCGATCTTTCGTTATCGAAAAACCTGCTTTCGAGCGAACGCCGCTCGCTCGACCTCCGCGCTGACGCCTTCAACGTCTTCAACCACGCCAATCTTGCCAATCCAAACTCCACAATCGACACCAGCGGAGCAGGCCAGATCACGGCTATCCAAGTACCTATGCGCCAAATGCAATTCGGCTTGCATTTCCAGTTTTAAGCAATCATTCATACCGCAGGCAAACAATGGGATCCATGTTTGCCGCGCGGTTCGCCGGATAATACCCAAAAAACAATCCCACTCCCACGGAGATCGTGAAACCCAGGATCACCCATACCGGCGACACAAAAGCTGGAATCGCAGGCAGCGCCGTTCGTACCGCGAATGCGATTAACGCGCCAACCACTATTCCAAGCACGCCGCCAATGCACGAAAGCGTAGTCGCTTCCATAAGGAATTGGACCCGGATATCAGACCTCCGCGCACCTACCGCCTTCCGCACCCCGATCTCGCTGGTCCGCTCCGTAACCGAGATCAACATGATATTCATCACGCCAATCCCGCCCACCAGCAATCCCACTCCGCTGATAATCCCGGTAAGCAAAACCATCGCCCCTGTCAATTGATTCCACAGCTTGCTCAAAAAATCCGGCGACGTGATATCGAAATCGTCTTCCATGTCAAAAGGAACATGGCGTTTCCGCCGCAGGGCTTCTTCCACTTGGCCCTTCATTGTGTCAAGGGAAAAGTTCTCTTTGGCGGCTACGGCAATGAATCGCTCTCGAATCTCCGGAAAGCTCTTGCGGAAATTGCTCATGGGAATGCAGGCGAATTGGTCCACTCCAAAGCTCGAAAATAGCCCTTGATCGGGTTCGAAAATCCCTACTACTTCATAAAGGCGCCCATTCAGCCGCACCTCCTTTTCCAGTGGATCTACAGAAGGGAAAAGTGAATTTGCAATGGATTGCCCAATCACAATCACGCTTCGGGCGTGCTCTTCGTCGAGGGCCGAGATAAAGCGCCCCTCGGCGACGGAGAATAGCGGGAACGCGTCGATGTATTGCGGCTGCACTCCCCGCAGGAAGAATCGCTCCACGTGTTCGTTCCCGTAGCGAATCTCATCGGCCTGTTCGTTGAAGTTCAGCCGGTTTGCGAATACCGTCGCATACGAAACCGCCGGGCTCGCCGCCGCCACAAACGCCGCATCCTCATCTTGCAGATATTTCCTTGTCCGCATCTTGGCCGGCAATCGTTGCGCGTTCGCCGTCGGCGGAAAACGTGTGATGAACAGCGTATTCGACCCCAAACGCTGCACCCGTTCCTTGATCTCGCCATTCAATCCGTCTATGATCGAGGCCACGGAGATCACTGTTGTCACTCCAATTACGATTCCGAGAATGGTTAATCCCGACCGTACCTTTCGGGCTCGCAGCGTGTCCAGGGCTACCGAAAGGTTTTCGAACGCCTCGCCCCTTGTCATCACGCCTCCGTTCTCAGCGCCGTCACCGGATCCAGACCCGCCGCCTTCTTAGCCGGATAAATCCCGAAGAACAGCCCGATTGTCGAACTGATGATCAGACCCATCAGCGCCACCCAGGTTTTCACGGAGGCCGGAAACGATGTTAATGTGCGCAGCGCAAGGGCGCACCCGAAGCCGATCACAATTCCGATGGCCCCTCCAATCAGGCATTGCACCAGACTTTCAGCCAGAAACTGCCGCAGAATATCCGATTTCGTCGCTCCCATAGCGCGGCGCAGACCAATTTCCTGTGTACGCTGGGCTACACTCACCAGCATCACGTTCATGATCACAATCCCGCCCACTACCGCCGAAATCGAACTTACCATTACGAACACTGCGAAAAAAGAACCGCTTATGCTCTGCCATAGAGCAATATAACTTTGCGACGTGCCGATAAAGAAGCTATCCTCCTTGCCCGGAGGGTCGTGCCTGCGCGATCGCATGATTACCGTTGCCTCATCCTGCGCGGCGTTGAAAGTCCGCTCCCCGCCCGAGGCTTTAATTTCCAGCGTCAGGCTTGTGCGAGTGCCCCGCACCTTCAGATAGGTTGTCAGCGGAATAATCACAAAGTTGTCTTGGTCCTGGCCCAGCACTGAACCAAGTCTCTGGAATGTCCCGATAACTCTGAACTCCAAACTCCCGGTACGAATCGTGCGGCCAATGGGATCTGTGTTGGGAAAGAACTGGTCCACCAGCGAAGCGCCAATTACGCATACATACGCCGCATGTTGGTCTTCGCCCGGGGTAAAGTACCGCCCCAATTCCAGCGTCCGCGTGTCGATATCCACCATATTCGGCGTATACCCGATAATCGTTGTATCGTCGGCTTGTTTATTCCCGTACTGCAGCGAAAGCGTACTGTTTGCTGATGCGCCTACTTGTTCGCACGCGTTGCACAACTCGGCCACGGCCCGGTAGTCCTGAATATCGATGTTCTTGTTCTTCAGCGCCTTCACGACCACTGTGAAGTCCACCACGGCAAACGGAGTTTTCGCCAGCCGGAACACGTTAGTACCAAGATTGGCGATCTTCTGCTCCACATAGAGATTCGCCCCTTGCACCAGCGTCATCACAGTCATCAGCGTGGCTACGCCCATGGTCAGGCCCAAAACTGTCAGTGTGGCCCTAAGCTTATGCGCATTGATGGCAGTAACGGCAAGCCACAGATTATCTCTTACGCCAACCATTGAACATCTTATATCTTAAGTGCCTGTTGCTCACTCTCCGCTTCGCAAATCAACCTGGAATTTGCGGAGATGAGGAGACACCTTCGTTCAATGGAAGAATATAGCGCTAACGGTTAAAGGCACCTTGGCGCCCGCCCCATCGTAGAGCGTAGAAATGCCGGAACCCTGGTTCGAAATCCAAAAAGGCGACGTCGCGCTGAAGGCCACGCCCCATGGATTCTGTAGGTTCGCGTCGGTGATGTATGCCTTGCCGGAAACGTCGGAAACCAGATTAGTCTGGGCGAAGGAATCGGCAGTGGCAATGTGGTAAGCGCTATGAAACACAGCCGCTTCGCCACGGAAGAGAAAGGGCGTTCTCTAAACATAGACTAACTCCCCAATTAGAACGATGGCGGCTAAGTTACTTAGGACAGCGGTTCAACAGTAAATCGATGCCACGACGAAAATGGTTTCGTAAAATCATCCGGGAGAATACTGGCAAAAGCGCCAGAGCCCGCTCTGCGTTTGCAACACCAATTAAAATCACTCCAGAAGAACTTCTTCTGGTATAGTGAAATACCATGGGACGAAGAAAGAAGTCGAGTGACAGTGGCGAAATGCTGCAAGGAACACTGGACATGCTGATTCTGCGGAGTGTTTTGCTGGCCCCCGCTCATGGACACACCATCGCGCACGCTATCGAACATGCTTCAGACGAAGTTCTTCAGGTAGAACATGGATCGCTTTACCCGGCATTGCACAGGTTGGAAGACCGGGGTTTGATCGCGTCTTTCTGGGGAACTTCGGAGCACAATCGCAGGGCGAAATATTATCGGGTTACCCCAACCGGTAGGAAGCACTTGGCGAGCGAGCGGAGCCGTTGGGATGAATTGGTTCTGGCAGTGACGCAGGTTTTGGACCGGGCCGCGGAGTAGCGAACAATGGCCTGGTCAAGATTCTGGCAGCGAAAACGCCGCGATAAGGAACTGGCGGAAGAAATTGAATCTTATCTCGCGCATGAAACCGATCTGCTGGCTGCTAGAGGTGTTTTGCCCAAGGATGCGATGTGGTCGGCACAACGACGGTTTGGGAACCGAACGGTGATAAGGGAGACCGTTTGGAAAATGAATACACTCGGCTTCGTTGAAAGCGTCTGGCAGGATTTGCGCTACGCGGCGCGGTTGCTGCGCATGAATCCCGGTTTTTTTACGGTAGCCACCATTTCATTGGCGCTCGGAATCGGCGCGAACACGGCTATTTTCCAGCTGTTGGATTCAGTCCGCCTCCGCATGCTGCCAGTGGCGCATCCGGAACAGCTTGCGGAATTGAAAATCGCCGACAACGATCATTGCTGCTCGGGTAACTTTTCCGACCGTCGGCCCAACTTCACCTTTGCCCAGTGGGAACAGATTCGCGCGCACCAACAAGCGTTTTCCAGCCTCTTCGCGTGGGGAGATGAGCAGTTCAATCTAACGACAAGCGGCGAGGCGCACTTTGCGGAGGGGCTATGGGTGACGGGAGATTACTTCAAAACTCTCGGTGTGCGGCCGCTCCTCGGGAAGCTGGTCGAAAGCGGCGACGATTTACCCGGCTGTCCGGCACCCGCCGCAGTGATCGGTTACTCCTTCTGGCAGCGGCACTTCGGAGGAGACGCCGGAGTTTTGGGGAAGGCGGTGCTGCTGAATGGCCGCCAGTTTGAAGTTATGGGCGTGACTCCGGCAAATTTCTTCGGAGTGGAGGTGGGTCGAAGCTTTGACGTGATTCTTCCCGTCTGCGCCGAACCGCTAATGGCTGGAACAGAGGCAACCCATATCACTCGCCGGGATCACTGGTGGCTGGCCGTGATAGGCCGATTGAAGCCCGGTTGGACCCTGCCGCGTGCCATCGCTCAATTGAAGACGATCTCGCCGGCCGTTTTCGAAAACACAGTGCCTGAGCATTATCGGCCTGTGGACGCCAAATATTATCAGAAGTATCAATTAACGGCTGCTCCAGCGGGTTCAGGAACTTCATCGTTGCGAAAAGATTACGCAGACTCATTGCTATTGTTGCTGGGCATTGCGGGGATGGTGCTGTTGATTGCGTGCGCGAATCTTGCCAATCTCACACTAGCGCGGGCAAGCGTTCGCGAACGGGAGATGGCGGTGCGTCTCGCTATCGGCGCAGGCCGCGGCAGGCTGATTCGTCAATTGCTCTGCGAAAGCTTCTTGCTCACCATAGCCGGATCAGTATTAGGCGTAGTGCTTGCCGAATTGCTTTGCCGCTATATGGTGATGTTTCTTACAACGGAGCGCAATCCCATTTTTCTGGCGTTATCGCCCGATTGGCGGCTGCTTGGCTTCGCAGCGGGCATAGCGATTCTGACGTGCCTTCTTTTCGGCTTGGCGCCCGCGATTCGCGCAACCCGAACTGCTCCGGCCAGCGCGATGAAAGCGGCTGGGCGCGGATTAACAGCGGGTCGGGAGCGTTTTGGCATGCGGCGCGCTTTGGTGGTCGGGCAAGTGGCTCTGTCCCTTGTCCTTTTGGCCGGCGCGCTGCTGTTTGTACGAAGCTTACGAAATCTGATGACATTAAACGCCGGACTCCAACAACACGGATTACTCATCATGGGAGTTGACGCATCGCGTTTGCGATACACTCCCGAGCGCCGGGGGATGCTGTACCGGGATCTACTCGACAAGGTGCGAGCTGCCCCGGGCGTGGAACTGGCCGCGACCACGCGCATAGTTCCGATGAGTGGGAGCGGCGCTAACGACCTGATTGAAATCCCTGGTCTCGGCAGCCACAAAGACATGATTCCCTGGTTCAACTTCGTGAGCCCGGGATATTTCCGGACCATGGGAACGCCCCTGGTAGCGGGCAGGGACTTCGATGAACACGACACGTTGACCTCGCCGGAGGTGGTCATAGTCAATCAGGAATTCAGCCGCAAATTTCTCGGCGGAGCGAACCCCATCGGGCGTGAGGTCTGGATTGTGGTAGGCCAGGGGGAACCGGAGCACCATTACCAGATCGTGGGCTTGGTGAAGAACTCCAAATACCAGGATCTTCGAGAGAACGATAAGGCGCTGGTTTTTGTCGATGAAAGCCAAGTCAAGGAGCCCGGTGAGGGCATTTCGGTAATGATACGTTCGGGGGCTCCTGCCGGAGCGCTCACGGTAGCTTTGGCGCGCGCTGCCGGAATGGCAAATCCTGAGCTCTCAATCTCATTCCAAGGTTTTGAATCGCAAATTCAGGATTCATTGCTGCGAGATCGATTAATGGCGACCCTGTCTGGATTCTTTGGTTTCCTCGCCGCTGCCTTGGCGACGGTCGGATTGTACGGAGTGATCTCGTATATGGTGGCAAGGAGGCGGAGCGAGATCGGGATTCGCATGGCGCTCGGGGCGACCAGCGGAGGCGTGATGAGGATGATTCTTAAAGAAGCTGGGGGGCTGCTGTTGGCCGGATTAGTGGCGGGAACGGCATTGTCGCTGAGCGCGGGCAAAGCGGCGGGAACGCTGCTCTACGGTCTGCGTCCCACAGATCCTTCGACGATAGTAATGGCGATATTGCTGCTGGCTTGCGTCGCCTTACTCGCAAGTTTTGTGCCCGCGCGGCGCGCCTCGCGGACAGAACCGGTGATGGCGTTGCGGGAGGAATAGAGCGCAGAGATCGGTGCATTTTCGTTGCGCAATCACGGCAGTAACTTACCCCCGCAGTTACTGGAATATTCCCGGCATCAGGAACAATTTACAAATCGTTTACCCAGCCCCAACAACTTGTGCCGCGATAGTGCTTACTCTAGCATCGGGGCGCAAACAAAGCAGCAGAAGAAAACGCCTCCTAAGGGGATGTAACGTATGGGTGAAGACAAGAACAAAAATCGCCGTTCATTTCTGCGAGGCGGTCTCGCGACTGGAGCAGCAACTGCCGGCGCCGGCATTTTGGGCAGCGGGCTATCCGCCTTCGGTCACGACCGAGAGGAAGGCGGCGGCCGCTTGCCCAAGGGGGACGCGGCCATGCTTCGGTTCGCGGCTGCAGCCGAAATTCTGGAAACCGATTTCTGGGTACAGTACAACGAACTCGGGGGTATCCAAGATCAAGAGGTCTCAGGGGGAAGCGGGAATGCACCCTACACCGCAGCCCTCAAAGTACTGGATGGTGACTTCGACCAGTACATCCACGACAATACCGACGATGAGATTAGTCACTTCAAGTTTCTGAACGCCTACCTGGCTTCCAAAGGCGCCGATACGGTCAATCTGGAGCCGTTTCGCACCTTGCAGGGCAGTATGGCGACGGGATCGAGCGGAAAGCCACGGCTCACAAACCTCATGCAGCTCACCCTGGACACGAGTTGGTGGACTCGGTATCGCAGCAGCAGGAACAACTCCGATCTCGATCCAACGTTCGTATTTCCCCAAGCAGTCCCCGGGTTATCTATGGGCCAGTTTCCGGCAATCCCCAGAAGCGATGCCGACCTCGGCCCTCCCGACCACCTTCAAGCAATCGCCAACACGGCAGGATTCCATATGCCGACCATTGAACAAGGCGGCAACAGCCTCTACCCTGCGATGGCGCAGAGAGCTACCCGTGCGGAAGTTTTGCGAATCCTGATCAGCATTGGTCCGACTGAGACAATGCACTTTCAAACCTGGCATGACAAGGCCGGCAATGCTCCTCCTCTGACCGACCCCACGAATGGTTTGGTATTTCCCAACCTCAATGCCGCTCCTTTCGGCGGTGAGAAATTCCAAACTAATCTGATCATGCCTGAGCCATGCCCATTCATCAGCCGAAAGCTCCCCAGATGCTCGATCATTCGCCCTACCGAGACAAAGGGGATTGCCATGGGAGTGGTCAAGTTTTTAACTGCCATGGGGCTTTTCATCGGCCAATCGGACGCGTTCTTCCAACTATTGCGCGATCTTGCAGAGGATGCGGACGAGGCCAGACGTGAGGACGACAGAGACTAGCGGCCACGTTCCGAGCAAAGTGCGGCGAGCTGGGAGTGCCGGGATGCCGCACAACAGGCCGTTTGGCGCTTTCATTCAGCGCATCCCGGATTATGGCTTTGGCCGCGCGCCGTTTCGCAGATAGATGCTTCATATGCGTATTTTTCGGACGTCCGGATGCTGGATGAGAGCCCTTGATTCGTAGCGCGCACGGAGGTCGGACTATCGATTGGGCTGGCCGAAACGCCGATCACGAGTCCAGCAATTCTTGCAGATTGTCGACTTCGATTTGACAGTCACGAAGGATTTTGTGAAGGAGCCCGCACCGATCGTCTCACCGGAGTGAACGGGCGCCACAGTTCTTCGTCCCTCTTGATTCGTCTGACCGAGAATCCGGGCTTGTTCAGAGCCCTCAGAAAATCAGAGCCGGTTACCCGCGATGCAAAATAGCTCGAAACGTCCTCGAAAACATCAAGGATGAGATGCGCTTGGACTGGATGCGAACGCATCGATGGAGCCAGTTTTCGTGGCACAATGGCCATGTTTGAAGTTATGGCTTTACCCGGAGGCATTCAGAGTGGAGACCAGTGGTTGGGACTCGCCGTTGGGCCACATTGATAGCACCAATCATTCGTGTCCAAATTAGCGAAACCGGAAAAGCCCTTGGTAGCGTGAGTTCAGTTCCGCAAGAACGAACTTTAAGCAATCAGCAAAGGCTTCACCATGAAACGAGTATGCAGGTGAAATTCCTGCAATTACAAGCTAAGTTTCCGTGGAGCCTATCGCTTCGTCGCAAATGGGTTGAAATTCGTTCCGTAGTCGAAGTAGTCCGCCCCTTCCGTACGCTTCAGGAAGTTGACAACGGCGTAAGTAACCGGTGTCATCAATATTTCGTAAACCACCTTAATGACATAACCGGAGACGATCAGGTTCAAAATCACTCCCAGCGGTCTTGATCCGTAGAAGGCTATAAACATCACAACCGTAGTGTCCACCGCCTGTCCGACAACGGTGGAACCTACCGTGCGAGTCCACAAATGTTTACCGCGAGTGAACACTTTCATACGCGCCATGGTGAATGAATTGGCGAATTCACCGCACCAGTAGGCGAGCAGACTGGCTAGAACGAACCGGCCCACTTGATGGAAGATGGTGTAGAAGGCTTGCTGGTCTGTGTACTCGGGCGCAGGTGGAATCACCACCGCGGCGTAGCTCAACAGGGTGAAGATAAAGAGCCCGAAAAATCCGTACCAGATGGCCCGCCGCGAAGCGGAATATCCATATACTTCTGTGAAGATATCGCCGAAGATATAAGTGATTGGAAACAGGATCTGCGCCGCACTGATTCTAAGGGTCCCAATGGCAAAAAACTTGGGCGCAATGATGTTCGAAACCACCAAAACCAGCACGAAGAGGGTGATGAAGGAATCCAGATATTTATAGCGATGATCGCTCTCAAGCAACGAACTGAACCAGGGCTTTGCGGTGGTGGTAGCCATAAATTGATCGGTGACAAGATTATAGATGCACGCTCTTGTACGAGGGCTAGTTATAATCGGAAGGTGTCCTGGGCATCGCGGCTGAGCCTATTGTTGATTTTGATTTTGACGGCCTGCCATAACGAGCTGAAAACTAAGGAGAAAGTCCAGGAAGCAATTATAGGCAGGCTGGCCGCGCACTCCGGTCTCGACCTGAAGAGTGTCGATGTCAACACCACTGATGTGTCGTTTGAGAAGAATATGGCCTATGCGACTGTCGCCTTTCATCCAAAGGGCGATCCAACCGTGAACAGTGGAATGACCATGAAGTACACATTGGAAGACCGCGACAATAAATGGGTAGTGGTGAATGTGGCCGATTCGCAGGGACATGGCTTGAATGCCCACCCCAAAGACAGCGGCGCGCAACTACCGCCTGGCCATCCAGCGCTTACTCCTGAGGCTCCTAAATAGATGAAAACCGTCGCTGTCCTTGGAGGTGGGCCTGCCGGGGCAACGGCGGCCGAACGTTTGGCGCGTTCCGGTTTGCGAACCATCATTCTCGACGAAAAACTGGCTTGGGAAAAGCCCTGCGGCGGCGGCATTACTTACAAAGCTTATTCGCAATATCCTTATCTTTTTGAGAACGACACTCCCAAGAAGATTGTGACGGAGACCACGCTGGCGGCTCCTAAATCGGGCGCTTTCCAAATGCGGCTCACCCGCCCGTTGCTCATCTATTCGCGGATTGATTTGAACGGCATGTTGCTGCGGCGCGCCGAACTGGCGGGTGCCGAAATTGAAAAAACGCGCGTGTTGCAACTTGACCGCGGCCGCGACAATTGGCGGATTCGGACTCGTTCCGGAAATATCGATGCCGATTATTGCGTCATCGCAACCGGCGCCCGCAACCCTTTGCGCGACGTTGGGACGCAATACACCGCGCAAGACACCATGTATGCGTTGGGCTACTGGGTGCCGAACGATCAGGCGCATATCGATATTCAATTCCTGCCCAATTTAGAAGGCTACATTTGGGTGTTTCCGCGCGCCGGACATTTGTCGGTGGGTATCTGCGGCAAAAGCGAATCGGCGCAATGCCTGCGCGTTCGTCTGGAACGCTATATGGACGAGAAGGGCATGTCCCGCCGCGACGCAAAGTTCTACGGCCACATGCTGCCGGCTCTGGAGCTCCGCGGTTGGCGCAATAATCGCGTAGCCGGCGATGGCTGGATCGCGGTGGGCGACGCGGGCGGTTTGGTCGATCCCATTACCGGAGAAGGTCTGTATTACGCAATCCGTTCTGGCGATCTGGCGAGCCAGGTCCTGCTGAATGACAATGAACCCGAAAAAAATGCGGAAGCCTACCGGCAGTTAATCTCGCGCGATTTTGGCCTTGACCTTACTTATGGCGCGGGCTTGGCGAAACGTCTCTTCTGCGGAGCGATTTGCTTTGGCGCAGTCCCCAGCCGAATGATCGATTTCATGAAGCGCAGTCCCAAATTCTGCGAGATCATGCAGGATCTATTTGCCGGTACCCAGCCCTACCTGGAACTCAAGAACCGTTTGCTGCGCAATGTAAACACCACGCTGCACGAAATTCTAATGAGTTTCCTCTTCCGCAAGCTGATTCTCGGCGAAACCCAAGTATGAACGTGGCGCAGTCTGAGGCCCTCTTCGCCCGGGCCAAGCAGTACATCCCGGGTGGCGTAAACTCGCCTGTCCGGGCGTTTCACGGCGTGGGCGGTACACCGCGCTTTATCGCGCGCGGCGACGGTTCGCATTTCTTCGATGTCGACGGCAACGATTACATCGACTACATAGGATCGTGGGGCCCGCTATTATTTGGTCATCGTCCGAAGGCGGTGATCGATGCCCTGGCCGGAGTGCTGGAGTTAGGCACCAGTTTTGGCGCGCCCACCGGCCGCGAAGTAGAACTGGCTGAGCTGATCATCGACGCAATGCCATCCATCGAAATGGTTCGTCTGGTGAATTCCGGGACTGAAGCGTGCATGAGCGCTATTCGCCTGGCGCGCGGTTTCACCGGACGCGATTTGGTCGTGAAGTTTGAAGGCTGCTATCACGGGCATGTCGATTCGTTGCTCGTCAAAGCGGGCTCGGGTCTCGCTACCCTGAGCCTTCCGGACAGCGCGGGTGTGCCGAAGGTGTTCTCCGACACTACCATTGCTCTTCCCTTCAACGATCTCGATCCGGTGGAATCCGTTTTCAACGATAAGGGCGACCGGATCGCCTGCATTATCGTCGAGCCGGTGGTCGGCAATATGGGCTGCGTTCCTCCCGAGCCGGGTTTCCTCGAAGGGCTGCGCCGAATCACTGAGCGGCACGGTGCACTCTTGATTTTCGACGAGGTGATGACGGGCTTCCGCTTGGCGCGCGGCGGCGCTCAACAATTGTTTAACATCAAGCCCGATCTGACGACGCTAGGCAAAATCATCGGCGGGGGTCTTCCCATAGCTGCCTATGGCGGCCGCGCTGACGTAATGAGCAAAGTTGCACCCTCCGGCCCCGTGTATCAAGCCGGTACGCTCTCCGGCAATCCGCTGGCGGTGACGGCGGGTATTGCCATGTTGCGCCAGATTGAAGAGCATCCCGAAACCTACGACATTCTGGAACAGCTCACCGCCGATTTGACTGCGAATCCACCAGTCGGCATGCATGTCAATCGCGTCGGTTCAATGGCCACATTCTTTTTTCACGAGGGGCAGGTGCGAAATTTCGAAGAGGCTAAGAAGTCGAACACGGCGGAATTCGGTCGCTTGTTCCATCATCTTCTTGAGCGCGGTATCTACTTCCCACCGTCGCAATTCGAGGCGTTGTTCGTGTCGGCCGCCCACACGCCCGCTGACATTGCCCAAACCAGGCGGGCTATCCGTGAGTTTGTCTAAGGGCAAGCGTGTTCTGGTCACCGGTGCCGCAAAACGCATTGGCCGGGTAATAGCCATCGAACTTTCTCGCCATGGGTTCCGTGTCGCCATTCATTACAATCGTTCAAAAACAGAGGCCGAAGAAGTTTCCCGAGAATGCGGAGGCGCACCCATCTTCCAAGCCGACCTTGCGCACGTTTCCGAAATTCGCAAAATGTTCCAGGATGTTCGGCAACAATTTGGACCACTCGATAGTCTGGTGAACAACGCCGCCCGCTTCACCCGTTTCGACCCGCTGGACATAACCGAAGCTGATTGGGATTTCATCCACGAGGTCAACCTGAAGGCCGCTTTCTTCTGTTGCCAGGAAGCAGCCCGCCAAATGAAACAACTCGGGGGGGGCCGCATTGTGAATATCAGTTCTCTGGGAGGCATCCGGCCTTGGGCGGAACATGCGCACTACTGCGCCTCAAAAGCCGGGGTCATCATGTTAACCAAAGCGCTGGCGAAAGCGTTTGCTCCCCAGATCACCGTGAACTCGGTTGCTCCCGGCGTGATTTCCTTTAACGACATTGATGCGCGAACTCAAGCCATGATCGAGGCCACACCCATGCAGCGCTCGGGCAAGCCCGAAGAGATCGCAGAGGCCGTGCATTTTTTTCTTACCGCGCCGGATTTCATAACCGGCCAGGTTCTAGCCGTTGACGGCGGCTTGAACGATCGCTGAATTAGAGCCCGACTGCCTTTGCGTATTTGAATTTCAGTTTGCCGTCCGGCTTGCCGTCCACAATCTGAACTTCACCGGCGTCGTATTGATCGGTGTGCCCACCTGAACAGGTAAGCTCCAACGGCTTATCGGTAGAAGCGAATGCTTCTCGCTGCTCGAAACCAACTGGGGAATACACGGTCTCTCCGCAAGTCCTGCAATCGAATCGGGCATACGTTCTGCTCATGGTCATCGAATACCATTTTAGACAAAGGTGCACTGCAAAAGAAATGACTGAAGTTCTACTCACATAGACATCTATGTTAAATAAACCTATACACCACTGCGGTATCTTTGAACATTCATGCGACTCATTCTTACTCTGGCGCTTTCGTTACCGGTTATCGCGCAAACAATTTCGCCCGATTTATTCAGCGGTCTCACATGGCGGCTCATCGGTCCATTCCGCGCGGGGCGCACAGTAGCTGTGAGCGGAGTGGGCGGCGGCGGTTCCGTTTTCTACTCCGGCGCAGTGGATGGCGGCGTTTGGAAAACCAGCGATGCCGGCAACACTTGGGATCCGCTTTTTGATAATCAACCCGTCGCCTCTATCGGCGCTCTTGAAGTTGCTCCATCCGATGTGAACATACTTTATGCCGGTACCGGCGAATCGGACATTCGTTCCGATCTAGCCTCCGGCGACGGCGTGTACAAATCCACCGATGGCGGGAAGACCTGGCGTAACGTGGGGCTTAAAGACACGCGCCAAATTAGCCGCGTGGTTGTGAATCCGCGCAATGCCAACACAGTCTATGTGGCCGCGCTCGGACACGCCTATGCAGCCAATGAAGAGCGCGGCGTTTTCCGCTCCAGCGATGGCGGCGAAACCTGGCGGAAAGTTCTCTACAAAAGTCCAACCATTGGCGCGGCCGATCTTGCGCTTGCCCCCGATTCACCGAACGTTTTATTTGCCGCTCTTTGGGAAGCGCACCGTCCGGCATGGAGCAACTATGCGCCGCTGGCCAGGCCCGGGCAGCGGATTGTTCCGCTCTGTGGACAATGGAGATACCTGGGAGCAGATAAAAGGCCACGGCTTCCCCGAAGTACAAGTGGGCCGCATTGGAGTTGCCATTTCGCGCGGCACGCATGGGAAGCGCATCTACGCCACCGTCGAATCTGATGCGAAGCATGCCGGCCTTTATCGAAGCGACGACGGTGGCGATTCGTGGGCCTTGGTCAACAGCGGTCCGCGCATCACCAGCCGCCCTTGGTATTTCAGTTCAATCACTGCCGACCCGAACGATCCCGACGTCGTCTACATTCCGAACGTCGCCCTTTACAAATTGAGCGAGGGTGGAAAAACTTTGAGCATTGTGCGCGGCGCACCGGGCGGCGACGATTATCACCAGCTCTGGATGGATCCGGCGAATTCGCAACATATGGCGCTGGCCACGGACCAGGGGACAACCGTCACGCTGAACGCCGGCGCGACGTGGAGCACTTGGTACAACCAGCCCACTGCGCAGTTCTATCACGTCATTACCGATAACGAATTCCCGTATCACGTTTACGGCTCGCAGCAGGACAGCGGAACCGCCGCCACCGCCAGCCGCACCGATCATGGACAAATTGATGCGCGCGACCGCTTCTCCATCGGAGGCAGCGAGAGCGGCTGGGTAGCCGTCCGATCCGAAAAATCCGAATATCTTTTATGTCACCGGCACGTTTGGCACTGTCGAGCGTTTTGACCGGCGCACCGGACAAAGCCAGAACATTGCGCCATCGCCGGTGCTTTCGGGCATCTTCAGAAGAATGCCTGAGCGCAAGTATCGCGATCCTTGGACTCCGGCGCTTGTCTTCTCGCCTGTCGAACGGAATGCTCTTTACCTGGGTACGCAATATGTGATGAAGACCGTTGACGGCGGCCTGCACTGGCAGACCATCAGCCCCGATCTTACGGGCCAACAACAGCCTCCTCCCAAAACCGGGCCGGTCACAACTCAGAACGCGAAAGAGCTTGGCTATGGAACTGTGTATTCCATTGCGCCATCGCCGCTAAGCGCCGCTGAAATATGGGCAGGCACCGATTCCGGTTTGATTCATCTCACGCGCGACGGCGGCAAGCACTGGAGCGATGTAACTCCTCCTCCGCTAACTGTGTGGAGCAAAGTGACTCACATTGAGGTATCCCATTTCAATGCGGGCGAAGCATATGCCGCAGTAGACCGCCATCGGCTCGATGACATGAAGCCTTATCTGTACCGCACGCGCGATTACGGAAAAAAGTGGGATCCGATTATGGATGGAATTCCCGATAGCTCCTTTTTGAATGCGATTCGCGAAGACCCCAAACGCCAGGGTTTGCTGTATGCCGCCACCGAATTCGGCGTGTATGTTTCCTTCGACGATGGCGCGCACTGGCTGCCGCTGCAACTGAATCTCCCCGTAACCTCCGTACGCGACCTTGTGATTCACGGCGATGATTTGGTCATAGCCACACATGGCCGCTCATTCTGGATTCTCGACGATATAGCTCCCTTGCGCGAAATTGGAAAAACGTGGACCTCGGCTCATCTGTTCAAACCTGCGGCGGCGATCCGAATCAAGAACGATAGCTTCACCGGAACACCCGTTCCTCCCGAAGAGCCGCAGGCCAAGAATCCCGCGCTTGGAGCGTATCTGGATTACTACCTTCCCTCGGCCCCGCAAACGGAGGTGGCGTTGACTATTCTCGATTCGCGCGGCAGCGTGATACGCCGCTTTTCCAGCAGCGATAAACCCGCGGCTATCCCGACTAACGTGCCTATTGCGTCTCGCTGGCTTCAATCCCCATCAGCGCTCAGTACCCAACCGGGTATGCATCGCTGGGTTTGGGACCTCCGTTACGGCCATGGTGCTGAGCTGCCCTCCGGCGACAGCGACGACGAAGAAGATCCAAAGGCGCGCGGTCCGCTGGTGCTGTCAGGCACTTACCAGATCAAGCTCTCGGTGGACGGCCGAGATTCGACCGAGCCGCTTACTGTCGGCATGGACCGGCGCTCCACCGCCACTCCAGCCGAACTGGCACAACAGTTCACTTGGGCGCAGCGCGTTTATGATAACTCGCTGAAAGCCGATAAAGCGACGGAAGAAATAAAAGCCGTTGAAGCACGGATCAAGGACAAGACGCTTGGTGAAGGCATCGCATCACTCGGGCGGACATTGAACGGCCTGCTCGCGGCATTGGAAAGCGCAGGCCGCATGCCTCCCGCGCAAGTGGTCGCTGGTTCGCAGGAGACGCTGAAAGCTTTGCAGGGGAAGTTGCAACAATGGGCGGTGCAGAAGAAATTGCTGGCCGCCGGTGAACAGAAATAGGCATCCAAGCTAACCATTGATGATCTTCATCATCGCTGGCGCATAGCGCTCGCCTGCGACTGAGCCTTTGGGCAACGCGTACTCGATTCGGTTGAGATCTTCCTCGCTCAATTTGATGTCGGTCGCACGGATGTTCTCCTCAAGGCGAGCCATGCTGCTTGTCCCTGGAATGGGGATCACGTCTTGATGGCGGTTCAGGAGCCATGCCAGCGCAAGCTGTGCGGGCGTCCTGTGTTTCTCATCGGCGATCACCCGTAAACGGTCGGCAATGGAAAGATTTGTGGCGAACTCTTCTCCTTGGAAACGCGGATTGCCGCGCCGCCAGTCGTCGGGCGCGAGGTCTTCGACAGTACGAAATCGCCCACCTAAAAATCCGCGGCCCAACGGACTATACGCCACCAGAGCGATACCGAGTTCACGCAATACCGGCAGCAGGCCATCTTCGGGTTCGCGGCTGAATAGCGAATATTCAGTTTGGACGGCAGCAATCGGATGAATCCTGTGAGCGCGGCGCACTGTCTCTGGAGGAGCCTCGGAAAGCCCGAGGTGCCGCACCTTCCCGGCATGCACCAACTCCGCCATCGCGCCGACCGTCTCTTCGATCGGCGCCTCCGGATCGACACGATGCAGATAGGAGAGATCGATCTGCTCCACTCCAAGCCGTTGTAGTGATTTGTCGCAGGCGCGACGCGCGTTCTCCGGAGTCCCATCGATGCCCCGATCCTGCACCGGTGAATCCATAACGATACCGAACTTCGTGGCCAGGACGACACTCTCTCGCCGGCCGAGCAGTGCCTTGCCTACCTTGATTTCCGAGTCGCCATAGATGTTCGCCGTATCGAGGAAATTGATGCCCAGGTCCAGCGCGCGATGAATCAATTCAACGGCCTTGCTATCGTCCTGCACGCTGCTGGTGTACACATCGGCGATACCGATGCTCATGCAGCCGAGCCCAATCGCCGATACCTGCGGTCCATGGAGACCAAGCCGTCTCGGTTCCATAACACTATACTCCGGAGCTAAATTTGAGAAAAATACATTCGATTGGATGCATCGTCTCTCGCGACGACTCCGAGATCTTTGTGAGTATTACTACCGACCGATGGGCGAAAGATCCGCGCTAGCGGCAGGTTACTGGTTCATCTCGACCGCCCAGATTCCCTCGAAGTCAACGAACTAGCCCTGCACGTCAATACCCGGGATCGCCTTGTGGAGAAATGCCGCGGCACTTCGCAGTTCCCGCTCATGGTGTTGCGCTTCCGCCCGGGCATTGTTGCCGAATCCGCCAACCAGCCCTCCGTATGCTCCACAATCGGAATGCAGCATCAATATTACAAGACCGGTTCCGTGAAGGCGGATGGATTTCCGAATCTGTTCCAAGACGAACTCCCGATCGGTTTCACGGTCGGGTGATGCCAAACACTTCGCACCCCCGGCAATCTTGATGGGATCTGAATTCGCAATTCCAAGCCTCTTCAGAAACTTGCTGAAGCCTAGCTGAAAGCGATTGTCGAAGCACCAAATGACGGCTGCGTCGCAGTGATACTTCTCGCGAGGAGCATCGAAATGAAAAACCTTCTTCATCTAAGTAAGGATATTCTCTTGCGACGTATTCGTCGAACCTACTGATGTTGGTCGTCATTGATGCGAATCCAGCTCGCGCCTGCGTCGTCGGAGCGATAGATACCGGCGACGCCGTAAATCTGGGCGCTGCTGTAAAGAAGCGTATTTGTGATGCGGGGCGGGCATCCGCTGCACAAAACCTAACACGTTTCCATGGAAGAAACAATGCAAAGTGTTTACAATCCCGAAGACGTTCCAGCGAAAACGAAGCGGGATGTTGTGATCTTTGCAGGCGCATCGGCCAATAAGGCGGCGTTACAATCCGTGTTAAGATGCCGTTCCGATCGGCCGCAGCCGTGGGGATCCTTTTCTACGGGGCGCTTTTGGCGCAATCGCAAGCACCAGTGCCGGTTTTCAGAGCGAACTCCTCTCTTCAGTCCATCGCGGTTGAAGTAACGGACAAGCGGGGCGACGGCGTGCGAGGACTCACTCGCTCCGATTTCACCCTCTTGGAGAACGGCCATTCTCAAAACATCGCGTTCTTTGGCACCGAAGATCAGCCAATCAGCTTGACCATTTTGCTCGACTCCAGCGGGAGCATGAAATCCAGCCAGAAGTTGAAACGTGCGCAGGAGCTGCTGCGACCCTTGATCCGCGGCAACGTTCGAGGCGACGAGATTTCCCTCGTACCTTTTACAAATCAGATGGGCCCATTTCTGCGACTGACGCTGGAACAGCGTGCCAACCCTCCGCTTGTCCAGCTTTCGTCGATGCACGGCGGCACCGCGCTCTACGATGCAGTTGCCGCCGCACTCTGCCATTTGCGCGGTACCAACATCAGGCAAGCGGTGGTGGTGATTACCGACGGTGCCGACCAGAACAGCCGTTTGCGGATTGATCAACTGATTGGCCTGGTGCAGTCTTCAAGACCGCAGATTTTCATGATCGGATTGGGAGGGGTCGATTATTATCGGCAGAGCGGCGATAAGGTGACGCTGGTTAGCGGACGCGAAGTGGATAACCCGCTGCGGGCTTTCCAGCGCATTGCGAAAGAGTCGGGCGCAGAAGCGTTCTTTCCCGCTTCCGACCGGGATCTGAAACACGTGTTGGACCGCATTTTGGGGATGCTCCGAGCCCAATACACGCTGGCGTATTATCCGGAAAACACTGAAAAGCCTCGCAAGATTCAAGTGAAAGTGCAGCGCACTGGCGTCACCGTAAGAGCGCCCCGCACGGTAGCCGCTCGATCGCTCGATAGTGATCAGGTTCATTTCACGGCCGGATCGTGTCAGGTTTCCCACGTCGAACATCCTTACCCTTGGGAGTCGCACGTCAGCAGTTCGCCATTGGGCGTGATCGCCTACCGCGACAATTTCTCCAACTCGCAAAGCGGATGGCCGAATCATAGCGGCTCCCGCTACTTGTCTGGAGCGTACGAAATGTCCGGCACAGGCGACGCTCAAGTACTGGGCGCATCGGTCAGGCTAGCGGCTTATGGACCTTGGTGGTACGATTTCCGCGCTTCCGTATCAGTTGACGAAGAGCGGTCGAATGCAGAGGCTGAGGGCATGGTTTTTCGCCTGAATGAAAGCGGCTACTACGCGCTGCTCCTCACATCCACCCAACGCAATGGCGAATTTTTCAAGGTCGCTAAGCAACGCTGGTTTGATCTGGAAAGAGTCATGGTTCCGTGGACGAAAGTGGTAACGCCATTGAAACCCGGAAAGAAGAGAATGATCGCTCTCGAGTGCAAAGGCGCGCAGATCACGATTTTTATAGATGGTTTACAGGCGGCGCAAATAGAAGACGACAGCTTCTTGGATGGCATGGTAGGAATGGCGAAGGCCGGCGGCGGCCGCGCACTGTTTCGCGATCTGCAGGAGACTTTACTGCCGTCGGATCCATCTCCGTAGCTAAAACGCCTTGGGGAGTAGGCCTTCTGGCGAACCCCCCAACCGGAAAAAGAATAGTGAGTCGGTTGGAAATGTTACAGCGCTGACCGGCACCGTATTTTTTAAATGGGTTCTATCGCGATGCCCAGAAAGTATTCGCCCGCGACGCCCGGCTCAGGCTTGCAGGTCGAGCATCGTTTTACCACTCCCGAGCACAGTTGGTCACCCTGTTTGATGTGAATAACGCACCCAATAGGAACCCGTTTTATCACGCGAATCCCAAGCCCGCCCCTTGACCGGTCTTCAATCATCCCAGGCGTCGTGATCTCTGTTCCGAGTTCATCCTGATATGTAAGGACAGCTCTTGCGAGATAAACTCTTCTAGGCTCCTTGCGCCTGGAATCCATCCGATTATGATACCGCGAGGTTTCAAAACCTCCTCTTCAATCCCGAAAAAAAACCGTCGAAGCTCAGTCTTCTGACTTTGGTCTGCTCACTTACTTATGGAGAAACGCAACCTGTATCCCGGTCTCGTCGCAGTGTTGTTTGCCTTGTGGGATCGCGGTCCGCTGACCTCTATTTTGTGAGAGAGTGGAAACCGGAAAGGTCGGGTTTGGTATCGGCCCTTCAAGAACGTCCCAATATCTAAACTGTGCATACAATCTGAGCGGTTCAAGGGTTTCGGCCAACATCATGCGGCTTCTCGCGGGATTTCATCGTGCGACATCGGAGCAAACTGATTTTCGGCAGTGACTGCTCTTGCGCCGACGGAAAAGGCGCCGGCATTTCGCAGGGCAACAACCCGGAAGCGAGCAGACTGGCAGGCAATGCGTAGCCCGCGAAACGCTGGGATTGTCGAAAGGGTCAACGTCGCCCGAAATCTTCCGGCAAATCACTTGGGAAAACGGAGCCCGAACGTTCAAGGTGCGGTCGTCTAATTAGCAACACCGGCGACTCGGACGGAAAGCCTTTAGCGCATCTGCTCTGGATGACTTGTGTTTCGAACAATGGACGCACCTGATTTGGCCGGGCGCGGCAGATGGGATTTCAATCAGTGGTTTGCCGGCTTTACGACTAAGTGGCTCTACCGATGCCTCTCAGGGCATCCTTCATAGCCCTTGTGATGTTAGATGATCGGAGCCAATTCCGGGGGAGTAGCAAAAATCGTGGCCACTGCTGCTTGCGCTGCAATCGTAGGCTCTACAGTACGGAACCGGCGTACCCGCGCCGGTTCGGGTTGAGCCTGGGAAGACCACCAAGATTTCCGCCACACTCGACGATTCGTATAAGAAACACCTCCACCGCCGCGCGCGCTTTACTGAGTGTGTGATTGTCAGCACCCGGGTCTTAGGTTGCGTTCACTAACTCTGCCGGTTCAGTGGCAGCCTCAGTGCTCCGTTGTGACACTTGATAGCTCCCGACTGGCGCTCGAAACGGCTTGGCCACTCGATTCCACGCGTTGATTTGCACAACCGCTAGTGTCAGCTCTACAATTTCCTGCTCGCTGAAGTGCTCTCTCACCCGCGCATATAATTCATCCGGGACATCGTTCCCCGCAATCAGGGTCAACTGCTCTGTCCATTCCAACGCTGCCCGCTCCCGATCGCTATAGAAAGGTGTTTCCCGCCATACACTCAAAGTATAAAGCCGCTGCTCCGTTTCGCCCTGGGCTCTTGCGTCCTTGGTGTGCATATCAAGGCAGTAAGCGCATCCGTTAATCTGTGAAGCCCGCGTTTTTACCAGTTCGCGTAAGGCCGGCTCAAGCCCCGAATTCTGGAGCGGCCGTTCTAGCCCGAACATCGCGTTCAGCACTTCGCCGAATCTAGCGTCCGTCAAGTTGACTCTTGGTTCTAGTTTGTGTTCATTTTTGGGTGACATTTATTTTCATCCTCTATCTGTCTCGACGAAATCGCCCGCCTATTTGTGATGGGCTCGCGAATTTTGTACGCTGAAGAATTGAGCTACCCCGCTCTTCATACACCAGCCGGTTTGGGGCGCGCCGCCTCGTCATTGTCCTTGCGCAAACGGTTGAAGTCGCTTGCCTACGGCTATCTCGGAAGCCTGGTGGAGAGCGAAGATATTGTGCAGGAAGCTTTTTTGCGCTACGAGCAATCCAATCAGGCCGCTATTCAGAACGTGGAGGCCTGGCTCACCACCGTCGTGACACGCCTGTCCATCGACGCGCTCCGTTCCGCTAGCCATCGGCGCGAAGTCTATCCAGGTGAATGGCTTCCCGAGCCTGTCTTCACAGCCCCCACGCCCGAGCAGGATGCCATCACCCGCTCACGTCTGTCGGTGGCGCTCTTATATCTTCTGGAAAAGCTGGAGCCCGAACAGCGAGTTGTCTTCGTCTTGCGGGAGGTCTTCCAGCACTCCTATCAATCGATAGCCGAAGTCGTCGGCAAATCGGAAGCCGCTTGTCGGCAACTGATGGTGCGCGCGCGTGCCGCACTCAATCGCGCTAAGCAGTCGCCGCCGGCTCCTGCGGCCATTGCCGCCTCCCTGGTCGCTCGCTTCATCGACGCTCTCGCTCAGGGCGACGAGAAAGAGTTACTCGGAATCATTGCGCATGACGCCGTGTTGGTCGGGGATGGTGGAGGCAAAGTGCCTTCAATCCTCAATCCAATACACGGAGGCGATCGAATCACGCGTTTCTTTCTTGGTTTGGTACGCAAATATGGCAGCCTCCTTGAGGTGCGTCCCGCGACTGTCAATTCCTGCCCCGGTATGCTGACCTTTCGCGATGGTCAACTCGTCTCTGTCGCCAGCGTTTCTATACAGGACGGTCGCATCACAGCGATTTACTCAGTGAGTAATCCCGACAAGATTCACATTGAATCCTAAAGTCGTACTGGGTGGATTTTGCAAAGACGAATTCCGCTTGACCGTCTAAGACGCTACGGTACGTTCTGGGGGCCGGCCCACCGAGGCGCACGTTCAGTCCACGGTCTGCCAACAAAACGTCAACCGGATTAATCCCCACATCGCCGTCACCAGCGGGTAATGTAGGAGAGTGATTCTACGATAAGGCCACATGAAGGAAGTGCAGCATAAGGTCCGAGGGTGATTTGCTGAGCTCCAGCCGAATTCCGTGGAGCCAGTTATATATCTGCGCATAAGCTGGGTTCATCGTCTGCAATTCGTGGATTCTTGAGAATCGATGTAGTGGAGACCAAGCCTCTTGTATGCGGGCGCGGGTCATGACACGATTGCCTCAGAATGTTTCTGCGCCCGAACCGGCGGATCAAAGACGGGTAGGATCACACCTGCTGGTCGTTGGTGGAAACGGTGCGTACGCCGGATGGGCCACGGCAGAGAACGTTATGTTATCTGGGTGAACTGAACGATTCCGCGCCGGCGCGCTGGCTGAAAACGATTGAAAGTTTTCAACGAACACGGCGAGACGCAGCAACTGAAACTGTTTCCGTCGCACATAGAGCCGCCACCGGACGATCCGCCAGTGGCGCGCGTGCTGCTCAACAAGGTACGGCTGGAGCGGACGCGACAGTTCGGAGCAAGCTGGCTCGGCCTGGAACTGTGGAAACGTCTGGCGCTGAACCGCTTCTTCGAGGATGTGGTGGAGGAGCATGCGGCCGATGTGCCCTGGTCGCGCGTGGCCGCCGTGCTGGCGCTCAACCGGCTGTGCGCGCCGGGCAGCGAACTGGCGATGGAACAGCGCTGGTATCCATGCACCGCGCTGGAGGATCTGCCGGGTGTCGAAGAAGTCTCAACGACACGCGGCTGTACCGCTGCCTGGACCGGATTCTGCCGCCCAAGACAAAGCGGGAGCAGCATCTCAAGCAGCGTTACGGCGAACTGTTCGGGGCGGAGTTCGACGTGCTGTTATACGACCTGACCAGCACGTATGTGGAAGGTACAGCGCAGAAGAATCCGATGATGCGCCGGGGGCTATTCGCGCGATCACGCTGCGCTTCGCCGTCCGGTGTTTGATACTCTTCGCGAAAATGGCCGCCGCAGCTTTCGTTGCGTTCTCGGGCGTCAATGCACATGAGCTCGGCAAGTTCGAAGAAATCGGCCACGCGCCCGGCCTTTTCCAAGCTCAGCGTCCCGACTGCGAACAAATGGTAATCGCGCTCATCGTCAACAGTGAGGGTTTCCCGTTCAGCTATGAGACCTTCGACGGCAACCGGGCGGACGTATCCACGATGGAGACGATTCTGCGCATGGTGGAGCGCAAGTATGGCAAGGCGGACGGATCCGGGTGATGGATCGCGGTGTCGTGAGCGAAGCGAATCTGGCGGCCATTCGTAAGCGTGGCGGACAGTACCTGGCGGGCACGCCGCGCAGCCAGATGAAGCAGTTTGAAACAGAGTTGCTGAAGGACGGCTGGATCCGGGTGCGGCCCGAGGTGGAAGTCAAGAAGGCGGCGATTCCTCAGGGCGAGGAGATATTCATTCTGTGCCGCAGCAGCGGCCGCAAGGAAAAAGAGAAGGCCATTCGCAATCGGTTTTCCACCCGCATGGAGGATGCCCTGAAACGTCTGGCGAAAACCATCGAGACCGGCCGGCTGAAGGACCGCCACAAAATGGAGCGACGCTTGGGGCGCATTCAGGCCCGCCATCCACCGGTGAACGATCTCTCCCGTGTTGGCCTAGACTGTCGTAGGCGTTTATGAAGTTGCTCGGCGCGACACTGCCGATGGGGTTCGCCTCCACTGGGCTCGCCGTTGTGCCGGTATTGGAAAACGACGAATGGGATCAATGGGTGACAACGAAGCCGCTGGCACGGCGGACGCCTGCGGCGTGATCGTATAGCGGGAGGTCCCCAGTCGGATATTTTTGCTCACAGAGAAAGGAGATCTCTGTGACCACACATTCAGCGGATACGCGAAGATCTCGTACGCAACTATGCCGAATCGACCGTCCGAAGCTATCTGCACACCATCGAGGATTTTCGCCGTTACGCTTAGAAGCGGCTCGATCATCTGGGAGCGGATGACATCCGACGCTACCAGGTTTATCTGCGAGAAGAGCGCAAGCTCGATATCGGAACAGCCGGGAACTATGTTGCCGCCCTGCGGTTCTTTTACGAGAAGACGCTGAAGCGCCCTTACCTCAAAGAGGATCTGCCCTACCCGCTAGGCGCCGAACAAAAACGGCGTCTGCCGACCATCCTGAGCCAGAAAGAAGTCAGCCGACTGATCGAATCATCCAAAAATCTCTTCCAATACGTCGTGCTCCTGACGATGTGCTCAGCAGGGCTGCGGCGCAGTGAACTCTGCCGGCTTAAAGTCGCTAACATCGACAGCCAGCGAATGATGCTGCGCATCGAGCGGGGCAAGGGCGACGTGGACCGCGAGGTTCCCATCAGCCAGAAACTGCTTGAGACGCTGCGCGAGTACTGGAGCTGGATGAAACCGCAGACCTACCTGTTCCCGGGCATAGCTAACGGCTGGCGCGCCGACAAGCCGATCACCTCCAAAGTGGTCCGGGAGGCCGTGCATATATACGGTCAAACGGGCCGGCATCGAGAAGCGCGTCTCCCCGCATACCCTGCGGCACTGCTTCGCAACTCACATGCTGGAGGGTGGGGCGGACTTACGCACCATCCAGGTTCTGATGGGTCACCAAGATATCGAAGCCACCACCCGCTATCTGCACGTCTCCACCAAGCGTCTGCAAGCGGCCACCAACTCTTGGAAAAGATTGACCCAGTCCTCCCGGAACAGCGTGCGGAGAAATCGCAGAAACAGCTGGGCTGTTCCAGCGCCGCATTGGCGGGAGGGAACTACAGTTTCTTCTTGCCGTCTCGGGCCGGCCTAACGGCGATGTTCGCGGAGACTGCACAAACCGGAATGAGCCGGCCCACCGCTCCGCAAGTGTTGCGCTACCTCGGCCGATACACCCATGGTTTCCGTTCTACCGGTTGGAGTTTGCTTCGCAAACATCGTGTCGCTATCAGCAATCATCGCCTGCTGGCCTTCGACGGTGAACGCGTCACCTTCCGCTGGAAGGATTATGCAAGAGGCAACAAGCAGCGGAAGATGACGCTCTCCGCCACTGAGTTCCTGCGGCGCTTCCTGCAACATGTACTGCCGAGCGGATTCGTGCGCATCCGACAGTTCGGATTCCCGGCCAATAGCTGTCGTACTGCTCGGCTGCGCCTTATCCGGGAACTTCTTCCTCAGCCCCGCGAACCACCCTGTGCGGCGGTTGCTTCGGACGCTCGTACCTGGAACTGTCCACGCTGTGGGGAGCCAATGAGAATCGACGTTCCCCTCAGTGCGGCAGAGTTAGCTTCCCGTTGCAGTTTCTTTGACAGCTCTTAGACATCGCTCCAATCAGCCCAATGACATGCGTCCGCGTGCCGGCGGTCGTGTGTCTATCGACTGATCAGCGCCGCGCGGCCGCCCGCCCCGCAATTTCTGGCTCTCCCATATCACCATGGCCATCTCACGACCAGCACTTACCGGCCTTTTCGTCGTACCCCGTGGCGATCCGCTTAGTTCGGCGCTCCACAATCACGCTTGTAGCTCCATACTTGTCCGCCCTGCCAGCGGCTTCCTTCAAGTCTCCTTATCGAAAGTGCTTCGGCCCGAGCTTCTCTTGCTCCCCCGCAACGCTCGCCGAAGCACTCCCGATCAAGGCTAACGACTACTCGGGAACCCATCGAACAAGCCGATGAGTAACGGGATCGACTATTGCTTCAAAGTTAAAGCGAACAGTTCTCTTGGGGGCGAAAAAGGGCTGGAAGCTGACCACTATCGCGTATTTCGGGGGTGGCCAATCGTTGAGCGAATCTGGAACCAGAACGAGTCCCTCACAATGCTCCGTCCGCCATTGTTGGGATTCAATCGTCGATGAGAATCCCCCGCCCGACGAGACAGCCAAATCGCGGAACAATCCACCTCCAAATGTGACGTTTGGGATCTCGCATGACCAACCAACGTCCCTAACGGCAAGTAATCCGACGTTCCTTATTCAAAGGTTACAGAGTAAGGATGGCCTTCGTAGGCCAATTCCAGCTTTTCGATAGAGACTGGCGTCCAGCATGCCTTGAACGCAGGCACCAAAGCTATAAGACCACTTGTTAGGCCTACAATACCAATGGTAAAGCTAATGGCAACACTAATAGGCTTACGCCACCATGGCGTCGCCGAAACAAGAGCACCGATATCCGTTGCAACCAATGGCAAGGGCCTTACGGCGTTATAGCTGGACCGTTTCTTGAATTTTTGCCTCTTCTTTGGCAGAACTAATCATGTGCGGACGAGGTAGACAAAATTCTCAGTGTTGACGAAGAAAGATCGAGAATGCGTGGTCAGACACCCAGTCTATCCGGGACTTCCAGGTTGTTCTCGGAAAGCCGGCTGGTGGAACTTAGCGCTTCCGTGTCGCCGAAGTCCACTTGTGGATATTAGCCGTCCCATGAAATGCCCGTGACGGAACCGCATGAGTTCGAAGTCGCATATCGGAAAATGAATCAGTTTAAGCGTGCAAGCCAACGCTCGCCGTGAATCGGCTGGAAGCATTTTGATATCAGGGTTCTGCGGCTGTTGGACAGGAGCCAAATTCGATAAGTGATGTGAGCCTATAATGATGCCTCGTCGATGGCTTTCTGATGGTTTCGGCGCGCGTGCTTGGCCGGACATATAATGCCAGCAGGCTGGCAAGCCACTTCGAGACAGTCCGGTGTTGAATGCAGGTGACGACATGAAAGTACTTGATCCCGTTTCCGTGGTTTTGAAGAGGAAAGGCGAAAAAATCTGGTCGATTGCCCCGAACGCGACAGTTTACGACGCGCTCGCAGTCATGGCGGAGAAGGGCATTGGCTCTCTCCTCGTGACCGATGGCAACAAGTTGATTGGCTTGCTTTCGGAACGCGACTATGCGCGAAAAGTCATTCTCAAAGGCCGTTCTTCGAAGGGGACGAGGGTGGATGAAATTATGGTTTCTCCTCCGATCACGATCCCTCCCGAATGCTCCATTGATGACGCGATGCGGATTATGACTGAGAATCGCGTACGCCATTTACCGATCGTCGCCAACAGCGGTGCACCTTTAGGGATCGTCTCCATCGGCGATCTAGTTAACTGGATAATCACATCGCACGAGGAAACGATTGGGCAATTGCAAGGCTATATCGCGGGGAATAGCTGAATTGGTATTTGCCTTGTGACGGCGGTGTGATCCTGCTTCGACCGCTGAGAATTCCCGTTTTGAGCATCGAGCAACCCGTGTGATAGATTCCCAGACATGTTTGCCTCACGCCGCCAATTCCTGTCAAAGATCGCAGCAGCCGGGTCGGCCCTGCGCAGCATGACTGCCAATCCGTTAGGTAAGCCGATCGGGCTTCAACTCTACACGGTGGAAGCGGAGATGCAGAAAGACTTTGGTGGCACCCTGGGGAAAGTCGCGCAAATCGGTATCAAAGAAGTGGAAATAGCCGATACCTACGGCAAAACGGCCGCGGAGTGGAAAGCTGCGCTGAACCACAGCGGACTACATTGCCGCAGCGTCCACGTGTACGATCCGAATCAACCCCCCGAACAGATTATGAGTTTCGCAGCTAAGCTAGGAGCCAAATACGTGGTTACCTCTCTCAATGCACCGGCCGAAATTCCTGGCTAAAATTGTGGGAGGCAGGCCCGATTGGTTTCGCCTGGTAAAAGCCGTGGAAACTATGACGCTGGACGATTGGAAGAAAAGCGCGATCATCGCCAACCAACTCGCAGAGCAAGCGTCCAAGCACGGTCTGACGTACGCCTATCATAACCACAACGTCGAGTTCAAGAAATTTGGAAATGCCACCGCCTTCGAAACGCTTCTCTCTTCCACAAACCCCGCAACGGTCAAGTTCGAGATGGATTGCGGTTGGGTCTCAGCCGCCGGCTACAATCCGGCGATGTTCCTGGAGAAATATCCGGAACGCATTCGGATGCTGCACATCAAGGCTTTCCAGGGAGGGCCGCCCAACTTGAATCTGGTGGGACCCAAGGAGCCTAAACCGGCCGAACTCGGCCGTGGAAAGCCCGATTACGAACCGATCTTTGCCGCGGCCGCGAAAGCGAAAATAGAGCAATATTACATCGAGCAGGAACCACCTTTCATTGAAATGACGGCGTTCGAAGCAGTCAAAGTCGATTACGATTACTTGCACGGAATGCCGTCTTAAACGAGGTGGCTCGAATAGGTAGTAGGGAGGTTAAACCGAAATGGCGGAGTTTTCACGGAGAGGATTTCTTGAGGCGGGTCCGCTGGCTGCGATGGCGCTGGCGGCAGGCGGGCAGTTGGCGGGGGGTGTGGCAAGCGACTCGCGGGCGGGTAGTCGGCTGGAGGAGTTCGGCTATGGCGATGTGTCCATAACCAGTGAACTGCACGAATCGCAATTGACAAACACCCATGCGGTGCTGATGGACCTGAGTGAGGACAGTCTGCTGAAGCCGCTCCGGCAGATGTCCGGAATGCCGGCGCCAGGCGAGGATCTGGGCGGGTGGTATCGCTACGATCCCGATTACGATTACCGCAAGAACTTCGATTTGGGATTTGCTCCCGCTTGCCTATTTGGGCAATGGGTCTCGGCGTTGGCGCGCGCTTATGCGATCACCGGAGATGCGGCGGCGCGTGAAAAAGTGATGCGGCTGAACAGGCTTTATGCGCAGACCATCACAGCGGAGTTCTACGTTAACAATCGCTTTCCGGCCTACATCTACGACAAGCTGCTGTTGGGGTTGATCGATTCGCATACTTACGTGAAAGACCCGCTGGCGCTGTCGATTCTGGAGCAGACAACGGCCACCGCACTGCCGCATCTGCCGGGCCACGCGGTGGAACATGACATCCGCTGGCGAATGGACAAGGATAAGGATGACCAGTCGTGGAACTGGGACGAGTCGTATACGATGCCGGAGAATCTATTCCTGGCTTACCAGCGCGGCGCGGCGGCGGTATTACGACCTGGGACTGCAGTACCTGGATGACAAGACCTGGTTCGATCCACTCTCCCGCAACGAGAATGTGCTCAACGGCAGGCATGCCTACAGCTACGTCAATTCGCTCAGTTCGGCCATGATGGCTTACCTGGCTGCGGGGAGCGAGAAACATTTGCGTGCGGCCCAGAATGGTTTCGCCATGTTACAGGAGCAGAGCTTTGCAACCGGCGGTTGGGGGCCGGATGAGTTATTGCGTGCGCCCGGAAGTAATGATCTTTACGCCAGCCTAACCAACACCCACCATAGCTTTGAGACTCCGTGCGGATCATATGCTCACTTCAAGCTGACGCGGTATCTGCTGCGGGTGACGCGCGATGCCCGCTACGGCGACAGCATGGAGCGCATCATGTACAACACCGTCCTGGGCGCGAAGCCGCTGCGCGAAAACGGGGAAAATTTCTATTACGCCGACTACAACTTTGACGGGAAGCGAGTGTATAAGCAAGCGCGCTGGGCGTGTTGCGCGGGCACGCTGCCGCAAGTGGCGACCGATTACAGAATCAACACATATTTGCGCGCGCCACAGGCGGTGTACGTAATTCTCTACGTCCCTTCGACAGTTCGATGGACGGAGAACGGCGCAGCACTTTCGCTGACGCAGGAGGGACAGTATCCGTACGAAGATCATGTCGCGTTTACGGTGGCCAGTTCCAGGCCAACGGAGCTGACTCTCCACTTTCGCATTCCGGCGTGGACCCGGGAGGCGTCGGTTTTCGTGAACGGAACGCGGCAGAACGGGCTGGCGAAGCCGGGAGAGTTCGCAGCGATACGGCGGGAGTGGAAGACTGGGGATCGCGTGGAACTGGAGCTTCCGCTGAAGATGAAGTTGGAGACGATTGATGGGCACACGGACACGGCAGCGCTGCTTCGAGGACCGCTTGTGCTGATGGCAGTAAAGCCGCAGCAGGACGCTCCGGTACCCAAGGCGACACGGGAACAACTGTTGGCGGCACAGCGCACGAGCCGATCGCAATGGCAGGTCAGTTCGTCGGGAGGAATCGTGACCATGCTGCCGTTTACTTCTTTGGGTGAGCTGCCCTACACGACGTATGTAAAAGTGGGCTAGCAGCCTTTCGATTCGCAATTCCGGAGGCACTGTTGCTTCATCGGCTACATTGAAGCGAGTTGGATTCCACCATGGACGATGAATAAGCCGTGCAGGGTTTGGAGATGCCTGATTCTGATGCGCGACCCCTGAGCCGCGCTCAGATCCAACAGTTCATTCGCGATGGATACCTGAAAATCGAGGCGGCCTTTCCGCGCGAGCTTGCGGATCAGGGCCGTTCAATCCTATGGCGGGACATGGGCTGCGACGAGGGCGATCCAACGACCTGGACTAAAGCGGTGATTCGACTCGGCATGTATGAACAAGAGCCGTTTGCGCGCGCGGCCAACACACCAGTCCTGCACAAAGCATTTGATCAACTTGCTGGTCCAGGGCGATGGTTGCCCCGTACAAGTCTGGGGACCTTTCCGGTTCGGTTTCCGACCCCAGACGATCCGGGGGACGCGGGCTGGCACGTTGACACCAGCTTCCCGCCAGAGATCGCCGATCCGGGTGAATTCCTGAACTGGCATATCAATGTGACCTCGAAGGGGCGCGCCCTGTTGATGCTCTTTCTCTTCTCCGATGTGGGGGAGAACGACGCGCCGACGCGCATCAGGGTCGCTTCTCATGTCGAGGTCACGAGGATGCTCGCGCCCGTAGGCGAGAATGGCCGATCGTTGAGAGAACTGGCGGCCAACGATTTTGTTGAAACCGCCGCGCGACGAGAGGTAATGGCGACCGGAGAAGCGGATACCGTCTACCTGTGCCATCCGTTTCTGGTACACGCAGCTCAGCCGCATCGCGGCACCCGGCCGCGCTTTCTTGCCCAGCCGCCTCTTCTACCGGCCGAACCTTTCCTGCTCGACCGCGCCGACGCCGCCTACTCGCCCGTCGAGCAAGCAATCAGGATCGCCTTGCGGGACGACTAAACTAAATTCCGCTGGTGCTGTAGTGTTCAGGTTGGGGACCGAAAAGTCAGGTTTGGAGCGTCAACTTCGAAACTATATCTGGAGGAAGACTACGCAACCAAGGAGGTTGGCTACAATAAGGGCAGCAACGTTAACGTGACCGGGTCTACTACGGATTCATTCAGTAGCGCAGACATCTACGTTTTGGACGCTTGCCCCGGTGATGACCTGAAAGCTTTTATTGGTAATTGCATAACGGTAGATCTCTCGGGGGGTGCCGGAATAGGACGACCTGCACTGGAGAGTTTTTCGGAAGGCCGGAGCGCTCATCGCAGCTAGCCCTTTAGCTGGTTCGGGTCTTCGTATTCGGTCGGTGGCGGTATGTACAATGTCGATCTTTCGACTCGAAGGGCCAAAAAGGGTCGCCCAGTGGCTCGTTGAGCAACCGATACATTGGTCCTGACAAAGTTTTTGGACGGGTCTCGGCAAAGCATACCCAAAGGCATCGAACCACACCATTGCAGAGAGCGCGCTTAATCGAAGAGTCGAAGTACAGGTCATACGTGGCGGAGAATAAGCCGCTCTCTCCAGACAGCATGCACTGCGGGCTAGTTTCGCTGTCCTGATTCCAAGCATTTCCGTGGATTGAGAACGGCTACGGCGCCAAATTCGACAGAGGAGAACTTTTGCGGAGCGCCGCGCCGGTGGCTTAGGATTACCGGACGGCTTCTCCGCAAGACTCTACGAACAGCCTGAGGTTCCTCCGCAGTTCGCGCACTTGTAGCACGAACCATTGCGGGTCATGATGCTGCCGCATTCTGAGCAGAGCGGGGCATCACCGGCGCTCGCATCAAAAGGCAGTGCCTGCTGAGGCTCCACCACGGTGGGCCGCAGCTTCGGCGTTTCGCCAGCTTCGTTCTGCTCGGTGATCCCCAGGAAGCGGGCGCCAAGCCAGCGGAAAATATAATCGATAATCGATTTCGCGTACGGCACCTGCTGGTTGCCGGTCCATCCACTGGGTTCGAAGCGGACATGGCTGAACTTATCCACAAAGAACTTCAGAGGCACGCCGTACTGCAGCCCATAGCTGATCGATGTCGCCAGTGTATCCATCAGGCCCGAAATAGTCGAACCTTCTTTCGCCATCGATATAAAGACTTCGCCCGGTGTACCGTCTTCGTACAAACCCACCGTGATGTAGCCCTCATGGCCGCCGATCGAAAACTTGTGCGTGAGCGATTGCCGTTCGTCGGGCAGCTTGCGCCGGACCGGACGATAAACAATCTTCTCAACGGTTTGTTGCACTGGCGGCGGTACAGCAGCCAATATACCCTTCTTCTCGCCTTTGCCCGTTCCGGAACTGAGCGGTTGAACGCGCTTTGAACCATCGCGATAGATCGCGACAGCCTTGAGGCCGATCTTCCAGCTCTCCATGTAGGCGTCCAGAATGTCTTCCGCCTTGGATTCTTCCGGCATATTGATCGTCTTCGAGATCGCGCCCGAAATAAATGGCTGCACCGCCCCCATCATCCGGATATGCCCCATGTGATGAATGAAGCGGACACCGTTTTGCGGACGGAAGCTGCAATCGAAAACGGCCAGATGTTCGTCCTTCAGGTGCGGCGCGCCTTCAATCGTACCCGTGGAATCGATATGCGTGACAATCTGTTCGGTTTGCTCAGGTGTGTATCCCAGCTTAATTAGCGCCTGGGGAACAGTGTTGTTCACGATCTTGATCACACCGCCGCCCACCAGCTTCTTGTATTTCACAAGAGCCAGGTCAGGCTCAATTCCGGTGGTATCGCAATCCATCATGAAACCAATGGTCCCAGTTGGTGCCAGGACCGTGGTTTGGGCATTCCGGAAACCGGTAATAGCACCAAGCTTGTACGCCTCGCCCCAGCATGCTTCAGCCGCCTCGAACATCGCGCGCGGAACCAGCTTGCTGTCCATGCCGTTGACCAAGTTCCAGTGCATTCGAATCACGTCCAGAAACGATTCTTCGTTGTCCGGATATCCAGGGCACGGTCCCACTGCTTCAGCAATGCGTGCGCTCGTCAAATACGCCTGACCGCACATGATCGCGGTAATGGCTGCAGCATAGTTGCGGCCTTGGTCGCTATCGTATGGAATTCCCAGCGACATCAACAGCGCGCCCAGATTGGCATAACCCAGTCCCAGCGGGCGGAAATCATGCGAATTCTTGGCGATCCGTTCTGTCGGGTAACTGGCGTTATCTACTAGAATCTCCTGCGCCACAATCGTTGTATCTACCGCGTGCCGGAACGCTTCTACGTCGAAACTGCCTTCGACGGAGATGAATTTCATCAGATTCAGCGATGCTAAGTTGCAAGCTGAATCGTCGAGAAACATGTATTCCGAACATGGGTTCGAAGCGTTAATCCGGCCCGTTTTCTTTGAAGTGTGCCAGCGGTTAATCGTGGTGTCGAACTGCATGCCAGGATCGCCGCACTGGTGAGTCGCTTCGGCTAGCTGGCGCATCAAATCGCGTGCTTTGTAGCGATTCACCGCCTGATTGTTCGTTACGCTGCGAGTCCACCAGTCGGAATCTGAAATCACCGCTTTCATGAATTCGTCCGTAGCGCGGACTGAGTTGTTCGCGTTTTGGAAGAAGATGCTCGAATAAGCGTCGCCGTCGAGCGACGAATCGTAACCCGCATCGATAAGCGTATGCGCCTTCTTTTCTTCCTTCGCCTTGCACCAGATGAACTTCTCGATATCCGGGTGGTCCGAATTCAGAATCACCATCTTGGCTGCGCGCCGTGTTTTGCCGCCCGATTTGATCACGCCCGCAAAAGCGTCGAAGCCCTTCATGAAGCTGAGCGGACCGGATGCGCGCCCGCCGCCCCACAGGTGAGCGTCTTCTTCGCGAATGGCCGAAAGGTTAGTTCCAGTACCAGAACCCCACTTGAACAGCATGCCTTCGGTCTTCGCCAGATCTAGGATCGATTCCAGCGAATCGCCAACCGAGTTGATAAAGCACGCCGAGCATTGGGGGTGATTCTCGCCCGGCATCAGCTTTTTGGTGGTTTGCGTTGTTTCATCAAAGTAGAAACCATAGCCGCGCGCTTCCCGTACGCCCACATTGAACCAAACCGGCGAGTTGAAGCACGCCTTCTGCGTAAGCATCAGATGCGCGAGCTCATTCCGGAAGTTTTCGCTGTCTTCCCTGGTTTTAAAATAATTGCCCGACTGCCCCCAATCGGCGATAGTGTCCACCACGCGGTGAACCAGTTGGCCAACGCTAGTCTCGCGCTCCGGCGAACCCATGCGGCCATGAAAATACTTGCTTACAACAATGTTGGTTGCAGTCTGTGACCAGTCGGCAGGCACTTCAACGTCGCGCTGCTCGAAAATGACGGAACCTTTATCGTTCCCAATTGTGGCGGTGCGCAATTCCCAAGTGATTTCATCATAAGGGGTAGCGCCTGCTTCCAGTTTGGCGGTGAAGAAGCGTGGGAACGACACGCCGGTGCGTTCCTCTTTCTTTAACGAGCGGTGTAACTCTTTGACTTTTAGTGCTAGATTATTGACGCTTAGCTGTCCCATGGGACCTTTCCTGGCGGGAGTGGGTTCGACGCTGGCAATCAGCGCTGACTGTCTTATTAAAGACCTATTCTTTAGATGCGTCAATACGGATTTTCAGCTTAGGCTCTAGATGTTGTGGATTTTTTGTGGAGAACCCCTAGGGAAAGTAGTCTGAGTGCTCATAAATCGTACTAGGCCAGGAGTTTTGGCGGGAATAGCAGTTTTTTCGTTAAATCTGCTTTTCTGGGTGCGAAAAGTACCTGAGGCGGCATACTATTCCTCTTGTACGCAGGGATCGGCTTGGGCGTACGCAAACTTAAACAGATCATAATGCAGACTCTGAAACTTTGGGATATAATCACGCATCTGTAAGCACTGAACGAGGCCGAAACAATCGCTAAACGGTTGAAAAATCATTGGTTTTAACTAGTTAGATGGTTGGAACAAAGAGCTCCGTCACTCGTAAAAAGTTTGATTGGGTAGGAGAAAAGGACAATGGCAAATACGAAAGATAAAGATGTCCGGCGGATATTGGAAGCAAAGCGAAAAGAGCTGCTATCCGGCACGTCTGACCGGGAAGAAATCCTCATTGAAAACGCGGCGGAAGACTTCGACCGCTTGCAACAGCAGATGAACCGCGAAGTGGCGATCCGCAATCTTGATAGGGAATCGAAGCTGTTAAAGGAAGTACAAGCGGCGATCCACCGCCTGGACGAGCATGGATACGGGACGTGCTTACGTTGCGAGGAAGAGATTCCGGAGAAGCGGTTAAAAGCTGTGCCGTGGGCAGCTTATTGCGTTTCATGCCAGGAAACGATTGAGCGCCAGCGGGCAGCGGGCGAACCCATCGATGAGGACGCCGAGGCTTTTGAGCTGGCCGCCGCGTAGTAGCGGCGGGATACAAATTCCAGTACCCTAGGCCTCTTCAAGGAGAAGTACCGGAGCAACCGCCAGATGAGTGGCGGTCCCAGCCACGCAGGTCTGTAAGATAGCCGAAGCGCTTTGCATCTCACCGTTTAACACGTGGGGATGGACAGCCACTTCGGCTTCTTTCATTTTCAGCTCGCCATACTGATAAACCGGAAACAACTCGCGGCTAAGCGGGGGGCGTTCCTGGACCACGTAAGGCGAACGGAGTGCCACTTTTAGAGCTCGATCCCACGCTGCCGCAGTCATTTCGGCGCCAATGAACACTCGATGTTCAGACGAATTCTCGCAAGGCAACAGGACAAGCGTTTCCCGCTGGCGAAGAATAAATTCCGGAAGATCGATCTCATTCTCGAGATGCTTAGTTTTGCGAGCGGATACTACTCGCGTCCAAGAGACAAAACTACGGATTAGTTTGCGGTCCGAGGAGGGCAAGTGCGCGGTCACGTTTTCATCGGTCAGTAAATCGAACAAAGACCGCCGCAGCGCGAATTCCGAGCGAAAGCTGTTTACCACGCAAACCGCGGAATCGCGGTAAGCCTGTAGAAGAGGGTGCGAAAGATCCCAACGCGTGAGGAGTTCGCGGGTTAGCAGACGGCGAAGAGCGACATCTATGACGAAGTCCCCGGCGCGAAGTTTACCGTCTGAATAGCGCAACTGTTCCGGCGCAATGAGACTCGCTTTTGCTCCGTGCTGGTTCAAAGACTCAGCCAGTAAGCGGCCTTCGGTGGTTCCACCGCCCGATTCCTGGCCCAATTCGACGATCGCAATGAAAGGTTTGGTTTTGCCTCCAAATTGACGCCAGGCCGACTGGATGCCATGAAGCAGGTGCTTCGGCCCCCCAAGTTTAGAAAGTTTATAGCGCGCGCGCTTGAATTCTTTAACGATCGGCAGTTCGAGAAACAGATCAGCCAAGCGACCCGAATAGGCGAGCCCCGAGGGATTGCAAGCGTCAAGGCCCTGCAATGATAGCGAACCGTTCTGCAGATTGAGATCGAACGAAGAGGTCACCCCAAAGCGGGCATACCCGGAAGGCACCGTCCCAAGCATCTTCTCTGCTGGGAGCATCTGGAGGCGGCTTAGCAGCCGTGGCGACGCAAAAGCAACATCGGCCAGCCGGTCTAGAATCTCAGTCATGTGCAAGGCCACCCGGCTGAGTGACTCCAACTGCCGCTTCGAAACAAAATGCGGACGCAAAACAGGAGCCAACAAGCGGCCCGACTCCGTCAGATGCTGCTGCCGCATCTGCTCCTGAAACTGCTCCGCCCAGGAAGTGTTTCGGTATTCGGGCTGCTCGAGGAGCTTGTGATAGCGGGAGACTGCTTCGCCAAGCTGAGGCATGTATGCGTTTTCTAGAGTATTCAGTATGGCATGGCTAGTACACGTTTCCGAAATATAAGCGGCGTTCCGGCCACGGAATGCGTCGGAAACATGTAGATTGTAAGATGACCAACGAACTGGAAATTAGCCCACAGTACGCCGCCGAACGACTAAGTCTAAGAAAAGACGCAGCTTTGATCGATGTCCGCGAGCCGGAAGAGTTTTCGGCGGCACGAATTGAAGGTGCGGTACTAATTCCTATGCAGTCGATTCCTGCCGCCCTACAGAAATTAGAAGGTATGGCTGACGTGCAAGACTTGCTGATCCTTTGCCACCATGGTGTGCGCAGCTTGCAGGTAGTGTCATGGCTGCGCGCTCACGGTCTGGAGAATTGCTTCAGTGTGGCGGGTGGAATTGACCTGTGGAGCAGGGAACTGGACCCCAGCGTACCGCGCTATTGACGTAGCGCTAGCGGCCAAATAACTCATCGATGTTCTTAGCATCGATGACATGTATCGAAAGATCCTCAAGCGCGTTGACGGACATTTTATGCAGTTGTTCTTCTGCCCAGGAGGGAATAGGTCCAAAGCGTTTGCCGATCTGCCGAAGCAGAATGGCAATTTCTCCTTCTTGGCGGCCTTCCTGGCGGCCTTGCCGTATAGCTGGACCGATAATCTTATGATCCATGATGTCGTGCATAATTGGCATGCGTTCAGCCTCCGTTCGGATCGAATCTTCCAGTTCGCGCAAACCGGCAAGAATCAGCAGCTTGGAAAATGCTACTTCTCTTGCGCCACTTTCTAGTTTAGCGATTCGCGCCAGAATCCGGCGAATTGCTTCCTGTCGATCCTTCAACCGCGTCAGAATGGCCATTACGTTGTCGGTCGCAAACGGACTGTCCAGCAACGCATCCGGCTCAAGCTTGCGAATATCAAAGATCTTGCAATTGAAAGAGATCGTGGGGCCGGTCAATTTGGTTTGCATGTTTAATCTCTGGCCACCGACGTACAAAACCACCTGCTCGGGAAACCTCTGATACTTGCGATGAACCCGAAATGCGTATTCGGCCATTCGCAAAGCCATGTGCGGATCGTTGGTGCTCTGCAATTCAATGTGCAGGAGCGTTTGCTTCACATCGCGCGAAAGGCCAAGCAGATCCACCCGGGTTTGTTGAACCTCCGAGAACTCTGTTTCCAACCACTGTGCGACTCGCACACCGGTGATCTGCTCAAGTATGGAGTTCGGCGACCCCTGCAGGAGCGTTTTCAGAACGGTGTCGTATTCATGCATCGGTTCTGTTCTGTTATGCGCCGAATGAACCTAAACCCGGCGCGCGGCGGCCTCGCGGAATTGCCGGGCTCGTTCGCTGATCGCTTGGTAGTTGCCGGATGCGACCGATTTAGCGTCGATCAACTCGCTGCCCACCCCCACCGCCGTGGAGCCGGCGGCCAGAAAATCGGCGATCGTTTCCAGGTTCACGCCGCCCGTTGGAATTAGATCGATATGAGGAAATGGTGCTTTTAGAGCTTTGATGTACTTCGCCCCGCCCAGCGCGTTGCAGGGGAAGACCTTCACACCGTCGGCCCCCGCCTCCCACGCCGTCAGCACTTCGGTCGGGGTAAGCCCGCCCGGGAAAATGGGCCGGCTATAGCGCTTTGCCAGTTCGATGGTCTTGAGATTCAGACTGGGGGTCACGAAAAACTGAGCACCCGCCAGCATGCAGATCCGAGCTGTTTCCGGATCGAGCACCGTGCCTGCTCCCAGCAGAATCTTGTCGCCGTGGCGATCCGCTATGGTCTGGATAGCTTTCAAGGCATTCCCAACGGTCATCGTAATCTCAATGCAATGGATGCCGCCCTCGTAAACCGCTTCCGCCGCCCTGAGTGCGGACTGGGCATCTGGTGTCCGTACGATCGGGACGATAGCGAGATCTCTGATTTTTTGAAGAATTTGTGCGTGTGTCACAAGCGACTTTCAGCTTATAACGCACGAAGGTCAGGGTTTGCGCTTCTTGTTTAATTTCAGATTGAGAACCACTCGCTGGTGACTGTCAAACACGCTGACCGTCTTAGTCTTGCTGGTTAGGCCCTTCGATTCAGCCCGCAGCTGATAGTTCACATCGGTGCTTAGGCCATAGAAGTGATATTTGCCACCCTGCTGCGCTATGTAGGATCTCACCTGAAGAGTCTTGGTGTCCTTGAGGAGAACGACTGCGCCGGGTACCGGCTCGGCGGATTCGCTCAAAACCGTACCTTCAATGGAACGCGACGTCGCACTGCCGGGGGGCCCGGCCGCGGGCGGCCGAACTTGCGCTAACACTCCCAAAGGAATGAGGAGCGGAACGTAAACCAGAGCCTTCAGAGCGAACGGCAGCAAGCAGGCGCAACGGCTGGGCATGAGTAAGGGAGCCCGATCGGAAGGCTAATGCCAATCTTCCTCTTCTCCGTCTTCGTCGTCTTCGTCCTCATCCTCGTCTTCGTCGTCTTCGTCGTAATCGAAGTCGTTCTCGTCGCCGTCTGCGTCTCCTTCAGATTCCAATTCAACCGGATTAACGCTGGCGACGGTCAGAGAAGCTCCACACTCATCGCAAGACAGGACGTCCCCTTCGTCAAGTTCTTCTTCTTCAACGTCGATAGCAGAATCGCATTTGGGGCAACTGACCATAAACTAACCTCTCTGAACCAAAAGAATTACGCGCTGAGCGGGATTTGAAACTTTATTCTTAGCATGCGGGAGCCACGAAACCTAGCGTCACGTCCGATTGATTAGCGATGCCGGGGAACTGTTACACCGTGCAATTGCCGATCATAGGCCGCCACTTCCGCCGCCGAAAGCGTAACCAGTGTCTTGTCCATGTCTTCGGATGTTTCAATCATTTGCCTAAGATGGGCAGCGGCCAGCCGCAAGCAGTACGGGTCGGACAGCTTATGGCCGCTCTCCCCGGTTACAGCCAGAAGCGCTGAATGCGGAATTGCGATCACTTTTTCGTCCGACTCTCCGCCTTCCGGAGTGACGAAAAACTTCACGTCAACCGTGTCGGCATGGCGTATGGAAATGCCGGTTTGCAGCCAGCGAAACTGGACTCTCCACATCCGGCCGAAGGGATCTGGACCTGCGTCGAAAAGACGGCTTTGGTCGCTCATGACCCGATGCTAACACGCTAGACCGGCTTCATTGGGCAGCAGCGGGGCATTCCCGCATCAAATTGCGCTCGACCGGGAACCGATCAACGACAGCAGTTCGTTACGCGTCTCTTTTTGGGTGCGAAACGCTCCCAGCATGGCGCTGGTAATTGCTCCGGAATGCTGCTTTTCAACCCCGCGCATCATCATGCAAAAGTGACGCGCCTCACAGATGACAGCGACGCCCTTCGGGCTGATCAATTCCTGAATACTCTCCGCAACTTGTTGTGTGAGGCGTTCCTGAATCTGTAACCGACGCGCGAACATATCTACCAGCCGGGGAAGTTTACTTAGACCGATCACCTTGTTGTCTGGCAGATAGGCAACGTGAATTTTACCGAAAAACGGAAGCATGTGATGTTCGCACATGCTAAAAAACTCGATGTCGCGGACGATTACTATTTCGTCGTAGTTGACATCAAATAAGGCGCCATTCACAATGTCCTTGGCGTTAGCTGAATAGCCGCTAGTCAGATAGCGCAGAGCCTTTTCCACCCGCTCCGGTGTGCGCGCCAGACCATCGCGCTCCGGATCCTCACCCAATTCGCGGATTACTTCACGCATATGGGCGGCTATCGCGGCCGGTTTCGGCGCTTTCGAGCCAATCTCAATTACCGAACCTGTAGACTTCTTGACCGAGCCGCTTTTCAGGGCCGCTGCCTTATTTCTAGACATTCACTATCACGCTTTCGTTTTCAATCACAAGCGGCCGCGAACCCCGAACCGTTCCCAGCTTAACTTCGAAGCCGTTCCGGTCTGTTTCTTGGACGTATACCCGCGACGGGTACGCCGTCAAATCGCCGAAATAGCCAAGCCAGTATTCTTCCACCAGCCCGCCAATCACTAGAACTACATTCTCGGTTGTTGCGGCCAATTGCAAGAATTGCGGTACATCAAGGTTGATGTTCCGGTGTGCAAAGAGACGCAGAATTTTGTCGTTCACAAACCGATCAAGGCGGCTCAAAGGCACTATCAGTCCAGTGGCCGGATCAGGCTCGCCGGCGACGGTCAGCTCTAGTGTGTAATCGTGGCCGTGCCCGTACGGGTTGTTGCACTTCCCATACAACTCTGAATTTTCAGCCGTGCTTAGCGATGGAGAGTGCAGGCGGTGCGATGCGGAAAAATGATACCGCCGCGTCAGAAGAGTCATCCGACCTGCGGCTCCGGACGCACGATATCGACATACAGGTCGGCCGACTCATAGAGTCTCACGCGGGCTAAGCTGAAACTCGCCGAAGACAGTTTATGTTCCAGGCGACGCCAGATCTCGCGGGCCAGATTCGCCGTGGTGGGAACCACCTTATCGAAAGGGGGCACTTCGTAGTTCAGAAAACGATGGTCCATGGGACCGACTACTTCGTCTTCTAAAATGTCTTTGACCTTTTTCAGATCGACGATCATGCCGGTAACCGGGTCGGGATCGCCTTCGACGGTCACTTCAAAAACATAGTTGTGGCCATGTCCGTTGGGATTCGATTCCTCGCCGAACAACTTGCGGTTTTCATTGTCGGACAATGAAGGCAGCCGGCATACGTGCGATGCCGAAAACTCCGCTTTTCGGGTGATAAACATTGACCATGTATTGGATGCCCGGAGCGTGGCATTAGATACTGTTATTTGCCCTCAAGCTTGGATTCTCCCGTCATCTCCGAAGAAACCACTGGCAAGCAGGCGATAGAACGTGGATCTGTGAACCTAAAGAACGCTCTTGGTGCTCTATTAATAATTTTAAGTCTTTGTTTTTCGGGACTTATCGTATATAGTCTGCGCGACACATCCGCCAAAGAAGGCGCCGCAGCTCCCCCCTTCACCATCACCACCGATCGAGGAACGAAGGTGAGTCAATCGTCTTTCGGCGGTAAGTTGCTGGTGCTGAATTTCTGGGCCACCTGGTGTCCGCCTTGCATTCAGGAGATACCAAGCCTGAACGCCTTTCAGAAAAAATTTGCGGGCAAAGGCGTGGTGGTGGTGGCGGTGAGTATCGACAAGAATCCGATCAAATACCGGGCTTTTTTGGATAAGATCCATGTCTCGTTCGAGACGGCACGCGATCCTAATGCCGATATCAGCACGGAATACGGTACGGTGCAGATTCCGGAGTCGTATATTATCCGCGACGGCAAAGTGGTTCGGAAGTTTGGCAATGCCGAGAATTGGACGAGCGACGACATTACCCGGTACGTGCAGGGATTGCTGTAAAACAGATGCCTACGGGAGATGCCGTTACCGCTTTAGAAGCTGAACTGGGAACGGGGGCAGTGCTCTCAAACCCGGCTGACCTCAAGCTTTACGAATACGATGGCGGGGTAGATAAGGCGCTGCCGGAAGTTGTAGTGTTCCCGCGCAGTACCGCGGATGTGGTTGCGGCGGTGAAGGTGGCGCGCTGCTATAACGTTCCGATTGTAGGCCGCGGCGCAGGAACCGGCTTGAGCGGTGGGGCCATTGCATCCCGGGGCGGCATGATTATTTCGTTCGCCCGCATGAACCGCATTCTGGAGATCGACATTGAGAACGAACGTGCCGTTGTCGAGCCCGGTGTCGTCAATATCGATATTTCGAACGCTGTTGCGCCATTCGGCTATTTCTACGCACCCGATCCATCGAGCCAAAAAGCGTGCACCATTGGCGGGAATGTGGCGGAGAACGCCGGCGGTCCGCATACCCTGGCGCACGGTGTAACAACCAATCACGTGGTAAGCCTTGAAGCCGTACTGGCCGACGCGACGGTGGTCGAATTCGGCGGTGAAGAGCCTGACTTTCCGGGCTACGACATGATCGGCCTCTTGACTGGTTCGGAAGGCACCATGGCACTGGTCACGAAAATCGGCGTAAAGCTTACGCGCAAGCAGGAAGCCGTGCGCACTATGCTGGCCATCTACAAAACCGTGCGCGAGGCCGGGAACACGGTGGCGAGCATGACCGCAAAAGGAATCATTCCGGTGGCGCTGGAGATGATGGACGGCCCTATGTTGCGCATGGTGGAGGCGGCGACCAAGGCAGGCTATCCGGTGGATGCCGCCGCCGTGCTGTTGATTGAGGTCGAGGGCCTTGTCGAAAGCGTGGACGAGCAGACTGGGCAGATTGAAGAGGTCTGCAAAGCTTGTGGCGCACGCGAAGTGAGGATGGCGCAATCGGAAGCGGAACGCTTACTGCTTTGGAAGGGGCGTAAGAACGCTTTTGGTGCGATTGGACGCGTCAGTCCCACCTACTACGTGCAAGATGGCGTCGTGCCGCGCACCAGAGTGGCAGATACACTCGAAGCCATAGAACGTATCGGCAACAAGTACGACATCGCAATTTCGAACGTGTTTCACGCTGGCGATGGAAACATGCATCCGATTCTGCCGTTCGACCCGCGCAAGCCCGGCGATCTGAAGCGCGCGCAAGAAGCAGGCGACGAGATTCTGGACTACTGCATCTCAGTGGGCGGATCGATAACCGGCGAGCACGGCGTGGGCATGGAGAAGATGGAAATGATGGCTCGCCTGTTTCCAGAAGATACACTTAATCTGATTAAGAAGCTGAAGACCGTGTTCGACCCAAGTTGCAGGCTGAACCCGGGTAAGGTGCTGCCGACGGGAAAAGGATGTTTGGAGATCAGGCAGAGGCCGGAGTTGGTACTGTAAGGCCGTTCGTAGATTATGCCAGTGCGGAATTTCCATCTCCGCATAGCCGCCGCGCATGGCTGCGTTTACGGCCACAACGATTCGCTCAATGTGCAATTGCACTTCGGGCCATTGCTTGGTTGCCAAGTACAACGATAGCTATCTTAAGTCCCTTTAGGTTCTGCTGATGGCGGATGTTTTTGTCTGTGGTCAGCAGCAAATCGTAACCGGCATCTTCGGCTTTCTGGATCAAATCGCCGTTCTTGAGTTCGTGCTACCCCAATTTCCTGGCAAAATAGACTTCGTGTCCTGAAAGACTACGAGACAGCGGGTTGGGTGTGCCGTTATCGAATAGGATTTTCATCCGTAGGCAGGGGCTTTTTCAAGGCTCTGCGCTGCAAAATGCAACACGGCTTTAACTTCCTCTTCGGTTACGTCGAAGACTTCGGTGATTTCGTGAACGGACATACCCGCTTCGAGGTTTTGAAAGATGGTGGATACGGGCATGCGGGTACCCTTTAAAACCCATGCGCCGCTCACCTTGCCGGGGGTACTCTCGACAGCCAGGCATTGTGACCAGTCAAGTGATGCCATCATCAACTTTTCCCTTCCCGTCAAAAATTGCGAACGCTCAATAGTTGGAAAGCTGCGCGAGCAAATTTCTTTGACAATTTAGTATCGCCTTTTTGCGTTGAGCGCAGCCGCGAGATGTGGCGAGGCTTGCTGGTGCGCGCAAAATCTGGATCCAAATAAGTCTGAATCTCCTCGCCGCGAAAGTAGCGTTCCAGATCATCGGGGAAACCGCGCGATGTCATAGCCGAGTGCAAACGGACAGAACGCTGGTAAGACGATGCCCTGTGGCGTAACCAGGAAGACGGGCAGTTCTGGCTCGCCCCGAGGCGTCTCTGACAGGGAGATACGGATGAAGATGCCTAACACAAGCGTTGAGTTCTCTGGAACAGCGGCGAGCGCGAGGCAATCTCCATGAACTGCGGTAATCGCCGGGGTGGACCACGCCTGAGTGTGGCCAACTGCAGATGACCGAACTCCTTCGCGAACGCGCGATCATGATTCCCGCGCACGGCGATGATTATCTCGAATCGCAGCGGCCGCGTTTCGTTAGCCTAGAAGTAGTGAAGCGTATTGCAATCGATATGGACGAAGTGATGGCCGATACCATGGCGCACTTCCTCGAAAAGTATAACGAGAACTTCGGCGTTGGGCTCACCACGCAGCAGTTTCAAGGACGGCATGTGTTCGAGGTGATTGCAGAGGCGCACAAACCCGTTGCGCGCGACTACTTCCAGCAAGAAAGCTTCTTTGTCAAAATCCCAGTCATGCCGGATAGCGCCGAAGTCGTCGAGAAGTTGACGAAGCGCTACGAAGTCTTCATAACGACCGCGGCCATGGATGTGCCCTGTTCGTTCACTCCGAAGTTTGAGTGGCTCCAGCAGCACTTCCCCTTCATCCCCACCAGCAACATTGTCTTCTGCGGAGACAAAAGCATCATCGCGGCGGATTTCTTGATCGACGACAATATCCGGCATCTCAGCAAGTTCAAAGGGGAAGGAATTATCTACACTGCGCCCCACAATGTGAACGAAACAAGATTCAGGCGTGTGAGTAACTGGCGCGATGTAGAGGCGATGTTCTTGAGCTAATCGATTCCCCGCAGCTCATACCCCGCCGCCTGCATTCCGTCGATGATGCGTTTGCGAATAGCCGCCACTTCTTCCGCGCTCAACGTGTGGTCGAGCGCCCCCACTTTCACGTGATACGAAACGCTTTTCTGTCCTTGTGGTAATGGCGGCCCATTGTACTGCCGAATAAATTCGATGGTCGCGAGATTCGCTCCGGCCAGGCGTGTGATTTCGTCCTGCAGATGCTCGACGGGTTTCCGCATTTCAGCCACAACGGAGAGATCGAATCCGCTTGTAGGATATTTGCGCAGCGGCTTGTATTCAACCACGCGTTCCGCGGCCAGCTTTTGCGCTGAGTTGAGATCTACATCGAAAAGCATCGCGCGGCCGTCAATTCCTTCCTCCTTGAGAAGACCGGGATGCAATTCGAAGAGCCGGCCAATAACGGCGTCACCCCAATTGATCTCGGCCACTCGAAAGGGATGTTCAAAAGGCCGCGGCTCCGCAGCAACAAGGCGAGCCGATGGGAAAAGGCACTCGGCCACGCGCTTCAGCTCGAAGAAATCCTGCTCGCTGCCATTTGCGCTATACAACCCGACGACCACATGAATAATCTCGTGCGGCAACGCCGCGCCTGAGTCGGGATGAATCTCGCTGCCGATTTCAAATAGGCGAAATTCGGGAAAGAAGCGCACATTTGTGGCAATGCTCTTGAAAAAACCCGGCAGCAAGCTGCGCCGCATGTGCGTCAGCTCCGATGCGATCGGGTTTTGAACCGCCAAATGTGTTGCCGGATCGCCGTGAAACCGCTTGATCTCGCTCTCGGTAACGAATGAATAATTGTGCGCTTCCGTGAAGCCCTGCGCGGTCAATTGCGCACGCACCTGACGTAGATAAAGCCGTTGCGGGTTCTGCGGCGGAACCACTGAAGCCGCCAGCGGCGGCGTGGGTGGGATGGAATCGTATCCCATCATTCGGCCGATTTCCTCCACCAGATCGTCCTTCAAAGAAATGTCTTTGGTGGCCCGCCAGCTTGGCACTTCAACTGTAAGCACTGCCGGCGCGGATTCGCCGACGCCGAAACCCAACGCACTCAGAATATGCACAACTTCGGCTTGGCTCACTTGCTTGCCCAGCTTGCGGATAACGAAACTCATCGGCAAGACGATGGGTTGGGGTATAGTCTTCGGCGCATAATTGTTGACAACGCCGCCCACGAGCCGAATGCCCGGACAAACTTCGCGCAGCAGTTCAATAGCCCGCGCCTGACCGCGAATCGGATTCTCGGGATCGAGCGATTTTTCGAACCGCATGGAAGCGTCGGTCCGCAGCTTGTGCCGCGACGATGTGAGGCGAACGCTCGATGCTTGGAAGTTCGCCGCTTCCAGAACGATGCGCGTCGTGCTTTCCGAGATGGCGCTCTCTGCGCCGCCGATTACCCCGGCCAATCCGATCGCACCAGCGGAATCCGCGATCACCAAATCCGCCGGCGTAAGCGTATAACTTTCGTTGTTGAGGGCTTTCAGTTTTTCGCCGTCGCGCGCCGTCCGGACGAAGATCGTTTTCCCGGCCAACTTGTCCGCATCATAGGCGTGCATGGGCTGCGGCAACTCCGCCATAATGTAGTTAGTCACGTTGACAATGTTGCTGATTGGGTTCATGCCCAGGTGCTCTAAGCGAGCTTGCAGCCAAAGCGGCGAAGGGCCCACCGTTACGTTTTCAAAAACCAGCGCGGTAAATCGCGGGCAGAGTGAGCGATCCGCGATCTCAACCTGAATCGCCGGAGCGCCCGCCGGCAACAGTTCTAGCTTAACCGGATCGACGAGGCTTTGCCCGGCAATAGCCGCAACCTCTCGCGCCATGCCAACGTGTCCCCACAGATCTGGCCGGTGGGTAAGGCTCTTATTATCGATCTCGATGATCCAATCCGTCGTGAGGCGCGCAAGCGTGTCGCCCGGCTGAAGGCCGCTTAGCTCAAGCACGCCGGAATGGTTTCCATTGATGCCAAGTTCCTCGGCACTCGCCAACATGCCCTCGCTTTGAGTCCCCTCGATAACAGCCCGGCCAATCTTCTTTTCACCGAGCATCGTTCCCGGAGGGATCCAAGGCGCGAGCATGCCCACACGAACGTTCGAAGCTCCGCATACCACCGGCACGTACCTTCCCGGCCCGACCTCCACGACAACGGCTTGGTTCTTGCCTTTGGGCAGCGGGTTCACGCTCACCACGCGCGCCGCCACCACCCGCGCAAAGTGTCCGCCCACCTGTTCAATCCCCTCGCACTCGGCTGTTTTCATGGTGATGAGACGCTGCAAATCCACCGGCTCGGCGGTGAGCCCGGGGACCAGTTCACGCAGCCATTGATAGGAAAACTTCAAGTCGGGTTCCTTTGTGAAAGAGAGATCAAAACTGCGACAGGAAGCGGAGGTCTCCGCCTTGCAGGTGACGGATATCGTCAATTCCATAGCGCATCATCGCCAGCCGCGTAAGCCCCAGGCCAAAGGCAAAGCCGCCCCACTCTTCAGGATCGATATTGCTCATGCGCAACACGTTCGGATGAACCAGACCGCATGGCAGCAATTCCACCCAACCGCTGTATTTGCAAACCGGACAGCCGGACCCGTTGCAAATCAAACAACGAATGTCCAGCTCAAAACCTGGTTCAACGAATGGAAAATAGCCGGGGCGCAGGCGAACCGTTACATCGCGCTTGAAGATGCCGCTTAATAGCGTCTTCATGAAATAAATCAGATTCGCAACCGAAACTTCGTGGTCCACCATCATGCCTTCCAGCTGATAGAAGGTGTGTTCATGCGAAGCGTCCACTTCCTCGTTACGAAAAACGCGGCCGGGGGCGATCATCCGTAGCGGCGGCCCGAACGTTCTCATCCCGCGCACTTGCACTGGCGATGTATGCGTCCGTAAAAGTTGGCCGTTCGAAAGCCAAAACGTATCCTGCATATCACGCGCCGGATGAGTAGGCGGAATATTCAGTGCGTCGAAGTTGTGCTCTTCGGTTTCCACTTCCGGGCCGTACAGCACCGCGAAACCCAGCGAAGTGAAAAGGTCTTCAATTTCGTTCTGAATGAGCGTAATCGGGTGAAGGCTTCCCGGGCGAATGCCGGGCGCGGGCAGCGTTACGTCAATCCACTCTGTCGCCAGGCGCTGTGCCAGTTCCGCCTGGTCGAAACGATGCTTCTTGTTGGTGTAATCGCCTTCCAGGTCTTGCTTGACCGAATTCAGCAGTTTGCCCAGGCGGGCGCGTTCCTCGGGCGGCAGCTTACCGAATTCTTTGCTGATCTGGGCCAGCATCCCTTTGCGGCCCAGCGCTTCCACGCGCGCCTCTTCAAGCTGTTCCACCGAACTGGCCGAAGCGAATGCCGCAAGCGTTGACCGGCGTAATTCTTCGAGTCGCGCTTCTAACATTCAGAATTAGAGCTTGGCTCCCATTGCTCAAGCAGTTCCACTATTTCCTGGTGTCCTTTAAGGAGCGCCATATCAAGCGGCGACTGATTATTGGATGCGCGCAGATTCACATCCGCGCCCTGCGCCAGCAGCGCTTCAACCATGGCTCGATGGCCCGATTGCGCGGCAGCATGCAACGCAGTCCAGCCACCTTCCTGGGCGGCATTCGCATCCGCGCCTCGCTTGAGAAGAAGCTCAATCAGCGCAACATCGCCACCCGCCGCCGCTGCGTGCAACGGAGTGTTCTTCATCGCATTTGTCGAGCGCGCATTCACATTCGCGCCGCGATCGATCAGAACATTTGCCAAATCATCCTGCCCGAAGAAAGCCGCCAAATGAAGCGGCGTCCAACCGTCCGTGCTATGCGCTTCGAGCAGCGTGGGATCTTCGGCGATTTCCGCCAGCACCGCGGCTGAGTCGCCCGCAATGCAGAGATGAAAAACATCCATCTTCGGCTTCAGGCTGAGCAAATATTCCGCGATCGGTTCCCGTCGATAATATTTGGCGAGCAAGAACGCCGATTGGCCCGTCTCATTCGTCGCGTCCAGCAGCGCTGGATCTTCTCCGAGATCCGCCTGGACTGCCGTCAAATCGCCAGCCTTCACGTGGTCGTGAAATGTCTTTACGTCCGGCATATCAGGCCGCGGGCAGGAAAATCTGTTCGGTCTTGTTCAATTCCCAGTCCAGATGGTTGATGTAGAACAGCAGCACTTCGCGCGGATACTTGCCGCTGAACTCGCCAAAAACCCGCTTCTGCCAGCCCTCTTTCAAATATTCCTCAGGCTTCAAATCCTTGTCGAAGAACCCCTGGTCGTTCGGAATCCCAAGAAAGTCCAGCACGGCGGAAACCATGTCGAGATGCGACAGCAGGAACACCTGCGAAAGGTCGGTAGCGAAATCTTCTTCGTCCGCTTCTATCCTGCTCCAGAACTTGGGCTCAGCCTTGCGGAGCGCTTCTGAATTGAGCTTGACCAGCCGTGCGCGAGCCTTAAAGCGTTCATAAACCTGATAGGTTTTGAGCTTGCCTATTGAGATGCCACGCACGAGGTGATGAAAGACTTCAGGACCAAGCGCCCTGAAGACGCCACACATCTGCATTGTGAAAAGGTTATCACAGCGGGCCACTGCGACAACTGCGGTACAATCGAGAGTTTTGGGCTTAAGCGGCCAAATGCATGAGTAATTTGATAGTCCTCGGCGCGCAGTGGGGCGATGAAGGAAAAGGGAAGATCGTCAACCTTTTCTCCGAGAAATTCCACGCCGTTGCCCGTTATCAGGGCGGCCATAATGCGGGGCACACGGTTTTTATAGGCGAAACAAAATTTGTGCTCAAGCTGATCCCTAGCGGAATCCTTCGGCCCGGCGTGCAGGCGGTAATCGGTAACGGCGTTGTCATAGATCCAGCCGCCCTGCTTGAAGAGATTCGCGGGCTGGAAAAGATGGGCGTTGACATCAAGTCGCAGCTCAAAATCAGCAACCGGGCGCACGTAATTTTTCCGTTTCACCGGACTATCGAGAAGATTTCCGAAGGGCGTGAAGACCGGGTGGCCATTGGCACAACCTCCCGCGGCATTGGTCCCTGTTACGAAGACAAAATCGCCCGCCGCGGCATTCGCATCGCCGACCTGGTGGATAGCGATTTCGCCCAGCTTTACTGCTCGCTCGCCGAAGACAAGCAGTTGATCGCAACCGCTTTCAACATCGCCGAGCGGGTCAATTTCAAGGAAATTCTCGAACAGTATAAGCAGTACGCCGAAGAGATTCGGCCCATGGTCTGCGATACCGCCCATCTGCTGAACGGCTTCGTCAGAGAAGGCAAGAGCATTCTCTTTGAAGGCGCGCAAGGCACGATGCTCGATATCGATTTCGGCACTTATCCGTTTGTTACTAGTTCCAGCGCGGCAGCAGGCGGCGCATGCACCGGCACCGGAGTTCCGCCTAACAAGATCGATGGCATTGTCGGTGTTTCGAAAGCTTACATCACGCGCGTCGGCGCTGGGCCATTTCCGTCGGAAGACCTCACTGAAGTGGGCGAACAGATCCGGGTCGCCGGCAACGAATTCGGTTCGGTAACGGGTCGTCCCCGGCGTTGCGGCTGGTTCGATGTGCCACTGCTGCGCTACACAGCCGAAGTCAACGGCTTCGATAGCCTCATCATTACCAAGCTCGATGTGCTCGACGAGCTGAAAGAAATTCCGGTCTGCGTCGCTTACGAAGTCGATGGCAAAGTCATGAAGCAGATGCCGGCCAGCACTCGCCGCATGGAAGCCATTAAGCCGATTTTCGAACGCCTGCCCGGCTGGCAAACGAAAACTCAAGGCATCGCCCAGCTATCGAAACTTCCCTCAGCCGCGCAGGATTATTTGCGCTTTCTCGAAACCCAGACAGGCGTCGAAATTGGTTCAGTCTCTAACGGTCCCGAGCGCAACGAAACTATGGTCATCCCCGGGTCTAAAGTCGAGAAGCTGCTGCAATAGGGCTAACGAACCGAAAAAAAAGAATAAATCCCGGCTACCGATATCGCCGCCTTTAGCCGTTTCTCCGAAGCGGAATTCCTGGTTGACTGTTATCCTTGCCGGGGATTTACGCAGGGAGGCCGACGGCAGTCAGCGACAAGATTAATTTTTTTTACCGGCAGTTTGATCGCGTACTCCGGCTTAGTCCGCCAAAGGCATTCGTCGTCGAAAACCTGAACGGAATGGTTTATGGTGCCAACCGGGAGCTGTTAATCAATTAACTCTGCCGTTATAGACTCGCAGGATATCGGGTCCAGTGGAAGGTTCTTGACGCACAGCATTTCGGCGTGGCACAGTGTCGCTGACGCCTATTTATCGTTGGAGTGCGGTCGGATATTAAGTACACTTATGCATTTCCTGAACCAGACTTTGCTCGCGACCCTAATTGCCCGCCTGCATCGCAGCGGAATGCGCTCGGCGGAATGCCCGAATGGCCTGCAGGGGAATTTAATGAGGAGCCATTTCACTGGTATTACCTTTCCCGCAACCGAGTGTGCGGCGCTTCAAGGGTTCCCCGCCGATTCGTATGGAACAGGGATCGGTTCGCGAACGATTTCAGATGATCGGAAATGCGGTGCCTCCGCCACTCTTTAAGGTGGTCGTCTCAAAGTTGCGGGAATTATGGTGAAATATGGGAGACACCGGCGAAGAACAAGGAGTCCAGTCAACGCTCGAATACGTTTCTCCAGACGCATTAGAGTTCGACGCGAAGAACCCGCGATTCGCTGAACAACTGGCCGGAAAAACCCAAGACGAAATTCAGAAGTACATTTTTGGTGAGCCTCACTTCCGTGGCGCGCGGCTTAGCGCTAAGGGTCTGATAAACAATAATATGTACAATTAAGGGGAAGGTGGTTCATGAGTGGCGAGGTAGCAGGGTATAGTTCCAGTTGGGGTGGACCTTATGCCTTTTAAGCCGCAGTTTGTCGATTTCCTCATCCGGAGTAGCCACGCCTGTCTCGTACTGGTTGATATCCAGAACGGCCTTAACTTTGAGACCGCTTTTGGTATGGGTGCCCCCGATGAGGTTGATAACAGTTTCAAAGTTAAGCAGCGGTTTGCCACGCCAGTTCAGACTAATGAAAGAGAACAGCCGGTGTTCGATCTGATTCCATTTGCTGGTGCCTGGAGGGTAGTGGCAGACCGTGATTGCCATCGCCGTTTCGTCACTGAGCGCCTGCAGATGGAGTTTCCAGGCACGCTGGCGGTTCCCGTTGCTGCCTCCGCTGTCGGCGCAGATGAGCAATCTGTCCGCTCCCCGATAGTGCCGTTTTCCGTCCAGACGCCACCAGCGCCGGATGCTCTCCACGGCGAACTCGGCGGTATCGTGAGTCACCCCGACATTAACCACGGCTCTGTCGCGCACGATGTCGTAGGCGCCATATGGAATTGCCTTGCCCTCGCCGAGGTGCGGAAAGTCGTGCACCGACACCTCGTCGGCTTTCCCTTTGGGAAGCCATCTGCGACCCGCATTTTTAAAGGCTCCGACGAGCTCCTTCTTCTTTGTGTCCACTGAGATCACGGGGGATCCGTCTCGCCGGAAGCTCTTCACCTGGCGGTTCAGATACCGGAACTGCGCGTCGCGATCCGGATGCTGCGTTCCTTCACGAGTCTTCACATTTGCCTGCAACGTGTAGCCCATGTCCTCCAGACAACGGCCTGCCGTGACACCGCTGACCGGATGCCCCGATTGGGTCAGTTCCAGAGCGATGGTCCGCGTGGACTTACTGGTCCATTTCAGCGGTGTCATCGGATCGCCCGCCGTGGTCTCCTCGACGATCTCCCTGAGCAGGCGCAGCAATGCCGGATCGCCATCCTCCACTTTCTTTCGTCCGCCACCGGGATTGCGCACGCGGCCCGAGGCTGCGCTTCTCAACCCGGCGGCGCCGCTAAGTTCCCTGATTCCCTGAGTGATAGTCACCCTCGACATTCCCGTCAGGCTAGACAAACGAGTAATCCCGCCCCGCCCCAGGCCGAGCGCCCTCTCAGCCACAAAAAGCCGCGCCTGATACTCATTCAGCGTTCCCAGAACCTTTAACCAGATCTTCTCTGATGAAGCGGGTGAGCTAAGGCGTGCCACTACATAAAACATAACCTATCTCTTATGATTTTTACAGATTATTGTTTAGCAGTCCCTAAGAGTTCGCGCCTAAGCGCGTTGCGCAAGGGGTTCTTTAGGTGGCGGCGGTTTGAAGCGCCGTTTCATGAAGCGGAAGACCCACCGAATAATCAGCACTGAGAACACAACCGCAATCACCACCAGGACAGCAACCAAAATCGGATGGGCCGTCATTAGCAACGTGCCGCCGACTGAGACGACGTCGGCCGCCAGACTGAGGACAACGTTTGAGACCGGCTCAGGAGAAGTGTTCGCCGCCAAGCGCGTAGCCGTTTTCGTACTGTGCGAACTGAGCGCGATGCCGCCGCCGATCAACAAAGCGGCAAGCCTCACGCCCGGATCGAAATGAGAGAAAGCAGTAGCCGCCAGAATGGCGCCCGCCGGAACGCGGATGAAAGTGTGAATCACATCCCACATGGAATCGACCGCGGGAATTTTGTCGGCAATAAACTGCACCGCGAATAGAGCGCCCGAGAGAATGAGCACCCAGGTGTGATCGAGATAGCTGAGTTCCCCGGGCAGATGAGCGAGATTGAAGCGCTGCAGCAGCCCCAGCGTGAGTACTGTAGCGTACAGATTAATGCCTGACAGCCACGCCGACCCCATGGCGAAGCCCAGCGTAGAAAAGTCCATAGCACCTGTATAGACGATATCCCAGGAACGGAGGTTCGAGTAAACACGTAAAGTTTATGTTTACATTGTCTACATCATAAATTAGGATGTAGACAGAGGAAACATTATCCATGCATAACCAGTTCAAACGTCTCTGGGCCGACAGTGCCGCTCTAACCTTCACAGGTCTTTTGATGTTAGCCGCGTTCGTTCCATCGCTGGCGGGAGTCTTCTTAGATTCACGGATGGTGACCGCCGCGCCGGTTTGGCTAAAGCCCGCGAAATTTGCGATTTCAACCGCGATCTTTGCCTTCTCTATCGCCTGGCTATTTCGTTACCTGACGTTTAGTCCGTCTGTGAAGCGAATGATTGGGATTTCGATGTCGTTCATTCTCATTTTGGAAGTGGGTTTAATCGATCTGCAAGCGGCTCGTGGCGTTGCCAGCCACTTCAACACGGGCTCTCCGGTTAATGCCGCGATTTATTTTTTTATGGGGAGTGCAATCGGCGTCCTGTGGGGAATTATGATCGGCCTCACTATCGCCCTCTTCCGGCAGAAGTTTACTGATAGCGCCTGGGGCTGGGCTCTTCGTTATGGCATGCTGGTCAGCGTCTTGGGCGCTGGCCTGTCCGGGTTCATGGTTCGTCCAACTCCCGAACAGTCGGCGGCCATATCTCACCATGCGCGGCCACAATCGATTGGCGCGCACACGGTAGGGGCTCCGGACGGCGGACCAGGAATCGCCGCAGTGGATTGGAGTAAACAGCATGGCGATCTGCGCATCCCGCATTTCTTTGGTCTCCACGCCTTACAGATTCTTCCAATTCTGGCTTGGACGATCAAGCGAAGGTCAACCGCTTCCGCGCGGCAACAAACGCGAATGGTGCTTTCATCGGCGGGCAGCTACGTCTCGCTCGTCGGCATTCTCACCTGGCAAGCTTTGCGCGGTCAATCGATCATTGAACCCGATAGCGTTACTTTGTCGGCGTTAACAATCTGGCTTTGCGCAACCGTGGCAGCACTGGGCTGGTCGCGGTACACCCGGCACGAGGCACGACGGCTTTCGCAATTGCAGCAGGAGGCGATGTGACCCCGGAACAGATTTTCTCTTTGTCCAACACAATCGCCTTGCTCGGTTGGTTTCTCTTGGTCTTCGCCGGCCGCCGCACACGCTGGGCCGCACCATTGATCTGCGGAGTAATTCTGCCGGTGGTATTGGCCTGTACCTATGCATTTCTTTTGGCCGCTCACTGGGGCGAAACGAAAGGCAGCTTCAATACGCTTGCAGGCGTGGCAGCGCTCTTTTCGAACCGCTGGCTGTTACTGGCCGGGTGGATCCACTATTTGGCGTTCGACCTCTTTATCGGTTCTTGGGAGACGCGAGACGCCAAAATCAATGGCATTCCGCACTTGCTTGTGTTGCCCTGCTTGTTGCTGACGTTTTTCTTTGGCCCGGTAGGTTTGCTGCTTTACGTTATGATGCGTACTCTACGGAAAAAATCGATATGCGTGGATGCTGAGCCACAGCTAGCCAGAGCACCCCGTAGCGTACAAACAGCCGGCGTGACTTAAACCAAAGTCTCCGTCCCGGATCGATTTCGTGCTCCAACTATGGGGACAGATTTTTAAGAAATTGCGAGCGTTGCTTTAATGGCCGATAACCGGACTCACGGGCGTTTCAGAGTTTGGAACACATGTTGACGCAAACAGATCCACCTATCAGCCCGCTCTCCGCAAGCAAACAGTCGTGATACCAGGCGAGCCGGCAATCACCCCGAATCGCATCTAGATCGCGAACACTTTCATAGACTCCATGCACATAATCGCCAGCAAGGTGATCGTTCGAATGAATGATAGCTCGCGGTTCATAGCCTAGAGCCAGCAGCGGTGAAAAAGCTTCATGCGCCCTCTTGCCTAGCGAACCAAGGTACTGCGCGAAATCGTGAACCGGCACCGAGACAATGCCCGTATATCAGTCGTGTCAGAAAGAACTAAGCAATCGACCGTTACAATCGCGCCTAGCTCACGCGGCGGCCATTAAAGACGATCTCCGTTCACACCTTCATCAAAAGCACGCGGCATTGTTTCGCCTCTAGCGGCTCGCGGGAGTGGGCTGCAACCGGCGGCAAAGTCGCATACTAACGATGGTCATTCGCGGCGTAGTGTCTGGACGGGGTCCAGGTTCGCGGCCCGGCGCGCCGGAGCGAAGCTTGCGAGCAGGGCCACGGCAGCCAGCAATGCCGATACACTGCCGAGGACGGCCGGATCGGCTGGCCGGACTCCATAGAGCAGCGTACCCAGCACGCGGGCGATCCCCAGCGATCCCGCAATTCCGAAAGCGAGTCCGGCCAGTACCCATTTCATGCTGCCGCGCAGCACCAGGCCGAATACATCGGCTCGGCGCGCGCCAAGCGCCATGCGAATTCCGATTTCCTGCGTTCGCTGCGTGACCGAATAGCTCACCACCCCCATAATTCCCACCGCAGCCAGCAGCAGAGCCATCACCGAAAATGCAGACAAAAGCAGCATGGGAATGCGCCTGGAGCCAGTGGAGTTTTTTACGATATCGGCCATCGTCTCCGCCTCTGAAACTGGCCGGTCTGGCAGAAATGCTTTGATTACCCTTTTGACCGGCACGGCAAACATTGGCGGCGCGTAACGCGTTCGAACCACGATGTTCATAATGGGCCAGCCGGCCTGCGTGTAAGGTCTCATGAATTGGCGGCGCATGGGCGCATCCAGGCCTCGGAAATGCACATCTCCCGCCACTCCCACTACGGTCAGCCGTGGACCGCCGGAGCCGCCCAGCCGTATCGCCCTGCCGATCGGGTCTCCTTTCGGCCAGAACTCGCGTGCCATAGCCTCATTAATCACGATCACTCCGGGCGATTCGAGCGTGTCCTCGTGAGTAAATTCCCGCCCCTTCAGAATCGGGATGCCCATGCTGCCGAAGTAGCCCGGGCAAGCCACGCTGTAGTTGGCGCTTGGCATGTGTTCGGGGTCGGCCGGCGGGCGGCCTTCAATCTGAAAACCCCGGCCGGCGGTTCCCTCCAATGGCAAGTGAGCAATCGCGCTCGCGGAAACCACTCCCGGTATCGCGTCTACGTGTTCTGCCAGATCCCGGCAAAAGAGCGGCAATCCGGGAGGGCCGGTGTAGATGGCCTCCTGCGGAAGCGACATCTGCACGGTGAGCACGTTCTTAGGATTGAATCCCGGGTCAACTCCGAGTAGCCTGGCTGCGCTTTTGATCATGAGCCCCGCACCCGACAACACCACTAACGCCAGCGCCACTTCACAAGCCACCAGTACGTGCCGCAATCGGCCGCTGCGGCCCTCTGTCGATTCGCGGCCGCCCTCCTTCAGCGGCTCGTTGATGCCGGCTCGCAATGCGCTCAAAGCAGGGGCGAGGCCAAATACAATGCCGGTGAGACACGAGAGGAACAAGGCGAAAGCGAGCACATGGCCGTCGAGCGGAATGGAATCCACTGGCCGCATCGGAAGCTGCATTTCCGGCCCCAGAATCTGAAAGAGCAAGCGGCTGCTCCAGGCCGCCAGAAGCACGCCCGCTCCTCCGCCCAACAGTGCCAGGAACACGCTTTCAGTCAGCAGTTGGCGCGCGATCCGCCAGCCTGGAGCGCCCAACGCGCGGCGGATGGCAAATTCCTTTTGCCGCGATGCACCGCGCGCCAACATGAGGTTCGCAACGTTTACGCATGCGATCAGCAGCACAAACCCCACGGCCGCCAAAAGAGTCAGCATAGTGTGGCGGAGATCTTCCAATCCGTAATCGCCCAGCGGCTCAACAGTCGCGCCCATTCCGGCGTCCTCGACGGCGTATTGCTTGGCAAGACGCGCTGCCACGGCTGCCAATTCGGAACGCGCCTGCGCGATGGTCACGCCCGGTTTGAGACGCGCAAACGACAGGAAACTGTTCGATTGGCGGTCGTAATCCGTTTTGGTATAACCCACCGGTACCCAGAGTTGGCGCGGATTGCTCCAGAACTGCCACGCAAAGTCGTGCGGCATTACCCCCACCACTGTGAAATCCTCGCCGTCTACTTTAATGGCATGGCCTACAATCGCCTCGTCGCCGCCGTACCGGCGCTTCCACAGGCCGTAGCTCAAGACGACCTCATGATCTCTGCCTGGATATTCTTCCTCCGGAAGAAATGTTCTCCCTAACATAGGCTTTGCTCCTAAGGTAGGAAAGAAGCCTGCCGAGACACGCACGCCCGATACCTGCTCCGGTTCCTGCTTTCCGCCCGTGGCGGAAAGATTGTAGCCCCGGCCCGAAGAATCGAAGATAGCGATCCCTTTGAACGAACGGGTTTGGCTCTTGAAATCCCAAAAGTTAAGCGCCGAGATAATGTTCTCATTGCCCGGTCCCTTGCCGAAGGTCTCCCACACAAGCACAAGGCGGTCAGAGTCCGGAAATGCCAGCGGCTTCAACAGGGTTGCGTTGATCACGCTGAAGATGGTGGTATTTGCACCAACCCCGAGAGCCAAAGTCACCACCGCCGCCGCCAGGAAGCCCGGCTGGCGAAGGAGGGTGCGGAAGCCATAGCGGATATCGGCCACCAGGCTGCTGAGCCACGTCCATCCCCAGGCCGCGCGCGCGTTTTCGGCGGCTAAAGTCAGATTGCCCAGTTCGCCGGCTTCAGCTAGGCTAGCGAGCGCATCCAATTCTTCCTTCATGTCGCGCTCGGATTGCCGCCGCACCCAGGGCAGCAGGTATTTCAGTTTTTGCCAGCTCATTCCTTGACGCTCATGCCTTTTTCGGGCTTTTCACCGCGGCGGCGGGCCCTGGCCCCATGACGCTTGTCACCGCTTCCACGAACTCCGCCCACTTGGAATGTTCCTCGGTCAGATGCTTCCGGCCGGCGGCGGTGAGCCGGTAGAATTTCGCGCGCCGGTTCAACTCCGACGTGTCCCACTTCGAAGCGATCCACCCTTTTATCTCCAGCCGTTTGAGAGCCGGATAGAGCGACCCAAACTCGATCTTGAGCGCGTCGTTCGAAGTGCCGCGTATCGCGCGTGCAATGCCGTAACCGTGCAAGGGGCCGAAAATCAGAGTTTTGAGCACCAGCATGTCCAGGGTTCCTTGCAATAGTTCCATGTAAAGCGATTCTATATGAAGAATGCCTATATGTCAAACGTCCCTGAGTGGGCGGCGCAGGAGCCAGATCTGCTTACCGTTAGGGTGAGTCAGGGTTGAAGCGGTGAGCGGAAAGCAATTCTACCGACATAGCGGCGATAATGGAAACGTGACGGACCAGTTATCCCTATCCATTTGGCTGGAACGCAATAGCCGGGCCAACCGGTTGAGGCATTTCGAAAAATTACTGAGGCTTTTTCCGTTTTCACAACGAGAACAGCCGCAATCGACCATCTACATTCAGGCCGTTGGCACGATTGAGCCGCCGCTCTTTGAAAAGCCATTGAACGGCCCGATTGACGTCGCTGAGGTTCTGGAGGTTTTGGGCGAATACTCGGGCGATGACGTGGCCTACCGGCTGGAGAGCTGGTGGGACTTGTGGCAGTTCCACGGAGATTGGGTGTTGGCGCCTTCGCGAGTGGAGTTGGCTTGTTTCAGTCCGGATTTCGATAACGGCACGGAGCGCGACACCAATGAACAGGAAGATCTGCGGATCGATTTTGGCGTTGATACCCATTATCTGCCGCAACCGGAGATCTTAGGCAGCGCGCGCTTGACGGAGTCGAACATCAAGAGCCTTTTGCGGCTGGTTCATGAACTGGATTCGTCGCTGCCGGTTTTGAAGCGCCGGTTGGAGACCGAATCGGGCGAAAATTTCGCCGACCACTTACAGGCTGTGCTCATCGGCGAGCGAGTTCACTGACCCGCTAGAACAATCCCAGGGGCAGGCTTTTTGAGCTGAGCGTAATGCCGAAGGTCAAACGGCTTTCATTTAAGCCGGAAAAGACAAACAGGCCGCCGTAATGCAGGAAATCGTAGCGCAAAGTGGTACTCAGGTAACGCATCACATTGTAGCCATACGAAGCGCTGAATGTTCCCGTCGTGTAGTCCTGCGTCACGGTATTGGAGACGCTGACGAGGCGGTAGAATCCGCCGCCGAAACTGACGTTCGATTTGCGCGTCTGATACGAGTAGATTCCGTTCACATACTGATCGCGGGAGGTGAGGAAGGTGCCGTTGCCGGGGGTAACACCTTCTCCGCCAGTGAGAGAGATGGACGAACGCCGGTAATAGTGGGTTAGGGTTCCCTGCAAGGATGGCGAGTAGTTGACGCGCGAGTACGCGCCAGTGTAATAGCCGGTGACAATTTGGCCTCCAAACAGGAAGGAGACGGGAACCGTGATAACGCCCGAGGTACTTATCCGGTTCGCGCCGGCTGAAAGATCCAACTGCCAATGGGCGGGGAATTTGTGAGATAGCGTGAGGGATGCGCCATCGATATTGGTGTGTCCAGAGCTACCGTACGTGTAGTAGGAATGCGAATAAGTGCCGCCGAAAGTGGTCTTGGAAGTGATGCTATACAAAGCAGAGAGGGAACCGGTAGTTCCACGGCTGCTGATGGCGCCCGCGTAATTGTAGTCGTTCAAGAAAAAGCTGCCGCTGAATACGTAGCTTAGGCGGCGTGTCTGCCTATAGGTAAGGCTGGCGTCGGCGGACAGAAAACGCGTTTGCACGCTAAACGGATTGGCGAGGACGGAATTGGCCGCACTTGGCAGGGCGGAGTAGAAACTTCCACCGTAAACAAGAATGCCGCCTTGCACCGAACTGGAGATCGACCAGCGCCTGTTTAAGCGTTTCTTTACGGAGAAAAAAAGGCTTTGATCGGAGCCGCCGTTGAAACCCGCGGAGCGGTAATCGCGATAGTCACCCTTGTAACTCAAGTAGAGCGATCCGCCCTTAAATGCGTGCGAAGCCGTCACGCCGCCTCCGGCCTCCCAGCCGAGAGCGCTGCCGTAGGCGGTTGTTGTACCGTTGGCCTGGAGGGTGGGAACGGCGGAATCATAAACGCCATTCGCGAACAGGAAGAAGTTCACATAATCGTGATCGAACAAGCCTGTGCCTGTGCGGCCGGGTTGTTGTTGATCTTGCGTCCCGGAAGTATCGGGGATCTGCTGTGCGAGGATGCCAGCCGCAGCCGTCAGCGCAACTGCCAAAATCTTCGCCGAACGCTCCAAAGCAACGTGGTGGGTGGGCCCGTGTCGTGACGGCAGCCCCAAACGCGTAAATTGAGCCATGTAAACCTTCAAGTCTGACGGACCAAGTTAGCGAGTGTCAAGCCGGGAAGCAGATACGGGCTGCTGCATTCGTTCATTGAGGGTGGCCCTTATAGGTTACGGCAACGTGGGAAAAGCCTTCGGCCGCCTATTGAAGGCGAAGCGTTCCGTGTACCCGTTTCAGATTGTGGGCATTCAAACGGCAAACCACGGCGCCGCTTTCAATAACAAGGGGCTCGATGTGACGCCCGAGTTTGGCCCGGCAGTTGCCTCTGTGAACGAATTTCTGGACCGGGCGGACCCGTCTGTGCTGATTGAGATCACTACTTTGAACCCGGAAACTGGTGAGCCGGCGATTTCGCATATTCGTTCCGCCTTTTCCAGAAATATCCATGTGATCACGGCCAATAAAGGCCCGATCGCGCATGCTTATTTTGAATTACAGCAGGAAGCTAAACGGGTGCAGGTGGAGTTTCGGTTTGAATCGACCGTCATGGATGGAGCGCCGATTTTCAACCAGTTCCGCAACAATTTGCCTGGAGTAAGAGTACTGGGTTTTACCGGAGTGTTGAATTCCACTTCCAAAGTTGTGATTGGCGCGATGGCGCGAGGCAAGAGCATGCAGGAAGGAATTGGCGAGGCGCGGGCGATGGGAATAGCAGAAGCCGACGTCTCGTTCGATGTCGACGGGTGGGACTCGGCGGCAAAGGCGGCAGCGCTGGCGAATGTTTTGATGGATGCGCGGATAAAGCCTCAGCAAGTGAAGCGGGAGGGCATTCGCGAGTTCTCGACAGAACAAATTATGAAGTTAGCAGTGGAAGGAAAGACGGTGATGCTGGTTAGCCGAGCGGAACGAGATGGACTGCATATCAGCTTGCAAGTGAAGCCCGAAGTTTTGTTGAGGACCGATCTGCTGGCGGGCGCGCAGGGCGCATCAAATCTTCTGCTTTTCCATACCGACCTGATGGGCACGGTTGGAGCCATTTCAATCGAACCAGGCGTGGAACAAACCGCCTATGGATTGTTCGCCGACTTGGTCGACATAGCCAGATCCGTGTGACGATTTGAGAGAAGATCCTTCACTTTGAAGAGATCGGACGGTTCGCCAAACTTCGCACCTTCAAAAGACGGATCGATGGCGCGGCAGAGTCCGCTAAGAACCGATCCGTGGGACCTGCCTCAAGAAATCGCTTCGCCCCATGCCGGATGATTTCGCGGATGGAATCGGTCCAGCGTACCGGATTAGGGATCTGATGATATAAGCCTTCGCGAGCTTCCGCGGCAGTCTTTATTGTTTGAGCCCTCCAATTATTCACAACGGGGAATTCGGGATCGGCAAACGGAGCGCCCTCTAGAAGTTCAGACATTTGCCGCTGGGCAGGTTCCATGAGCGGGCAGTGAAAGGGAGCGCTGACCGGAAGCAGGATGGCCCGCTTAGCGCCGGCCAGCTTGGCAAGATGCATGGCGCGTTCGACTGCTTCGGTATGACCCGCGATGACAATCTGATCAGGGGTATTGTAATTAGCCGCGGTGACCACTTGACCTTGCGCGGCTTCAGAAAGGATTTCGTCAAGCTTCCCCTCAGGAAGCTTGAGTAAGGCGGCCATTGAGCCCATGCCGGGCGGAACTGCTTCCTGCATAAAGCGGCCGCGCTGGCGAACTAGGCGAATCGCGTCGGCTAATCTGATGCTGCCAGCGGCAACTAACGCGGAATATTCCCCTAGACTATGGCCGGCGGCGAATCCAGGCCGAAAACCATGCTCTGAGAGCACACGAAACGCCGCAATTGAGACGCAGAGAATGGCTGGCTGGGTATGCTCGGTCTTCTTCAGTTCTTTTTCGGGGCCATGAAAGCAAAGCTGAGATAGGGAAAATCCGAGGGTGTCGTCAACCTCTTCGAACACTTGGCGGGCGCTGGGGAACTTCTCGGCGAGGTGTTTGCCCATGCCGGAAAACTGAGATCCCTGGCCGGGAAACAAGAAAGCGGTGTCAGACATGAATATCCAAGCTTTCAATATCTTAGCCGCAGCGGGATTCCACGCCCCATTGCCCCAGGGTTGGGCTATAGTGAAATCAGCGATGAAAAAGAAACCGATTGCCGAACCAATCATCTCACCGGAGATTATGGCGATGGCCAAGAAATCGGTGGAAACCGATCGGCCGGTTGCTGCAAAGCGATGCGCCGTCTGTGGAGCTTCCAGCACGCCACTCACCGGGCCCCAGTCGCCCGATGAGGAAGATTTGTGCTGGGTATGCCGGCGCTTAAAAATCAGTGCTTGGCGAGATTCCGATCAGCTGTCCGCGCAGGAGTGAACGCGCCTCTTTCCCGGCCCGTCCCGTTGAGACAGAGCGTTGTGAGCCGAGAGAAATAAAGCATGAAGTTTGCGTCGCTGAAAGCCGGCGGGCGTGATGGATCGTTGCTGCTCGTATCGCGCGACCTGAACCGCGCCGTTGAAACGAAGCTCATGGTTCCAACTCTGCGGGAGGCGATTGAGAATTGGCCTGCCATTGAGCCTGGTTTACAGAAGTTATATGAGCGTCTCACCTCGGGAGAAATAGGCGAACCGTTCGACGTTGCAAGCGGGGAACTTGCCGCGCCGCTGCCAAGGGCATTTCAATGGTGCGATGGTTCTGCCTACCTGCACCATGCGGAACTGGTTCGGAAAGCGCGCAATGCTGAAATTCCGCGGTCGCTTTATCACGACCCGTTGATCTATCAGGGCGGATCGGATCATTTCCTCGGACCGCATGACGCTATTAAGGTGTCCGACGAGAATTGGGGCATCGATCTGGAGGCGGAAGTGGCGGTTGTGACAGACGACGTGCCAATGGGCGTTTCCGCTGACGCGGCGCGCGCGCATATTAAGCTGCTGATGCTGGTGAACGACGTCAGCCTCAGAAACCTGATACCATCTGAGATTGCCAAGGGCTTCGGGTTCTTTCTATCCAAGCCGCCCACGGCATTTTCGCCCATCGCCGCGACGCCGGACGAATTAGGCGATGCTTGGGACGGCTCAAAGCTGAGCCTGCCGCTGCTCTCTTACGTGAATGGCCGATTATTGGGGCGGCCAAACGCCGGGGTGGATTTAAATTTTGATTTTCCAAGAGTGATTGCGCATGCCGCAACGTCGCGAGAGTTGCGCGCCGGAACGATTATCGGGTTAGGGACGGTTTCGAACCGGGATGTATCGGCAGGCTCCTCATGTTTGCAGGAAACGCGCATGTTGGAGAAGCTGGAAACCGGAGAGATGCTGACGCCGTTATTGAAGTTCGGCGACAAAATTCGCATTGAGATGCTGGATGCGGTGGGAGCCTCAATCTTCGGCGCCATTGAACAGGAAGTGATGAGCGCTTAGATCTTTTCCAGGCCGCGAACGTGCCAGGTAGTACTTATAGGTTAGCCGGGCTCCACACACCGATCCCTTTGGTCACGGCTTGGCCAAACGTAACCCGAATTCATGGATTTAGCTGAGCCGCGCACGCAGTAAGCGGTCTGCCGTTGCTGAGCCTCCGTGTCAGCTCCGACAACCGAACCGGCGTGGTGCAGGACCAGATGCTGTTTCGAGTCCGCCGCAATAGCGGATGGACCATATGTTACGGATTATCGAATTTTTTGTACGCTACCCACAAAACACGCTCAAACCACCATCAGCCCCCTATTCAAGCTTTTAAATCGGGCGTACAATGATGACGGATAGGTTAAGGGTACTATGCCCGATAACCTGTCGGCCCGCCTAAGAATCAGACGATTCGATTGAGGAGGGTAGGGGAGAGAACATGAATAGCGCTTGGTCGTTGTCGCCGAAGATCCTGACCGGGTTCTTCGTGACTGCCGTTTGTGCATTACCGCAGGCTTACACGATTTCCGCGAAGCCCGGGGCTGTTAACTACGTCGAGGGAACCGTTCTGCTGAATGGGAACCCGGTTTCAAGTAGTGAGCTGAAGTCCGTTTTTTTGACTGCCAATAGTACTTTGGCAACAAGTGACGCGAGCCGGTCCGAAGTCCTGCTCACTCCCGGGGTCTTTCTGCGAATTGGGCAGAACAGCCAAGTCCGCATGATCGCGCCTTCTTTGATCGACACTCAAGTTGAAATTCAGAAGGGCGAGGCAATGCTCGAAGTGGACGAGCTTGTGAAAGAGAATCGCATTTCTATCGTTGATCGCGGCAGTTCCATAGTGATAGAAAAGAACGGCTTGTATCGCTTTACCGCCGATGAGGATCCCACGGCTGCCGTGATTGACGGCAAAGCCCAAGTGTACTTCGGTGAGAAGAAGGCCGATGTCGGCAAAGGCCACGAAGCGCTGTTGAGTGAAGATCTGAAGACCCAGAAGTTCGACAGTAATAAAGAGGACGATCTGTTTGCCTGGAGCAACGTTCGCTCGCAATACAATGCGAGCCTCAGTTATCAGGCATCGCGCAGTCTGGCTTCGGCAAGCAGCTCCATGTACGGGTACAACGCCTACGGGAACAATCCCTATGGATACGGGTACAACGGATTCTACACTCCGGGGTGGTATTTCAATTCCGGCTTTAATTCCTATCTGTGGATGCCCGGCAACGCCGCTTTCTTCAGCCCGTTCGGATGGGGCTTTTACGGTCCTGGCTTAGTTGCCTACGCACCGGTAGTGGCGGTGCCGGCGTATGGCATCAGACCCCCTGGAACGAAGCCCGTGGTTCCGGTAAATCCAACGAAGGCTCCGGCGGTCGCTCTTGCCAGATCGCCGGGTGCATTCGCGGCTGCACGATCGCAGGTCATGCATTCGGTTGCATCAAATGGCGGCTTCAGGACTGCGTCGGGTGCACCGGCTCCCTCTTTCAGCCCAATGCGTGGCAGTTCGGGATCGCAACCCGTGGCGCGTTCGAGTGGCGCGAGTGGCTGGGGCGGTAATTCGTCTGGTTCCTCCCACAGTTCTGGCGGCAGGCCGTCGGCTTCCCCTTCAATGTCGTCCATGAGTTCCAGTTCCAGTGGCGGATCCCGCGGCGGCGCCAGCTCCGGCGGCTCGAAGAAGTAGTTCAGTAAACAATAATTCAGCCGGTTTTCTCTAAGGCGGTCCCATGCGGATCGCCTTTTCGCATTCAAATCGAATCACGCTTTTCTAAGCCGTGTTTCTGCTCTATAGTCGATATGCCGCTTGAAGTTTTTTATTCGTACTCGCACACGGATGAAGACCGGGCGGCGAATGGCGCAACCAGATTGACGATCACATACGCTCAGCCAACATCATTCTGCTCCTGATCAGTCCCGATTTCCTGGCTTCCGATTACTGCTGCGACATTGAAATGAAAGCCGCCTTGAACGGCATGAACGCGAGCATGCCATTGTGCTGCCTGCAATTTGCGGCATGTGTTCCGCATTCGCCGCTGAACACAAGAGAGCTAATCCGACACTTGCTGCTGCGTGGAATATTCCAATTCGCAGGTTCCACCTATCAGCTTGATTATCATTCTTATTGTCAGGCATTAACGCCCGTTCACCACGTGACCCACGGCAAACACTTCAACCTCCACCGTCTTATCCACTTTGAAGAGGAACACGCTGGGATCTCTCATGGCCCATTCGACGAAGGGAACCGCAAATTTTCCTTTACCCGTTACGTCTGAACCAGAGATACTCGCTTCGAGCGGAACAGTGATTTCGTGCGCGACACCGTGAATGGTGAATACGCCGCTTAGACGTATTGGCGTTGTCCCGGTCAGCGGCAGCGCGGCGTCGACTTTATTCGGAACGAATTTTATCTCTGGAAAACGGCTGGATTCCAGTATGTCTTTTTGCATGCGCCTATCGCGCGTGCCGTTGCCGCTTTCGCCACTGGCGGCGTTGACCATCAACTCACCTGATATCGCGCCAGTTGACGGATCGAACGAGATCTGACCTTGCTTCAATCTGAAGGTCCCGTGAACGATGTGCATATTGCCTGTAAGCGTCCAGTTAATTGTCGTTCTAGCGGGATCGAAATCTACAACTATCTGTTCCGCGCAAACGGCGGAACTCAGTAAGGCTGCCAGTGGAAGCAATAGTAATTTCGAACTCAATGGTTCTCCCACGCGTTTCGAACATCAGGATTCTTAAGCTGTGATGAAATCCAGGCCGAAGCCAAGTAAGTGCCGGGAGCGAAGCTCAAACAACGATCCTTCGCCGACGTGGATTTTCAGGATGGATTCGAAGAGTTTCGGCCTGTTTGCCAAGCTGGCCAACGCACGCCGCCGCAAGCTTTGATTCAACTCTAGAGCAAGCATCAGCGACGCCATCCTTCGCGGACGGGCGCCGATGCGATTGTGCTGAATCTGGTATTTGTGAAGACCTCCGGTTTTCAGTGCATGCGCCAGCGCGGCGGCCTGCTTGAAAGCGAGGCATAACCCTTCACCCGTGATCGCGTCCACCGAGCCCGAAGCATCGCCCAGGAGGGCTACGCCATCGCGGTACACCCGCCGCAGTTGCCGCGATATCGACATTGAACCCATTTCATTTGAGGCGTGGGGAACATTTGCGAGTCTGCTTCGCAGTTCGGGAAAATCTTCCAGCGCCTCATCGAGGCGGAGTTTCGACTGGCGCGAAATCAACACAACGCAGATTTCATCCGGCGCTACCGGAGTGATGTACACTTGACCGCGCCGGCCCCAATAAATTTCGACGAAAGTGGACCAGGGCGCAATTCGATAGTGCCGCCGGAATCCGTAGCGCTTTCGCTCGCTCTTAATCCCGTCAAGCTCGGCTTGGCTTCTTATAGAAGATTTTTGACCGTCCGCTCCCACTATCAAACCCGCCTTTAATAGGCGACCGTCAATATATATGCCGCCGTTGGTAAGGTAAACGTGCTTTGCATCCCAGACCATTTCAACGCCTGCTGCTGCGGCGTGCTCCATCAGCAATCTGTGGAGAATCGTGCGCCGTAAGCCAATGCCCACTCCCGCAGGAAAGCGCGCCGAGACGCTTGAATGCGCATCCGCAAAACGAACACCCGTGAACTGGTATCCTACGCCGCCGGGTATATTCACTCCTAAAGCGCGCAAAGCGGCAACACTGTCCGGCATTAATCCTTCGCCGCAGGCCTTGTTGATTGGCGGAGTGGCGCAATCGACAACCGTCACCTGAAAGCCTTCTTTTCGTAGCGCGAGAGCAGCGGCGAGACCTGCCGGGCCGCCGCCAGTAATGCAGACATCGGTCGGAGGCCTCATGAAGTACTCCGTACGGCTGACAGGTGTTTTAGGTGCTCTCGCAGCGCTGATGTGGCTGGCATCCTTGTTGATATATCCTATACTTGCGAGTGAAACCCAGGGAGCGAATGCCTAAGGGGTTCATTAATCGCGGCTATCGGCTTGGACGTAGGCTTCGTGGGTCCAGGTTGCGCTAAGGGATTGTAATCGGGCCTTATTTTATATATCTAGCACGATTACAATTGTTGGTCACGGAAGAGATTGGTTAAATAATGCTTACCAACGTGTCGATCAGGGCGCGGCTGACTTTGGCCTTCACCGCTTTATTTGGGGCAATTATCTTCAGTCTGTCTGTGGCATCGTATGCGCTAGTTTATTCCGATGCGTATGCGAAGCTCGATTCGCAACTGCGCGTTGCAGTGGATGCGACGGCTATGGCCGCTGAGGAAGAGTTCAGCGAGTACCCCGATAGGGCGTCTGGCGAAAGAGATGTACAAAACGTTCTGAATGAGATGAGCGCTGCCGCCATTCCAGGCACTCAGATTCTGTTCTGCGAGGGTGAAAGGCGGGTGGCGTATCGATCAGGGGGGGAAAACGTTGCCGATCTTCGCGGTCTTACTCTAAGAGAAGTTGTAAATAAATCGAACATTGAAGGTTTAAGAGTAGTTAAACGCGATTTCCACGTTGAGAAATTTAATACCGACTACCAGATTTATTCGGCGAGTTCCACCACCCCGGCAATCAGCCAGCTTCGAACGTTAAAATACGCTCTGCTGATTTGCGTTCCATTGGGGCTTGCACTGGCAGCCTTTGCGGGTTACACTTTGGCGCGCCGGTCATTGGCGCCGCTGCTGGATTTGGCGCGAACAGTCGATTCCATCACTTCTTCCGACTTAAGCGCTCGGGTGGCTTGGCGCGATAGCGAAGACGAAATTGGAAAGTTAAGTGCGCGTTTCAATCTTCTGCTAAGCCGTTTGGAGAATGCGTTTAATGTTCAACGCCACTTCATGGCCGACGCCTCGCACGAATTGCGGACGCCTCTGACCGTGGCTTTGAGCGCCGTCCAGGTGACTACCCGCGACCCGCAGCGTTCGATGGCGGATTGCGACGACGCGCTCCAACTGGTGGAGCAGCAAATGCAAAAGCTGAAGCGCATTGTGGAAGATATGCTCTTTCTTTCGCACGCCGATGCCACGCCTCAAGTGCAGCACAAAGAAATGTATTTTGACGATGCCATTGCCGATGCCGTGCGGGCGGCGCGAACACTCGCCCGCGCCAAGCAACAGACCCTGAAGGTAAACGCGCTGGCTGAGGCGCTTTGTTTGGGCGATCAGGATCTTCTCAAGCAGGCTATCCTCATTCTGCTTGATAATGCAGTTAAGTTCACCCCCCCATCGGGCGCCATTGAGGTGAGCTTCGAGAAGCGCGGATCGTTCTGGACCTGCTCGGTTACAGATTCTGGAGTTGGTATTCCGAAAGAGGCGCAGCCCTTCATCTTCCAACGTTTCTACCGGGCGGAAAATCCTAGCGCGGTGAAGACATCAGGAGCGGGCTTAGGCCTCGCCATAGCGAAATCGATTGTGGAGAGCCACGGCGGGGAGCTAACTTTGGTTACGTCACGGGCCGATCTGACGATATTTGAGATTTCCGTGCCGGTTCATGTTCCGGTCACGCCAGAGCCGCCAAAAACTCAAGCGAACTCCTTTGCCGTAAGGATATAACCTTCACCGCGTCTTCCTCTGATCAAGGGCTTTTCGCCGTCCAAGTCGATCTTCTTGCGCAGCCGCTTGATGTACTCTTCTATCAGGTTTGAGACCGGATCGTACGATTCGTCCCAAACGCGTTCCGATATCGCCTCGCGGCCAAGCAGCGTGTCCGCATCGCGCGCCAAACACTCCAAAAGAGCATATTCTTTGGCTGTCAGGCGCACGAACTTACCGCTGCGGGTCACTGTTCTTGACCTAGTATTTATTTCGAGCGTATCGATTTGAATGGTGGGTCCGTGGAGCGTGGGCTTGCGCCTGAGCAGGGCGCGAACACGCGCCAGCAGTTCGCCCACGTCAAACGGTTTCACCAGATAGTCGTCCGCGCCAATGTCGAGGCCTTTAATGCGGTCTTCCGTAGCGCTGCTGGCAGTCAACATCAAAATGGGAATCTGTACGCCCGCCTGCCGCACTTCCCGGCAGACGGCCCAGCCATCTTTTAAGGGCAGCCGCACGTCCAGGACAATCAGGTCGTACGCCTGCGACAAAGCTTTCTCTAAGCCCACTTGGCCGTCGCTGGCGGTATCGACCGTGTAAGCTTCTTGTCTGAGCCCTTTGGCAATCATCCGCGCGGCGTCTTGTTCATCCTCGACGAGAAGCAGTCTCACCTATGCCTCTTGAAGCTTATGGCCTTTGAATCCGTAATAGGCGATGTAAAGGTAGCAAAGGACGGGTAAAAAGAAGGCGTGATGAATGCCGATTTTATCGGCGAACGTTCCCTGCAGCAAGGGAATAATTGCCCCGCCGACGATGCCCGCGACCAACAAGCCCGAACCCTCGCCCCTAAGTGGGCCGAGTTTTGCAAGACCCAGCGTGAAGATGCTGGGAAACATAATCGAATTGAAAAGTCCAACCAAGATGATGGTCCAAACTGCCGCGTGGTTAAGGCTGAGCATTGAGGCAATCACCAGAATGCCTGCAACCAGTGCGGCGCCGCCCAAGAGTTTTCCCGTATTTACCTTCAACAAGACGCCAGCGCCAATAAAACGGCCAATCATCGCGCATAACCAATAAAACGAAAGATATAGCCCCGCCGTCTTCTCAGTCATCCCGCCGGTATCCGGTTGGCTGAAATACTTCACCAGGAAACTGCCGATAGATACTTCAGCGCCCACATAAACAAAGATTGCGATTACGCCGAGAACCAGATGTCTTTTTTTCCAGATGCTGCCGGCGGCTTTCAACTCCTCGGAAGTTACGTGCTCCTCACCGGCAATGCTCGGCAGTTTGTAAAGCGCAATCATCACCGCCAGCGCCATCAACGCGAGACCCAAGCCAAGATAGGGCATCTTTACCGTGGCCGCTTCGTGCAAACGGTAGGCCTGCTTAGCGGCTGGCGCTAATTTACGAAGCTGCGCCATGGCGAGTGGAGCGGCGCTCAAGATCAGCAAGCTGCCAAAGTTGGGCGCGAGAAACGTCCCGAATGAGTTAAAGCCTTGGGTAAGGTTCAGCCTGCTGGACGCCGTCGCTGGCGGACCGAGGACAGTTACATAAGGATTGGCGGAGACCTGTAATACTGTCATGCCCGCGGCCAGAACCACTTGCGCTGAGAGGAAAAAAGCAAATGAAGGAACGTTGGCCGCTGGGAGAAAGAGAAAGGCGCCCAAAGCCATGGTGAGCAGCCCCATCACCATGGTTTTCTTGTATCCAATCCACTCGACGATCTTCCCTGAAGGATAGGCAAAAATAGCGTAGCTGCCGAAGAATGCAAACTGAATCAGCATCGACTGTGCATAGTTCAAGTCAAAAATAGACTGCAAATGGGGAATGATAATGTCATTCAGGGAAGTTAAAAATCCCCAAGCGAAAAACAAGGTGGTCACTATTGCCATCGCGCCATAGTTCGTGGTCTGCGCGGCGACCGAGGCGCTCGCTGACTTACTTACATTAGTAATTGCCATTTGTCGAGTTACTGCCTTTCGATTTGCGACTTCAACTCGCGCCATTGCCCCGTTAACTTGGCCAGTTGCTGATGCTGGCTTGCCGCGGCCGACTTCTGCTGGGAAGTAGGCGTCACATCGGCGTCTTGCAATTCCTGTAACAAAGCCTGAAGGCCCACGCGAACGCTGGTGAATGTAGCCGGATCGTTCGTCGCTCTCCTGCCGCCGCCACCGAAGTGCTCGCCTTGGTGGCCCTCTAAATCCTGAAGTTGTTCACTCGCCGTGGAATTCGCCTTCAATCGACCGCGCAGCTCCTTCATCTCTTCTAACACCCCGGCGCTGGCCTTGATGTCGTCATAGAGCTGCTTCGAAAGGTTGAATTGTTCGGTTAATCCAGCCAATGGCGTCTTCACGCGCGGATCCATCTTAACGGCCAACCGCTGCTGATAAGTGTGCCCGCTTGCCGTCACCTTCACTGTGTAACTGCCCGGCATAACCCACGGCGAGTTATTGACCAGCGCCGTATTGTGATAGACCGCCTGCATGGGCAGGTCGGCAGTTTTATCGGGAATGGACGCGTAATGCATGTCCCACAGGAACCGGTGCATCCCCGGTTCGCCGGATAGCTTTTTCGGAGGACGCGCCCAATATGTTGGCACTTGCAGGGTTTTGAGATCGGGCCCATCGGGCGGATCGTCGCTCGAATACTTTCGCACCAGTTGCCCCGAACCATCGATGATTTCAAGCGTGACGGGCCCAGCCGCTTGCTCCGGCAGATAGTAATTCAGAATCGCGCCATCGGGAGGGTTCTTCCCGGCTGGTTCATCCGGCGGCAACGGCGTGTCGGTATTGGTATCCCAGCGGACGCGAATGGCTGTTTCGGGTGCGAAAAGAACTGCCGCTGCCTGCGAAGGGTTTTCGCCCATCTGCCGAAGCGGTGTGATGTCGTCCAAGATCCAGAAGCCGCGCCCGTGCGTGGCCGCCACCAGATCGTCGTCCTTTATGATCAAATCGCGGACGGAGGTTGCGGGCATGTTCAGGCGCAACGGTTGCCAATCGTCACCGTCGTTGAAGGAAACGTAAGTCTCGCGTTCGGTGCCGGCGAAAAGCAGACCTTTGCGTTTGGGATCTTCGCGGACCACATTCACCGGCGCGCCATCCGGAATGCCATGCACGATCTCGGTCCAGGTTTTGCCGCCATCATGTGTGCGATAAATGTGAGGGCGCATGTCGTCGAGCCGCAAGGTATTTACGGCTGCGTATGCGCCCAAGCGGTCAAAATGGCTGGCGTCGATGATGGAAACTTTGGCGAACGGCACAAGTTGCCGGGGCGTGACATCTTTCCAGTGCAGACCGCCATCTGTCGTCACATGAACCAGCCCATCGTCCGTGCCCGCCCAGATCCAGCCAGCGTCCAGCGGCGATAGCGCCACGGTATATATCACCCCTCGCTGCATGACCTTGGCGGTCGGTAAATCCTTATATTTGCCTATACTTGCGGGAATCTCAAAGGTCTTGCGGGTAAGGTCGGGACTGATCTCGCTCCAACTCTGTCCTCTGTTCCGCGTTTTCCAAAGCGTGTTCGAGGCAAAGTACAACGTGTGCGGGTCAAATGGCGAAAACACCATGGGTGCGGTGCGCAGCACGCGATAGCTTGCTCCGCGCAGAGCCTTGGGTCCAACCGCCGCGGTTTGCGTCGTTCGCCGGTCGTACCGGGTTAGCTTGCCGCCATAAACCAGATCTGGGTCCAGCGGATCGGGCACTGCATATCCATACTCTTCCGCCCCGACCGGATGCCAATCGCGCATGGTGATCTCGCCATCTTCACCCCGGCTGGCCACACAAGCCGAACCGCTCTCCTGCTGGCCGCCGCATACACGATAAGGGAAAGCGTTGTCGGCGGAGGCGTGGTACATCTGAGCCGTTGGTTGTGTATACCAGGAACTCCACGTTTCCCCGCCATTTACCGTGACAATGGCGCCCTGGTCGCTCACTACCAGCAAAATGTTGCCGTTCGTTGGATTTATCCAGATGCTCTGATAATCGTCGCCGCCGGGCGCTCCGCGAATGCCGGTCCAGGTTTTGCCGCCGTCTGTAGACTTCCAGGTCACAATGCTTGCGCTATAGACGATATCCGGGTTCTGGGGATCTACTGCTGGAACTGGCAGGTCTCCGCCGCCGATGCGCTCCGCTGGCCGGGTATCTTCGGTGACCTTGGACCAGCTTTCGCCTGAGTCGTTGCTTCTATAAAGTTCAACTTTGTGCTCACTGGCTATAGCGGCATAGATGCGCTTGGGTTCGCTGGGCGCGATGGCCAAGTTCGCCTGAATCACTGCGTTCGGCAAGCCGTTCTTTAGTTCTTTCCAGGTATTCCCGCCGTCGGTCGATTTGAAAACTCCCCCGCCGTTGCCTTCCCAATCGCTGTTCTCCCATGGGCCTTGGCGCGCTTCCCAAAGGCCGGCGTAGACGATGGCCGGATTTTCAGGATCGATAGCGACATCGTTGGCCCCGGTATTTTCGTCTTTGTAGAAGACTTTCTGAAAAGTTTGGCCGCCATCGGTGGAGCGAAAAACGCCGCGCTCTTCATTCGGACCATACGGGTGACCCATCACCGCCGCGAAGAGGCGATTCGGATCGTGCGGATCAATGGCAATATGCCCGATCTGTTGGCCGTCGCGTATACCGAGATGGGTCCAAGTCTGCCCCGCGTCGGTTGATTTATAGATGCCGTCGCCCGTTGATAGATCGGGCCGTTGCAGGCCTTCGCCGCTTCCGACGTAGATGATGTTCGGATCGGAGGGCGCTACCGCAATCGCGCCGATGGATCCGGTGGGCTCCTGGTCGAAGATTGGATTCCAGGTGCGGCCATAGTCGTTGCTTTTCCACACGCCGCCGTTCACTGCGCCGATATAGAAAACGTTTGGCTGATTGGGAACCCCGGCCAGTGCTCTGGTTCGTCCGCCGCGGTAAGGGCCGATGGATCGCCACTTCATCTCCGCGAACATATTTGGGTTGAGCGAAGCGGCAACTGACAAACAGGGCAACGCGGCCGACACTAGCAGCCAAGCGCTCACGGCGCGTGAGATCCTCAATTAAATTCCTCCCTGGAATTTAGCCGTAGTATAGCGATTGAGGTCTGGCGCCGGAGGCTCGGTGCGCGCCAGCGTATAGAGCGCGGCGGTCCCGCAGCACACGGGATTCGCCAAAACTACCCGTATATCTTTTTTGGTATACTAAACCTTTGAGCTATACTCAGCGAAGGATTGCAGCTCATATTGTACGGTCTGCTACTCGGAGCGGCCGGATCATGGGCCGTCATGCGGGGGCTGAAGAGTCTGCTGTACGGCACCGGGCCGACAGATGCCTGGATCTTCATCGGATCGGCACTCGTGTTGTTGATTGCCGGCGCGATTGCCTCTTACCTGCCCGCGCACCGGGCGGCCGCGATTGATCCGATGGTCGCCCTCGGGTACGAGTGACGGGAGTTCAATGCGGTGAGCGGCGGAGGAGAAAACGGCTGTGTTGGATGCGGGGCAAAAAGGGGATAGGGTCGAAAAACCAGTGGCTGCGCCACCATGGGCGCAGCACTTGGGTGGCCAGTGGTAACTACGGCCGCGGGATTTCACCCGCATCCGCTTCTAGCGCACACCGGATTTCAAAATCTCGATCGTGCCGTTATTATCGGTCAGCCTCAACTCGCACCGGCCGTCTCCGATTGTGCCGCTCAAACTATCCGCCGACATGGATCCCGAAACAAGCATCGGAAAGTCGGAGCGGATTTTTCCGAACGACGTCGTTGCCGTGACGGCATAGCTCGGATTTCCAGTCAGATGTACGCGGATGGGAGAAAACGAGGTACGAATCGCGATTGGCTGGCATCCGCTCTGACTGTCGCTGCTCGCATCGACAGCGCCGTTCTGATTGTGGACTTCAATGGCTCCCGCCACTTGTTCGAGCACGACTCCCCCAAAGCTCGTTTTCACGCTGGCCGATCCCACCTTGGCCGCTTTTACGCTCCCGTTCGAATCGTCCACCGTCAGCGCCCCCGCAATATCGGAAGCATCCACACCGGCAAAACTGGTTTTCACGTTGGCATCGCCGCGTATCCCCGCAATGGACACCTCGCCGTTTCCGGATTGAATATGCACGCCGCCCTCGACGTCGTTTACCGAAACCCGGCCGAAAGAATTCTCGATTTTGGTCTGGCCTTTAACCTTCGACCCCTCGATATGTGAGTTGTTGGCCCGAATGGAGAGGCCGCCGCCAATATCGGAGAATCGCACTTCGCCGAAACTGGTATTAAGTTCCGCTATCCCTTTCACGTTTGCCGCTTCAACTTTGCCGTTGCCGTTGTGAACGGAAAGATCGCCGCCGAAGTTACGAACCGTCACATTCCCGAACGAATTTCTGATCACGCCTGCGCCGCCAGAATTGGAGATTTCGACCGCGCCATTAGTGTTGGTGATCGTGACGTCCTTGCTGATTCTGTCCGCCGAAATCGATGCAAAGCGATCCGTCAAGGTCAATGCACCCGTTACATCGGCCACCTTCACCCCTCCATTTGTATTCTCAATAACAACGTCGCCCACATTGCCTGCCAGTTCCACGCTGGCGAATGAGTCCTCGATCCGTTGCTGGCCTTTGCCGTCGCGGAAATTAATCGCCCCGTGCGACGTCCGGATGTCTCCGTTCGCCTTCAGGCCGGTTACCGACACTGCGCCAAACGAATTTCGCACTGCAAGCGGCGCACTCTCGGGAATTGTCAATTCATAACGAACCGAGTAAGAAACATTGTTCAAGCCCAGAAAAGACCCCGATCTCTCGGGATAACGGGTGCGAATGGAGAATTCCGATTGAAACGGTTCGGTCAATATCTCGATTTTGTCCGCAAACTGCTGGGCGCGCGTACCGTCGGGAGCGGAAACGCGAATCTCGGCATGAATCGTCAGATCCAACTGTGGATGCGTGTGGATGACGATTTCGCCCAGGCTATGTTCCACCCGCACCGCTTGGCCCGGCCGGAGCGTAAACGTCTTATCGAAGTTGCGGGTGTACTCCTCGCGTCCCATCCCGTTGAGAGCGAGCGCCAACCCCAAAAGAATCACTTTAGTTCTGTTGACCACTTGTCAAAACCTCCTCCAGAGTGTGCCGTTTTTCCCGGTACAAGTCCGCTAATTCCGTCTGTAGATTCACGTTGAGCGGGTTTTGCGCAACTGTCGCCCGGGTCTCCAGAATGGCCGAATCCAGCATCAGCAGTTTTTCCTTATAACTCACCGAAATGGGCGACGGCGTGCGGCTCTCAAGCTCCGGCTGAGCCAGACGCGATAACTCCTCAATCGAATGCCGGTAAGCCGCCTCGTTCTTCTCAACTTCCCTCAGCGCCCCTTCCGTGAGAAAATCCTGCCCGGAACGCGATGCCGCCCCAACTTTTTTGTCCGTGGCTCGAAGAGCGCTTGTCTGTGGCCAGCGGACAATCGCCAACAGCAAAACGGCTGCTGCCGCTGCAAGGACCCAAAGTTTCCATTCCATGCGCCAGCGCTTCGGGGGCTGCCGTTCTGCTTCTAGACTTTGCCGGATATTGGGCCAAAGATCGGGGCTCTCCCATTCGCAATGGAGTTGTTTAGCCGTGCTCGAAATCTCGTTCCAGATCCGATACTCATTCCGGCAAGCGGCGCAGTCCCGGAGATGCGTTTGGGCCTCCGCCATCAGATCCGGATTCGCCAAAGCTCGTTCCAAATCGCCACACTCGAATTTCATGTCCGCGGCTCCGTCAACATCTTCTTTAGCGTGCGCTTCGCTTCGAAAAGCCATGCGCGCGACGTACCTTCGGGTACCTCCAGCACGCCTGCAATCTCGGAATGCTTCAGCCCCTCCACTTCAAACATCAGAAAAACCAGCCGGTGCCGTTCGTTGAGCGTCTGCAGCGCTCGTTCCAACGCCACCTTCATCGCCAGCTTGCTGTCGGTCCGGATCTCTGTCAAAATCTGGCTTTCCGCCAAGCGTTGCCGTTTGCGCATTGCGTCGTGACAGCAATTGATCAAAATTCTGTAAATCCAAGTCGAGAGCGCCGAATTCCCTTCGAACCCTGCGACGGCTTTATACACCTTCAGGAATGTTTCCTGCACGGCATCTTCAGCGTCCCCCCGGCTGGCGAGCAGGTGAAATGCCAGGCTCTTCATTCGTGCCGCGTACAACAGATATAGCCGTTCAAACGCCCGCACCTCTCCCCGCTTGCAGCTTTCCAGCAGCTCTGCGTCAGTCGGATTGTCCGGCAAAGTGGTGCCGAACGGCAGCGGCAAGCCAATCTCCCACGTCATTTTACGTTTCGGGCCTTAGACGACGGCTGGGCTTCAAACGTTGGAACCGACCATGAGCATATTCTCCAGGCGCTCCCAGATCGGCCTCCAAGCTGATGGGTAGGGACTTACTCGCTATCCGCCATCTATCCGATACTTGGACTACGAGGGCGAAAACCAGGGTGAGGTTACCGAAGCCGATCTATTGCCGGTTCGCGCTCTCGGGATTTAAGACTGCAAATCCGGCACTTTCGGCGACTTGGCACAGCACCTTGTCCGCACAAACGAAAATCTCCACTAGGCTACGCTTCTGGAGATCCAATGCAACAGCAAGTTGAAGGGCGTCGAGCGTACGCAAACGGGAATGCAAGCCGTAGGTATTGATCAGCCGCTCGGCGTCACGATAGTGTCCAGCATTCATGGCAACAGTTCGCAGCAGCTTACGGCGAAGATCTCCCCGGAAGCACGCACGAAGTAGTTCGATGTCAGCGGCCGCTAGTTGGCCGGAGCGCACCTTCCCCGCGAGAGCGGATGGGACTTCAACAACCGCAAGGCGCGATATGTATAGGAAGCTGTCAACTTCCGTCGCTAAACTCTGAATTATGGGGTTCCCGTCTCAACGTGATAGAGCTTGCCGATAGCACTGGGGTCGAGGAAATATCCCGGCAATCAGAAACGCTCCTCGCGATCGGCGGCGAAGGCGGCGGTCATGGAACCCGGAATCTTCGCCGAGGCTTGTCGCACCTCTTCGATACTGACGTCCGGGAGATTCTCAGCATCAAGACTGTTCATCAGGTCGTGGTCAAGTAGGGTGTCATCTGTTGGGGCAACGGTTGCTTCGTCGATGGTCAAGGAGACGCGTTGGCGTTCCGCGAGCGCAAGCGGCTCGATGGGACGAAGTACCCCATTTTCGTAGACGGCAAACGTCTTCTGCATACGCCTCCAGTGTAGCGGCAGAACCGGGTGGCGGTTGATCGAGGCTGCGTCAGAGCGAAACGATAACACCCGAGATGCCGGCTTTTCGCCCACATGGAGGTTCCCTCGCCTCCACCAGGTCGATATTTTCCGGCAGCCGATGGACCGAGACGGAGAGTGGCCCCCTATCCCTTGCTGCCGGTCGAAGCTCCGTCGTATAAGGCGCGACAAATTTGGTCAGCGCGTCAAGATTTCTCAGGTGCATGAAAAATTATCCTACGCTTCGAATTCAGGCGTCCGCCGTTCCTTTTTTCGGGCTTGGACCGAAGCTCAGTCATACTTGAGTCTGAAGCGATTTTGAACTTGGGAATCCATGGACGCTAACACTCGCAAGCTTGAGCGCATTTTCGACCAAACCGTCACCTACCAGGTACCGCTTTTTCAGAGACCTTATGTCTGGAGCCGGGAGAAGAATTGGGAGCCGCTGTGGGATGACATCCAATCGCTCCTGGACAAACACGTCCGAGGCGACCATATTCATCCGCCTTTTCTCGGTGCCGTGGTCCTGGAGCAGTTGCCGAACTCGGCTGGCTCAATCGAAACGCGACAGGTAATTGACGGGCAGCAACGCTTCACGACGTTGCAACTGTTCCTTATGGCTGCTCGCGATCATGCGGCGGCACATGGCAATAAAAAATACATTGAGCGTTTCTCCGACCTCGTCGCCAATAAGAGATCGAAGATCGACCACGACGACGAAGTGTTTAAGGTTTGGCCCACCAATAGTGATCGGGCGGCCTTCCGGCTGGTCCACGACGCTGGTTCACCAGAAGCCGCCATGAAAACGACGAAGAACGCGTCGGGTGTCTCAGATAGCCACAACATTGTACAAGTCTACGGTTACTTCCACGGACAGGTCGCTGCGTGGTTATCGGGGGAGTGCGATGATGACGATGACACAGAATTGTTGGCCGGCACAACGATGGATGATCGCCTGGAATCGCTTTGGCAGGTTGTTAAAGAGTGTCTGTTACTCGTTGTCATCGACTTAGACAAGCACGACGAAACGCAGGTTATTTTTGAGACGCTTAACGCTCGTGGCACGGATCTGCTCCCAGCGGACCTCATCAAGAATTTCCTGTTCCGGCGGGCGCTTGCGAACAGCGAGGATGTAGAGCACCTTAACAATAAGTACTGGCAAAATTTTGAGACCGAGTTTTGGCGCGAGGAGGTCAAGCAGGGCCGCTTAAAGCGCCCTCGAATTGACCTCTTCATCAGCCATTACCTGACCATGATGACGCAGGACGAGGTACGTTCGGCGCACTTGTTCAATGCATTCAAAGCCTTTGTGTTGAGCGGAGAGGCTGCTTCCGGCCCTTCCATTCACTACCCCAAAACGTCGGCAGCCCACATTGAGCAGTTGGCGCGCTATGCTGGCGTCTTCCGCACCTTCTACCAACCTGGCGATCACAAGCGCTTGGCGCTGTTCCTGGATCGCCTGGAAGCGATTGACACCGCCACAATATATCCTTTCTTGCTCCACGCCTGCACTGAACTCCTACCAGATAACCGGATCGAGTTCGACAAGGTACTTGAGCTGCTCGAATCGTTTTTGATGCGCCGACTCATTTGCAATCTTACGCCTAAAAACTACAACCGCCTGTTCCTTGACCTGCTCAAAGCGGTCGAGAAGGAGGGTAGCGTGTCGGCCTCCAATGTTGAAGCCCAACTAAGCAAAGGCCGTGGCGAGAGCACTCGCTTCCCGGACAACATAGAGGTCATGAGCGCAGTATTCGAGCAGCCTTTGTACGGGCGCCTTGCGCAATACAAGGTCCGCGCGATTCTCGAGGCTCTCGACGCCTACGCTCAAACCTCGAAGACCGAGTCAATATCCTTGCCGCCGGGCCTGACGATTGAACACGTGATGCCCCAGAGGTGGACCACCTATTGGCCGCTGGCACCGGAGGCTAGAGTTGATCCGGTCACCGAGCAGAAGGCGACCGCGAGGCGTAATGCGATGGTGAACACACTGGGGAACCTCACGCTGTTACCAGCAGTCTCAATCCTGCATTGTCGAACTCCTGTTGGAGTATCAAGCGCCCCGAACTCCTGAAGTTCGCAAAGCTCAATTTAAACCAGTATTTCCACGCGCCCGAAGTCAACACATGGGATGAAGCGGCCATCCGTTCACGCAGCGAATACCTGTTCTCACATGTTGTAAAAATCTGGCCGGAGATAGCGCGCGAAAAGCAGATCGCCGAATGAGGTCCGATGGAGTCCCCTTGCGCGTCAAGTGTGGATAACCGCCATCATTTTCATCTGTCCCAGATCTGGGCCTGCCCTGAATCCGTTCGTTTTGGGCTCACACGCGACTAGAAAACGACTTAGGCTGCTATCACATGGCCGAGAAACGCGTTACTATCACTTTGCGAAACCGGCAATCCGTCGCCCCAGTCTTTCGTCGCCCATACCTAGCCTCGTATTCGGTTGGAGACAAGCCAAGCGCATCGGAATGACTCTGTGCAAAACGAGCTTCGCCTGGCAAGCCCTATGCGAAGATATTCGAACAGCAGAAGCGATCTACTCAAATGATTGAACATACCCTTCACGCCGCAGCTTTTCCAGTCCTCTCCGAGAGTCAGATTAAGCAACTGACCGACTGCACGCCAGTTGTGCCAAGGCCTTGCGCGGATGGTGAAACGCTCATTGCCGTGGGCGATCGCTCTTTTAAGTTCTACATCGTCAAATCAGGGCAGATTGAGATCCGGGACTATTCTGGCGACGCGCCCAAGACCATCACGATCCACGGCCCGGGTGAATTTACCGGCGACATATCCCATTTGACGGGCACGCCCGCTATTTTCAGCGCCATCGCGCAAAACAGTTGCGAGGTGCTTGAAATCTCAGGAGAAGCGCTGCGTCACGTCTTAAATCAGTGTCCTGGTTTGAGCGACATCATCCTGCAAGCCTTTATCGCTAGGCGGCAATTATTGCGCGAGTCGCCAAACTTCACGGGCCTGCGAGTGATCGGTTCGCGTTACTCGCCCGATACTTTTCGCGTCCGCGATTTCCTCACGCGGAACCGAGTGCTCTTTACCTGGGTAGATATAGAGACCGACCCCGAGGTAAACCGGCTGCTCAAGGAATTCAACATAACAGAAGCCGATACGCCGGTTGTGGTCTGCGCGCACCTGCTGATGTTGCGCAACCCGGCAAATCAGGAACTGGCGGATGAGATTGGTATCCACCAATCGCTTGAACGAACGGTTTACGATCTCCTAATCGTCGGGGCTGGTCCGGCTGGACTCGCGGCTGCAGTGTACGGCGCATCCGAAGGGCTAAGGACGGCGGTGTTGGATTGTGTTTCTCCCGGAGGGCAGGCTGGCAGCAGTATGCGAATTGAAAATTATCTCGGCTTTCCTACGGGATTGACGGGTGCCGAACTCACTGACCGCGCAACCCTCCAGGCCAACAAGTTTGGCGCCCACCTTTCAATTCCCATTGAAGCCACCCGGCTATCGTTTGAGAACGGTTATGCGATTCTTGATGCCGGCGGCGGCGAGCCCATCACGGCCAAATGCCTCCTCATTGCCACCGGGGCCCAGTACCGCCGCTTGAACATCGAGGGCTTTGAGCGATTCGAAGGAACAGGCGTTTACTATGCCGCGACACCGGCCGAGGCGTTGCTCTGCCGAGGCTGCCCAGCAGTAGTCGTTGGGGGCGGCAATTCCGCAGGTCAGGCAGCTGTCTATTTGGCAGGGCACGCAAGCAAGGTAATGTTGCTCATCCGCGGCGATGACTTGAACAAAAACATGTCCAGTTACTTGGTCCAACGAATCGAGCAAACCGGAAACATTGAGCTGCTCTGCAATACCGAGATCCTTCGGATGCTCGGGAACGCTCACCTTGATGCGATCGAGATCGTGAATCATGTTGACGGACAACAATGCACGGTGCAGGCTTCGGCCGTATTCAGCTTTATCGGAGCGATGCCGCTAACCGGTTGGCTGCCCCAGGAAGTCGAGAGAGATGCCAAGGGCTTTGTATTGACGGGATCGGCTGTGGCTCATTCGCGGCATTGGAATTTGAATCGCGCGCCTTTCCTGCTCGAAACCAGCCATCCAGGAGTTTTTGCCGCGGGCGACGTCCGAGCCGGGTCAGCGAAGCGCGTTGCCTCTGCTGTAGGCGAGGGTGCGATGTCCGTCCAGTTCGTCCATGAGTATCTCAAGGAAATGTGATCGCGGATCTGCGGGCAGCGGCACTTACGCCTCGTCCGATTCCGGATAACATTAGTCGATTTCGGACACCTGAAGACGTAAGGTCGGTCATCCTGCCCCTGTTTTCAGCAGATTTGCCGTTCGTTTTTGTTGGCCCCAAATTTGCTCTCGTCGAGAGGCGGGCGTTGTCTCAGCGAAAGGGTATTCTTCATGCCAAAGTTTCTAAGCGACTTAAATTACGGGCTGCGGAAGCTCCGCAAGACTCCAGGGTTCACCGTCGTTTGCGTGCTCACGCTCGGGCTTGGAATTGGCGCCAACACGGCTGTCTTTAGCGTGATGAACGCAGTGCTGCTCAGATCCTTACCCGTGGCTGATCCCCAGAGTGTAGTGTATCTGCGCACCTCGAACCCGCCCCAGCGGACAGGAACTGTCGACTCGCATGAAACTTTCTCATGGGCGGCGTTTGGACGCCGAGCACCATCAATTTTGGCAACATCGTCTCAACAGGAACCGGGACAGGCGTCGATATATCTGGCCTTCTTCTTACCATTAATGTGAACTCGACACCTCCTGGCGCGGAGGTACGCTGCCGAATGGTGCCATTTCCGGCACGGTTTCCACCAATAATTCCAGGGCCGTCATCCTGTTCAGTCCGAATAACGACACCACTGCTTTCGGAACTCTTCCAGGTGTGACGACCTCAGGTGGCGGCGTCTCCTTCGTTTACCAAGTTCTCAATCCGAGCCTTGGTCTTCAGGCTTCGACTGTTGGCAATCCAGTTCGCCAGACATCTATCCAGGGAGCTGTTACCGAACTTACTACCGCAACTCCCGAATCGGCCTCATTTAGCGCGATGGCGGCTGGTCGTGGCTTGCTCGGCTTCGTACGTCGTAGGCGAGCCGCTAATCTAGGTTGCTAGCGTTTAGTAAAGGGAGCCGGGCGAAATATCAGACAGCACTGGGTCAGAAGTGGACTCCTGACCCAGTGCGATATTGAACCACAAAGCTGAGCCTGGATCATTGACCGCCCTATGCACAGACTAATAAGCTGAATGAACTTGCTTGACTACTCCACCCGATAAGTCAAATGAGCTGTTAATGTTTTGCGTCAACTTGAATTATCACTTTCAGGATCAGGGGCTACATGGTTGCAGTACGACAGGAGGGAGGAGCCAGTTCATGCCAATTGAACTTCACCTCAAACGCGCCTAGCTGACGTCCCTGCGCCAATCCTTTTGGGATATAAACACCGGCTGCTTATTCGCTCCGCAGGGCACGAACCGGGTCAACTTGCGCGGATCTCAGTGCGGGGACGATACATGCGGCGACTGAAATCAATCCCAACAAAACAATAGAGGAACAAAAACTGATTGCGTCGAGTGGGCTGATACCGAAGAGTAACTGAGCAAGTACCCGACTCAGCAGCACTGCTGCACCCACACCGATCGACGTGCCGATGAGGGTCAGGAGCAATCCCTGACGGAATACAACAGCCATAACGTTGCCGCGTGTTGCTCCCACCGCGATACGAATGCCGAATTCCCGCGTTCTCTGGAGAGTTGTCCAGGACACAATCCCGTAAATTCCGACTGCGGAGAGGAGCAAAGCCAATGCAGCGAACGCGCCAAGCAGAGACAAGCTGTACCGTCTCGGCGCTATGGAATTTGAGACAACGTCCTGCATGCCTTTTATTTCGTCGATAGGCTGGTCAGGCCGGATAGCATGGATTCTTGTCCGGATGGCATCGTCGAGCGTACGCGGATCACCCGTGCTGCGAACGAACAGACTCATGCTCGCCAAATCGTGATAGGTTTCATCCTGCAAGTAAGGCATGTAGACTGCCGGCTGCGTCGGCGAATCCGGAGCCCCATGTTTCATCCCGCGCACGATGCCCACGATCTCGCGCAGACGCGGCGCCGAACTGCCTATTCTGCCAGGCCCGGTGTAGTTGACGGCGATGCGTTTGCCGATGGGATCTTCTTCAGGCCAATATTGACGCGCAGTCTGCTCATTAACGATCGCGACCGGCGCGGAGTTTGCGTCGTCGCCGGTATTGAAAAAGCGCCCTCGAAGAAGAGGCGTGGCGCTGACGCGGAAGAAATCGGAGCTCGTCCAGCAGCCCTCCGCAGGCGCCGTGTGATCGGGATCATTCGGGCGATCGCCGAACACCAGAGTCGCAATCGCGGCGTACCGGCCAGGCATACAGTCGGCAATCGCCGTGGCGCGCACGCCTGGGAGGCTTGCCACGCTTTCGAGTACATCTCTACAGAACCTGCGGCCCTCCACGCCGTAGTCGGTTGTTCGTAAATATGTCGTCAGCATGTGGCCGGGCGCAAATCCGGAATCCACATGCGCGAGGCGCCAGTAGCTATGCAGGAGCAGTCCCGCGCACGTGGAAAGGACCACGGCGCAGGCAATCTGCGCGACGATGAGCGTGGAAAATGATCGATTGCGCGACTTTCCCGTATTGGTGCGGCCGGTCCTCAAGGAGGATGCAAGATCGAGGCTGGAAAACATCAAGGATGGCGCCCAGCCGAAGAGCATGGTAGTCAGGACGGCAATACCGGCTGTAACCAGCAGCGCGGTCCCATTCAGATGGATTCCCTCCAGCCTGGGCAGCCCCAGTGCGGGCAGCCGAGGCAGAAGCTGGATTGCCAGCCATGCTGCAAATACGCCCGGGGAACAAGCCACTACCGTCAGCGCAATGCCTTCCGTGATAAGCTGCTGCCGCAACCTCTTCGGCTCCGCACCTAAGCTCAGCCGGACTGCCATCTCACTGCTGCGCCGCGCCGACCGCGCCAGCAAAAGAGCAGCTACGTTGATGCACGCTACCATCAGCACGAGCGCCACAGCCGCAAGGATAGTTTGCAGCTAGGTGCGTACCGAGCCAACCACGTCCTCTTTCAGCGGGATCAACTGAACGCGAACGCCCGCCGGCTCGCCAGGAGCGCGGCGCAAAATCCCAGTGAGCTCGCTCTCCGCTATGGCAGCAGTGACGCCGGGCTTGAGCCGACCGATCACGGAAAGGAATTTATTGCTGCGCCACTTCATAAATTCCCAGCTTGGCCGAGTCGTCAGTTCCGGCCAAACATCCGTGTTAGGGAAAAGATCAGGAAGCGGGGGCGCCACGCCAACGATGGTATTTGCCGCGCCGCCAAGTCGAATTACCCGGCCTAAGACATGGGGATCGGCTCCGAGCCGGGATTTCCAAAAGCGATAGGAGACCAGAATGGACGGGGTATGGAGATCGGTGTATTCGCTTGCAGTGTAGAAGCGGCCCATATACGGGCGAATGCCTAGCAGGGAAAAGAAATCTTCCGAAATTCCGGTGCAGTTGACCAGCTTCGGGTCGCCGTCGCCAGTCCATGTTTCCGTGAAATACGGGATAAGCTCCGCAATGCGCGAAAACGATCTGCTTTGATCCTGATAATCGAGGAAATCCGGACCGGACGCCGCGATCCGCGTGCTGCCTTGGGCGTCGGAGCGCGCCCATACCGCATAAAGGTGCTCCGCTTGTGGAAACGGCAGCGGCTCCAGCAGGATGTGATACACGAGACTAAAGATGGCTGTATTGATGCCGATTCCGAGAGTTAGAATCAGAGCCGTAAGCAACGTGAATGCCGGCGATTTGCTCATCTGGCGCAGGGCGTACCGCAGATCCTGCAGCAGATTTTCCAGCAACGGCAGACCCTGCTCGGCGCGATAGTTGTCCCTGACAACCCCTACGGCGCCAAACTTCAACATGGCCTGGCGCCGCGCCTCGGCCAGTGGCATACCGGCGTGAAGATTCTCCTCTGTCTGCATGGCGAGATGCTCTTCAATCTCCTCGCGCAACCGTTGATCGCCTCGCCGCCATGTCATGAAATTGGCTACGCGCGCCAGAAACCGTCTTACGAATCTCATCGGAAGTTCTCCGCGGTCACTTTGAGAGTCCTGAGGACCATTAGCGCCAGCGTATCCTGCCGGACATCTGTTCTCTGCCTCATGTCTTATTTTGGTTTCCAACAGGAAATATGGCATACTTCTATTGGGAAAGCAACAGGAGTTTGTTCCGGGTGTCCTGATTTTTTGCCGTGCATGGGAGAGCGAGCTTAATCCACTTGCTCATCTGGTGCTGTCGTTGTGGGAGATCGTGTTCGCCATTCTCCTCTTCGCCGGTCTAATCTACTTCGCGATCTGGTGGTCGCGCAAACAGCCGAAGAAACCGGGGTCTTTCGACCTGGGCGGAGGTAAGGTTGTTTCGACCTGCGACTTGCGCGATTTTATGTCTTGATTATTCGCGAATATGCGCCTGCAAACTACTCGATGCAGCCTAATCAAAGACGAGCAGCAGCGCCGGATCCAACGGAGGGGTCCGCGGCGAATGAAGCAGGAATGGCTTTTTGTTCATTTGCGGACATGGTCTTCTCGGATGTGGACGTGCGAGGCGGCATCTAGGCAGGTAAGTAGTTTCGACTCAGTTGCGTGAGACTGGATGGCCACGCGCATGGACTTCCGCGCGATGATGCAAACGAATTTCTTGAAGTGTGCCGTGGTAGCGGCTTTGGCCACAAGCGGCGGGGCGTTCGGACAGACTCCCGCGCCAAAGACGTTTCCGCTTCGCGACACGACAGGCCTTATTGAACGGAACGTGAAGCTGGAGGCAGCCGAGTATCAAGGACGGCAAGCGGTTCGCCTGACCATGGAAGGTTCTGCTGACGGCTTTGCGGTTTTACCGGGCGTGGATTTCCAAGACGGAGTAATTGAGGCCGATATCGCTCTGAAGCTGACGACTCCGAAGGGAATCAGGAACCCAGGCTTTGTTGGCATTGCGTTCAGGGCGCGGCCGGATGCGTCGCACTATGAACTGTTCTATCTGCGACCGGGGAATGCGGGCGTGGAGGATCAAGCGATGCGGAACCACGCGGTACAGTACAGCGCGGTACCGGGTTTCGGATGGTACGAATTGCGCAGGGCATGGCCTTGGGTTTACGAGTCGCATGCGGAGTTGGAGCTGGAGACCTGGACGAAAGTGAGGATCGAAGTGGCGGGGCGGGCGGCGAAGCTCTATGTGAACGGATCGGCAAAGCCGACTCTAGTCGTGGACGGTTTGAAGGCAGAGGACTTGCGGGGTGCGGTTGCGCTGTGGGGCTACTCCGGCGAGGAATCGTATTTTTCCAATGTGCGGATTACGCCCGCAGAGACATCTTCCGTCAAAAACGGCTCGGATATGACGGGCACGTGGGAGGTGCATTGCACCAGCGATGCCGGGCCAATGGACGGTTCGATGAAGCTGAGCCGCGAAGGGAACAAGGTAACTGGAACTTGGTCGGGGGGACTGGGAGACGAACGTGCAGTGACCGGCACATGGCGGCAAGGTTATGTGGAACTGTCGTTTACCGGTGAGTGGCCCAAGGATAAAGGCCCGGGAGCGGCGGGGCCGGTGACGGCCTTCCTAGCGGGCTGGGTTGACGGCGATTCCGCTAAAGGCCGCATGCGGGTGGAAGGGCGTTCGGACGGCCAATGGTCAGCGAAGCGGAAGGAGTGATTCCTCGCCGAACCGCTCTTAATCGGCGAAGGGATCCCAGACGTAGATCAGATCGAGCACGAAGCCAGCCATCGGGCCTTCGCCCTTCAGCTTGGAGACGTTTGTGCGTTTCTCAACCGTACCATTGGAGCGGTAAACTTCAACTGTTTTACTTTCTGGATCGAGGAGCCAACCCAATTGAGCTCCCTGCTCCAGATGTTCAAGCATCTTTTTCTGAAGGGGCTTCAATCGGTCGATAGCGGATTTGACCTCAATCACGAAATCGGGGCAAAGATGCCAGAACGCTTTCCGTTTCCCAGCGCCGAGCTGTTCGACGATCAAGAACGGCATGAGTCCAGTTTAACGCGAAAACCCGACCTGCGTGTTTTCATCATTTGAGAGTGACGCGTGGGAGGCCCCGCTATAAAACCTGCGGTGTATCCTACTAGATTTCCCTTGACAGGCCGCTTGTGAATCATTTGTAATAAGGCAAACAATGCTGGGGAGCGAACCCCAAAATTTCTCCTCGTTGAGGACCTATCACATCTGCGCGAGGTTGAGCTTGAAACTTTTACTTCCTTTTCAGATGGCGCTGGCCGCGGCCGCGCTATTTATGATTCCGGCGGCGGCCCAGGAGATCACGGGCAACATAGGCGGCACGGTTACCGATCCAAGCGGGGCAGTGGTGCCTGGTGCCACAGTCATGGTCACCAACACCGCGACCGGAGTCTCTCGAACCAGCACCACGACATCCGCCGGAGCGTTCAACCTGAATGCATTGCCGGTTGGTAATTACACGCTGAGTGTCCAGATCTCGGGATTCAAAGGATATCAGCAGACGGGCATCCGGCTGGACGTGAACGACCGGCTGAGCATCCCGGTGAAGCTGGAAGTGGGCCGCATGGAGCAGCGCGTCGAGGTCTCCTCAACGGCCGTGCAACTGCAAACCGAGACGAGTGAGCTGGCAAATCTCATTGGATCGGCACAGACGCAAGCAATGCCATTGAACGGGCGCGTCTTCAGCCAGCTGGTGGAACTTGCGCCAGGCGTGGTTTCCGAGAACGGCCACGTTGGCGGCGGCACCGGCTTGGACAGCGACACCAACGTCTCAATTAATGGCAACCAGAGCAATTCCAACTTGTGGCTGCTGGACGGCCAGAACAATATGGACATCGGGTCGAACGCGCAGAACGTGGTTACGCCACCGCTGGACGCGCTGGAAGAGTTCAAGGTTTTGCGCAACAACTTCAGCGCTGAGTTCGGCCAGGTGACGGGCGGCGTCATCAATGTGGTGACTAAGCAGGGCACGCGCGATTTTCACGGCAGCGTGTACGAATTTCTGCGCAACGACAAGCTGGATGCGAATGATTTCTTTCTGAACTCGTCGGGCTCTCCGAAGAACGAGCTGCGCTTTAACAACTTCGGCTTCACGCTCGGCGGGCCCTTCTGGATTCCCGGATTCTACAACAAGGGCAAGACGAAAGACTTCTTCTTTATTTCTTATGAAGGGCGCCGGGAAATTCGCGGCAATGTTGCGACCGATACTGTACCGACAGCGCGGCAGCGCGCGGGGATTCTCGATCCGAATTGCCAGGTAACGGCAGCCCCGTGTACCGTTCAACCCGCCGATCCGCAGGAACAGGTTTTGAGTAACGAGGCAAATGTCCCTGTATCGTCGATTGACCCAAATGCGGTGGCAATTCTCGCCCGGTATCCGCTGCCGAATACAAATTTTAACGGCTTCAACTTTATTGCAAGTGAAAACCGGAACACTGTCGATAACGTTCAGCTCTACCGCTGGGATCATAACTTCAGCGAAAAGGCGATGCTGATGGTTCGCACGATGGAGGAGAAGCAGAGCTTAGGAAATATCAATAACCAGCTTTGGGGCGACGATAATTTCCCAAGCGTGAGCAGCGATTGGAATTTCCAGGCCTGGAATTCAGTGGCTAAACTCACCTACCTGGTGACGCCGCACGTAGTGAATGATTTCCAAGCCGGCTATACCCAGAACTTCATCCATTTCCAGACAAGCAAGAGTTCAGACCCGACGCTGGCATCGCGGGCAGGCTTTACTTATACCGAGCTATTCCCGCAAACCAGCGGCTCTTTTCCAGCCGTGAACGGGGTGGATGGGTTTGGGAGCATTGCACATCAAGCGCCTTTCACAAACCGCGAAGCCCTGGTGCAGATTAAGGACGATGTCAGTTATTCATTTGGATCGCAAAATTTAAAGGCCGGCTTTTTCTGGGACTGAGCCGCAAGCGCGAGCCGGGCTAATGGGGGTTCCGACGATACGGCGGGGGTTGCGAGCTTCGCCAATTTCACCGGCCTGTTGACGGGGAACCTGGCAACTTACAACGAGGAGGAAACCCTCAACCCGGTTTACGATCACTGGCATGACGGTGCGCTGTATGTGCAAGACACCTGGAAGGCCACTTCCAGCCTGACCTTCGATTTTGGCCTTCGCTGGCAATACTTAGGCCAGGTTTTCTCGGCCAAGAACAACATTGCCAACTTCTATCCCAGCCGCTACGATCCCACGAAATGCTCCACTGCGGCTTTCGATGCGAGCGGATTAGTGGATCCGACTATGTGCGATACGTTGAATGGAATCGTTACTCCCCAATCCACCGACCTGCCGAGCCGCGCCCTGGTTAGCAATCATAAGAACGATTGGGAGCCGCGCGGAGGGCTGGCATGGTCCCCAGACCTTCTGAAAAAGAAGTTTGTATTCCGAGCAGGGTCGGGAATCTTTCATGGCCGCGATGCCATCTCCCAAACCAGCGCGCTGGGTTTATTACCTCCTAATGACAGGACCGCCAGCCTTAATAACGTATCGTTTTCCCAACTGGCGCCATTTTAATCCCGCCTCGCCGCAACCTCCAACGCTGCTTCAAGTGCTTGATCCGAACTACGACAATCCGTTGAGTTATCAATACAGTGCCGGCGCGCAATACCAAGCGGCTAAGGACACGCTTTTGGAATTGGATTATGTAGGGAGCCATGAGATTCATCAAGGCCGTAACCGTGATATCAACCAGACTCCCAGCCAGGACCTGGCCGACATCTATGCAGGTAATATTCTGGCGGACCTCTACCGGCCGTATCTCGGCTACAGCCACATCTACGTGAACGGGCGCGATGGAACCAGCCGTTATAACGCACTGCAGTTTTCGGCCAACCACCGGTTCACGGCTGGAGTGGAGTTTCAGGTTTCCTACACATTCAGCAAGCTGATTTCGGATACTATCAATCGGGATACCGAGGGCCATGCCAGCCCGGTGCAGGACGCCTACAATTTGGCTGCTGAGAAGGCGCTCGGAAATCAAGACCAACCGCAATCGCTCACCGTCAATTACATTTGGGAACTGCCCTTCTTCAAGAGAGCCTCAAATAAGTTGTTGAAAGGGAGCCTGGGAGGATGGGAGGTAGCGGGTATCTACTCGGCGCGCTCGGGACTTCCACAGACCGTTTGCCTGGATCACGACGTAGTTGGGCTGGCGGACGGAGGAACCGCTTGCCAGCGGCCCGATCTGATTGCGAACCCCAATCTGGACCGCGGCAAACAATCTATTGCGGAGTACTTCGACACAGGCGCTTTCGTGCTGCAAGCGCCAGGTACGTTCGGGAATTCCGCCCGTAATGTGATTCGCGGGCCGGGGATTAACAATTGGGATTTCTCACTGTTCAAGAACTTTGCACTGGTGCATTTTCTGGGAAAGAACGGCGAGGCGCCCAAATTGCAGTTCAGAGGCGAAATGTTCAATGTGCTTAATCACACTCAGTTTTCAAGTATCAATACGACTTTCGTCCCCACATCGGATGTGGCAGGAGCAGGAGCCAGTCCAACAAGCGCATTCGGCACGGTAACCGGCGCTTACGCCCCGCGCGAGATTCAAGTAGCTCTGAAACTTATATTTTGATGAAAGCCGCCGCTGCTTTGCTGATCTGTTTTCCGGCGTTGCTGGAAGCGGAGCAGCCTACAGGGGCGCTTGAACACTATCAGCTGGGGATGAAGGCTGTGAGCGAGAGGGAGTTCACGGCTGCCATGCGGGAGTTCGAAGAGGCGCTCCGGATCAATTCAGCTCTGCCGGGCGCGCAGAGACAGCTCGGACTGGCTTTCTTTCAAGTGCAGCAATACGAATCGGCGATCCCTCCGCTCCGGAAAGCCCGTGCTGAAGAGCCCAGCGACGCAGCAGTGTTGTTGGGGCTTGGTACCTCTCTAGCAAAGACGCACCACAGAGAGGAGGCCCAGCAGGTTTTTGTGGATCTGTTGAAATCGAATCCCGATTCGGCGGATTTGCATCTCCTCTGGGGCGAGGCCTATGCTAGCCAGTTTAAGGAGACCGAGGCGGAACAGGAGTTCCGGCGGGCACTGGAACTGTCGCCTGGATTGGCCTGGGCACATTTTGATCTCGGTTCGCTTGAAATCCATCAGCATCGGTTGGATGATGCCAAGCGGGAATTTACGGCGGAGCTCGCGGGGTACCCTGGGAATTCGCGCGCCCGGTATAACCTGGCCTTTGTATTGTTGGTTCAGGAGCACACCCAAGAAGCATTGCCGCTTCTGAAGCAGGTGCTGCGCGAGAAGCCCGACTACGCGCCAGCGCATTACAGCCTGGGAAAGTTGATGCTCGACCAGGGCGATGCGAAAGGGGCGATTGACGAGTTGGAGCTCGCTGTCAAATACGGACCAGACAAGCCATACTCGCATTACCAATTAGGTAGAGCGTATACAAAGGCAGGACGCCGCGAAGACGCCCAGCGGGAGTTTCAGCGAGTGGGCGAATTAAAGGCAGTGACGGTGGAGAGCAGCCAGCAATGAGTGGAGCGGCAAAGGTATACGACGCGATTGTCGTAGGGTCAGGGGCGAGCGGCGGCTGGGTGGCCAAAGTGCTTACCGAAAAGGGCATGGAAGTGCTAATGCTGGAAGCGGGACCGCCTAGGATTCCCACGCGCGATTTTACAGAACACGTGTGGCCCTACCGGATGCGCTACCGAGGATTCGGAGACACTAAGACCCAGCTTGAGAAGCAGCCAATCCAGCGGCTTTGCTACGCCTGTGATGAATACAGCAGCCAGTTCTTTGTGGACGACACGGAGCATCCGTACACCTTTCCAGAAGACAAGCCTTTCATGTGGATACGCGGGCGGCAAGTGGGCGGGAAAACTTTCTGCTGGGCCCGTGTCAGCTATCGATACAGCGATTTCGAATTTCAAGGCGCGGCGCGGGACGGCTATGGAGAGAACTGGCCGATTAGCTACAAAGATTTGGAACCGTATTACGACAAAGTAGAAGAGTATATCGGAGTCTGTGGAACACACGAGGAGTTGCCGCAGTTTCCGGACGGCAAATTCCTTCCTCCTATGAGGCTTTCGTGCGGGGAGATGTACGCCAAGGGAATCATTGAAAAGCAGTTTGGCTGGCGGGTGATTCCCGACCGGAGCGCGAACCTTACGACGCCGCTGAATGGACGCCCGGCGTGCCACTATTGCGACCAGTGCCAGCGAGGTTGCTTTACGGCTTCTTATTTCAACAGTCCTTCGGTTACTTTGCCGGATGCGGCGCGGACCGGGAGATTTACGCTGGTGAGCGATGCGGTAGTGAGCCATATCGGAATAAACGATCGCGGCATGGCTTCGGGCGTAACGTTTATCGATAGAACGACGCACGCGGAGAGAGAAGCTCGCGGCAAGGTGGTAGTGGTGGCGGCCAGCGCTTTGGAATCGACGCGGATTCTGTTGAATTCGCGGTCACGGAGATTTCCGGAGGGCGTAGGTGGGGACTCGGGCGCTCTGGGCCACTATTTGATGGACCATTTCACGTTGGAAGGAGGCGGAGGAATTATTCGTTCGTTGCAAGCGCCGCATCGAGAGCCGGTAGGGAGGCCGCTCGGCTATATTATTCCGAAATATGTGAACGCCGATCCAAAGTTCACGAACAAGAATTTTCTACGCGGTTATTATCTCGCCGGCGACAGTCAGCAAGAGCTGTATGGGCACGCCCATAACATTAGGGGCTTTGGAAAGGAGCTTCGACGGAGGGTTCGGGAGGAGATTCCTTATCACCTCTCGATTTACGCGCAAGGGGAGTGCTTGCCCCGGCATGATAATTACGTAAGACTTGATCCGCAGAAGAAGGATGCATGGGGAATTCCAGCCCTGCATATCGACGCCTGTTACGGGGAGAATGAGCGCGCGATGGCCAAGGCGATGCGGCTGAAACTGCTGGAACTGATGGATGCGTTGAAGCTGGAGGAGGTGCAGCCTCCGGCGGAGAAACTGAACATCTTCGGGAAGAATATTCACGAATGCGGAACTGCGCGGATGGGAAGCGACCCAAAGAAGAGCGTACTGAACCGCTTTAACCAGGTTCACGATGTGAAGAACGTGTTCGTCACGGATGGCGCTTGCTTCGTGACGCAGGGGTGCTATGAACCGACGCTGACGATCATGGCGATTTCAATGCGTGCGGGTGAGTATATTGCGGGGGAATATAGGCGGGGCAATCTGGCATGACCGAACAGGAATTGACGCGCAGACGATGGCTGCTGAGGCTAGGCGACACAGTGGTGTTGACTGGGTTTAGCGGCATCGTTTTGGATGCAGCAGGGACGCCTGCGTTACCAGCGGGTTTATATCTGCCTTCGATGGACCACCTGGCGCATGCAATGGCAAAGGCGCAGACCCCCAGCCAAGGTCCGGTTGCGCCGCAATTCTTCGGCGATAGTGATCTTCAATTGATGACCAAGTTAGTAGCGCGGATATTAGGGGAAGAAACGAGTACCTCGCCAGTTCCGGAGATCGCGCAGTGGCTTGACCTGATTGTAGGCCGGGCCGCTGCCGTACGAAAGGCCGCGAGGGAACTGCCGCCAGCCGCGCGGCGATTAGCGGTTGATTACTACGGTGAAGATACGGTCAAAGATTTAGAAGACGCCGATCCGCAAGGGCTTTGCCTGGCAGGGTTGAAGAAGCTCCGCGACGAATCGTTTCTGAACTTGACGGAAACAGAGCAGTTACGCCTTCTGACCGCAATGGAAACATCAGCCGATCCCTTTCTTCGATGGGTGAAAGAGCGGGTGATCGAGGGATTCTATACCTCGAAAGACGGGCTAAGAGAACTCGATTATAAGGGCAACTCATTTTACGCCGAATCTCCCGGCTGCGGACACGTCTGATACTTTGTGGGCAGGGAGGGTCAAACAGAACGTGAGACAGATGGTAATCGTCGCGGGCTTGGCCATTCTTTTGATTGGCTTGGCAATATCGGACATTTTGGGTTATCGAGCGCTGAAGGAGACCCGCGGGAGGCTGAATGCGCTTACGGAAGAGCTTCAGCGAACAGCGGAGTTGGCGCGGAGAGAATCGGATGCGGCGCTGCTGGCAGGCCAGAGGGCGGTGGACGCCGAGCGGCAAGCGGAATTGGCGGCGAACGGGCGGCAACATGCGGAATCGTTGAAGACGCAATCGGAGTTGGTGCGCGATCAAGCGCTGAATATGGCGCAACGGGCTTCGGACCAAACCAAGCAAGCGCAAACAGAATTGGTGCAGATGAAGCAGGAGCGCGAGAAGGAGTTAGACAACATGCAGCAAGCGCTGAGCAAGGTGGTGGAGACGCGGCGAACACCCACGGGAATGGTGATGATTTTGCCGGAGGCGACGTTCCGGTTCGGATTCGACGATGCGCAGTTGACGCCAAAGAATCGCGAAGTGTTGAGCCGGATTTCGGGGATTCTGCTGGCTTCGAAGGGTTATGGTTTGGCGGTATATGGGTACACCGACGATGTGGGTTCGGAGGCGTATAACCAGCAGCTTTCGGAACGGCGGGCGAAGGCGGTCGAGCAATATTTGGGACAAGCGGGCATTGAAGCGGGAACGATCAACGTAAAAGGCTTTGGAAAGAGCAATCCGATTGCGAAGGGCACGTCGCAGGATGCGCGGGCGAAGAACCGAAGAGTGGAGATTGCGCTAACGGATAGCGAAATTAAGTATCAGGGCGAAGCGGTACAGTAGGCGGGCTCGCCCAACTATCTCGCGTCCAAATCGCAGACAATGCCGCTTCAGCTATCGAAATCGCGGGGCCGCGAAGGCATTTGCGCGAGAATCAAAGGTTTGCATACATCGCGCGAGTGCTAGAGTAGCTATGCCCATCAACGCCGACAAGCCGCATCTGTGGAAGGCTGATACCCGCGCTTCGGTTGACCAGTTCAATCGATGGTTCATGAAATTCGCGCCGAAGGCATACCGCGATACGCGCACGAAGGCCATCGAGAGCGTGGAGAAGGGCCTAAAACTGACCAACTACCTCGCGATCGTTACGCCCGGGGTGATCAAAGCGAATCCCAGTATTCTACCGACGTTGCGCATGTCTACGTGCCGCCCGCTGGCGCGTGATCGGCTCATCGGGCTTGCCGATTCAAGCAAGAACTTCGTCGGGTGCCTCGAAGAGGGTAAGCTACCCCAGCTATTATCGCCGGAGTTGCTGGAAGAACATCTGGGCAAGATTACCAGCATTATTTCGCGCATGCTCGACGTAGATATTTTTCCGTGGCTCAAAGAGAAACGCCGCCCAACGCGAGAAGAGCGCTACCGCTCATCGACCATCGTTGCCGATCGGCTCTGCGGAGCCGTGGCCGAGCCGATTGTGCGCAACGCACAGGAGAAGCGACAACTCGCGCTGCTCCAGAAATACTCGACTGAGCGCGGTTACAGGCTGAAGGCCCTCCTGCGACCTTGCCGCTCAATCAGATGGAGGCAGGTACGTTTTCCTTTCGGCTCAACGTGTTGGTAGTAAAGCCTTCGAAGGCGGAGGTCAAGACGGTCAAAATTCCTATCGACGCAGTGATCCAGCCCAAAAAGGCCAACCTCCCGCACTTGCCGGTGCTCATCGAGGCGAAATCGGCAGGAGACTTCACCAACGTAAACAAGCGCCGCAAGGAAGAAGCCATCAAAATCAATTACCTTAAAGCGAGCCACGGGGAGCAGGTGGTTTTTGTATTGTTTCTGTGCGGGTATTTCGGCGCGGCATATCTGGGGTACGAGGCCGCTGAAGGAATCGACTGGATATGGGAGCATCGTACCGAGGACCTCGATCAGCTTGGACTCTAACGGCATATATGGAATCATCGCGTCAACCAGCATCGAGGAGCGCCGGCAGCAGGAGCAGACGCGCCTCGATAGTCTAAGGACCGCGCCGGATCGCAACAAGTGGGGGCAGTTCGCAACGCCGCCTGCTTTGGCACTGAGCCTTGCCCAGTACGCGCATTCTCTCATGGGCAAAACACCGGTCCATTTTCTTGATCCCGCCGTCGGCACAGGCTCGTTTTTCTCAGCGGCGTCACAGGCGTTCGGCCGGAAATACATTGCCGCCGCCACCGGCATCGAGCTTGATCCACTCTTTGCGAAAGCCGCCGATACCTTGTGGGGAGGACAGGGGCTTCAAGTCATTAAGGGCGACTTTACGAAACAACATGTGCCGGGGGAGCGCTTCAATCTTGTGCTTACTAATCCGCCCTATGTGCGCCACCACCACTTGCCGGCAGCGGATAAGGATCGTCTAAAGGCGCAGCTCGCGGGCTCGCTACATCTGGAAATCAGCGGCCTTGCCGGACTCTATTGTTACTTTATGCTTCTGTGCCACGACTGGATGGAAGAGCAGGGGCTTGCCATGTGGCTTATCCCCTCGGAATTCATGGATGTAAATTACGGCGTCACCTTGCGCCGCTATCTCACCGAGCACGTCACACTGCTGCACATTCACCGCTTTTGTCCTACAGATGTGCAGTTCACCGACGCCCTTGTGTCCTCGGCCGTCGTGGTGTTCCGCAAAGCGCCCCCCCCGACAGGCCATGCCGCGCGGTTCTCATTTGCAGGGCCGATAGCCCATCCGCAGACGGAAGCGCAGGTGCCCTTGGAAACCTTGTGCTTGTCGCGAAAATGGACACAGTTTCCCGCTACCACCACAGTACGTGATACGGGAGAGCTGAACCTGGGAGACCTTTTCGTAATCAAGCGCGGCCTAGCGACCGGCTCCAACCGCTTTTTCATCCTCACCGAAGAGGAAGTTAAACACTGGCACATTCCGCGCCAGTTCATAAAGGCTATCCTGCCGGGCCCCCGTTACGTGCCAAACGATATCATAGAGGCCTTGCCAGACGGTGCGCCCGATGTATCACCGCGTCTTTACTTGCTCGACTGCGATGAGCCCGAGGAACGGATCAAAGCTACATGGCCAGGTTTCCATGAGTATCTTGAGACGGGTAAGGGGGAGAAGATTCATGAGGCGTACCTTGCTAGCCACCGCGCGCCATGGTACTCGCAGGAACAGCGCCCGCCCGCGCCGTTCCTCTGCACCTATATGGGCCGCTCCCGCAACGGGAAGCATCCCTTTCGGTTCATCTGGAACCGATCTCAGGCGACAGCCCACAATGTATATTTGATGCTCTATCCGAGGGGCCAATTATGTGCCGCTTTGAAAGCGCACCCTGAACTTCACGTAAGGGTATTTGAAGCGCTGCAGCGAATCACTCCGGCACAGCTTCTTTCTGAAGGCCGCGTCTACGGTGGAGGGCTGCATAAGGTAGAGCCAAAGGAACTGGCCCAAATTCCTGCACGCCAACTACTCGACAGTGTGGGGAGGCATATGCGCATCGAGGAGCAATTGCCGATGCTCTTCGCCTAGTACTACTGTGTTACAAACGTAGGGCACAGCACAAAGGGCAACAAGGGAGTTGGTGAAGGAGTGAGCGGGCGAGGCGGAGGCGAAGAGTAGCAATCGAGGCTGGGTTATGCCGCTCGGCCCTTGTGCGCGGAGCCACGGGGTTGGAAGTCGGCAGGAAGTGGCGGAGTGCGTAGCTCCAGTTTGCCGCTGCGGGCGGAGGGGGAAAAACGGCTTCGCTCTGCCATCAGGAAACCGTAAGCGGCAATGCAAAGTGTGGCGTGATGATGAAAACCTCGCCAGCCTCTGCCTTCGTAATGGCCCAGTCCGAGTTCCTGCTTTAACTCTTCGTAGTCCCGTTCGATGATCCAGCGCTGTTTGGCGATCGCCACTAAATCTTTTAGTTTTGTATCGGCTGAGAGCGTCGAAAGCCAATATTTAGCCGGTTCCGATTCTCCTTTCGGCCATTCCATCAGCAGCCATTCCTCCGCCTGGGGTTCGGCTTGCCAGTAGTCGCGATGCGCCGGACGAACTCGCACGGCGGCAAAACGCGAGCGTAGCTTCTGTTGCGTGCCCTGCCGCCAGGTGACTGTCTGCCATTCTTCCGCCGGTAACTCAGAGGCCAGTTGCTTAGCCGAAATAGGATGATGATCCTTGTCTCGTCGCAGCAGGCTCGCGGGACGCCTAATCTGTTTGCGCGGCAAAGGTGGCAGCGGTTCGGTGCCGGGTTCCCATACAGACAGCGAGGACTGCACACCCACCGAGTACTCCAACCCCAATTCCGTAATACCTGCCCGAAACCGACCATCGACTCCATAACCGGCATCGGCCACCACTACACCCGGCGTGACATTTTCCTCCACCGCTTGCCGTATCTGCGCTAACGCGATCTGTGGCTTGGTCTGAAACTGAACTTTAGCGGGGACGCCGCCTTGCTGCCGCCGCTTCTTATCCTGAGTCCACGCTTCGGGCAGGTACAAACGAAAGGCAATAGGCAGACTCGCTGACCAGGTGGCGACCGACAAACTCACCGCCACGCGGCAGTTATCCTGCTTGCCCACCTGGCCACAGTATTGTCGAGCCACGCCCACAGAATGACTTCCCTTCTTGGGAAAGCCCGTGTCATCGACGATCCAGCACACTACCTTGCTCGGCTTCTTCATGGCTGGCAAAACCCACTCCCGCACCTGCCGAAGCACCTCTTCATCACTCCACGGCGCGTCTGCCACCACGTGATGCAAACTCTGGTGCATGCGCCGAACATTGTCTGGTGCTAGACGCGCCGCCATCGGTTCTACACTCTTGCGCTCACCCGGCAACAGCAAGCCCGTGCAATAGTTCCTCAGTGGAATGTCTCGATCGGCATGTCCCGCGGCTTTAACCAGGCCATCCATGTATGCCGCAAAGCGCTTTTCTTGTGGGCCTGGCTCGGAGGCTTTCTTTCCCACAAAACAATTCTATACTATTTTGTTCTGTTTTGTAACACAGTAGTACTAGTATCGGCTTTGCCAGTCCAGGCCTGCTACGTTGCAAGGCTTAAGCAGTAAGTCGAGCCCTTAAGTGTCTGATAGCCGCTCCCATCAGCGGCCTCTCACGCACACATCAGATGATACGCAGTGAATATTGAGGCGGGAAAGTGTAACGGTTGTTGAGCTGGATGCACTAGATTGCGAGCCAAAGCGCTCGCAAAAGGACATCATGTTATCAGCTCAACAGACAATTAGGGGTTCGATCATCGGCACAGTAGCGGTGATTGGACTTTGCTTTTCCGCGGCGGTCCAGGCACAGGACGCAGCGGCGGACATTACCGCATTAAAGAAGGCGCATCCAGGATGGGTGCAGGTACCGGGCCAGGCACCTGGATTGTGCCGCCAGCCCCAGCGGTAGGCGGCGGACTCATTTACCTATTCAACGGAATGGAACCTTCTTCACAGAACTGGATTATCCAGCCGGTATTGCAGTACGGCAACAACGGTTACTTCGGCGGAAATTATTGGGTGATCTCAAGTTGGATGGTCGGCCCGAATAACTATGCGTTTTATAGCCCGGCAGAGAGGGTATATTCCGGCGATACGATTTACGGCACCACTTACATCACCAGCGACTCTGCAGGCACTTTGCACTGGGAGGTTTATGCGCAAGACGATAAGACCGGCGCTTACACCTGGATCACGGTATGGACCTCTGGACTTCACTGGACCTGGGGCTATTCAGCGGTTCTGGAAGCTTACAACATTAGCTCCTGCGGCCAGTTCCCGAACTTCAACCCTACTACTTTCGCGAATAACGCGGCTTATCACGGTTACCCGAGCTATGAGGCCACTCCGGGCTATTTCACCGGCTGGGTGAATCCGTACTGGACTGGGCCGACGTGCGGAGGGTTTGAAGCGTTCTCGTACGGCAAGAGCAGCTACCTGTACTACTAACCGCTCTCTGACGCGCGAATACCTCGGGGCGAGGCGAGTTTAGACTTGCTTCGCCCCGAGGTAGCGTAGTGCGGTAAGGCTGGGGAGGAAACAATAAGCGGAGCCACGCGTGGCGACGAAACGGGGGAAGCCTGAGACGACGATCCTATTCGCGTTTTCGACGGGGATAGTGAATTTCGCCTGGCCGTCGGGGCTGTTGCCGAGGACGGGATCTCGGGTACCGCTTAGACCCGGGGCGAAAATATCGCCGTCAACCCATTCGGACATGAGGAATTCGAACTGATCTTTCAGGCTGACGCAGATAAACAGACCGAGGAGGCCGCGTTCAATGCCGTCGTCAGGGTGGTTCGGATCGAAAGGCAAGTCCGTAAGGGAGGCCGCGGCGAACGATGCGATGTTTAAGGCCGGCTCCTCCGGCGATAGTGGAGCTGCGGGGATTGTTACGGCGCATATGGGAACCAATAGGACAGCGATATCCCTTGGCATCGTTGTAGGTCCCGGGATTGCCGGGAGTAGGGACATAATCGAAGGAGTTCAGCTTCTCCAGAGGGATGGGTTCCGCCGGAGTATCGGTATCGGGAGAAAAAGCGAGAGGGACGCCATTGCGCCAGCGGCCGCACATTTTAGCGGCGAGGGTCTCTCCGCTGATGCCATATTTCTGAGGAGCTTCGTTGAGCATACGGTCGAAAGCAGCGCAGTCTTGTTCAAGGATACGGAGGGCAAGGAAGCTTCCATTGAGTCCAAGCTCCGGGGGTTGAGGAACAGGATAAGTGAACTGGTCGAACTGGCTCGGGTAACCGAGGACGAACTGGCCGGGTGCGGAGTTGGGCACTATCTCGGGCACGGGATTCGGGAGGCCGCCGTCGATAGTGGGTTGCGAAAAACCGTCACGATAGCCGAAGTGAGCAACACTGCCGGGGAGCATGCCGGAATCGAGTACGAAGGTTTCCGAGAGAGTGGCGGGGTCGGACCACAGACTGCGGAGAAACAGCGTTTGGGCCTCGATGATTTCTTTTGTCTGGGCAAAGAGGAGAATCACTAGGTGGACGCCTGGGCCTGCCAGAGGCTGTTTCCACTTAGAGGGGGCATTTGCAGCGGTATCGCCCACTAACTCGGCGCGACTTACTGCTCCTTGCATGAATTCAGCGGGAAAGGTAGCTAAAGAAGACGCCGGGATTTCGAGGGCGGTCAATCCTGAGTAAGTAACCGCTAAGTTGACGCAAAAATCGGGCTTAGTGTCCCAGAGCACACCGCTGGTAATGGGAATACGCCCAAGAATAGAGCGCGCAGCGACGGCATTCCGCACCTCAAGAACAAAGAGGCGCAGGGCGTCCATGCCGTAACTGCGCAGAACCAATCCCTGAATTTCAGGAAGCGGCAGAGGACTCATCTGCGCTTATGCGAGGGCGGCTTTTATATCGAGGACTGTGGCCGCCGGATAGGCACTGTAAAACGGTTCGATACCGCGCAAGTCGTTAGCTTTTACATAGGCCTGGAACTGGGCGCGATTTTGTTGGACGGGCAAAGGCGGGCCGTCCTGCACGTGGGCCAGCAGAGCGTTGAAAATGTCGCCAATGGCATCGACGAATTCGTTGATGTAATTTTCAAAGGTTCCGTCGTATGTTGTGATGACGGCAAGGCGGGTGTTGTTTTCGAGAAAGACAAAGCGGGCGAAGTGAACATTCGCGAGCTTATCAAGAGCCAACCGAAGGGGGTTCTGATCGGGTGGTAAGCCTTGAAGATGGGTCAGCAGGCCGTTTAATTGCTGGTAATCGGCATCTGACTTGATCTTCATGACAAGGGTCAAGGGACTCTGGACTGCTTGGGCGGCCGGCAGACCGACCGTTGCTGTAGCCATCTGTTTACTCTCCTGTGTTGTTAGATCATATCTTCGCGAGGCGTATTTAGGCAACTATTATTTGTCACTATTATTTGTCTGCAAGTTAGGGATTGCGCAAAAGTTGCCGTAGAATGATTGCGATGCAAAGGACGAAAGCGCGGCGAGGTGGTTGCTCGGGGCTAATTCTGTTGGTCTTTCTTGTTTGTGCATTCGCTGGGATTTTGTTTTGGCCTAAGTATGTGGACGCGAATGGCGGCGTTGCGCCGGGCGTAATTTCCCAAAAGAGCGAATCGATCCGAATTCACTATGGCGAGTGGTACCGGTTTTTCGAGATCACAGCGACTTACGAAATCTCAGGACAGCGGTTTGAGCATCGGGCGAGCTGTAACGTGGACGAGCCAACCTATGATTCGCTGCATGTGGGTAATGGCGTCACCGTGCACTACTTGCTCAATCTGCAGAGTCGGCCTTTCTTCCCGGCAACGCATTTGTCGCCCTGTTCGGCATTGGCATCAGTCAACGCGAATCCGGTGGTGATGAGAGAGCTGGCGGTAGCATTTGCGGCACTTCTCGGGATTTTGTTTGTTTGGCGGGTTTTGCGGATGAGGATTGCCGGGTGGTTGCTGGCGCCGTGGGCCGGCGTGTTCTTCTTCTATATCTGTATGCCGCGCCTGGAGCCTGCGCCCGAACAGCCGCGGCCGGTGAAGGCAACGGTTCAGAGCATCGATAACGTTACGAAACTGCTGGAAGCGAACCATAGCCGTGGGATTTCACTTCAACATCCGTATGAAATTGTGCTGTTTAAGTTTCTGCCGGAGGAAATGGATACGCCGGTTATGGGGGTCGATAAGGTCGATGCCGACAGCATACCGAATCTGAAACAGAATCAGACGGTGGATATTTTGTATGATGCGGGGCATCCGCGAATAGCAAGGCTGCAGGGAGGGACGCGGCTGTTTCCGGGGCAGGCGCGAACGATGGTGGTGCTCATTTGCGGGGCTTTTATGGGGTTCTTTTTTGTATTGGGAATGGTGGGTTGGTTGTTGCGGTTTGGCGCCCGCCGGTTGAAGTGATTGCCACTGGAATGGTTCGAGGAGTACGCTTTTTATGGATGCGATTGCTGCTGCTGTTCTGTGCGCTTCTACTCCCACTCAAAGGCGAACCTGATCCGCCGCGAGACGATGCAGAAGGCCTGCTTGCCCAAGTTCGTAAAAAAGTAATTGGGTCGCTCAATCAGTTGCCCCGCTATCTGTGCACGGAAACTGTTCGATCGATCCACCTTTCAACCCGAAGTGAACATTCTTATTAATTCCTGCCAGGATTTAGCAAATCTTAAAAAGCACAGTATCTGGAACATTCGCCAAGCTACGTCCGACCGTTTGCGTTTGGACGTTGCCGTTTCCAGCCATAGCGAGATGTACTCCTGGATTGGAGAGGATCGCTTCGAGGATCGCAGTTTGGCCGCCCTGGTTGGGCACGGCGCCACGGTCACGGGCACTTTTTCCTCGTCCTCAGCGCGATCTTTGGAACCAATGCCGCCACCATTACTTACATTGGCGACGTCTCAACGAACGGACAGGAACTGGGTCAATTCGGCTTTCGTGTGCCGCTCGCGAAAAGTCACTATTCCATTGGAAGCCGCGCGCACAGTGCAGTCGTTGAATATGGAGGCGCATTTCTGGTTGACAAGAAGACCTTCGACCTTGTGCGCCTATCCGTTTCCGCGGATCGATTTCCGGCCGAAGTCGATACCTGTGAAGCCACCATTGCCGTGGACTATGGCATAACGCGGCTCAATGGTTCCCAATTTCTTTTGCCGAAAGACAGCCATCTTCGCGTGGTTACTCCCGATGGAAGCGAATTCAGGAATGAAACCACATTTTCGGGGTGCCATGAGTTTCTCGGTCAATCAACCTTGCGGTTTGACGCACCATCTGGGACAGCACAAGACGCGGTTCAAAAGACCGTTGTAAAAAGCTTCGCTATAGCGCCAGGCCTACGATTTAAGATCGCGCTTGCGCAGTCCATCGATACAACAACGGCCGCTGCAGGCGATCCCGTACAGGCCGCTTTGACGACGGCAATCAACGAAAAGCATGATCGGATTTTCGTTCCGCGGGGCTCGGCCGTTACCGGGCGGATCGTCCGCATCGAGCGCCGCTATTATTCAGTGTCACAAACCCTGCTGCTGGCCGTTCAATTGGAAACTGTAATGGTCAACGGCGTGCGACAGCCGTTCAACGCTCGCCTGGAATCGGAAGAAACGACCGCTAAAAGACGCATGAAGCGGAACGACGCTTTAGAATTAAGAGAGGAACTGGGATCGTTCGGCGAAATGCAGGAATTCAAGCCAGGCATTCTCGAATTTAGGGGCGTGACCAGCGACTACGTGATCAAGCAAGGCCTGGAACTGGCTGGACGCACGGTATCGCCGAAATGAGAAGCAACGCGTCAGACGTATTGGAACATCGCCATAAAACCAAAATCCATGTGCATTTGGTTGTGGCAATGGAAAAGCGTTGGCCCTGGATTATTGGCTGCGAGTTCCACCTCCACCTGTGAATTGGCGCCGACCATAACCACATCCTTCTTTACACCCCGCGTTGGTACCCCAGCGACGCTAACCAGCTCAAATGTGTGGCGATGCAGGTGCAGCGGGTGCGCTTCATCGCTCTTATTGTCGAAGACCAGGCGGTAAACTCCGCCGGCGCTGATCCGAATAGGATCGGTGTGCGGGAACTCCTTTCCGTTGACCGTCCATTTGTCCTGCCAGTGCGAGCTGACGAACTTCTTGCGAAAAACCAGCGGAATACGAATTGGGGGTGCCTCTTCACTTCCAGGAAGTCCTAAAGCGGTGTAGCTCCATGGTGTTTGGCTCGGCTCGCGCCAAACCGGTGGACCTGCGTGTCCGGCGTATTCGACAACAACACCCATTCCCGCTTTGCGGTCGTGATCGTCCGTCGCACCCAATATCCAGACGCCCGGGGCGCTCATCGTCACTTCGGCGTCCACGCGCTCTGCCGGACCAAGTTCGAGTGTGTCAACCTCCTTCGGCGCGGGCACACGGTTGCCATCCAGGGCCACCACGCGGAATCGGTGTCCCGCAAAAGCAATCCGGCGAAGCATGGTCGCGCTGGCGTTCAGAATACGCAGCATAATTCGCTGCCCCTCCTTTACCCTAAGCGGCTCACCGAATCCAAGCGCGCGGCCATTAATGGAAAACTGCTTGTACCCGGCGTCGAGCGAGTCTCCGTTGCCCATTTGGGTTGTCCAATAAGGGTCCCATTCTTTTAGCGCCAGAAAGAATTCGGCGTCGTAATTTCCCGGCTCGCCGCGCGGCTCAATGTAGAAAAATCCGAACTGCCCGGTATAGGTGGCGCGATTCAAGTTGCGTCCGGCGGCGGTATGCGTGTGATACCAACGGGTGCCGCCAGGCGTGGCACTAAAGATGTAACGCGCGGAACTATGAGGCGCGATAGGTGGCGTGCCTTCCTCTATCGCGCCGTCCACGTTGGCCAGAATATGCAGACCGTGCCAGTGAACTATCTCCTGCTGATCAGTTTCGTTGAAGACATCGATAGAGATGGTTTTACCTTCGGGCGCTTTGAGAATAGGACCCGGCGCGGTTCCGTTGTAACCGGTTGTTTTGAAGTGGCGTTTGGGCGCTAGCTCGACTGTCACCGGTTGAATGCGCAATGTGAAGTCGGCCGCCGCTTGCGCCCGCAGCCCGGAATCGGCTCCCGCAACACCTGCAGCCAAACAATGCAGGAAACTTCTGCGAGTCAATCCGCTCTCCGATAGACGATCGAAAGCTTCGTCCGCGCCACTTCTCTATAGCTCGTCATCCATTGCCGCAACTCTGGATATCGGGCCATCCGGAGTTGCGGATTCAGCAATCCTAACCCATCCACCACAAACCTTGGCTTCGATTGGCTCAATGCAAGCCGGTTCCGCGCTGCCGGTCCATTCTCGATAGCGGCCGTCTGCGACAGATGCCTATCCGCCGGCACCCCTGTCAGCGGCTGCGAGTCCCAGAACCTGTTGTCCGAAATCATCCTCGTGTAGACGTACAAATCGGGCCGGTAACCCCACACAAACAGCGTGTCGCCCGGGCGCGCAAATTTCAAGACGTCTCCGGCCGCCTCTTTGCTGTCCAAATCCATCGCCACGTCGGTCCATTTCGGTGCTTGATCGCGAAAATCATCGTCGGCCAGCATGACGTACCGCGGTCCGAACCGCACTAATGGAACGAGTAACAACAAGGCCAGGGCCGCTCCGAATCGTTTGCCATAGGCATCTAGGGCATGTACAATACCACGCGCCGCGGTAATTGCCAGCGGCGGCAATAATTGCAGAAAATAGCGCGGTGCGAAATGATTTCCCAGGCAAACCGCCAGGAACGAGAAGCCGATCCAAAGGCTAAGCTTAACCCGGTCGCTCCGCGGCGCACGCGCCAAACCGAATCCCGCTCCCGCTGCCAGCGCGCAGTGAAATCCTAGCCAATGCGCAATCCTCTCAGCTCCGATCGCAATCGGATGTGCCACCGGCGAACCGCTCGCATACAACAATCCCCACGCCCACACCTGTTCGTAGAAACTGCCTGCTGCGTCCATCAACCAAAGCGCCAGGCTCGTTACCACCAGTGGCCCCGCGCAACCCACGCAAAGCGAAACAATAGAGGGAAGCAGCCACACCGCGCAACTTGCCAGTACGAAAACTGCCTTCACATTCACCAGCAGCCCCACCCCGCACGCCAGCCCGGCCCAAATCGCCTGGCCGCGCACTGCTAAATAAACAGCTGCTAAATGCGGGACAATCAGCAACGCATCCGGTGCAAACGGAATAATAGCTGCCGGCAAGTAGAACGTCGTATAAAAAGCGATCAGCGCCGCCGCCCCCCAGCCTTCCCGCTCGCCCCACCAATCACGCGCAATCCGGTAAGCCAGCCAGCACGCCGCAAGCACATACGCCGCATCCCAAACACGCAGCCAAACTCCAGGGAAGCCGCCCGTCGCTAGGTAATACACTGCCGCCAGCGGAGGCTTGTCGTACCAAAAATCGCGGTACGGAACCCTGCCATGCAGAATGTCAATCGCCGCCGCCATGTGGTAATCCTCGTCCGACCACAGCAGCTTTGCAAACGATAACCGCAAACAAGCCAAGGTAACCAAAACAGCCGCCCAAGCGTACCTGTTGCGGCTGCGCGCAATCGGCTCCCGGCTTACGGCGGCGGCTTCCATTCAACGCGTATGATAGGACATGGCGTTGAAAAGTTTTATAACAACCTGGATTCCCGCCTTATGAGAACACTTCAAACCGTGGAAATCTCGAAGTCTTACAACGGCCGTAAGGTTGTGGACAACGTCAGCGTGCGCGTGGAACAAGGCGAAGTAGTGGGTCTGCTTGGCCCGAACGGCGCAGGCAAAACTACCTCTTTCTACATCACGGTCGGCCTGATCAGTCCCGAATCCGGCGAAGTGCTGCTGGACGAAGAGAGGGTCACTCATCTACCGATGTACAAGCGGGCGCGCCGCGGCGTCAGCTATCTCCCGCAGGAACCTTCCGTCTTTCGCAAGCTCAGTGTTGAAGACAATCTGATGGCTATCTTGCAGACCCTCAACCTGAATGGCCGCGAGCGCCGTGAGCGCATGAACAATCTCATCAGCGATCTCGGTCTCGAAACTGTCCGCCACAGCAAAGGCTATATGCTCTCCGGCGGCGAGCGCCGACGCGTCGAAATTGCCCGCTCGCTGGTGCTGCAACCCGATTTTATTCTGCTGGACGAACCTTTCTCCGGTATCGATCCGATTCAGGTTCTGGAACTGCAGCGCATCATTGGCGATTTGAAACGCAAAGGTATCGGCATTCTCGTCACCGACCACAACGTGCGCGAAACCCTAGCCGTTACCGACCGTGCTTACATCATCAGCAGCGGCCGCATCTTCCGCGCCGGTTCGCCCGAATCGCTGGGCCGCGATCCCGAAGTCCGCCGCATTTACCTGGGCGAAAACTTCTACTTCACGCCCATGGCCAGCTAGTGTTGACCGAGGAAAAGTAATGTACGATATCAAAAATCTTAGTAAGCTGAAAACACTCGAAGCCAATGCGCCGGAGGCGATTAAGGCTTTTTGGGCTTTCGACAAGGCGGCTATGGCTGCCGGAGCAATTCCGAGCAAGTACAAAGAGCTAATGGCTCTTGCGGTTGCTTTCACGACGCAGTGTCCCTACTGCATTGAGATCCATGCAAAAAAGGCTCGCGAGGCAGACGCTTCAGAGCAGGAGATTGCCGAGGTAGTTGCGATTGCAGCAGCACTTCGGGCCGGGGCGGCTATCACTCATGGCACGCACGCGATCCTATAACTCATGCGGCAAATTCATTTAATAGGCTATCTCTGGTTTCGCCTTCCTCGGCTGGTGATATAGCAACACCCTGCTTCCCGACCGCTCCAAGGCCAAATCAATCCGCCGCAAAGGCAGCGCTTTCTCAATCTCAGCATGTCTCTCCGCGGGCGCGAAGAACGTTAGAAACCCGCCGCCGCCCGCGCCCAGCAACTTTCCGCCCGCTGCCCCCGCCCGCTTTGCCGCGTCGTAGTAATCGTCAATCACGGTGTTGCTGATATTTGGGTGAACCTCACGCTTCAGCCACCAGCCCTCGTCGAGAACACTTCCCAATGCTTCAACGTGGCCGCGATTCAACTCATTCCGTAAATCGTAAGCCAGCTTAGTCATCCGGCTAAGAATAGCTTGAGTATCGGCGTTCGATCCCGCTTTCTCGCTTTGCTCATTTAAAATCGAAGTCGCCGCCCTTGTTTTCCCTGTGTAAAAAGTAATTAGCGACGACTGAAGCTTGAGCAGGTCTTCTCCCGAACAGAGTATCGGTTCCACAATCACGCTATCGTTCGGCTCAAAGCGAATAAAATTCAAGCCGCCATAAGCCGAAGCATACTGATCTTGCTTGCCGATCTGGTTCCCGCATAAGTCGATTTCAACTGTGCAGCTTTCTTCCGCTAAATCACCTGCCGAAATATATCGCGATTCAAACGCATGGAGGGCCAATAACAGACCGACGGTAAAAGCGCTGAAGGATCCCAATCCTGTCCCGCTCGACGGGATATCGGCTATGGATGTAATCTCAATGCCGCCGGTCAGCCCTAATTTTTTCAGCGTGGTCCTGACAATACGGTGATCGATCTCGTCTACCGAAGAGACTTCTTCCGTGCGCGAGTAAGCGATGCGAATGCCATTGTCAAACTTCTTATTAACATTGATATAAACGTACTTATCAATGGCAGTACTTACAACTGCACCGCCAAAACGCCGGTAGAACGATGGCAGATCGCTGCCTCCGCGGCGAAACTAACTCTGAGTGGTGTTTGAGTAATGATCATTCTTGTGGTCGCGCGTGGTTCAAGATATGGCGCACCGCCTCTAAAACAGACGCCGCTCTAAATTCAGGCTCGTTCCCGCCGGGTGAATTGAACATCTCTTGGTTAGCTCTAACCAGCGCTGCCGGTATCCCGAATGCCGCCGCCGCGCTTATGTCGCGATCGCTGTCCCCTATCATCCAAGATGCACCAATATCGATATTCAAATCCTCTGCTGCTTTTTGCAGCAAGCCAGACGCCGGCTTTCGGCAGGTACACGCAATCTTCAAATCCGGCCGCTCTCCCGCGAAGCCGCTATCCGGGTGGTGCGGGCAATAGTAAATCACATCTACATACGCATGCGCTTCTCCCAGCAGCCATTCCAATCTGTTGTGAACATGCTGCAGCCGCTCTTCTGTACACTCACCGCGCGCAACCACCGGCTGATTCGTAACAATAACCGCCAGCCGCCCGGACTCATTGACCGCCTTGATCGCTTCCGCTGCTCCAGGCAATAGCTTAATTTGTTCAGGCGAGTTGATCCAGCCGTCTTCATAGTTCAACGTGCCGTCCCGATCGAAAAACACCGTCGCCGCTGGAGTTTCGTAAGAACCGCGTTGCACTCGCCCGGTTGAGTAGTGCCTTCGAACCTTTTCCAGGCGCTCCGCGGTCCCAGCGTCTTTGATGTATTCCCGGCTTTTGTAGCCCCGCAGCTTCCCACCCGCCGCCAATATCCGGGGGAACATGTGTTTGCAGATATCCCGCGGCTCATCAACCGGCGAACCCTTGCAATAGGTCAGCGCCTGTTTGGAAAACGCGTATAGCGCCGCATTCACCAGATTGGGAAAACACGAACCCGGCGGATGTGGATATGGATGCAGCGCGGTGACCTCATCCGCCGCGTTCAGTTCTACAAGATCCGAGTCAAAAGGATGATCGTTCGGGTGTACGAACAGTGTGGCCGCACAACCCGCGCGCTGCGTCTTCAGCATGCGCGTCAAATCCACGTTCATCATCGTGTCGCCGTACATCACCACAAACACGTCGTCCAATTTTCGGAACGCATCCAGCAGCGCTCCTCCGGTGCCCAGGGGCCGTTCCTCGCGATGGTACGTGATCTTTACGTCCCATCGCGAACCGTTGCCAAAATATTTTTCGATATGCTCCGCGCCGAAACCCGTCAGCATCAGAATGTCGCGAATCCCATGTTTTCGCGCCAGCAATACCTGATGCTCCAGCAACGGCTTTCCGCCCACGTCTATCATCGGCTTCGGCAAATCGGCGGTGATATGTTTCAGCCGCGTGCCTTTCCCGCCGGCAATGATGACGAGCTGCATCTATTGAACGTGCGTCTTGGCAGTAAACTCGCTGTGAATCTCGGCTACTGCCTTTTCGACGGCCTCCGCCGACGTGAGGCGTGGCGACCAGCCGAGCTTCTTTAACTTTTCAATCGAATATCGAAATCGCGGAACGTCGCCTACCCATCCCTTGCTGCCGCCGGTAAAACGAATCGGCTTGTCCGGCGCCGCTTCACGCCGTACAGCTTCCGCAATCTTCCGAACCGTCGCGCCTTCGTCCGGCGGTCCAATGTTGTACCAGTTCAGCGCGTCTGGAGCGCGCTCGCAAATCAGCAGCATTGCATCCAGTAATTCGAAAACGTGCAGATAAGGCTTCTGCTGCATTCCGTCCCCCAGAACTTCCAAATCCGGCGGATTCTTACTTAACTTCGTAAACAGATCGAAGATAATGCCATGCGTGGCTCTCGGTCCAATCACATTCGGAAAACGGAAGATCCAGGCGCGCTCCAGAAAGCTTTCCACTGCCGCGCTGATCAGCGCCTCCGATGCCAGCTTCATCGCCCCATAGTTCGAAATCGGAAACAGCGGCCCCGTAGTCTCTTCCAATATCGTGTCGTGAACACCGTAGACCGCCGATGTCGATGAAAAAGCCAGCCGCTGAATGCCCGTCTCGCGCATCGCTAAAAGCAAATTAAACGTTGTCAGGAACGTATCGCGCAGATCGACATTGGCATCGGCCACTCCAGCGCCGATGTCCGAATTAGCGGCGAGATGCCAAACGGTTGTAACCGGAAACGCCGCAACCACTTTCCGCAATGCACCCGCATCGGTCAGATCTTCATCAAAGAAATGAAAGCGCGGATTCATCAGCGCTTCCGCAATGTTTTCGTGGCTTCCACGCGAGCAATTGTCGATCCCAACTACCGTGTGGCCCGCGTTTAATAGCCTATCCGAGAGATGGCTGCCTATGAATCCCGCAACGCCCGTGATCAACGAACATTCCGGGCTATTCAAGTCCGACACCGGCACTAAGCATAACTATAGATTAGTTGATGACTAAATGCAGGATGAAACGAACAGTTAAAGCTTTACGCCTGGCCGCAAGTCGAGCAGGGCAACACCATTTCGGGGAAACACCGCCGCAAGCTCTGAGCCAAAAAGCAGGCCAACTCGCTCGGAGTGAAACTGCGGCCTTCCCCAAAGATGGCCACTACATTACCGTCCAAATCTACCCCAAGCGGCATTTCCAAATCTTCCGGGTAGAACGGAAGGTCTTCTTCCTGATGCCCGCGGATACTCACCTTAATCACCGGACCCCAGCGTTCAAAAGAAAGACAGGATCGAATCTCGGTTGAGGGGTGCTCTTTGCGGATGATACCTATATTGCGGCCGGGAGCCCACTCGACAAGGTGTTCGCCCGGTATACCGCTATCGCGAGCCGCCGCGTTGATAGCTTCCATTAAACTGCGGGACTCACTGGCTACTTCTTCATAAAACGCTAGCCCTTCCTTGTACAAAGGCAGGGGTGCTGGAGATACTGCGCTCATGTAAACCTCCAACCCGCTGGCATCAATCAGATACCGCGAATGTTATTCGAAAAGCGTCCGGGATCCTGCAGCTCTTACGGGGAGGGTTCAGGGCCCAAAAAAGTTAATACGGCAACCTAACGCCGCCACCAGTTAGTTAACATATCTTAACGCACTTGAAGGCTAATGGGAACCATTATTTTCCTGATGTTTTTGCGGGTTAGCGAGTTCTCGCCTCAATTCGCCGCAACTCTATTGTAAATACAGAGAAAGGCTTACGGTCTTACCCGGCCGCCCCTACTCCAACCGCATTGAGTTCCTTTACGATACTCCCCACAAACGTCTTCGCGTCCCCAAATAACATCAAGGTGCGATCCATGTAGTACAAATCGTTCTCAATGCCCGCAAATCCCGGATTCATACTCCGCTTAATCACCATCACGGTTCGCGCTTCGAAAGCCCGCAAAATCGGCATTCCGGCAATTGGACTGTTCTTGTCGTTCATCGCCGCCGGATTCACCACGTCGTTCGCGCCGATCACCAGCGCCACATCGGTTCGGGGGAATTCGGAATTGATTTCATCCATCTCAATCAGCTTGTCGTAGGGCACGTCGGCCTCGGCCAGCAGCACGTTCATATGCCCCGGCATGCGACCCGCCACGGGATGAATGGCGAAACGCACATCAATTCCGCGCTTAGTCAGCAGGTCGTGCATTTCACGCAGCTTGTGTTGCGCTTGCGCCACCGCCATCCCATAACCCGGTATAATCACCACGCTCCGCGCCGCGTCCAAAATCTCCGCCGCTTCTTCGGGCGAAGCCGATCTAACGGGCCTATCGGTCGTCTTCGCCACGCTGGTTTGAATGGTTCCGAATGCGCCGAACAGCACGTTAGTAAACGACCGATTCATTGCTTTGCACATGATCACGGAAAGTATGAATCCCGACGATCCATCAAGCGCCCCAGCCACGATCAACAGCTTGTTATCGAGCGCAAAGCCCATAGCGCTGGCCGAAAGTCCCGCGTAGGAATTCAACAGAGCGATTACGGTTGGCATATCCGCACCGCCAATCGGCACAATCAGCAACACCCCGAATATCAGCGAAAGCGCTGCAAAAATCGGAAATAGCCAGGTATGCTCCGGCGTCAAGATCAGCGCCACGCCGAACCCCGCCGCTAGCGCCAGAATCCCCAGGTTGACGAAGTTCTGCCCCTTGTAAGTGATCGGCCGCGTAGGCAGAATTTCCTGCAGCTTTCCGAACGCCATCAAACTCGCCGTGCATGTGAGAAATCCCAACAGCGTCTCCAAGACGAGCGCCGTCATCACGAATCCATGCGGCGTATGCCTGTAATATTCAGCCGTGCCAATCAACGCCGAGGCCAGCGCGCCGCAAGCATGTGAGATAGCTGTTCGCTGCGGAACGGCTGTCATCGGCATTATGTAGGCAATCGGCACGCCGATAGCCGAGCCGATCAGAAACGCTATAAAGATCCACTGATAGCTCACTACCTCAAACCGCAGCAGCGTTCCTACCACTGCCAGCAGCATGCCAATCTCGCCGACAATCACGCCGCGCCGCGCCGTCACCGGCGAGTTCATCCACTTAATGGCCAATATGAAACCGGCGGCAGCCAGTATGTACATCGCCGGGAATAACGCGTTGAAGTCCATTAGCGCCTCTCCCCGCGTTTCTTGAACATCTTCAGCATGCGATCGGTGATCAAATAACCGCTCACAACGTTTACGGTGGAAGCGACCACGGCAATGAAGCCCAGGGTTTTCGTAAGCGGAGACGCATCCTTCGCGCCAGTAATCAAAATCGCGCCAACCACGGCAATTGCCGATATCGCATTCGTCAATGACATCAATGGCGTGTGCAACAGCGGCGAAACTCGCCTGATCAATTCGAATCCCAAAAAGGCTGCCAGCATGAACACCCAAATGGCAACTTCGTATTTGTTCATGGCCCCTTATCTCCCTACCGATAGAGTGCTCAATTCAGGCGCAATCAGCTCTAGAACGCGCGGATGAACTACTTTGCTCTCATATGTCACCAGCGTCTCGCGGATAATTTCATCTTCCCGGTTCAACGCCAGTGCGCCATCTTTGACAAGCAGTTTCACAAACGCCGTCATGTTTGAACCGAACATTTGGCTTGCATGATAGGGAACCATGCTCGGCACGTTCAGCGGCCCCATTACCGACACGCCGTCGAAAACCATCGTCTTCCCTGGAACTGTCAGTTCACAGTTGCCGCCCCGTTCGGCGGCAATGTCGACAATCACCGAACCCGGTTGCATGGCCGCCACCATTTCGCGGGTCACCAATATTGGCGCTTTCCGGCCAGGGACGGCGGCCGTTGTAATCAGCACGTCCTGCTCTCGAATCACTTCGGTCAGCAATGCGCGTTGGCGGCGGTAGAACTCCTCATCCATCGCCTTGGCATAGCCGCCCTTGTCCTCTGAAGCTTTAGCATCCACGTCGAGAACGATGAACTTCGCTCCAACGCTTTCCACCTGCTCTTTCACCACCGGCCTCACGTCGTAAGCTGAGACCACCGCGCCCAACCGACGCGCTGTTGCAATCGCTTGTAAGCCCGCTACTCCCGCACCCAGCACGAAGACCTTTGCGGGAGCGATGGTGCCAGCCGCCGTGGTCAGCATCGGGAACATCTTCGGCAACTCGCTCGCTGCCAGCAGAACCGCTCGATAGCCCGCAATAGTGGCCATGGCCGAAAGTACGTCCATGCTCTGCGCACGTGTGATGCGCGGAATCAACTCCAGGGCAAAGAACGAGACGCCGGTAGCGGCGAGGTCCCGGCACTCTTTGGCCGCCGTGAGGGGTTCGCCGAACCCAACCACCACCTGTCCCGGACGCATGAGCGCCAAGTCCCTACGGCCTTCCGCTGGATTCGCACCCAAAGATCTTACTTGCGTTATCAGCTGTGCTTGGGAGAAGATTTGCTCTCGTGTCGACAGTTGAGCGCCCCTTGCGGTGTAAGCCTCATCCGGGTAGCCAGCCTCTACTCCAGCGTTATGCTCAATCATCACTTCAATTCCCGCTTTGCGCAGCGCGTCGCAATAACGGGGAGTCACTGCTACGCGCCGTTCGCCAGGGAACGTTTCGCGAGGAGTTCCAAGAATGACAGGCAAGAGCCCTCCGGTTTTATTTCCTAAGCACTATAAGCAACTGACGGTCCAAATGTTATCGCAGTTTCAATTCGGCATTGATATAATCCATGCAAACACATGAATGACGAGCCATGTCTTGCTGGTCATAGGTCTGCGTGAAACCGACTGACGTTCAAAACCCTGATTATTTCCATAAGGTGGTCGATTGCCAGTGGGCTTGCCCAACGCATACGAACGTGCCGGAATATATCCGTCTCATCGCGCAAGGCCGCTACACCGAATCTTATCTCCTCAACAGGGAATCGAACGTTTTTCCAGGCATTCTGGGGCGTACTTGCGACCGTCCTTGTGAACCCGCCTGCCGCCGCGGCCGCCTTGATGTCGCCGCTAAACCGGTAGCCATCTGCCGCCTGAAACGCGTTGCGGCCGACCTGCGCGACGAAGTCAAGCATCTGCTGCCAGAGGCGCCCGCGCAAAAGAACGGCAGGCGTATTGCGTGCGTCGGCGCTGGCCCCGCGTCGCTCACCGTCGCTAACGACCTCCTTCCTCTCGGTTTTCATATCTCCATCTTCGAAAAGCAGGATAAGCCGGGCGGCTTAATGCGCTCCAACATTCCTTCGTTCCGCCTGCCCGAACAAGTCCTTTCTGAAGAGATTAATTACATCCTCGATCGCGGCGTAGATGTCCACTACAACTCGCCCGTTGAGAGCATGCGCAAGCTCCTGGCCGAGCAGTACGACGCCGTTTTTGTCGGGAGTGGCGCACCTCGCGGCAAAAATCTCGAAATTCCCGGCCGTCATGACACCTCGCGCATTCATATCGGTATAGACTGGCTTGAATCGGTCGCCTTCGGCCATGTCGATTCCATTGGCGAGCGCGTCTTGATCATCGGTGTCGGCAACACCGCCATGGATTGCTGCCGCTCATCCCGCCGTCTGGGCGGCAAAGACATCAAAGTCATGGCGCGACGCCCGCGAGAATTCTTCAAGGCTTCTCCCTGGGAGCTTGAAGACTCCGAAGAAGAAGGCGTCGAAATTTTGGTCAACTACGCCCCGAAAAACTTTGTGACTGAGAACGGCGCCCTCAAAGGCATGACGTTCGAGCGCCTGGAATGGGATGCTGCCGCCAAGCGTTCGACAACCCTCGAAGAAATCTTCTTTCCTGCCGACGACGTGATTCTGGCCATCGGCCAGGAGAATGCGTTCCCTTGGGTGGAGCGCGATCTCGGAATCGAATTCGATAAATGGGACGTTCCTGTCGTAAACGATAAAACGTACGAATCCACCCGTCCCGGCGTCTTCTTTGGCGGCGACGCGGCGTTCGGTCCCAAGAACATCATCTGGGCTGTTGAACATGGCCATCAAGCCGCCATCTCAATTCACAATTACTGCAATGGCGCCTCCGTCGACGAACGCCCGGCCTTCGGTATGAACCTGCTGACCCAAAAAATGGGCATCAGCGAGTGGAGCTATAAGAACGACTACACTCCCGTCAAGCGCCAGAAGATGCAGCATGTCGACCTGGTCGAGCGTTTTAACAAGCTCAATATCGAAGTCGAACTCGGTTTTTCCGCCGAACAGACCGCCACCGAAGTGGAGCGCTGTCTGAACTGCGACATGCAGACCGTTTTCGACGCGCCGCGCTGTATTGAATGCGACGCCTGCATTGATGTCTGCCCCGTTCAATGCCTCACCATTACGAAGAACGGCGACGAAGCCGATCTCCGCAACCGGCTTTCGGCTCCCGCGTTGAACCTGGACCAAGCGCTCTACGTTTCCACCGATTTGCCGCAAACCGCGCGCATTATGGCGAAAGACGAAGACGTGTGCGTCCACTGCGGCCTGTGCGCCGAGCGCTGCCCCACCGCCGCCTGGGACATGCAGCAATTCGAACTCTTTATTCCATACGCGGCCACAAAGGCAGATGCAAAAGCGTGCAGCGAAACTCTGGTAACGGCGTAAACGACTTCGCCATCAAGCTGGCAAATGTAAACGGAACCGGCTCGGCCAGCGCCAACGGTCTGCTGATGCAGGCTATTTTCCGCATGGGCATTCCCGTTTCCGGCAAAAATCTTTTTCCTTCGAACATTCAGGGCCTCCCAACCTGGTACGAAATTCGGGTCAATGCCGAAGGCCATATGGCGCGCGCTCTGGATTACGACCTTATGGTGGCTATGAACGCGCAAACGTATAGCCGCGATATTCGCGAGGTGCGGCAGGGCGGCTTCGTTCTGTACGATTCCTCTTGGCCGCTCGACAAATCTCTTTACCGCGACGACGTAAACTTCATGCCTGTGCCTTTTGCACGCCTGTGTAACGAGCGTTTTTCGGACGCCCGCGCCCGCACCCTCATGAAGAACATCGCCTATGCCGGATCTCTTGTTGCGGCCCTTGAAATCGACATGCCGATTGTCGAAGAACTTCTGGCCGAACGTTTCTCCGGCAAGAAAGCGCTGCGCGAATCGAACCGCGAAGCCCTGCGCATCGGATACGATTACGCCAAAGAGCACTTCACCTGTCCGCTGCCCATTCGTCTCGCGCCCATGCAGGCGAACGAAGACAAAGTTCTGATTGACGGCAACACCGCTACCGCGCTCGGCTGCATTTATGCCGGTGCCACCGTTGCCGCGTGGTATCCCATCACGCCCGCCACGTCCGTCATGGACGCCTTCAAAGAATTCTGCGAAAAATACCGCCGCGATCCTGAAACGGGCCGCAACAACTACTGCATCATCCAGGCCGAAGACGAACTTGCCGCAATTGGCATGGTCATCGGCGCATCCTGGAACGGAGCGCGCGCCTTTACGTCTACCGCCGGCCCCGGCATTTCGCTCATGAATGAGTTGCTCGGCCTCGCTTATTACTCTGAGATTCCGGCAGTCGTAATCGACGTGCAGCGTGTTGGCCCGTCAACGGGCATGCCCACGCGCACCCAACAGGCTGATGTACTCGAATGTGCCTATGCCTCTCACGGCGACACCAAACATATCCTGCTCTTCCCCGGCAATCCGTCCGAGTGCTTTGAATTCGCTATTAAGTCGTTCGATCTCGCCGAGCGCTTCCAAACGCCGGTCATCATGCTTTCCGATCTCGACATCGGCATGAACGATTGGGTTGTACCTCGCCTTACTTGGGACGATTCGTACCGCCCCGACCGAGGCCGCGTTCTGACGGAAGAGGAACTGACGAATCTGCCGAAGTATTATCGCTATTCTCCCGGAGACGAGAACTTCGTGGCGGCGCGCACGCTGCCCGGTGTCCATGCCAAGGGCGCTTACGTGACGCGCGGCTCAGGGCATAACAGATTTGGCGGCTATACGGAAACACCCAGCGAGTATCAAGAAGTGTTGGACCGCTTAGCGCAGAAGCACTCGGCTGCCGCCAGCTTCGTGCCGGGGCCAAGAATCGAAACCGTCGAAAATCCGCGCTTCGGCGTAGTCACTATGGGCGGCTGCGATCTTGCCGTCCGCGAGGCCCTGACCGTTCTCGCCGCGCAAGGCATTGATGCCGATTTTATGCGCATCCGCGGGTTTCCCTTTCCGAAAAGCGTTGAAACATTCCTCAATCAACACGAATTCAATTTCATCGTCGAGCAGAACCGCGACGGCCAACTGACCTCCCTTCTCACTCTCGAAACAAGTGTTGCGAAGGACAAACTGCGCCCCATTCTTGTCTATGGCGGGTTCCCGCTCAGCGCCCGCAACGTCATCGACGAAGTCTTAGGCCAACTGGAGAAATAAGTGCCCTCAATCGCCAAACCCATTGTTCGCCACCCCAGCCTACAGATAAATAGCCTTGGCCTGACCGTTCGCGATTACGAAGGCGCAATGTCCACGTTGTGCGCCGGCTGCGGCCATGATTCCGTTACCGCCGCCATTGTGCGGGCGCTTTGGGAAATGTCCATGGAGCCGCACATGCTCGCCAAAATGAGCGGTATCGGTTGTTCCTCAAAAACGCCGGCCTATTTCGTCAACGGCGCGCATGGTTTCAATTCCGCGCATGGCCGCATGCCCGCTATCACAACCGGCGCCATTGCCGCTAATCGCGCCCTGACTTACATCGGCGTTTCCGGTGACGGCGATTCGCTCAGCATCGGTATCGGCCATATGTGCCACGCCATCCGCCGCAACATTAAGATGGTGTACCTGATCGAGAACAACGGCGTCTACGGCCTGACCAAAGGCCAGTTTTCAGCGTCCGCCGACGTTGGCTCAAAAAGCAAACGTGGTGAAGCCAATCGCATGGCTCCCATTGATCCAGCCATGCTCGGCCTCAGTATCGGCGCTACCTTTATTGCGCGCAGTTTCTCAGGGGACAAAGAACAACTTGTCCCTATTCTGAAGGCCGCCTTCGCTCATCGCGGCTTGGCGCTGGTGGATGTCATTTCCCCATGCGTGACGTTTAACGACCACGCCGGTTCCACTAAGAGTTATCAATATACCCGCAAACACGAAGAGCGCGCCAATGAAACCGACTTTGTTCCGAAAGCGGAGGAAATTCTGGCGCAGATCAGCCCCAATGGCGTAACCACCGTAACCATGCACGATGGCAGCGTCGTGAAATTCCGCGCAGTTTCCGACGGTTACGATGCTACCGACCGCCAAAGGGCGATGTCGTACATGCAAGAGCGCCAGAACAAAGGCGAAATCCTGACCGGCTTGCTGTTCGTAGACGAGTCCGTCAGCGACCTGCATGAAATGAACAACACACCCGACGAGCCGCTGGCCACTCTGCCGTATGAAAAACTGTGCCCCGGGGCTGACGCCTTAAATAAACTGCAAGACGAATTCCGCTAGGCTTGGCCACCGGCGCAGCCATTCGCCCGCTAAAACCGGTTTGGCCGATGTGTTTATTATTATCGTCCTTTATCATGGGTGCTGCGGAATGTCGAAACATAAACCGGACCGGTTGCTTGCCGAAGAGCGCCGCCGGGAAATAGTCGCTGTACTTGGCCAGAACGGCAGAATAACCGTTGAAGAGGTCGCTCAGCGCTTCGGCGTTTCTGCGGTAACTGCGCGCGGCGACTTAGATGCGTTGTCGAAACTCGGGGCGTTGGTCCGTTCGCATGGCGGGGCCATCCGTCCGCTTGCTGCCGCGCCCGAGCATCCTCTCAAAGTGCGCGAAGGCATGCATCACGAAGAGAAACTGCGCATCGCCAGCGCCGCCGCCCTGTTAATCCGGCCTATGCAAACCGTTATTTTGTGTACCGGGTCTACTTCGGCCGCGCTGGCAACACAACTCCGGCACAGCGCTCCCGCAAACATTACCGTGATCACATACGCCCTCAACATCGCGGCCAGGCTGGCTGATTGCGCAAACCTGTCACTGGTTATGGTGGGAGGATTTCTGCGCCACCCCTCAACCGCCTTCGTCGGACCTCACGCGGAGCACATGATGCATTCGCTGCATGCCGATCATTGTTTTATGAGCACCGTTGGCTTGGATGCAAGTGTTGGCTTGACCACGCTTGACATTATGGAGGCGCAGCTCAACCGGCGAATGATTGAATCGGCGGCGGAAGTGACGGTACTGGCGGATTCAAGCAAATTCGGCCACCGCAGCCTGTCTTTGATCTCCGATTTCCGGCCCATTCGGCGCGTTATCACCGACGTGAAAGCTCCGGCGGCCGAGGTGGAGAAGCTAAGAGAACGCGGCGTCGAAGTAGTCCTGGTGTAGCGGCCTTCATTAAGCCGAGACGGGCGAAGCAGACGCTTTGACCGGAAATGTTTTCAGCAGGCGCTCGGCATTGAGGGCCCCCGCCGGCGTCTCTTCATGTTTGAAGATGGCGAAAGTAGGATAGCCGTTAACCAGGTACTGCTGTATCCGCCGCTCGATCGCGCCGACTTCCGATTCGGTGTAGTCGGGCTTGCGAAGACGCATATAAACAAAGTCGGCTGTAAGAACGTGCGGCGTTTCCAGGTTCTCGTTTTCAGCCAGGCAGAGGCCCACGTTCGATTCCCGCAAGATCTCATAAACGGCATCGTCAAACCAACTCGCATTGCGAAATTCGAAGGCGCACTTCAGAGTCTTTGGCAGCAGCCGCACAAAGCCAGTCAGCCTCTCCAGATCGGCTTTAAAGCTGGGCGCCAACTGAAACAGAATGGGGCCAAGCCGGTTAGCGAGCCGCAGCGGGTCCAGAGATTCGAGAAAGTAGCGCGTGAAATCTTCCGCTTCGGCCAGCTTCAATATATGCGTGATCTTCATGTGCGCTTTTGGAAGAAACACGAAGTGCGGCGGAGTGGCGGCTATCCATTTCTCAAATGTAGCCGCGGAAGCGATCCGGCGGTAGGTATAGTTGATCTCCACGGCATTCAGCCGCGCGGCGTAGAAGGAAAGAAACTTACTCGAAGGCAACTTTTCCGGATAGAAATCGGGCTTCCAACTGGGATAAGAGAAGCCGGATGTTCCGCAATAGATCTGAGCGTCTGGCACGTATTAAAGACCTGCAAACCAATCGTACCCGTCTTTGGCCCAATAGTCTGCCGGCCGCTGATCAGTATATCGAATCAAACCGATTTTCTTAATATTCTTAATGCCGTATTTCACCGGGATCACTAAGCGGAGAGGCGCGCCGTGTTCCTCTTCGAGTGGCTTGCCATTGCGCTCCCAGGCAAGCAGGGTCTGCGGGTGAAGAGCGCTTTGTATATCGAGCCCAACAAAATATTCGCCTTCATCTTCCGTGCCCGTGGCCATGTAAACGTATTTGGGGATGGGCCGCCCGGCTGGAAAGTATTTGCGCGTAAAGTCTGAGAAGCGCGCGCCACCCCACTGTTGAACAGTGCTCCAACCTTCAATGCAGCAAAATTTCGTAATCATCTCCTGCTTTGGAAGCGCTTGGACGTCGGCCATAGTCAGGGTCAGCGGCGCAACATTTGCGCCCGGTTCAACCTGCAAGCTCCATTCAATCTTGTTGCCGTCCTCGTCTTCGTCGCCCAAGCCATATTCGCCGTTCGGCTTCAAAAACCCAATCTGGCCTCGTGAATAAGTGGGTACCAGGCGAGCCTCGTCTACATAACTGCGCCAAAGACGGCCATTGAAATCGAGCACACGCCGCTGTGGCCACGGCACGTAATCGTCCTTTTGAGACAGACGGACAGCCTTGTAAGCGCCAAATGCTCCTAAGGCCGACAAACCACCCACAATGAACCCGCGCCGGCTCCTGTTTTTCAGCTCCTGCTGCAACTTCCCATCGGGCAGAACGATTTCGGGATGGCGGTTAGTCATTTTGCTTCACCAGTTCGTATCCGATCACCATGCTGCGGAAGTTATTCCACCCGGCAATCACCACCTGGACAATGTGAACCACAAAAAATCCGATATAGCCCATGGTGAGTGCATAATGCATGAACCGCGCAAATTCATAGCCGCCGCACAACGCTGCTAACCAGCCGAGCTGCATAGGTTTGTAGATAGCCAGCCCAGTGATGAGGGAGCCGAGGCCCATCACGACAATTCCGGAATAGGCAATTTGCTGGGCCGCATTGTACTTCTCTTGCGCCGGCACTTCTTTTCGCAGATGCAGATCGTGCAGAAGCACATGCCAGGCATCGCGAAAGGCAGAAGTGGAGCGCGGCACCAGATATTTCCACTCCCCCGAGAACAGTGTATACGCGACATAAAGCGCGCCGTTGACGGCGAACAACCACATGAACACGAAATGGAGCGCCATTCCTTCAGCCAAGCGCTGCTTCAGGTGCAGCCAGTTAAACAGCCAGTTGGGAAACAGCGGTATCGGTCCAAGATGATATGCCGGATACGCCCAGTAGATCATCAATCCGCTCCAAATCATGAGGAAAAGCAGCGGAAAATTAACCCAATGGAACCAGCGAATGGCAACTAAGTGCTTCAGTTTAAGTTTCTGCATTCCATTTATTCTTTCGTCGAAGCTCCCAGTTTGGTTACTGAAGCATTTCGAACATAGTATCAACTAAAACGATATCCTGATCTGCATCGGTACATGCAAGAACAATCGCCTCTAACAATCCTTTGTTTAGCCAGCTACGAAAAGGGCCACCGCTTCATGGAACAGGCGCACCGGCAAGGATGCCGGGTGTTCCTGCTCGCGTCAGAAAGCCTGAAGGACAAGGCCCGGTGGCCTCGCGACAGCCTGGAGGATATCTTCTACATGCCCGACGTCGATCACGAATGGAACATGCAGAATATGCTCTACGGCGTTTGTCATCTGTGCCGTACGCAGCGAATCGACCGGATCACTCCGTTAGATGATTTCGACCTGGAGAAAGCCTCATTCCTTAGAGAACACCTCCGGCTGCCGGGCTTAGGCGAAACCGCTACGCGATATTTCCGCGACAAGCTGGCGATGCGGACACGGGCCGCTGAAAACAGTATTGCCGTCCCCCTCTTTACCGCGACCGTGAACTACGAGGCCATCACACAATTCCTTGAGAACGTCCCGCCGCCGTGGGTCCTAAAACCCCGCTTGTTGGCAGGCGCGATGGGTATAAAGAAGTTTCATCATCGCGATGAAGTGTGGCAGACAATCCACGGCTTAGGCGATCAGCAGTCGTTTTTTATTCTGGAGCGCTTCGTTCCGGGCGATATCTTCCATGTGGATTCCATCTGGTCGGGTGGACGAATGTTCTTTGCGGTGTCGAGCGCTTATGGGACTCCGCCGCTTGAGGTGGCCCAGGGCGGAGGCATCTTTACCACTCAGCTTGTCGAGAAAGGCAGTGCGTTGGACTTCGGCTTGTTGCAAATGAATGAGGCATTGCTGCGGGCCTTTGGCTTGACGGACGGCGTTTCGCATAGTGAGTTCATACGAGCGCACGAAGGCGGCCAACTCTATTTCCTCGAAACATCGGCACGCGTAGGCGGCGCAAATATCGCGGACCTGGTGGAGGCGGCTACCGGCGTGAATTTATGGGCCGAATGGGCGAATGTTGAGGTTGCGGCAGCGCAAAACAGCGACTATCAATTGCCCCAACTTCACTCTGAATACGCTGGACTTTTGGTTTCGCTCGCCCGGCAAGAATGGCCCGACACATCCAGTTTCAAAGAACCGGAACTCGTCTGGCGCATGAACAAGCGCCATCATGTGGGCTTCATAGTAAGATCGCCCGACCGGCAGAAAGTCGGCGAGCTCTTGACGTTGTATATAGAACGCGTGCGGAATGAATATCATGCGTCGGCACCGCCGCGTGAACGGCCGGGAGAGTAATCTTCCATAGATGGTTACAAAGGTGTTAGGCTGAGGACGCATGCGCGTTTCGAGAGTAGTGGGTTTTGCGGCGGGAGCCCTCGCCGGCGGTATTTCCGCGGCAACCGCCTATGGCACTGTTGCCAAAAGTTCGCAGATCTTCGGCCCTTCGGTGTTTAGGGGGCCCGGCACGAGAAAATCGATCGCCCTGACGTTCGACGACGGGCCTAGCGAGAGCACGCCCGCCCTACTGGACTATCTGGAGCGCGAGGACGTTAAAGCCACATTTTTTCAATGCGGCATGAATGTGAAGCGTTTGCCGCATATCGCCGGACAAGTTGCGGCAGCCGGCCATCAGATCGGTAACCACACCTATTCGCATCCGAAACTGCCCTTCAAGACGCGTGAGTTCATTGACAAAGAATTCACTGTGGCGCAGAAAATTATTCAGCTTGAAACCGGCATAACACCGATGCTGCTGCGCGCGCCCTATGGCTTTCGCTGGGCGGGGATGCGCGATGTGCAATTGCGCCTGGGATTGCTGGGCGTAATGTGGACGGTGATTGGTTTCGATTGGCGCTGGCAGGCCGGTCGTATTACCGATTACGTTTTGGGGCGTTGTTCACCTGGTGGAATCATCTGCCTGCATGACGGCCGCAATATACAGGAGAAGCCGGATGTAAGCCACATGCTCTCGGCTGTGCGCGAGATTGTTCCTCGGCTGCGCGACGCGGGCTACTCCTTCGAAACGGTAAGCGCGGTTCTAAGCAGTTAACGTTCCAGTTCGAGCACCGCCAGGGTTTGCGGAACAAGAACGACTGAATGCTCTATCGATTCCGTTTTTGCTTTCGATAAAGCCGAGGCGTTGATCAACGCTTTTATCTGTTCCCTGGTAGGTGAAACCGGGCTGCCCATATTCTTCCAAGCCTCAAGGGGAGACGATTCACCGGGCGCAACAAGTTGATAGCGGTACTTCTTCACCTTCATGCCCTTTATCGCCAGCTTGAAAGTCTTGGGTGCGACCGTCTCGCCCGGTTCAGCGTAATTCCAAAGCGCCAAAACCAGGTGTCCATCGTCGGCTTGTGTCACTAGCGCATTTTCAGAATCGACCATGAAGCGTTTTGTCCCTAGCCGGTGCAGCAACTCGAAATCTCTAAACGCGGCTTTCGGAATATCGCGCTCGGCAATCAAGCCATAGCCGCCATAAAACGGCGTCTTCACCACGCCCTGCTCTTCAAACACGTCTGAGGAGCACCAGTACGACATCATAGTCGCCAAACCGTCGCTTTCGCGAATAGTGTTGGCCAGCCACGGTCCCATGAAGGCGCTGTCGGTAACTTCCTGCTGATTCATGTAAGTGGCGTTGTATTCCGACCAAATGATCGGGGTGTCAGGTGCGGCTGACGCCTTTACCTGGTCGTAAACTTTCTTCGCGGAGCGCGCCACCATGCTGCGGCGTGGAATGGGTGTGTTCGTCCGGAAGACGTCTTGCGAAGAATCGTTGCCATATACGTGGGTAGAGACAAAATCAAATGGAATTTGATGCTGGGTGCAGTGGGCGATAAAATCGGCCACCCAAGCGGCTTGCGCGGTGGCTGGGCCGCCAATACGAATCTTGGCATCCACTTTTTTGACTGCCGCCGCGGTCAAGTCGTAGAGCGCAAAATAGGTTTGCTGCTGAGGATTGCCATTCCAAAAGTCGATGTTCGGCTCATTCCAAACTTCGAAGTACCACTTCTCCACTTCGTCCTTGCCGTAACGCTCTACCAGGTGTTGCGTAAAAGCTTCTATAAGAGCCGACCACTTCTGGGGTTCTTTAGGAGGCGAGGGCAACGGTTTGTACCAGAAGGGGTGCGGAGTCAGATTCAGCGCCAGCGCGCGCGGTATAAAGCTCAGTTCCACAAATGGGCGCACGTTGTTTTCGAGCAGTCCGTCGTAGATCTGATCGACGTAGGAAAAGTTATAAATCGGGTTGCCGTTCTTGTCTTCGGCAAAGACGCCATTCTCGTCGTCAAGAATGGCATGAAAGCGAATGTATTCAAAATCGGTGATGTCGCGCACTGCGCGAAGATCTTTCCGGTAGTCTTCGCGCAGGCTGAGAACAGCCCGACCCGACCCGAACATCTGCTCCCAAAAATGCGGAAACGGTCGAGCGGCCGCGGAGGTGTCGATGTTAATCGTCTCCTCGGTTGCCGGACTCTGAGCAGAGGCGAGTAAGGCTATAAACAGCAGAGGAAGAAGTCGTTTCATTTTCGGCTTTCAGCGTATCGAAGTGCACTCTCCCGCACCAGGATACCCATCTTCGGGTGGCTTGGCTCCATTGCCGGATTCAGCCCACTGGCACGCAACGTTTCGCTGCAGGTTGGACCAATTGACGCAATAAAGAGTTTCGCCAGGGCTTGCCTGGCAGCCTCTCTCTTGCCTTCGTTGGCGGCAAATTCCAGGAAGTGCTCGATTTGAACTCCGGTCGTGAACAATGCCGCTTCGAAAGAGCCCACCAACAGATCCTCCAACGCTTTGGCCAGGGGTGCGGTGTCCTCCGGCAAAGCCCATTGGTAAACCGCAACTGACGACACGCGGCGGCCCTGCGCTTCTAGGCCACTGATCAATTCCGGGTTGCTGCGGCCGTATTCCTGGACAGCTACCAATTTTTCAGGTCGTGCAGCCACTGCTTCCAGCAGCTCACGCCAGGTATTCGGCTCAGGCACCGCGATGGTAACCGGCACCTGCCATTCCCGGAGTACCGCTATCGGCTTTGGACCTCTGGCAACCACAGCCAGTTTGCGCAGAGCCTCAACGAACCGGGCTTCCGGATCCCGCGTTGCCAGAACTCGCGAAAGCAAGCGCGTGCCAACACCGGTCAGCAGAACCACCATCTCAAACTCGCCCGCATACAGGCGATCGGCAAATTCGAAGGCTTGCCGGTTATGCTCCAGCGGAACCTCTATCAATGCCGGCGCTACGAACGGGTCGCCATCGTTGATGCGAATCAATTCAGCAATCTCAGCCGCACGCCGGCTTTCAAATGCTAGGACGCGAGACTTCTGAAAGGACATAGTTACTGATAGGATACGAGAAGGATTATGCGGTCAAAAATACGTCCGTTTCTAGCGGCAGCTTGTGCCGCGACGTTCCTGGGAATGGCCGGGGCACAGCAAACGCAGCCCAATCGTGATCCGGACGTGTTCCTGGACAACCATCGGCCGCTCATTCGGAAGAAGGGCAAGCCACCCACTTCGAAGACAGTCAGCGGTCAGGTGGTGGACGATTCAGGACAGCCACTGAACGGCGCTCTGGTTACCTTAACCGACGATAAGACCAAGGAAAAGCGCACCTATTTCACTAAAAAAGACGGCCGTTACACGTTCGAAGAACTCAGCTTCACCAACGATTACGATCTGACGGCGAAGTGGAAAGCGCTAACGAGCGATGAGCGGAAGCTAAGCCAGTACGATCATTCACCGAAAATCGTACGCATTCTGGAGGTGAAGACGCCCGAAGGCGCTCCTCCTCCCACCGCTGAAGCTAAAAAAGAAGAACCGAAGCCAAAGCAATAAATCTAACGCCGGCAAAGTTCCGGCAACTCTTTTTTAAGCGCTGTCAATTTCGGCATATCGTTGTACATAATATACGGGGCGGTGGGATTGTTCTGCATGTAGTGCTGATGGTACGATTCAGCCGCATAGAACCCCTTCAGCGGAACCACTTGGGTCACTATAGGGCGACCGTAGATGTTCGCTTCATCCAATTGCTTGATGTACGCTTCGGCAACGTTTTTCTGCTCGTCATCGGCATAGAAGATTACTGATCGGTACTGCGTTCCATGGTCGGGCCCTGGAAATTCTTTTCCGTCGGGTTGTGCGCCACCGCGAAGTAGACTTTGAGAATCTGGCCGTAAGTGATCTGGATTGGATCGAAAGTGATTTTCACGGATTCGGCATGGCCGGTATTTCCCTCACTGACCCTGTCGTAATGCGCGGTAGACTTTTCGCCGCCCGCAAAGCCGGATACCGCCTCCTTAACACCCTTGACGTGTTCAAAAACGCCCTCGACGCCCCAGAAGCAACCACCGGCAAGAACGGCCGTTTGGAGACCTTCGGCTTTAGGGGTGTCTACCGCCGGATCGGGGAAGACAAACTTCTGCCCAGCCAGCATCACGGAAGCGGCAGCCAGAAACGATGCGATCAAAGCGATTCTCATAGTTAACTCACCTTCAAATAAGATGTTCTAACACTACTTACGGTGCGATATCTCAAAAAGTTATCATCGCCAGCCGGGATTCTTCCCCAGACTGACCAGGTTCGCCAGGATACGGTAGGCTCCGGGCACGCCGGACGGCAACTGTCGATATAGCGCAAAAGCATCATACACGTAAATCCCCTTGCCGTAGTGGGCCAGCAGCAAGCCGCCCTTTTGAGGATCTTGGTCCGGATCGTGAGTTTCCACCAACGGCTGATAATGCGGGTCGTATTTCTGAATGAATCCATGACCGCGCTCCTCTTCCCAACCGGAGAAATCCGCCGCCGTAATCTTATTCGGCCACGCAAAGGCAGGATTGTTTGGATCGAGCAAAGTAACCGCCGAACCCTCATCCACTACCTTCGCCGGATTCGGGCCAAGCGTAAGAGGCGAATAAGGGCCGTAGTCGCGGTCGAAGTTCTGAAGATTATATTGGACAATCAGCACACCGCCTTCCTTGACATAGTTGAGGAGGCGATTATTAGCCGACCGAAGTTCCGAGCGCACGGCATAGGCGCGAACTCCCAGGACGATAGCATCGAAATGGCTCAGGTCGCCCGTTTCTATGTCGGCAGCGGAAAGGAATTGTGGATGCAGCCCCAGGTCTTCCAGCGCGCGCGGAACGTCGTCACCAGTGCCGGGCAGAAAACCTACGTGAAGATCGGGGGCAGTGGTGACATCCACACCGACAGCTTCGTATTTTGAAGGGCGATAAAACGGATACGGACGAACGCCTGGATACCCGACCAGCCGGTAACCCTCTTCGAACGTCTTGCCGCCGTACAGCGCTTCCGCATGGATATCGTAGCGGTGCGCCTTGATGTCGTGCGGCGTCACCTGAAACGTAATGGTCTGGTTGTCGCCGTCACGCGCAAACGCGAACTGCGCTTCGGCGGGAGACGACTGCCAACCTTCCGGCAAACGCAAACGAACTGTGCCCTTCGCTGCGCCTTTCACATTGCTGTGAATATCGCAAGAAAAGTTGAAGGCCGATGATGAGAGCGGCACAGCTCCAGCAGAAGGCGAAACGGAGATGGAAATCGCCGGAGCCATGAGCACGGGATTCTGCACCATGCCAATGCCTTCAATCCGCTGATTGGCCTGAACGACTTCGCTAATTTCGAAATTGGCGCCGCGATATGCCATGCGAACAGTGGCGACCAGCGGATAAGGGGCCAGCGATAGATTGCGAAAGCGCTCGTCTGTGATGTTGTAATAGGGCTGTTCGCGGTTTGGACGGTCGAAATATGCCTTCGTCAATGCGGCGTCCGCTGGCGCAGCCACGTTGAATTTGAGTTTCGCTTCCTTACCCGCGGCCAGCGAGGGCTCCCAAGCTTTCTCGACTTTGACGTTCCAGGTCTTGCCGTCCGTAGACGTGACTTCAACGTCTTTCAAAGAAAGCGCCTCAGGGCCGCCATTGAACAAGTTCGCCTGAACAGCGAACGATTGTCCTGGGATGGCGATAGTAAACGTTTGCGATTGGCCGCCACCGAAGCGGTTATCGGGTTCGTGCTCTGGAGCCACGAAGGCATCGAATGAAATCCCGAGAGCAAGAGGCAAAGCGTTTTCGAACTGCTTTATTTTCGCTTCCAGTTCAAAAGCCACATCGCCTTTTCCGGGCTCTGGTAAATTGCTCGATTGCACCTGCTGAAGCAAGACTCGCGCAGCTTGTAAGCCATCGGCCAACGCCGGAGCAACGGCGGCCGGAGCGTCAGGCCGGTATTGAACGCACGCCTGATCGACAATCTTAGAAAGCTTGCCAAGCTCATCTTTCAGAAAGGCCGCGTCACCTTTCGTCAACGTGGCAATGCCTTGGAGTGAGATATCGATGCCGTCGTAAAACGAAGATTCTTTTGCCGCGGCCGGAACAAGCGACCCATACCGGTGATACGCCGACATATAAGTTCCGGGCGGTGGGGTAGTGCCGCCGCCGTTTTGGCTTTTTTGAAAGCCCCACCCGGTGCGGCCAATCTGCAGATAGGTCAACCCAGCAGCAGGGTCGAGTTTGCCTTCCTGAACTTCGAGCGTGGTAGAAGGTTTTTCAGTAATGAACGTTTTATCAACGTAGTTTTCGAACCGTATGGGCAAGTATTTGTCGGTGGCGTAATCGTAGATCTTTTTGTCCTTTGTAGGCTCGAAAAATGGCACGTGCGCATAGACCTTAAGCGGAGACCAGGGGCGCAAACCTTCGCGCAGCTGCTCGGGAAAACGTTTCGGATCGCCCGCCGCGAGAAAGACTTCTTGCGCCATTTGCCCCGACACCTGGTGATTGCCGTGTCCATCGGTAGGAGCTCCTACGAAGCTGGAGGTAATCACCAGCGGACGCGTCATGCGCACCACGCGCACAACATCGGAAAGAACACGATCATAACCCCACTTTTGGATAGCTTCTTCGCGTGTCTTGGAGAAACCATAGTCGATGACGGCGCCCCAGTATTGGTCGACGCCGTAGTAGCGGCCAGCTTGCAAAAGCTCTTGCGTGCGAACCAGGCCCATTTCGTCGTAGAGATCCATTGACATGGCGTTCTGGCCGCCTTCGCCGCGGTTAAGGGTCATCAGAATGCCGCGGGCTCCACAGCCACGCGTTTCGAATGCCAGCATGCCGCCGTCTTCGTCGTCGGGATGCGCCACCACGGCCATGATGCTGGCACGGGTACGCAACGAAGCCAACAGACGCGATAAACCGGCGGCGCCGCGGTCAACATCAATCGGCATTGCATATGAGTTGACCATGGCCAATTGCTGTGGAGTCTGCGCGGCCAGACAAAATCCGGCGATAACGGCCGCAAGGACAATCAGGGCGTAAGGCCGGCGTTTAAAGGCTTCGATCATAGCTTGGGCGATCATGCTTGACTTATAGATTACGAAACATCACCAGCGCGTCCACGTAGCCGAGCTTCGGATGTAGAAACGCTTGCGGCAGACGGCCCACGATTTCGAATCCTAAACTCAACCATAGCCGCACTGCGCGTTCATTGGCGCCGATCACAAAAATTGAATTGCATGGCCCGAAAGCCTCGGGTGCGAGCTTCATCGAGGGAATGCTCGCACATGGCGCGCGATCCCTTGGCCGGTTGCGTGAGATGCCGTAACATAGCCGCAATTGGCCACGTGCGAGCCGCCGCCCTTCTGGTTCGGTTGCAGAAAGTAGGCGCCCAGGATCTCACCATCATGCTCAGCCACAAAAACTTCATGCCCTTCGGCTCTCCAGTAGGCAAGCGCCTCTTTTCGACTTATCTCGGGCGGAACTGTGTAGGTTTCGCCTGCGCGAAAAACCGGCTCTAGTATTCTCCAGATTGCATCTTCATCCGCCTCCGCGGCCGGACGTATGGTTGATAAACGCATAGTTGTTATAGATAGCAAAGAGTCCGCTTGCTGCCGCGCGCGGTTCTGTGAGGCGACGGCGGCGTTGAAGTCAGAGCGACTCGCCAGGCTGGTCATTTGGCAGCCTGCATGGAGGGTTTGAATTCCGCGGAGCGGACTCACTCCACGAAGCAGACCCAACCGGTAGCCCGGAAACCGCCGCTAACGGATGCCTCAATGGCTGACGTACGATGCCGAGGGCGTCAGACTTCCAGAATTACCGGCATGATCAACGGCCTGCGCTGCGTCTGCTTGCTCAGAAACCGCTTCAGGTCGGTCCGGATCTTCTCCTGCATCACGCCCCAGTCCCCGCGCTCCTCCGAACTCGAGCTGTCCAGCGTCCGCCGCACCACGTTGCGCGCCTCTTGCAAAATGGCAGCGCTGTCTCCCGCCACAAATCCACGGCTCACAATTTCCGGCAGCCCATCGCTCTTTCCCGTATGTTTGTTGATCGCGATAATCGGCAGCACAAACCCGTCTTCGGACAAATGCCGGCGGTCGCGGATGATCATGTCTTCCACCACATCGTCCAGCGATCCCGAATCGATGCACACTCTGCCTACCGTGATCCGGTCGCCGCGCCGCGCGCCCAAATGGTCTATCTCCAGCGTCTCGCCCGTCTCCAGCACGAAGCTCTCTTCCAACCCCGCAAACCGCAAAGGCTGGGCCAGTTGCGCATGCCTCGAAAGCTGACGGTACTCGCCATGCACCGGAATGAAATACCGCGGCCGCACAAGATTCAACACCAGCTTCAACTCTTCTTCGCTCGCATGGCCCGACACGTGAATCGGCGGATTCATCGAACCGTACACCAAATCCGCGCCGCGCCGGGCTATGTGATTCATCATTCGATAGATCGCCTTCTCGTTGCCCGGAATGATTCGCGAACTCAGCGCCACCGTATCGCCCGGCTGCAGGTAGAGGTGCTTGTGATTATCGACGGCTACGCGCGACAGCGCCGACAGCGGCTCGCCTTGCGTTCCCGAAACCACCACCGCCACCTTCTCCGGTGCCATCTGCATGATGTCCTGCGGTCTCAGCAGCGTGGAATCGGGTATCGAAAGCAGCCCCATGCTGTGCGCAATTTCGGTGACGCTCAGCATGCTTCGTCCCAAGAACGCAACCTTGCGCCCGTATTCCGCCGCCAGGTCCAGAATCTGCTGCAGCCGGTGAATCGAGCTGCTGAAACACGAAATCACCAACCTTCGTTCCGATCGCGAAAACAAAGTTTCGATTCTCGGCCGCACCGCGCGCTCGCTTTCCGTGTATCCTGGCCGGTCCACGTTAGTCGAATCCGAAAGCAGCAGCAGCACCCCGCGCTTCCCATACTCGGCGAACGTGTGCAAATCGAAAAGCTCGTTATCGGTCGGCGTCGGGTCCACTTTGAAGTCGCCCGTATGAATCACCACGCCCAGTGGTGTCGTAATCGCCAGCGCCACGCAACTCACAATCGAGTGCGTCACCCGTATAAACTCAATCCCGAAAGGCCCCAGCTTAATGCGGTCCCCGGCCTTGATGATGTTCAGCTTTACCTCGTCGAGCATCTCGTGCTCGTCGAGCCGCCGTTCCACCAGCGCCAGCGTGAACTCCGTCCCGTAAACCGGAATATTCAATTGCGAAAGCAGAAACGGCACGCCGCCAATATGGTCTTCATGCCCATGCGTCAGAATCAGTCCGCGCACCATCTTCGCGTGCTGTTCCAGGTACGCAAAATCGGGAGTGACGATGTCTACGCCTAGCAGCTCCGAATCCGGAAACATCATCCCGGCGTCGATCACAATGATGTCGTCGCCATATCGCAACGCCATCGAGTTCATGCCAAACTCGCCTAATCCGCCAATCGGGATTACTTGTAACTTCAAATCGGCCATAACATCGAAAGAAGCTAAAGGGTATCACGCGGCAGCCTTCTCAAGGCGCTCCAGACCTGATCGCCGTCTTGGCACGCTCTGCCCACGTTTCGTAAATGTAGCTCTCCTGTTGCGATTCCCATACTGCTTCGGGAACCGCATGCAAATCGGCGCGCGGTACCGCTGGAACGTCGTTTCCCAACGCCATCAGCCCGTGTGTCTCCGTCTCGGGCATCGCCTGAATCTGCTTCTTAGTCCAGTCGGGAAACTTCAGCTTCTCGTTCAACGCCAGCGCTGCCTCTTTCGTGAGGTAATTAGGCTTTCCGCCTTCCGCCGGCAAGCAGATCCGTATTTCGGTGTCCACCTCGCAAGCCTGCGTGTTCCCCACGACGGCAACGTCTTTCCCGTCCACGTCCTTTCTTTCGGACAGATAATGCGCCGCCTGAATAATGTCTGTCAGCGCCAAAGCGTTCCTGCGCTGCGCGAGCTCGGTCGTCAGATCGTTACCCTGGCCCGTGCCCGATCGCCGCTCCTTGTTGCGCTCGTATTCGCCCAGCGGGTCGTAGGTAACCACCACCGCTCCCGCCCGCGCATACAGAATGCCTGCCCACGTCGCGTACCACGCCGATTTGTCGTCTCCCGGCGCGTTCACCACCACCACCCCCGGATGCTTCAAGATCGTCGCTCCCGCGGGATGATAGACAATCGCGGGCACACGCATCGAATAGCCGGTCGCATACGACACCCGATCCGCCGCCACGTCCTTTGTTGGGGCAAATTTGCCGTAAAATTTCGCTTCCACTCGCGGCAAGCCCTCCGGCAAATGCTTCTTCGCCGCCCCGGCCATCATCAACACAGCGAAAAGCCATATCACGACAACATCATAATAAGAGCTATGGCTAAGCGAGTTCTCATTCCATTCCGGCACGCCAAAAAGGTTAAGCCCTACGAAGAGGCCGCGCGCGCCGGTGGCATGGAGCCTGTAGCGGTCTGCGTCACTGAGAAACTCTCACTAGAGGGCGTTTCCGGCCTGTTGCTGATGGGTGGTACCGACGTCAGTCCAAGCCGCTACGGTGAAACTCCGCAGCCGGAAACCGACCCGCCCGACGACGAGCGCGATCAAGCCGAATTGTACATCGTCCACCAGGCCATCGAGCGTGATCTGCCGGTCTTCGGCATCTGCCGCGGCCTGCAGCTATTGAACGTCTATCACGGTGGCACGCTGGTTCAGCACATAGAAGCCACCGGCCGCCACGACCCGGAGAAGGACGATCATTCCGGCCCCGCCCACAACGTTCTCTTTGTGTCCGGCAGCAAGCTCGAAGGCATTGCCTCAGCACCCGAATGGCCGGTCAACTCGCGCCACCATCAGGCCGTGCGCAAGCTTGGCAGCGGTCTCAGCATATCCGCCCGCGACGCCGAAGACGGCACCGTGGAAGGCCTGGAAAGGGCCGCCAAGCGCTTCGTAGTGGCTGTTCAGTGGCATCCGGAGGACCAGATCGTCAAATACCCTGAGCAACTCAGATTGTTCGAATCATTCGCCGCCGCGCTTTAGCTCGAACAGCGCAATTTCAGGCGGGCAGTTATAGCGGATCGGTAACGACGAGCAGCCCACGCCGGCGCTCGTGTATCCGGTCATGCCGCGGTACTTCCACAGGCCGAACGAATATTCGCGCGGACAATTGGCGTTGTGCTTCACCGCGCCCAGCACCGGCACCCGAATCTGGCCCGCATGCGTATGGCCGGTGAGGTAGAGTCTTACGCCCAGTGCCTCGGCCTGCTTGTAGAGCTCTGGAGCGTGTGCCAGCAGTATCTTGAACCCATTCACCGGGATCTCGCTCAGCGCTTCCTGGATGTCATGGCAGCGATAGTCGAACGGATCGTCCACGCCTGCCAACCAGAGCGATTGGCCGCCCTGCGGGATCTCGGCTGATTCGTTCACCAGCATTCGGACGCCAATGCGTTCCAGCCCAAACGCTATCTCGGCCGCATCGTGATTGCCCAAGATCCCATAGACGCCGTGCTTCGCCGAGATCGCCTCCACTACGCGCTGCATGCGCGGATAGATTTCTTCGCATGGACCCCGATCGTCAAATCGGTAATCGCCGGTAAATACGCACAAGTCCGCTTCAATGCTCCCCAACACCGCCGCCAGCGCTTCCGCCAGCCCGTCCACGCCGTCTATATGGAAATCGGAAAGATGCAGCAGCTTGAACCCGTCCAGGGCCGCCGGCAGATCCTTGAATCGCAGAGTAATCTCCCGTACAACCGGACTCAAGGCATTCCTCACGCCCTGCTGGTAGAGTCCCAATGCTCCTAAGCCAACCCGCAGTCCCGGGCGAATGACATGCTTCTCAAAAAGGTAATGCGCTGGCCCATGCCGGTATGTGTGCCCCGTGCGTGCAAACAAGCCTTCTACTTCGAGCCTCGGCTTAACGCGTTCGGCAAGCGTTGAGCGCGAGCGCTCCTCGGTAATACCAGCGGCCATTTAAACCCTGATTCTAGCGGATCGCGCCAAAAACAAAACCGCTCCGGCAGCCGAAGCCACTGGAGCGGTTTAGAACAGTAAAACTTAACTTCGATTACTTCCGGCGAAGGCGAAGCAGTCCAAGAAGGGCCAAGCCACCACCGATCAGTGACATTGAAACCGGCTCGGGAACCGTGGCTACAGAAATGTCAACGCCTGAATCAAGGCGATCCGAGGTTGCCGTTGGAGCGAACACGGCGGTAATGATTTCGGTTTCCGAGAACGGGCTCGCCGTCGTGACGCCACTAGCGAGAGCACCGGGTCCGTTGCCGCACGACGCCGTGCAGGTCAGGGTTGATAATAGAGTCCCGGTCCCGAACGCCGCGTTTGATGTATCTATGTAGGTCGTCATCTTTTCACTGGTGACACCAACCAGAGTTCCCGAAAAAGCGCTCAAGAATGAGGCTGGATTGGCTATCCCCGTGAGTCCTGTCTGCGTCAGTTCAAGGGTCAAAGTATGAGAAGCCGCCAAAGGTGACGAGGTAACGTCGAAAGTATTCAGGTTTGTTGATCCGTTTGGAAGATGGGGAATACCTGTACCAGTCACATTTGCAACATCAAAGTCGTGATACGCCGTGTTATCAAAATTGATAAGGCCAGTGGTGCTGGTGGCTGTCAAAGCAGCGAACGCATCTTCTTGGATTGAAACAGCCAACGACACCGAGGCCAGAGCCGTCGAAACTGAGGCAGCTAGACCGAGCGCCAAAAACGCTAGAGATTTTTTCATTTTCCTTTTAATTTCCTCCGCAAACTTTCAAACCCCACAACCCAACTCGGAGATGCGCTGATGGTTAGCCGCCATTCCGCCTTTCGCTATGGTATGTGCTAATTCTACGGAGAAACCTTCATCCAAAGCAACGAAAACCACCTATTCCGGTACTAGGTCTTTTTTTGCCGGTACTAGCTCGATTGGCGGTAGGATCCAAAACGTTAAGCAGATTACGGGCAGACACTTTCATAGCGTATTCCATGTGACAATCGCAGGCTAAGAGTGTCTACCGAGGTTAAGGCTCGTTACTTCGGTAGCCTTATAGCCGTCGTAGCAACTACGCGAAATTCAGAGCTTAGTTTATAGGAGCAAGATAATAGTGAATCGGAAGACAAATTCTAAATTTGCATTAACCACAAAGATAGGAATCGGCATCGTTGGTTTGGGACTAAGGTTATTTGGACAAGCCGCGCCCGCCAAACCAGAGCCCGATGTGCTTGATCTGACAGACGGAGAAAAGCTGATTGGACATTTCACCGGCGCCAGCGGCGGTTCTTTGACATTTCACAGCGACGGAGCGGGCGATGTCACAGTGGATTGGAGCAAGGTCAAGAGCCTGAAATCGTCGGCAAAGTTCGCCGTTCCTGAAAAAGGCGTAGTTCTGGATAAGCACGCCGACCTGAGCAAAGTTCCGCAGGGTACGGTTACCGCGGAGGACCAGAAAATCGCGGTCAATCCCGGTACCGGAGCGCCTCCGACGGTAATTCCGGTCGCAAATGCCGCTAACGTGGTTCCGCAACCGAGTTTCCTGCGTGCTTTTCAAAAGCCCAAATTCACAGATTTCTGGCACGGCTCCGCCAGCTTGGGCATCGCGTTGACTGAGTCCACGCAGAACTCAGAGAACATATCATCAGCCCTGTCCCTATCGCGCACTGTATCCAACGAGTCCTGGATCGATCCAAGATATAGGACAACATTCGATTTTGCCTCCGCTTATGGCGAACTATCGCAATCGGGCAAACCAACCGTGAAGACAGACCTTATTCACGCCGACCTGGAGCATGACATTTATTTTTCAAGACGCGTGTACGGGTTTGTTTCCGCGGCTTTTGACCACAGCATTTCACAAGGTTTGAAGTTGCAGCAGACCTACGGCGGCGGCATAGGGTACGCCATTTTTAAGTCGGACAACCAGGAATTCGACGTGAAGGCCTCGATTGACTATATCCGCCAGTCTTTCGAAGACGTAGTTACGGTCTTGCCGGACGGCACGACGAGCACTGTCGCGCCGTCGAGCAGGAGCTTAATTGGAGCGGTAATCGCCCAAACGTATATGCGAACTTTCAAACACGGAATCGTTTTCAACGAGGCGCTTTCGGTTACACCGGCATTCAACGACAGCCAGGCATACTCGGCTTTGGGATCGGCGAATCTTTCCATTCCGGTGTACAAGAAACTGGCTTTCACCATCGGAACTGTAGACGCATTTTTCAATGAACCGCCAGCCGGTTTCAAGAAGAATTCGTTCCAGTTCCTGACGCAGATTAGCTACAGTATCAGATAGGCGTACGCTTTGGGCATTTCAGCGGGGCCGGTGTTCTCTTTGCGGCGGCACCGGGCCTTTTGTTCCGAGTCTTCAGGAAACGGTTGGCACCGGCAGTAGTCTGATATGGATGAATTCCGGGCAGGAGAAATGAGATGCCGATAAGAAACACGTCGATATTTGGTATTTATTCGAATCGGGAAAATGCAGAAAATTGCGTAGATCGTTTGCTTTCCACCGGGTTTCGTAACGAGGACATATCTGTTCTGCTGCAGGACAATGTGGGCACGAAAGACTTGGCGCACGAAAAGCACACCAAGGCCCCGGAAGGCACAGCGACGGGTATGGTGGCCGGTGGGATCATCGGCGGCACCATTGGATTGCTGGCCAGCATAGGCGTCCTCGCGATTCCGGGCTTAGGGCCGCTCATCGCCGCCGGCCATATCATTGCCGCCCTGACCGGCGTAGGTTCAGGCGGGATGTTAGGCGGCATCATTGGCGCATTGGCAGGGCTGGGAATTCCGGAATATGAAGCGAAGCGATATGAAGGCAGGATCAAAGCCGGCGGGATTCTGCTTTCGGTGCATTGCGATAGTCAGGACTGGATCAACAAAGCGAAAGCGGTACTTAAAGATACCGGGGCGGAAGACATCTCCGCGGCCGAGGAGAAACGGGCCGATTTTGCGGTTTCGGATAAGCCCATCGGGCGCGGCGCGGCGTCCTAATCCCATAAAAAATAGCCCGGGCGGGGACGGCTTCAAGTTTCCCACGTAACTATCCTTATCAATTGATAGTCGTTATCTTTAGATTTGCCCGAAAAAGTCCGGATGGATAGCTTACCTTTCCGTAATGCCGTACTGAGTCACGACGGCCATCGTTCCCCGATTGAAAGCGGTTTGATGGACGCTCTTTTGTCAAGGCTCAATGACTTCGTTCCCTTGCGGTTGGACACCGAGGGACGTTTCACATCGTGGCATCCCGGTGTCTTTACGCTGTTGGGGTATCCCGCTGAAGAATTCGTCGGTCAAAACGCCGGATTGTTGCTTTCCGAATCGGAACGGGCAGCCAGGCCTGATAGAGAAAGAGTTGCGGGAAGCCGCGGAAAATGGATCGTATATCGGCAACGGATGTCTTATAGCCAAGAACGGCGCCGGTGTTCCGGTAGAGTGCCTCACTCTGGCGTTGCACAACGCCGACGGCACTTTGGCTGGTTTTAACAAGATTCTGCGCGACGTTTCCAAATTAAAGGAAGCGGTCAACAGTACGCGAGCCTTAGCGGGCGCAATCGAACAGTCAAACGTATTAATTCGCCGGCTTGACGGAACAATTGAGCACTGGACAACCGGTTGCACGCGGCTTTATGGCTGGACTGCGGCAGAAGCACGTGGTCGTGTGGCGCACGAGTTACTGAAGACGAAACTGCCGAGACCGATGGAAGAGATTCAGCGGGATTTGCTGAATACCGGCACTTGGCAAGGTGAGTTGCACCAGACGCGGAAGGACGGGAGCGCAGTCTACGTTTCGGCCCAATGGGTACTGTTCCCCCACTACGCACTAGAAGATGAGCCGTATGTCATAGCGACGTATAACGACATAACTTCGCGGCTGGCGATGCAGCGGGAATTGGAAACTGCGAACGAGCGCCTTAAGCGCATGGCCCATGAACTGGAACGGTCGAATGAAGAACTTGAAGAGTTCGCTCGAATTGCTTCGCACGATCTGAGCGCACCGATCACGACCACCCGCTGGCTGGCGGACCTGCTGGCGAGCCGGCATAGCCACCAGTTGGACGACGAAGGCCGCAAATGCGTGAAGCAGATTTCCACAAGCCTTGAACGTATGGCCGATCTGGTTGAGGCAGTGTTGACTCACGCGCAAGTGGGCAAGAGCGCCATCGGATCTGAGGAAGGATCGGACGCGGAGGCGGCGTTGGCTGCCGCTCAGGAAAATCTAAGGCGCGATATTTCCACCTCCGGCGCGACCGTAGAATACGGATCCCTTCCGAAACTGCCGGTCCAACCGCAGCCGCTGACGCAGCTTTTCCAGAATTTGCTTTCAAACGCCATAAAATACCGGCGCGCCGGCGTTAAACCGCATGTGAAGGTGACAGCTGAGAGAGCCGATAAATTCTGGCTTGTTGGAGTGGAAGATAATGGCTTGGGCATTGAACCTGAATGGTATGAGAGGATTTTTCTTCCGTTGCAGCGCCGGCACGGAATGAACGTGGCGGGCAGCGGGATCGGATTGGCGACCTGCAAGAAAATAGTAGCGCGCGCGGGCGGCGAGATCTGGGTTGATTCGAAAGTCGGTTCCGGATCGACATTTTACTTCACCATGCCGATAGCCGATCTTGACTCAGAGGAACGCCAGACACCGGGAAAAGAAGCCTCGCTGGTGGACTAAACGTGCCGAAGTCGAATGGGATGGTACTTTTTCGGCAATTCTGCATCCATTCGATATAGGGGCCTCAATTAACCGGCAATTATCGCCGAGTCTCTGTAAAATGACTACTTGGTGCTCTTTTGCCAGATGCGGCATTGGCGCACCGGAATTGCTTAGTTCTTTATGAGCTATGGGAGAGATGAAAGAGTGACGGAAGTTACCAACGGTACGGTTGCCGAAGCTAGTCGGCCCACAATCCTTTTTGCAGACGATCACCATCTTGTGCTTGACGCGCTCTCACTCATGGCGAGCCCTCATTTCGAGGTTCGGACTGCCGACACTCTAAAAACGTTCGAAGATCTGATTGATCAGGCTGCGCCCGACGTGGCCGTGCTGGATGTCCGCATGCCCGATGGCGATGGGTTCGAGACAGCGCGGCGGGTTTTTGAAAAGCACCCGGAGCAGAAACTTATGTTTCTCTCAATGCATACTGAAGCGCGTTTTTTGAAACGAGCCATGGATATGGGAGCTAAGGCTTATCTTTCGAAGAGAGCCCCTATGGAAGAGCTGCTCACCGCTATTCGAACCGTATTGAATGGCGGAAAGTACATGGGTTCGCGGATTCAGAACGACGAGGAGCAACCGCTGCCGCCCGAAGGCACACTGACCGAACGCCAGATTGAAGTGCTTAGACTCATTTCGCAAGGCTGTTCGGCTAAGGAGATCGCCAGCCGCTTGAACATCTCGGTACGCACGGCGGAATTCCACCGGGCAGCCATCATGGACCGCTTGAAGCTGCATTCGACGGCAATGATGACGCGTTATGCCGTTGAGCGCGGGTTAGCGTAAACCAAGCGCGTGACCTGGCTCGGCTGGGCGCTTCTTTCCGCTGTTTTCGCGGCGGCTACTGCTATTCTCGCCAAGCTGGGCGTGGCGGGAGTGGATTCGAATTTCGCCACTGCCATACGAACGACTGTGGTTGTTGTTTTCGCCTGGCTGATCGTGTTGGCGACGCGTTCTGAGGGCAGCTTTCATGTGCCTTCTTCACGCACATGGCTGTTTCTGTTTCTTTCCGGCATGGCTACCGGACTTTCCTGGCTGTGCTACTTCCGCGCTCTGCAACTTGGACCTGCTTCGCGAGTTGCGCCAATCGATAAGTTGAGCGTTGCCTTAGTGATCGGTTTGAGCGCATTGCTTTTACACGAGAAGCTCACTTGGGGAAAAGCAGCCGGTGGGTTGCTGATTGTGGCGGGCGCGATTATTGTAGCTTTGGATTGAGAGTTTGGCCGAGGGCGGCTCGGTAGCGGCCTTTTGACTAGCGCCAGTGAAAACGGTGGGTGAATTTGTAGGAGGTCTGCTTATTACCTCTCCGGCTGTGCGACTGCAGGGCAGCGCGGATTGCTTCCAACAAAAGCGATCCAGACACTTGGTCTTTGATCAGATAGTCTTGGCCGCCTCCGGCGGTGACGGCGAACTCGGTTTGTTCGCGGGCATCGCCAGTAAGGACCAGAACCGGCACTTTCGGGTCGGCTTTGTGGACTGCGGCAAAGCTGGCCGCGCCGGAGCTTTCAGGAAGGCCAAGATCGAGCAGAACCAGGTCTATTCCGCCTTTGGACAACCTTTCAAGGCCGCATGCCAGATTATCCGACCAATCGAGGTGGAATCTGCCCTTACCGTAGTCCTCAATCGCATAACGCACTAACCACATTGCGTCTTCGCTGTCTTCGATTAACAGAATGCATTCCTGAAGACTTTCATTCCGGGTTTTGGGATTCAGAGAACGGTCTAAAACATCACAAGTTGCGTCTGCGACAGAAGTCATTTCGTCCTCACAGTACTCAGTCAACTCACTTATCGGATGGTGAGGGTGTACTTTGAATAAAATTAGAATCGGTTCGGATGACTGCGGCGTGGAGGGAAAGTTCGAAATGGCGGAGGGCTTCGTTCAGACTGGCGGCATCGGCGGCTTTGGCAGCGGTTTCGATGGAAAAGCCGATTTTACTGATTTCGGGGAAACCGTAACCCGTACCAGTGCCTTTACAGTTGTGGCCAATGCTGCGAATGAGTTCGAAATTACCGGCCCCCAAAGCATCGCGCATTTTCTCGAGATCGAGACGGCGATTGGCCAGGAAGGCGGGCCGGCGAGCTTCGATGAGAGGAGAGACCGGTTCAGGTGGAACTTGCGGCGGATCGGCCGGACGCTCCGCGAATTTGCCCACAGCCCCAATTAGGTCAACCCGTTCCAGGGGCTTGGTGAGATGGGCGTTACAGCCCGCCGCTTTGCTTTCGGCGAATGCTTCGCTCGATGCATGGGCCGACAACGCCACAATGGGAACCGGAGGAATGCCGCGGACTTTTTCCCACGCGCGGATTTCACGAGTGGCCGTGTAACCATCCATCACGGGCATCTGTATGTCCATCAAGATCAGGTCGTAAGTTCCGCGCTGGCGTTTTTCCACGGCTTCGACGCCGTTGGCCGCGGAGTCAAGTTTGATGGAAAGGTTTTCGAGATAAGCTTCAATGAGAACCAGATTTTCCGGATTGTCTTCCACGACCAAAAGGCGCGTACCAGCCTTTACCTGCTCCACATTCGTTGCAGTTCCAGCATTCTTATCGCGAATAGCCTGCTCGTCGGCAGCCGGGAAAAATGCGGTAAACACGAATAGCGAGCCCGGATCCGGTTTTGGTTCTACCCAGATACGGCCCACCATCAATTCAATCAACGATTTGGCGATGGCCAAACCGAGGCCCGTACCTTCATATGGCCGGCTGATGGAGCCTTCGGCCTGCTGAAATGCGTCGAAGATGAGTTCGGCCTTCCCGGGAGGAATTCCGCAACCGGTATCGGAGACCTCGAAGCGCAAACCTGGCTCGCCTTGCGGACCCTCTGCCGGGCGGACTCTTAAATCGACTCTGCCCTTGGCAGTGAATTTAATGGAATTTCCGATAAGGTTCAACAACACCTGTTGGAGCCGTTCCGGGTCGCCCATCCAATAGCGCCAACTATCGGGATAGAGAGACACTTCAAAGTGCAGGCCTTTGCGTTCAATGGCGGAAGCAACGGTAGCGGCACATTCCTTGAGAACTTCATCGAGATCGAAGGGGACGGATTCAAGCGCCAGGTTGCCGACCTCCAACTTAGTCACGTCGAGGATACTGTTGATCACCCAGAGGAGCCTACGCACGTTGCGGTAGGAGATTTCGACTTGCTGCTTTTGCCTGGTGCTCAGCGGGCTTTCCAACAGAAGTGCATTCATGCCCATGATGAGATTCATGGGGGTGCGGATTTCGTGGCTCATGCGGGCCAGAAAATCGCTTTTGTGCCTGTTGGCCGTTTCCGCGGCCCATTTAGCATGCTCAAGCTCCTGAAGAGCGGAGGATAATTGCCGCCGGCTGTTTCTAAGTTCACTTTCCATGCGATGCTTGCGCAGCGCCATGGTTATGACGGCCTTCATGGTGGTGGGTTCAAATGGCTTCACAATAAAGCCAAAGGGCTCAGTACTCTGGGCGCGTGCGAGGGTGGCTTGGTCGGCGTGGGCCGTCAGGTAAATAACAGGCAGATCATACCGGTTGCGAATGATGCCCGCCGCTTCCACTCCGTCCGTATCGCCGGGGATGTGAATATCCATCAGCACAACATGGGGCCGCTCCTGTTCGATCTGGCGAAATGCTTCCGCGGCGCTTCGAGGCGCGGCGGTAACGGCAAAGCCGCTATTGGCTAAGCAAGTCTGTATGCCAAAGGAAATGATCGTTTCATCTTCAACAATCATCACTTTGGGCGGTTCACTCGATATGGGTTCACTGGCAGGAGATTGTGCAATAGAAGCCGTCATGGGGTATTGGTTGAAAAGAAGTGTTGGAAAGACAATTCAGCAATCTACTGCTTTATCGAGAATTACTAGCACAATCTATAGAACTCGTTCAGGAAAATCATGCGGCTGCCTAGGGTTGTGCCGGATGGGGCAATAGACAAACCGTTAAATGCGAGCGGAAAAAATGATAATATTTTGCGCTTAGGCACACCTTCTTTATTAAATTCTGTAACTTCGCTATTTCCGAGTTGAACCACCTGGCCGCGTTGGGCGGAAAACCGATGGAAGGTATGCCGAAACCGTGGCGGCCGATGCGCTCGTGAAGAATATTCTGGCGCTGCTTTCCCCCGAAGGTTTCACCGTGGACGTAAGCCCCCGCTTTGCGGATATTCAAGTCCGCAGGATGCCGCTCCAGCAGATTTGATGAATCTGATCGGCAATGCCATCAAGCATCACGATAAGAAAACCGAGTGTACAGAGTATGCCTTTGCGGTGAAAGACGATTGTCCGGGCATTCCTGAGCGATTCCATGAGCAGATTTTCAAAATATTGCAAACACTGCGGCCTAGAGACCAGGTGGAAGCGAGCGGGATGGGGCTTGCCATGGTGCGCAAGAATGTCGATGTCGTCTTCGGGGCAATCACTCTTAAATCCTCCGAGGGCAAAGGATGTACTTTTCGCTTCATCTGGCCGAAATAACAACAGGCGAACCAAACGAGAGCGATACCGGCGGTGTGAAGGCGCTCCAGCGCTTACACGCCTCCGGCCGTGAAGGAACCCACGAATATGATTGCAACGCTTAAGGCCAGGCCGCTTAACATTTTGTTGGTGGAAGACGATGACGGCGACGCGAAGGCCTTACACCGCGCGTTTCAGAAAGCCAAGATCGCCAACCCTATTTTGCGGGCAGTGGACGGGGCGGAGGCGCTGGACATGCTAAAAGGTATGAACGGCAAAACCCGAGTGCCGGCTCCATATATAATAATCGCCGACCTGAACATGCCTCGAATGACCGGTATACAACTCGTCGCAGCGCTGCGCGAGGATGAGGAGTTGCATCGGTCAATCATCTTCGTGCTTACCACTTCCAAGCGCGAGGAGGATAGGTTAGCCGTCTACGATCTCAATGTTGCAGGGTACATCTGCAAGGAAACGGCCGGACAAGATTTCCTGAATCTGGTTGGATTGATGGACTGTTATTGGCGTATTGTGGAGATCCCTTAAGGAACCAGCCCGGCTGGGAGCGCACCATGAACAGAACGCTGAACTTTCTGATCGCCGACGACGATGAGGGCGACCGCAAGCTGATCAGGCGGGCTTTAAAACACGCTGAAATTCCCTATGAATGCACCGAATCGGAGAGCATCCAGGAAGCTCTTGAAGCCTGTGATAAGCACGAATTCGATTGCGCCGTAATCGATTACCGGTTACCAGGGCAAGATGGTTTAGCTGGCGTTACCGCCCTGCTTGAGCGGCAACCTTACATGGCAATCATCATGTCGACGGGCCAAGGCGATGAGATGGTGGCCACCGAAGCCATGAAGCGCGGCGCTTCCGATTATATTCCGAAAACACAAATCAGCGCCCAATCCATCGGCCGGTCGGCAAAAAATGCCATCGAAAGAGCAGCCCTGCGCAAAAAGATCGCGAGGCAGCGCGAAGATTTGGAAAATTTCACTCGTGTGCTGGCTCACGATCTGAAAGCGCCGCTCCAATCCGTGCACGGATTTGCTTCGCTTATCGAGCAGAAGATCCGAGCGGGAGGAAATCCGGCGGAAACAGTCGATTACTGCGGACGTGTGATCAGGGCGGCAAAGCGCATGGACGCCCTGATCGATGTACTGTACCAATACACAAAAGCGGACCAGCAAGTGGCGTTCGGGTGGGTTGAAATGCGCCAAATTATGGGTGGCGTAGTGGGCAACCTGGAGCACCAGATCAAGGAAGGCCGCGCCGTGGTGATGTACGGTGAGTTGCCCATCGTTTGGGGCAGTGCTCCCCAACTTACGCAGCTCTTACAGAATCTGATTGGCAACGCGGTCAAATACTGCAAGGCCGAAATTCCAACCGTCGAAGTGGTGTCCGAGCCGCGGGAAAAGGGCTGGCTGATTTCGGTCAAAGACAATGGCATCGGAATTCCGAAGGCACAAAGCCAGGAAGTCTTCAAACCGTTCAAACGGCTGCACGGCGTGGGTGAATACGAAGGAACGGGCCTTGGCCTGGCGACGTGCAAAAAGATCGTCGAGCGTCACGGAGGCAAGATCTGGTGCCAATCGAAGGACGGCGAAGGGACGACGTTTTCCTTTACGCTGCAGCAAGCGCCGGCGTAACAACCGCTTGCGTTCTTGTCGCGGTGCTAAGCTCTACCAGGTCGATTTCAGCTGCCACAAACTAGCTGAAACGGCCCCCGCTTTCCCACCCTCGGCGTAGAACTGAACGCTATCGGCCCCTTCCGGCGGAAAGACCAAATTCGTCATTGCGATTCTTCCTCCCTCGGCAAACACCTCGACCGAATCGCGATCCACCACAATGTCGAGCCGTAGTTGATCTCCGCTCAGTTTCAGGGGCGCCTCCGTGCGCGCAGGGAAATCTCCGTTCACCTCCGGCGCTCCGTAATGCGTCCGGTCGACGTAGAGCACGCCCTTTTGTTTGTCGTAGCCGGCGCTGGTAAAGCTTCCGTCCTTGGCCAGCACCTTCCAACCTACGTCGTTGGCGGTCCCTAGCGGAATGGTGCTTATCAGTTGGAAAGAATGTCCCGTGGCATCGGCCGACTCATTCACCGCGATCTTGTCTCCCCTCAACTTACTTAGCGCATCGAGCGGCTGTTGATAAAGCCTGAGACCTTCGGAGGTTTGCCGCAACATCAGCTTTCGAGGGATGGTCATCTGCCCTCGCCACGGGCTGGTTGGCAATTTCGACGCGTATTGCCAGTTGTCCATCCAGCCAATGATCATTTGGCTCTGGCCCTTCGGTAAGTTGTTGAACGTCAGCCCGCAGTAACAGTCCTTGCCATAATCGCTCCATAGCGTGACCGTTTTCGGATTGTCGTTCTTGAAACGCGTCCCATCGAACCGCCCAATAAAATACTGCTCGCCCGATCCGCCTTGTTTACCGCCGGGATTGAGCCCAACCTTCAACACCCAGCGGGTATCATGGCGTCCCTCAACCGGCAGCTCAAACAATTCAGGGCATTCCCATTGGCCGCCGGTAGCGCCCTCCGGCCCGAAATCGCTCACCGCCGTCCAACGCTTCAGATCGGGCGAAGCGTAGATCCGGACTTTGTGCTGGTTGGGCAGCGACACCACCATGGTCCAACGTTTTTTCTGTACGGACCAGAATACTTTGGGATCGCGGAAATCGGTCATGTGAAGATCGAGCACCGGGTTGTTCTTGTACTTGGTCCAAGTCCGCCCCCGGTCGTTGCTGTACGCGATATTCTGGGTTTGCAGAGAAGGTTTCCCGATGCGCTTCGCCGTGTGTCCGGTCCAGACGGCTACCATGCAGGGTTCGCCGCGCTCGCAGAAGCCGCTGCTGTTGTGCTCGTCGATCACCGTACTGCCGGTGAAGATCATTACTCCGTTTTCTTCTTTCAGTGCCACCGGCAATTCCCGCCAGTGCAACAGATCTTTGCTTACGGCGTGTCCCCAGCTCATGTGGCCCCATTGGTCGCCACGCGGGTTGTATTGAAAAAAAAGATGATACTCGCCTTGGAAATAAACCAGGCCGTTCGGATCGTTCGTCCAGTGTTCTATGGGCGAAAAATGAAACTGCGGACGATACGGCTGGTCGTAACCGGCAGGTACGCCCTGGGCATATATGAAGCTCAAACTCGGAATCAACAGCAAAAGCTGCAAACGCGGCAAGCGGATCTCCCTCTCAGCAGCATACGACTTGAGTTCCGAAAAATACGCAAACCGGCATGCGGCTGTGCTCCTGGCGCGTTTGCGTTCGAAATATTGCATACTAATTTAAGCACCGCAAACCGCTGCTGTCCCGGGGTTGCGGCGTTTTCTTTTCACAATGCACGCGCTCCCCAGATCTCTTCCGCGTATTTGCGTGGCACTGGGTTTCAATAACGCTTCTCAATTGAGCCGCGCCGCCGAGCGTGAGTACAAAGACGGCAGCACGTTCCTGGAGTTCCGGCTCGACCACTTGCCCGATCCCGAGACCGGCATTGACGCGATCAAAAAATTTCGCAGCCGGTACCCCGATTCCCAAATCCTGGCCACCTGCCGCCACAAACAAGCTTCGGGATCGTTCAAGGGCTCCGTGGAGCAACAGCTGGCCATTCTCACCGATGCCGCCGAATCAGGTGCAACATTTCTGGATCTGGAAATTGAATCGGCCGAACAAGCGAAAAGTGGTTTACGGAATTTGCGTGAAGCCGGCCCGGTGTGTGTTTCGTATCACAATTTCGAAAACACGCCCGCACTCGATCCTCTTCTGCGGCGCCTGCGCAGGGCGCCGGCCGATGCTTACAAACTCGCCACCACCGCCCGCAAGCCGTCCGATAATCTGCGCGTCATCAACTTCGTGCGCGAACATAGCGGCGAATCGCTTATCGCCCTGGCGATGTCCGAGATCGGCCTTCCGTCGCGGGTGCTGGCGGTCTCGTTGGGCAGTCTATATGCGTACGCCGCGCCGTATGACGAGGCTGGAACGGCTCCAGGCCAAATCCCCGCTAAGACCATGCGCCATTTGTACCGCTGCGAAAAGCTGTCGAAACAGAGCCGCGTTTATGGCGTAGTAGCAAGCCCGGTGGCGCATTCGAAATCGCCTCTGATACACAATCGTGCGTTCCAGGCGCGCCGCGTCGATGCCGTCTATCTGCCTTTTCTGGTCCCTGCCACCCAGTTGGGCGATTGGATGAAGTTCGCCTCCGAGCTCCCGGTTACCGGGTTCAGCGTCACTATTCCGCATAAGCAGCGCATCATGCGCTATCTGGATATCGTGTCGCCGCAAGCGAAGAGGATCGGTGCAGTAAACACCGTGTGGCGCAAAGCCGGCAAGTGGCGCGGAACGAATACCGATGCCGAAGGTGTGGTCAAACCGCTGAGCCGCCATCTGCGCTTGGCGCATTCGTCCATCCTGATCGCCGGTTACGGAGGAGCCGCCCGGGCCGCCGCCATTGGGCTTTGCGACGCATCGGCAAACATCACCATTACCGGGCGCAACATGAAAAGCGCCCAGGCCCTTGCCGCCGCGGTAAAGGGCGAAGTTGTTTCTCTCAAACAGGCTTCGCAGGGGCGCTACGACGCGCTGGTGCATGCCACGCCCATCGGCATGACGCCGAAGCCCGACGAATGTTTATTTGCCGACCGCATCCCGGCCGGAGTTGTTTTCGATATGGTTTACAATCCGCACGAGACGCTTCTTTTGAAGCGCGCCCGGGAGCAAGGACTTACTGTTGTGCCGGGCATTGAGATGCTGCTTGAACAAGCCGCTCACCAATTTGAAATCTGGACCGGGGAAACCGCACCGCGCCCGGTTATGCGCACGGCCATTGAGGCCCACGGCTGATCGGTACTGGCAGGCTTTGCGCCCGGCACAGTAGTGATTAGTAGCTTCCCGCCTGTCGAAGCATTCCACCATCGATGAAATAAGTGGAGCCGGTAACGTACGAGGCTTCGTCGGAGGCCAGATAAACCGCCAGGGCCGCGATCTCTTGGGGCTTGCCCCATCGATTCAGGGGAATTTCGCTCATGAGCGCCTTTTCCAATTCGGGTTTCGCCTCAATATCGGTGTCGATAAGCGTGTAGACCGCGCCAGGCCCGATATTGTTCACCGTGATCTTGTCTTTTCCTAACTCCACCGCAATGGTTCTAGTTAACATGCGCAACCCGCCTTTGCTCGCGCAGTAAGCCGCATTCGTGGGCATGGGAAGGTCTTCGTGGACTGAAGAAATATTGATCAGACGGCCGCCTTCTCCTTGCTTGATCATTTGGCGAGCCGCCGCCTGGCAAACTAAGAAAGGCCCAACCAGGTTGACGTCGAGAATCTTATGCAACTCGTTGAGCGGGTAATCGATGAAGGCGAATTTCTTTTCCACGCCCGCATTGTTTACGGCAATATCCAATCGACCGAAAGCTTTTACCGCGCTATCGATGAGGGTTTCGACTTGATCGAGTTTAGAAACGTCTGCTGCCACGGATATTGTTTTTCCTCCGAAGCTTGCGATCTCTTCTTCAGTGTTGTTGGGGGCATCCGGATCTGCCGACGTAATCGACGACCACGGAAGCGCCTTCCCGCGCAAAGCGGATGGCTATGGCTTGGCCTATGCCGGTGGCCGCGCCAGTGACGATGGCAACTTTGTTTTTTAATCGCATGGGAGTGTTCGGAATTTGGAGGCGAGTAAAGACACTCGTGTTTCGTCAGATAGCACTTATTGGCCCGAAAACGGCTCTGTTCGCGTTAGTTCTTTTTCCAGGGGTGGAAGGGCTTTTTCTTTTTGATATCGCGCATGAACTTCACGCCGGCTTCGGCCACCAGATCCGCGATGGTTTCCGATCCGAAGGCTTCAATGAGTTCTTCGCGGCTGCTGACTTCATGGCTGGTCGCGGCAGGCACTTTCGGATTCAAAACATAACACCGCAAACAAATCAACTGACAGGTGGGATCCTTTTTGAGCATCCGGATGCTGGCAGGTCCAATCCAGGCATCCGCATGGCAGAGCGAACAACTGTAGCGTTCCGCGCCGGGTCCGTTTCCTTCAGTGCCGCCGACGATTACTGCTGGAGCGTCCATGGCCGGGATACCGTATCACCATGATGGCACTGATTAACCACAGATCTCACGCGATCTTTTCTGAGCCGCGCCCGAAGGAAGCGGTTGCCGACTTATGAATATCCCGGTTCAATGCTTTCGAAAACAGCCATTGGAGAACCCTGTTGATCGATCACATACCGTATCGCCGCCCGTACGTCTTCACCCTTCCATAGCCATCGCGTGCTTCCATGTCGTCCCCACCGCTTGCAAGTGGGTCGATCAAGTTTCGTTCGGTTCAAGCACCGACTGACGAAGGACTTCAGATCGTTCATGATTCTCTCCGGGCGAACCTCCGCTGCCACGATCAGGTGAACGTGAGTGGACCGCACCTGGGCCGCCAACAGATTCCAGGAGCGCTTCCGGCAGCGTTCCTTGCAATGCCTGTAGCACCACTTCGCGACGGTTTTCGTCTAACTCGATACGGCGCTTGATCCATGCGCTGGCGTTCTCGCGTCACTCGCTGCGGATCCGGCTCCAGCAGTCGGCCTCCAAACTGCCGATGGTTGCTATCGACTGATCCCAATTCGTGACCATGTAGGTGGCGGCCATAGCAGGTAAAAGTGATGAAATAGGTCACCGGGATTACAGCTTCCTTTCAAACGCTTCCTTCGGGCGCGGCTCAGAAAACATCCCACCCCGATGTTATAGGTTAGGTTCTTACAAATCTATATGCGCATGCACCGTTGGGTTTTCTTGTTTTTTCTTTCCGCAGTGACTCAAGCGATATACGCCCAGGAGCAAATAAAGATTGATGCCCGTGCCGGAACGTCTCCGTTTCCCCACTTCTGGGAGAGCATGTTCGGCTCCGGCCGCGCCATTCTGGTGTTGCGCGCCGATTATCAAGAAGACCTTCGCGCAGTCAAACAAATCACCGATTTCCGGTATGTTCGTTTTCACGCCATCCTGCACGACGAGGTGGGCGTGTATAACGAAGATGAACATGGCAACTCCGTATACAACTTTGCCTACGTGGATGAGATCTACGACACCTTACTGAAGAACGGCGTGCGGCCGGTGGTGGAAATCAGTTTCATGCCGAAAAAACTAGCGTTCAACCCGGATGCGCTGCACCCGTTCTGGTACAAGCAGAACGTCTCGCCGCCGAAGAGCATGGAAAAGTGGGACAGCCTGATGACCGCCTTCGCCCAGCACTTGGTGGCGCGCTACGGCATAGATGAGGTGGCGCAATGGTATTTCGAAGTTTGGAACGAGCCGAATATCGATTTCTGGGGTGGAATTCCCCGCAAGCGGAGTTACTTTGATTTTTATGCGCACACGGCCCGTGCTCTGAAAGGGGTGAATGCGCGGCTGCAGGTAGGTGGTCCGGCCACTGCTGCCGCTGCCTGGGTAGACGATTTTCTGAAGTACTCCGCCGAGCACCATGTGCCGGTGGATTTCGTTTCAAGTCACGGGTACGCCGACGATACCGTCGAAGATCTTTTCGGCACAAACGAGGAGATACCCATGGACGACCGGGTCTGCCGCGCCGTCTCAAAGGTAAAGCGGCAGATTCAGAGTTCTTCGATGCCGCGCCTTCCTTTGCTCTGGACGGAATGGAATGTCCCCGGAATGGATGAGGCGCGCGACACCTCTTTCGTCGGACCAGCGCTGGCCAATACCATTCGGGAGTGCGACGGCAAAGTAGATGCTCTGTCGTTTTGGACCTTCTCAGACGTATTCGAAGAAGGCGGTCCCATTCCAAAACCTTTTGAGGGGCACTTCGGCCTTCGCGCCAGGGGCGGAATCAATAAACCCAGCTTTTACGATTTTGGCCTTCTCCATAAGTTGGGTGGGGAACGGATCGCTAATTCGAATCAAAACGCGATCGTCACCAAGCGCAGGGACGGAACATTGGTTATCGCGCTGTGGAACCTGGTCGATCCGGACAAAGCGGGTCGAGCGAAAGTGTTCCAACTGCTCTTCGACCATGTCGGCCCCGACGCCTCTGTTTCCTTCGAACGCGTTGACAACGAGCATGGAAACACGCTGGCCGCTTATAAAGCTTTAGGCAGTCCCCAATATCCAACTGAAGATCAGGTTCGCCGGATGAATGCCGCGACGGGACTGCCCCCGCCCGAACAGCGCCGTCTAGAAGCGGGACACCTGAATTTGGAACTTGAACCGAACGCCTTGGTGCTGCTGGAGCTGCGGCCGCAGCGCTGATCGCTTCCCCTATTGCTATCCAATATGTACCCTGCTATGATTCGTATTGTAACCCAATAGGAAACACATGGCGGATAAAGCGGATGTTTGGCAGGGCACTCTTGCCCTCATGGTCCTGAAAACTCTCGAAACCCTGGGTCCGCTGCACGGCTACGGTATTGCGCGGCGCATCGAACAAACCAGCGGCGGCCTTCTCTCGCTCAACTACGGGACCGTTTACCCCGCGCTTCTCAAGCTGGAGCAGGAAGGCGCTATCGCTTCCGAATGGGGAGTTTCGGAAAACAACCGCAAAGCCAAGTTCTACAAACTCACCCGCCATGGGAAGAAGCAGATCGACCGGGAAACTCGCAGTTGGGAACAGGCCACGGCCATTCTCGGGCGCTTTATTAAGCCGTCGGGAGATCTGGCATGAAGATGCGCGCCTTTTTCCACCGGCTGATAGGTCTCTACCCAAATCAACGCCGCGACCGCGACCGAAACGATGAAATCGAAGCGAACCTTCAACTCCACATTGACGACAATCTCCGGCAGGGTATGACCCCGGAACAAGCTCGCCGCGCCGCGATTGTCAAGCTGGGAGGACTGGAGCCAACCAAAGAAGCCTACCGGGACCGGGCCACCCTCCCTCTTTTCGAGAACCTCGTCCGAGACCTCCGGTTCGCATTTCGCCAGTTAGGAAAAAATCCCGGCTTCACGTGTACCGCTATTTTGCTGCTCGCTCTCGGTATGTGCGCGAGCGTCGCCATTTTCACTTTCGTAGATGCCGCGCTCATCAAGCCGCTGCCGTACAAAGACCCTAAACACCTGGTCGGCGTGTACGAAAAAATCGAGAACACCTGCCCGCTCTGTAATCTCTCCTATCCCGACTATCTCGATTGGAAGCGCTCTAACACGGTGTTTCAGTCGCTTGATGCATACAACCATCAGAACTTCATCATGACTACGCCATCTGGCGTACAACGGGCTCCCGGCTGCAGAGTGACAGATGGATTCTTTCACACCCTCGGCGTCACTCCCATTCTCGGCCGCGACTTCCATACCGGCGAAGATCTGCTCTCCGCGCCTAGAACCGTATTGCTCACTTATTCCGCGTGGCAGAAGCATTATGGCGGTAAGCCGGAAATCCTCGGCAAGCCGGTCATCCTCAATGGCGAAGCCAACATCATCATCGGTGTCCTCCCCCGCGATTTCCAATTCGCTCCTGCCGAACCAGCGGAATATTGGACCACCATGCACGCTTCCTCCGAATGCGATCTGCGGCGAAGCTGCCATAGTCTGTTCGGAGTGGCACGGCTTAAAGAGAGCGTCACCATTCAAACAGCCCTCGCCGATGTAACCGGCATCGCTAAGCGGCTTGAAAAGCTGTACCCCGGAGACAATAAAGATCAAGGCGCGGCACTAGCGCCAATGTCCGAGGTTATCGTCGGAGACATTCGCCAAATTCTCCTTGTCTTGTTATGCGGAGCCTGCCTTCTGCTTCTCATTGCGGCGGTGAATATTGCCAGTCTGCTGTTAGTAAGAACCGAGAGCCGCAAACGCGAGATCGCGGTTCGTACGAGTCTTGGCGCCTCGCCCGGCCGCATCGTAGGTCAATTCGTCGCTGAGGGACTCGTTCTGGTGGGCGCTGGCACTGCACTCGGTCTCGCATCGGCTTACTTCACCATGCAGCTTCTCACCAAGCTGATCTCGGCGGATATGCTGCTCGGAATGCCTTATCTGAATGGGCTCGGTCTCAATCCCCGAGTGCTCGCCTTCGCCGGTCTTATTGCCGCGTTGGCCGCATTACTGTTCGCTTTCACACCTACGTTTCGCGTTTCTTTGTCATCCATGCATGAAGGGCTCGCAGAAGGCAGTCGCGGTTCGGCTGGTAACACCTGGCGTCGTCTGGGGTCGCGGCTCGTGGTCGTCGAACTTGCCACGGCAGTCGTGTTGCTGGCCGGTGCCGGCCTCCTCGGGCAGAGCTTTTATCGCCTACTCAGCGTTAAAATTGGTCTCAACCCGGAACGTCTCGCGCTTACGTATATGGCCGCCCCCGACGCCAATTACAAGAACGACGCACAGAACATCGCCCTTGAGCGAAAAATTGTGGCAGCAGTATCTTCCATTCCCGGCATCGAGTCTGTCGCCACCACGTCGGACGCCCCTGTCGGGTTCAACGGAGACACCACTTGGTTCAAAGTTCTCGGCCGGCCCTGGCATGGAGAGCATAACGACACACCCGAGCGCGATGTAACTCCCAATTACTTCAAGACAATTGGCGCGACACTACTCCGCGGACGCTATTTTGACGAATCGGAAGATCTCTCGAAGCCTCACGTGGCCATTGTCAACCAGGCATTCGCCCGATTGTACTTTCACGGTGAAGATCCACTTGGGAAAAGAATTTCCCCGCTCGCCGATCCGCCGGTACCCATTGAGATCGTCGGTCTGGTAGCGGACATTAGAGAAGGCCCTCTCGATGTGGACACGCGCCCCACGTTGTATTTCCCCTTCAACCAATCGACTGGCCATGACTACAATCTGTTCTACCGCACAACTAGCTCCGAAGCGTCCGTACTGCCTGCCATAACGGCCGCCATCCACCAGATCGACCCCGGCATAGTCGTTTGGCACACCCGCACTATGACCGAGCGCATCAACGAATCTTCAACCGCTTACCTTCACCGCACCCTCGCCTCGCTTGTCGGAGGGTTTGCCATCCTCGCTCTCTTGCTGGGTGTCGTGGGTCTCTATGGAGTGATCGCCTATTCGGTGAGTCAAAGAACGCGCGAGATCGGAGTGCGTATGGCGCTTGGAGCCGAACGCCGCAACGTGTACCGGCTTATCTTGAGAGAAGCCGGCTGGCTCACCTCCACTGGCATCGTTATCGGACTCCTCTGCTCCATTGTCAGCGCCAACCTGATGCGAGGTCTTCTCTTCGGAGTTAGCTACTGGGACCCGGCCACGCTTTCCTCGGTAGCCGCCATCCTGGGCCTCGCCGCGCTGCTCGCCAGCTTCCTCCCTGCACGAAGGGCGGCCTCAGTGAACCCGGTGGATGCTCTACGAGCCGAGTAGTTTCGCGCCGTCCCGCCATCAGGAACACACGCGGGTTCCATCTGTCGGTTATATTGGAACCAGTTTCTAAAGAATCGACTCAAACGGTGCTCCAATGTTTCTGAAACCCGCACGTGCTTTCGCCACCGTACTTTTTTTCATGGCAACCGCCATTTTCGCGCAATCGTGGAAACCTCCCGTTGTCGTTCACACATTGAAAAATGGCCTTAAGGTGGTGGTGTCGGAAGATCATTCCGCGCCCACGTTCGGCATCTGCGTCTCTTATCGGATCGGATTCCGTCTTGAACCGGAGGGCCGTACCGGCTTCGCGCACCTCTTCGAACACATGATGTTTGAAGGCACTCCGAATGCCCCCAAAGGCACTCTCGACAAAGTGATAGAAGGCGGTGGCGGCAATAATAACGGCGACACCCGCTACGACTTCACCGAATATATTGAAACGGCTCCGATTTCCGCGCTCGATCCCATCCTCTGGATAGAAGCCGATCGGATGAAGACGCTCGATTTTTCGCCGGCCAATCTGGAGAATCAACGCAAAGTCGTGGAAGAAGAAGTTCGCGTCAACGTTCTGAATCGGCCGTACGGGCTCTTCTTTGCTATCGACCTGCCCGGCAAAGCTTTTGATACCTATCCGAATGCGCACAACTTCTATGGCGAGTTCAAAGACCTGGACGCGGCGAAGATTCAAGATGTTGAGGCGTTTTACCAGCAGTATTATTCGCCCAACAACGCCGTGCTCGCTTTGGTGGGCGACGTGAATGCGGACGAAGCTTTCGCAAAATTGGACAAGTATTTCGGCGGGATACCCGCGCGTTCAGCGCCACCGGCGGCGAAGATCGACGAACTGCCGCAGAAAGCTGAGCGGACCGCTGTCCAGGAGGACAAACTCGCAACCGTGCCGGCGCTCGCGATTGGTTATCGCATGCCTGCCCGGGGTACGCACGATGCCGTTGTTGCGGCGGTAACCGGCGAACTCCTTCACAACGGCCAGGCCTCACGGCTCTATCAATATCTGGTCAAGGAGAAGCAGAAAGCCGTATCCGTCGATGGCGGCGTAAACTGGCCGTTGGGTAATCCATTTGAATTCAATGGACCTACCCTGATGACGTCGTTCGTTGTAGCGCCGGCTGGTTCGGAGGAAAGCGCCGTTGTCGCCGCATACGATGCCGCCATCGCGGATTTGACTGCGCACGGACCGTCCAACGCCGAACTGGAGCGGATTCGCGCCAAGATGCGTTCCGATTGGTATGGGCAACTGGAGATTCCGATTTCACGCGCCTCGGTGCTTTCACATGCGGTGTTGTTCGATGGCAACGCCGATCAGGTAGGCGCGGTGCCCGAGGAAATTGCCGAAGTGACTGCTGCGGATGTCAAAGATTTCGCCGCGAAGTATCTTGTGAAAACAAATCGGACCATCATCTGGCGAAGGCCCGCACCTGGGAAAGGAGACCCTAAATGAAGAATCGTTTTGGATACGCAGCGCTAACCGCGTTCATCTGCGCCTTGCCCCTGTTGGCCGCCGAGAAGGCAGGTTTGCCCAAAGACCTCCCGCCCTATGGGGAGCTCAGGCCGGTGACAACGCCCGGCGTGAAACAACTCAAGTTGGATAACGGGCTGACTGTCTGGCTTGTTCCCGAACCGGGCTTCCCCAAGGTGGCTTTCACCATAGCCGTGCGCGGCGGCTATACCGCGGACCCGAAGGATCGGCCGGGACTCGCGGATTTGCTTTCCGCAACTGTTACCCAGGGCACCTCGCATCGCACGTCGAAACAAATAGCTGAGGATATCGCGGCGGCGGGTGGCGATCTCAATGCAAATGCCGGCCCAGATTCCATTCTTATCGAGACCAGCGTGCTTAGTTCGAAAACCGGCGCGGGTCTTCAACTCCTTGCCGATATTATGCGTTACGCTGCATTCGCCGCCCCCGAAGTGCAAATCGCGAAGGACAATCTGATCTCGGATATCGAAGCCAAGGAGGCTGAGCCGTCGTTCCTTGGACGCCGCGCCTTGTATCATGCTATGTACGGCGATCATCCGTACTCGATAATCGCCCCTACCAAAGACTCCATCGGCAAGACAACCGCCGCCGATTTAGCATTGGAGTTCTCACGCCGCTTCCGGCCGGAGCGTACACTTCTGGTGGTGTCGGGCGATTTCACCGGCCAGACCATCGAGCCGCTTATCCGCTCAGCCTTTGGCGGGTGGACCGCCGCGGGTGAAGCCGCCGCAATCGACAGCGAAAAACCCAAGCAAAGCGTGTCGCGCGCTATCGTTTATGTACCCCGCCCGAACTCCGTCCAGACCGCGTTCTACATTGGCGCATACGGCCCAACGCGCCAAGATCCGGAGTATGCCGCAGCCCGCGTTGCAGTTGCGCTGTATGGGGGAATGTTCGGGTCGCGGCTGGTTTTGAATATTCGGGAAGATAAAGGTTATACCTACTCGCCCGGCGCGCATCTTTTACCCAATCGCGAGGCAGGTCTGCTGATGACGAAGGCCGACGTACGTAACGCCGTAACGGGCGCCAGCTTCAATGAAATCGAATACGAACTGAATCGCATGGCGACGACGATTCCCGATCAAGCTGAGGTCGAGGGTGCAAAGCGATTTGTCCTCGGTTCTGCCGCACTCGACCTGCAATCGCGCGAATCCGTATCCCGCACTTTAGCGCGCTTATGGATAGACTCGCTGCCGCCGGAAGAACTGGGCAACCAGAGCCGTCAGGTAGAAGGGGTGAAGCCGGAAGACATTCAAGCGGCCGGACGAAAATTTTTCCCGGCATGGCGAAGCACCATTGTCGCCGTCGGTGAGGAGCAAGTGATTAAAGATCAGTTGGCGCCCTTCGGGCTTGAGTTTCAGAAAGCGCCGTGAGGCTGAACAAGTGCTTCGCTAAGATTTTCGGGGCGGGTGAATAAGTGGTATTACTTCGCGCCTGTTGCGCCGGTAGATCTGAAAATCGCCGAAGATCCGTTGTGATGACGGGATGCGTTGGATGCAACTCGCTCATGCGAATGAGGCATAAGTCGGCCAAATCCGGCAACCGGTCTCGATAGCGCTGGGCTAATTCTGCGATCCGTCGCGTATGGTCGGCGAGTGTAAAGGCAGGACTGGACCAATCCGCTATGAACAAGATCGAGGACCAAACTAACATCGCCCAAGTGGAATGCTGTTTCGGCCAGAACCGCTTCACAAGTCAGCAACGGTTCGTTGATTCGATGGGCCAGCCCGACAGCCCATTCGTGATGGAGATCGTTGCGATTTCCGAACGCCACCAGGAAGCCGGTATCGGCAATCCCTTTCACTTCTTCGAAAAGCCCTTGCGCAACGAAAGCCGGGCGTCCCCCGAAACTCTGCCGGCGAAGCGCAGGAATGGACGGTCTTCTCGAATGCGGGCCTTCTCCAGTTGATCCCGGATAATTGTGCCCTGAGAAACGCCGGTCTTCGCTGCGGTGTGCTGCAGCCACTCCGCCAGTTCTTCGGGAAGGCGCACCGAAATTGTATTACGCATCTGCTCTAAAGGTAACACAATTCGCGGCCCGCATTGTGGCCTCATAGAACGAATCCGCACCCGTTCAAGACGCGCGCTCAGAGTCTCGCCTCACTTATGCCCGGCCGGAGCCGACGCCTCTCGCAGACTCCCTGATTCCGTTACTTGCGTCGTCGGCTTCTTCTCCGGCTGTGGTTTCGGCAGTGGCTTCCGCGCCAGCATCTCCGGCCGGTTCGCGGTGTTGCACACAAACGAAGCGATCACCGCCGAAGCCTGCATCAAATCCCCCGCTTGAATGCGGTCGTATACATCCATGTTCGAATGATGCGTACGCGTCCCGTAATCCATCGGGTCCTGGATAAACTGAAAACCGGGCAATCCCACTGCATCGAACGATAAGTGGTCCGTTCCGCCGGTATTGCGAATGGAAACCGTTGTCGCTCCTAAATCCTTAAAGGACTCCAGCCAGCTTTGGAACACCGGCCGCAACATATCGTTCCCTTGCAAATAAATGCCGCGAATCTTGCCAGTGCCGTTGTCGTAATTGAAATAGCCGGAAAGTTTCGCGTGCTGCTCGGTCAACTGCATAGTCTCGCGATCGCCAAAATGCTCCTTCACGTAAGCCCTCGAACCAAGCAGTCCTTCCTCTTCGCCGCCCCACAATGCGATGCGCACCGTCCGGTCCAGCGGCAGGTTCGCCGCCTTCAACACGCGCACCGCCTCCATCATCACTGCGCTGCCCGCCCCGTTATCTGTTGCGCCTGTGCCTCCATGCCAGGAATCGAAATGCGCGCCCAGCATCACAATCTCGTCTTTGTGCGGACCCGTGCCCGGAATCTCACCCACTATGTTGAAGCAGTTGGGGTCGCTATCGTAAAACTCGTTTTGAATATTGAATTCCAGCTTTACAGGAATCTCGTGCTGAACCAACCTGGCAATCCGGTTGTAGTGCTCGGGCATCAGGACAACCGACGGTATAGCGGCCGTATACTTTGGATCGTAACTCCCGCCCGCCTCCGCAAAAATCGTATCGCCCTCTCCGCGCGTGGTATCCGAAATCGCCAGCACCGCGCCTTCGCTGCGCAGAAACTGCCTGATCTTTTCCTGCAACTTCATTCGTTCTTCACGGCTTAGGGGCGCGGATTGCGGCTGATTCGGATTCGGCACGCCGTACGCGTTGCCTCTGCGTCCCAGTTCCGGTGCCTCCGCCTCTTCCGCCAGGTCGGCATCGCTGTATCGCTTCGCATCGGGCGTAGTCGGAAACGGCAGCTCTCTCGGCGTTGAGGTCATCACGATCTTGCCCTTCAGTTTGCCCTTGTATTTCTCCATGTCCGCATCGGTGCGAATCACCGCCAGAATTGGCTCGCCGGTAACGCTGCCCGGCGTTCCCTCGGTCCACGCCAGCGGAACTCCCACCAACGAAGCAAACCGCGGTTCCACCATGTGCGCTTCGAAATACTTATTCGCCCAACCGCGCCCGAACGGACCCCACTTCTCCTCATGCACATTCGCCAGCCCGTACTCGCTAAGCCGTTTCATCGCCCAATCTCCTGCCGCTTTGTAATTCGGAGAGTTGGTCAGCCTCGGCCCGTAAACATCCGTCAGGTAGAACATAGTGTCCATCACCTTTGAACTGTTGATCGCCTCAGCTTTAATCTTGTTCACCGCTGCGAGATCAACTTTTTCCTGCGCAAGAAGCGGAAGAAGCAGACCCAGAACGACCGGAAGTACGAGCTTTATTGAGCGCATTTTTAGAGTCTAGGATACCTGATTTTGTGCGTCGTTCTTTGAATTCTTATATCCCGGCCCGAGCTTTATGGTGGTCCCTGCTTACTCCCTGAGGTAAAACAGCAACAGATTTCGTTCATTCCCCTATGCTTGTCGCAAAACAGACACACTCTGTCGGCGTACAACTCAGCCTAAAATCAATTAATTAGCGACGTGCCTTGTTCCCGCCTGATATGCTGTAGGCTATTGCATGGCTTTTGAAACCACGCTAAATCACCCCGTAGAAGTTCAGGGTGTTGGGCTTCATTATGGACCGGCCGTAAAACTCAGGATCGTTCCCGCTCCGCCGGCCACCGGTATTGTTTTCATCCGAACCGATCTCAACAACACTCGCATACCGGCAACCTGGGAATACGTCAAGCGCGTAAGCTACGCCACCAGCTTGATGCATCCTAAGGGCATCTTCATCTCTACAACCGAACATCTTCTCAGCGTGCTTTACAGCATGGGCGTCGATAACGCCTTTATTGAGCTCGACAATCTCGAAGTGCCCATCCTCGATGGCAGTGCGCTGCCTTTCGTTCAATTGCTGCGACGCGCCGGACTCAAGAAATCGCGCCGTCCGCGCCGTTATATGAAGATCGTAAAAGAGGTGCTTGTCGAATCCAACGGCAAAGTCTGTCGCTATCCTTCCCTCATCGAGCTTCAGCCTTCGCTGCCATACCTTTTTCGACCATCCCCTGGTTGGCGAGCAGAACCTTGAACTGGAAATTACGCCGGAAGTCTATGCCCGCGAAATCGCCCCGGCGCGCACCTTTGGCTTTGAACACGAACTCGATCAGATGCGCGACATGGGCCTCATTCGCGGAGCCTCCCTTGATAACGCTATTTGCTTCACGCGCGCAGGCGTGGCGAACCCAAGCGGACTTCGCTTCCCCGATGAATGCTGCCGCCACAAGGCTCTCGACCTCATTGGCGATCTCGCATTAATCGGCCGGCCCCTTTTAGGATGCGTGGTTGCTGAAAAAGCTGGCCACGCTATGCATTTCGAACTTGTCAAACGGCTGATGTCCGATTCGTCCCTCTATGAAATAGTTACCCTTGAACGTCCCCCTGCGCCGCTTCCTCAAACAGTCCTCACCGCGTCCGCCTATTAATATGTGTTCTTGCGCTGGTTACCCAATTCTTTAACGCTCCTGAGGCTGTTGTCCGCGCCGCTGCTGGTGTGGCTCGTAGTCCAGTCCGGCTTCCGCGCGGCGCTCATGGTAGTCCTTGTCGCCGGCCTTACCGATTGGTTTGACGGCTTTGCCGCGCGCAAACTTAACCCTGGCGCTAAGTTCGGCGTAATCATCGACCCCCTTGCGGACAAAGTTCTTCTCCTTACGTTATTCGTCGTTCTCGGTGTCCAGGGTCTCATTCCGCTTTGGCTGCTCGCTCTCTCCGTCGGACGCGATCTCGTCATCGTCACCGGCTCGCTCCTCTTGCGCATCCTCCGCAATCGCCGCCGCTTTGTTCCGAAGACGCTCGGCAAGGTAAGTACGTTCTTCCAAATCGTTCTTGTCCTGTTAGTCCTGGTCCAGGCTGCCTTTCCGCATCAACTGTTCTTCTGGCTGGAAGAGACCGCAGTCGTACTCACCACTGTTTTCACCGTGTTAAGCGGGTTTGATTATGTTCGGCTGGGTATTCAAATGGCCCGCCTGCCGGCTCTTCAAACCGACTAGCGCAAAATAAGAGTGTGCTTTCTTCTAAGTCCAATTGACGGGATTAGAGGGCGGGAGTAGCCTGAAGACATGGAGCCGAGCGTAGAGATTTTTTTGCCGTCACGCCAATACGCGCGAATCGGCTGGGCCGCGTTGGCGGGCTCCTTGATTTGCGTCCTGTGCGGATTTCGCGCTCCATTGGCGTTTATTCCGGCGTTGTTGTGCGTAAGTACTGCCGCTGCTTTGTTTTGGCTTGCCGCTAGGCCGCCGGTTCGCCTGGGCGAGACGCAGTTTAACGTTGGTGAGCGAGCCATCGCCTGGCGTGAAGTCCGCGAAATCAATCGTAGCTGGTTCAATCGCGTCCGCTTCATTTCGCCGCTCATCCTTCACCTGAAACTCACGAACGCGCGTTATAAACTCCTGATTTTCCCCGGTGACGCCGCCCGTATCGCCCGCCTCCTTGAAATGCTTCGCAAAAATTCCAGTATGGCCAGTTTCGACGGCGTCCCCTACCGCGATTACTGGGCTTGGGCTTCCGTCACCGCTGAACGCGGCGAAGACCCCATCGTCGAACCGCCAGTGCGCCTGTTCAGCAACGAAGACGAAGAAGAAATTGAACGTCTTTACCAACGCCTGAAAACCGTCGGCCGTCTCGATTCCCGTCCGTCCGACGCCCCCAAGACATCCGGTAAGGATTAACCCATCCGTTGACACGTCCGTCCCGAAAGCGGCGCGGCTGCCTGCCCGTCCTTCTTCTCTTGCTTCTGATGGTTTTTGCCGCCTGGCTGTTTTCGCGCCAAATCTTAACCTGGGCGGCCGCATCGCTCGTCGAAGACGACGGTCCCCATAAAGCCGATGTCATTGTCGTCCTCGGTGGCGACGAATACGGTCAACGCGTACTCAAAGGCGCCGAACTCGCTAAAGCAGGCTACGCTCCCGCTGTGTACGTCAGTGGCCCCGCGAACCTGCTTGGTCCCTCTTCCGACATCGAAATCCAGTACGCCGAACGCCAAGGTTATCCCGCCTCTTACTTCCACTCCGTGCCGCTCGTTGGCGAAGCTGGCGAGTCTACCCGCACCGAAGCTCGCTTCCTTGGAAAACTTTTCCGCTCTCAGGGATTTAAAAAGATTCTGTTGGTCACCAGCAATTACCATTCCGGACGCGCGGCCCGTCTTTGGCGGTTGGAATGCCCTTGGCTCGCGATCAATGTCGTTCCGGCCCCCGACCCCAACTTCACCCCAAGCACTTGGTGGAAAACCCGTCAGGGTCAGAAGACCTTTCTTTTGGAGTGGGCCAAGACCATCGCTGCGGCACTTGGTGATTGATGCTGAAATCCCTGTCCACTCTTTGGCCGTATATGGGCCGCTACCGCAAGGGCCTCGCTCTGGGCGTAGGCGCATTGGTCATGAAAGACCTGCTCGGCGCCGCTCTGCCCCTGGTGATCAAGTACGGCGTCGATTCACTCACTTCCGGCTTTAAATTGCGCGCCGTCCTCGAACTGGCTGCGCTCCTCATCGCTGTTTCCGCGGTGAAAGGTCTCTTTCAATACTGGATGCGCGTCATTATTATTGGCATCTCGCGCGACATCGAATTCGACCTCCGCAACGATCTCTTCCGAAAACTGGTTGAGCTTTCCCAGGATTTCTACGCCCGTTATCGCACCGGCGACATCATGGCCCGCTGCACTAACGATTTGAATGCCGTTCGCATGATGCTCGGCCCTGGTGTCATGTATTGGACCGAAACGAGTATTACGCTGGTCCTTTCAGTCGCCGTGATGATCCATACCGATTGGCGGCTCACTCTGATGTCGCTCATCCCCGCCCCCTTTGTTTCGATAGCGGTAGTTCTCTTCGGCCGCCAGATTCACACCCGCTTCGAACAAATCCAACGCATGTTTTCAGATATCAGCAGCCGCGTGCAGGAAAATCTCGCGGGCGTGCGCGTTGTCCGTGCCTACGCCCAAGAGCAAGCCGAAGTCGGCGAGTTTGAGCGTTTGAACAAAGAGTACGTCCGCGAAAACATCGGTCTCGCCCGCTTGCAAGGCCTCTTTATGCCCCTGTTGCAGGCGCTCATCGGTTTCACGTTCCTACTTGTCCTTTGGCAGGCGGCCGCCAGCTTTTGGCTCACAAAATCAGCCTCGGCAGCTTCGTCATGTTCAATACATACATGGGCACGCTCATCTGGCCCATGATCGCCTTTGGCTGGGTTGTGAATCTCATGCAGCGCGGTACCGCATCGTTGAACCGCATCAACCAAATCATGCATGAACGCCCCACCATTGCACGCCCTCAAGGCCGGCTCCAAACCGCCTCCGCAGGCTCCGCCGAAATCCGCTTCCATGCCGTCTCCATGCTCTTCGGCGAGCGCGAAGCCCTTCGAACAGTCGACCTCACCATCGCATCCGGCGAAACCGTCGCCATTGTCGGCCA
>CAVQZK010000012.1:0-35832 GCA_963718465.1 Bryobacterales bacterium | reverse complement strand
CGCGGGCGAAGATGTCTCGGTGTTTGCCAGAGGAAATGGCGGCAGCGCTGAGGCGACTGTCAATGCAGGCAAGCAGCATAGTGACTGTAGCTCCTCCCGACTGCCCGGCAGACGCGAGCCGCCGCGGATCGACTAATGGATGAGAGGCGAGATAGTCTAAGCTGCGAATGGCGTCCCAGACTTGATAACGGGTTGCCGGACTCGCCCAGCAGCAGCAATTGTTTTCCCGGAACGCTGTGCTCTTCATCGACCGAACTGAGGCGAGTGTTGGTACCGGAGGCATCGGGATACGCGACGCGTTCGCCTTGACCCATCGGATCGAAAGCGAGTACGACGTAGCCGAGCTTCACCAGACCCTGACAGCATTTTTGATACGGGCGGTACGCTTTCCCGTTGTAGGCGTGGCCCATTTGGAAAAGAACGCCCGGAAAGGGCGGCCGTCCACCTGTTGGTATATAGAGATTCGCGCTTATCACGATGCCCGGCTGGCTTTGGTAAATCACTTTGTCGATACGGTAGCCTGAGCGTTCAAGGCTGCCGGTAACTTTGGCGTTCAGGGGCGTACGCTGCGGTTCTCCGCCTACCAGCTTCCAAAATGTTTCACGCACCAAGTGCTGCCTTTGCTGAATTAAGGACGGAGTTGTCAATGCGGATAGGGCGCGGTTGCGCTTCTCGTAAGCGGCGCGGGCGAGCGATGAGAGATACGACGGAAGGCACTGTGAGTAGTTACGATAATAGAGCCCGGATAAAGTAGTGGCTCCGAGCTTCGGCATCAATGCACAACTGGCCAGGAACGACAGCCATTCGCGTCTGGACGTATTCATTTAAGCTCCTTCCAAAAGGGCCATGCCGCTCCGATGAGAGTTGCGTGAGGACCCAAGGAGGCCCGCGAGATCTTCGTTTGGGAACGTGCGTGTTCGCTGGCCAGTTCGCGGAATGTTTCTTTCACTGGTTTCATGATGAGGTCGCCCGCGGCGGACAAGCCTCCCGCTACGGCAATCTCATCGGGAAAAAAGATATGGGCTAACGATACGATGGCGACTCCGAGAGGGCTGAGCCCGCATCACGCAGAATTTTCGTAGCGCAAGTATTTCCACTCTCGGCCGCCGAGATCACGTCGCGCAAGGAGAGGCCACTAACTTTGGCCGCCTCCTCGAACCGGCGCGCCAGGGAAGGTGCGGAAATATTAGCCTCAGCACAGCCGCGCCCGCCACAACTGCACAGTGGTCCATGGTGGTCTACAATCACATGGCCGGGATCTCCCATGCAGCCGTGCGAAAAGCGCAGGAGTTCGCCTTTTACTGTCATTCCGACACCGAGCCCGGTGCAGGCGGTGAGGCACATGAACCGTTCGGGAATTTCGTTGTAGCCGAAGCGGTACTCGGCCATGCAGGCGGCATTGGAATCGATTTCCAGCTCAATCGGCAAATCGAAACGCTGGGCAATGCGCTCCTTCGAAAGGAACGTGCTCAAGCCAAGGGAGATTCGGATTATAGGCGAGGTTGGTTCGTTCGGCGTAAGAAATCCCGCAATAGCGACGCCGATTCCGCGAGGTGCGGCGGCTGCATCTGCCGCCCTTATCGTGCGATCAATCAGCTGGCATAACGCCGTTACGAATTGGTCTGCATTCGGCCCGGTTGGAATGGACTCGATAAAAGAGATGTGCCCAACTCCATCGAGCAAACCGGCCTTAGTAGACGTTCCGCCAATATCTACGCAAAGGACCGTCGTTCGATAGGATGGATGTTCAATCATGAAACTTTCGCGCTGGCTCGCGTACGCACTGCTTTGCATGATCGCATGGGGAACTTGGGGATTTATAGCTAAATTGGGCGCCGACAAGATTGCGCCTGGACCTCTTCAGATTCTGGCCACAGCAGGTACGTTCCCACTTGCATTGGTGGCGTTTCTTCAGCTTCGTATGCGGCTTGAGAAAGATACCCGCGGGATAACCTATGGAATTCTAAATGGCGTGCTCAGCGGAATTGGACTTCTGGCGTTTTATGCCGCGGTGAATCGCGGAAAAGTTTCGGTTGTCGGGCCGGTGACGTCATTGTTTCCGCTGCTTACCGTAGTTTTGGCGTTCGTTTTTCTGCGTGAGCGGCTGAATCGCGTGCAGGTTGCCGGTGTCGCTCTTTCGTTGGTGGCGATTGTGATCTTCTCACAATGAAAATAATGGGATCAGGCGGCTGGTTCTTGTATGCGCTAGTCACGGTAGTGTCGTGGGGAGCCGTGGGCTTGCTGCAAAAACTCGGAACAAACCGGATTTCGTCGCGTTCGGTACTAGTCTGGCTTTTCGTCGGGTTTGCTGTTCTGGTGCCGTTTCTGCCATTCGCGCAGCTTTCTGAATTGAACCACTATCTGCTGTTCATCGGAATTCTGAGCGGTTTTCTTAACGCGCTGGGGTCGTGGTTTCTGTTCCTGTCGCTGGAGAGCGGAGCGAAGGCTTCTGTGGCCGTTCCGTTAACGGGGCTGTTTCCTTTAATCACGGTCGTTCTGGGAGTTTCGATTCTGGGCGAACGGCCTTCGGCTTTAGAATGGGTGGGTGTAGCTTGCGCTCTGTTGGGCGGAATTCTGCTGTCGAGGGAAAGCGAGCCTATCGCGGCGAATTGAGCTGGCGCGTCGCGTCTCAGATCCCAAAATTTCGTTTGTTAAGAGAGGCCCTATCCATGAGTAAACATCCACTTGAACCCTTAAGCGCGCAGGAGGTTGAGGCCGCGGTGTCGCTGCTGAAGGCGATGCCTGAGTTCAACGGCACCACCCGCATCATCAGCGTCATGTTGAAGGAGCCTCCGAAAGAGTCTGTTCACGCTGGGCCTTCGCCGGCGGCAAATGGACGCCAGGCGCGGGCCGTTCTGCTGGACAATGCGATAAACGCAACATATGCGATCGATTTGGATCTGACTGGGAGGCACGTCACTCAGAAGCGTACAGCGCCTCCCGGAGCTCAGCCGACGCTTTCGGCGGACGAGCAGATTGAGTGTGAACAAGCAGTGCTTCGCAGCCCTGCGTTTCGTGCCGCTCTGGAAAAGCAATACGGAATCACGGACGCTTCGCTGGTGATGGTGGATATCTGGAGCGCGGGTTACTACGGGCAAGAGGAAGAACGCACACGCCGCTTGACTCGGCCTCTCTGTTTCTTGCGCGCCGACGCAACGGAGAACGGCTATGCACGGCCGATAGAAGGCATTCGTCCGGTTGTGGACCTTAATGCCATGGAGGTCATCCGCGTTGAAGAATACGGCCATTGGCCTTTGCCGCCGGAAGCCGGTAACTATGCGGCTTCGCGGATGGACAACTTCCGGCCCGACATCAAACCGCTGGCCATAACTCAGCCCGAAGGACCCAGTTTTACGCTGGATGGGAACAGCATCGCGTGGCAAAACTGGAAATTTGTTATAGGCTTCAATGCACGCGAAGGCTTGACGCTGCACCACGTGCGTTACCGCGACAATGATCGTGACCGATCGATACTGTACCGAGCCTCACTTACCGAGATGGTGGTTCCGTATGGCGACCCTAATCCGACACAGGCCCGCAAGAACGCGTTGTATGTTGGCGAGTATGGGATGGGCATGTGCGCGAATAGCCTGCAGCTGGGCTGCGATTGTCTGGGGCATATCGCCTACCTTGACGCGCATCTTTGTGACAGCCGAGGCCGCGCTTTCAGGCTGGAAAACGCCATTTGTATCCACGAGGAGGATTATGGAATTCTGTGGAAGCATACAGACCGGCGCTTGCCGGATGCGCCAGAGGTCCGGCGTTCCCGCCGCTTAGTAGTCTCCTCGATTTCCACCGTTGAGAATTACGAATACGGCTTTTTTTGGTATTTCTATCAAGACGGCAACATTCAGTTCGAAATCAAACTGACCGGGATTTTGTCTTTAGGCGCACTTCACGAAGGCGAAAAGCCTAAATACGGGGCGTTGATCGCTCCATTGCTGTACGCGCCCAATCACCAGCATTTTTTCAATGTACGACTGGACTTCGATATCGACGGCGCGGAGAATACCGTTCAACAAATGGATGTGGTCTCCGATCCGATTGATGATTCGAATCCGTTTGAAAATGCTTTCCATGTGAAAGCGGCTTCGCTTCAGACAGAGCAGCAAGCGCTTGCGAATCTGAATGTGGAGACGGCGAGAGCCTGGAGAATTGTCAATCCGAACTCTAAGAACGCGGTGGGAGAACCGGTGGGTTATAAATTCCTCCCAGGCGACAACTCCGTTCCGTTCGCTTCGAAGAACGCGTGGTGGCGGAAGCGAGCCGGCTTCGTGAATCATCATGTTTGGGTAACGCCATACGCCGAAGGCGAAAACTATGCGGCGGGCGATTATCCAAATCAGTCTCAGGGTGGCGATGGCCTTCCAAAATGGACCAGCGCGGACCGTCCTATCGAAAACAAAGACGTGGTGTTCTGGTACACGTTCGGGCACACTCACTTACCGCGGCCTGAAGATTACCCGGTTATGCCCACCGCCTACATTGGTTTCACGCTGAAGCCCAACGGGTTTTTCTCGATGAATCCGGCCAATGATGTTCCGCCGAGTGCGCCGGTGAAGGCAAATGGCGCTGGGAAGATCTGCAACCACTGCTGAGGGCCGAGCCTGAGACACGGTAGTGAAAACTTACATTGCTATTGGGCTCTGGGCCCTTGGATTCATCGCAGCGCAAGTGCTGTGGGGCGCGAGCAGCGACTATACGGCTCCGCGTCTGGATGGTTGGCATGTTCTAGGGCCGGGAGGAGGAGGCGCGCAGTTCAATCCTACTTTGAGTCCGGTTGACCCGAATCTGGTGCTGGTCAATTGCGACATGACGGGATCATACGTCAGCGTAGACGGAGGAAACTCGTGGCGGATGTTCAATCTGAGGGGCGTAGTACGCTTTTTCGTTACCGATCCACTGGATAGCAACGTCATCTATGCCGCGACGAAGGGCCTTTACCGCAGCAAAGACAAAGGAAAGACCTGGGAACTCATCTATCCGCACCCCAGCGATGTCGCAAGAGTTGTGATCTCCGGCGATCATGCGGACGAGCGAATTGTCTCGCGCGATGGAGTGGAGCGTATTGTCAACGCTTTAGCGGTTGATCCAAGCGATTCCAGTTCGCTCTTAGCCGTTATCTCAAAAAACAAGCGTGCCGGCGTTTACCGGAGCAAGGACGGGGGGAAGGCTTGGGAGTTCGTCCGAGATGTTCCGGCCATTGGAAGGATCTATATCGATCCCGATTCTCCGAGCGAAAACCGTACAGTTTACCTGGCAGGCGGCAATTCGGTTCATCTGCTGGAGAACGGCGTATTGCGCGATCAGAACGGTCCAGCGGGCGTGAACCGATTCCTGGATATCGCAGCCGGTTTTCCGGGAGGAGGAAAGAAGCCTGTATTCTATGCGGTCTCCGGGATTAATTGGAGAGGAGGAGATACAGGAGCCACGGGCCTCTTTGTATCGGTTGACGGCGGTGCGGGCTGGCGGAGCATTCCCGTTGACTTCCTTTCGAATGCGCCCAAAGGAACTGCAAAGCTGGAACTGCGCGCCGTGGGCACAAGTCTTAATCATCCGCAAACCGCCTATCTCTCCTTTCGCGATCACACTCGGGAGCTAGCGGCCGGAAAGCGGAATATTGGCGTTGCCAAGACCATGGACACGGGAAAGAGCTGGCAGATGGTCTGGCGCGATGTGGGGGCGACCGCCGCCGCGAATATGCAAGACCCTTGGATAAATCAGCGGTTTGGGCCTGACTGGGCGGAAAATCCCTTTGCGCTCGGTGTCTCGCCGGTCGATCCTGAAATCTGTTTCGGTACGGATTTTGGCCGAACGGTACGAACCCGCGATGGCGGCAAGATCTGGCAGGGGGTGTATGCCCACCGCTTCGAAGATGGCAGCACGACCACAACAGGGCTTGACGTCTTAACGACGCACGGCATTCACTTCGACCCATTCGACGGAAGCCATTGGTTCGTAAGCTTCACTGACATTGGCTTGTTCGAAAGCTATGAAAATGGGCATTCATGGAAGGAGGCCACAAGCCGGGGCATACCCGCGGAATGGCAGAACACCGCGTACTGGGTGCTGTTTGATCCGGATGTGAAGGGGCGTATCTGGGCAGCGGTGAGCGGCACCCACGATCTTCCGCGCCCCAAGATGTGGAGGAGCGCTGGAGTAACAAATTATCGGGGCGGAGTGGTGATCAGCGACGATGGCGGACGGAGTTGGAGCCCAAGCGTGGAAGGAATGCCGCAGACGGCGGCTACCCATATCCTCCTTGATCGGAAAAGTCCAGCCTCGGCTCGCACGCTTTATGTTTGCGGCTTCGGAAAAGGCGTCTACAAATCTGTTGATGGCGGACGACACTGGCTGTTGAAGAACGCGGGACTTGAGGGAAGCGAACCTTTTGCGTGGCGACTGGCGGAGGATTCTAAAGACCGATTGTACTTGCTGGTAGCGCGCCGGGGTGAAGACGGGAGGGTGGGAACTCCGCTGGACGGAGCGCTATATCGTTCAGTGGATCGCGCGGAGCATTGGGAGAAGCTGATGCTCCCTACGGGATGCAACGCTCCGAATGGCCTGGCGATCGATCCGGAGGATCCCAACCGCCTCTATCTGGCTGCCTGGGGAAGGGTTGGGATGTCTGGAGATAGCGGAGGAGGAATCTTCGTTTCGGCGGATGCCGGCAAGACCTGGAAGAATGTTTTGAATAGAGACCAGCACATCTTCGACGTTACGGTGGACGCAAACAAGCCAAGGGTTCTGTACGCGACTGGTTTTGAATCATCAGTCTGGAAGTCGATTGATCGTGGTGAAAGCTGGACACGCGTCAAAGGATATAACTTCAAATGGGGCCAGCGAGTGTTTCCGGATCCGAAGAACCCAGGAATGATTTATGTGGGCACGTTTGGCGGTTCTATTTGGCACGGGCCGACGGATTCCGATGTCGAGGCGGCGGGCGACATTGTTACTCCGGTCATGCTGCCGGGCCATTAGGAGGAACCGTTATTCGACACGAAATAGAACGCCGGCGCCGGGAGCAAGCCAGTCCATTTCCCGTCCAAAAGGCTCTTCTTGGCCCGAATACGGCGAAACGCGAATCAGTTTTCGATCTTTTTGCCGGAGCAGGATATTGAACTGAAATGAATTCGCCAGATCCTTATTGACAAGCATAAAGTAAGGGCGGCGATCGGCATCTTCAAATTCTCCAATAAGAAAGCGGCCGGCAACCGGGGTGCGAGTGTAGCGCTGGGTCATTTCAACACTTTCGATCAGCTTGCTGCTTCGAAGAGCTTGCGCCTGATCGGGAACGTCAGGAAAATGATAGACGCCGGTGCTGCGAAGGCGGACCAGTGTTGGCGCAAGCGCATGGATTTGGTTATCGATACGGCGCAGCATACCCCAAGTCGGAGTGCGATTGCCAAACTGATCGACAGCGGCGAGCCGGTAGTTTCCGATGGTGGGCGCGAAATAAGTGAAGTACTGAATTCCTCGGCCGCCATACGCCAATGTGGCGTACACCTGCAAATTGAAGGTAGCGTCGGAGGGCTCCATGTAGTTGAAATGCGAATTAGCGAGAATACAGTTCCAGAAAGGAGTTTTCGTTTCCAGACCCAACCGCCGCACGATTTCCAGGTTGGTGTAGAAATAATCGAGCATCTCGCCGTTCACCAGCGAGTAATTGTCATAGCTGAGGAAGGGCTGGCCGAGAGTCTTGACCAGCATGCGAACGTAAGAATCGTAATCGCTTGTGCCAAGCCGTTGTGGCGAGACGCGGCTGGGGAAGAGATTTACATAGGGCCACATTGCAGGCATGACCTGGTGGATCATTGTGGCGATCTTGCCTAGTCCAGGCATCAGCGCGGCCTCAGGTTCATCGCGGAGAAAAAAGCCTAGCGCGGCGGGATTGCCTGCGATCCGATCATTGAGGGAGGAAATGATGCGGCGAATTTCATCATCGGGAGGAAGGTGGAGCGGATCTAGGTCATTTATGGCGCTGTCATTGACAAAGCAAGCGAGGCTGGCTGTGTTTACTTTGGCGAGGTCGGCCGCACGGCAGAAACCCGAGATATTCAGCCCCGCTTCGCGCATCCCTTGTAGTTGAATGGGATCGGATGGCGAGTCACCCCACGCCATCAGGGCAAAATCCCGCGGGGCAGGTGCGCGCAGGTTCGTTGGCGTTTGGGAAAAGGCGACTGCGGCCATAAGAGCCAGGGCCAGAGAACGCATCATCTCTCCAAGCGCGGGGGCTTCCCGAATTGGCGTTCGAACAAACGCATGATCCAAGCGCGGTGCTGAGCGATGAAGGCATCGAACAACTCGGGATGAGCGGGATCGAATGTCGGTTCTTCAAAATTAAGTTTTGGCGGGGTAACGACCGCGTCGTGGGCGCCCGGATCTTCGGGGCGATCGATATTCCGCCCGATGTAATGATTGCCCTCGAAAACGATATCCTTTGCCGGACCCCATCCCGGCGCGATTCCGTAGGTGCCATCATTGTTCCGGCTGGCTTGATGGCCGTAGCGCGCGGTTCCCTGCACATAGAAAAAATTGCCTTGGAATATGGCCTTATCCGCCCAGCCCTCCCAATCGGTGACGATGAGCATTTGCAAATCAATGCCCGGGCCAACATAGATGGCGTTGTCGTGAAAAGCAGTATGGGAGGCGGCGCTGAGATTGACAATTCGAGTGCGATCGTTGCGGCTGATGTTGTAGCGAACCTCCGTTCCGAGATTGCCCAGGTTGTCCTTGTCCCGTTTGCCTGGGGTGCAGATGAGCATGAATCCGCCCTCATTTTCGTGGCTGTAGTTGTATTGAAAGAGCGTATTGCGGGAGTTAAAGTCTGAATCGAAGCCCTCGCCATCCAAGGTGGTGTGAGTAAATGCCGCCTCATTCAATTGGAATAGCGAATTATCGGTGCTCCAGGGCCAGATGCCGGCGTTGTAACTGCAGGCGCGGCGGTTGCAGTTGAGCGCGATATTGTGTTCTATCACGGCGCCATCGGTTGCCCAAGGGACGATGCCGTCGCCGCCGATGTCATCGACAAAGTTGCCGCGAATTACAACATTCAGACTGGGAAACCACTTTGTTCGCCGCCAGTGATAACTTTGAGCGGCGATGGCGGATCGATCAACCTTCCAGACGATGTTACGTTCGATTGTCAGCCCATCGAAGCGGCTGGGTTTCTTATCGCCGAGGGTCCGAAAAATGATCCCTCCATTATCTTTCCCGTTATCGCCATTTCCGTTGTCTCCGTTGACGTCGTGAATATAAAGGCCGGCTACAACGATGTGCTTGGCGGTACCGAAATTGTCGAGGAAGACGTGAACGCCACGGCGAGCGGCAGGGGTGGCGCCATGGTTAGTGACTTCAAGATTGCGGAGTTCGATGAATTGCACATTGTAGAGGCGAACCGCGTCCGGGAACAGTCCGGCTGCATCAATACGCGGAAGAGCACCGTTTCCATAGCGGCTAATAACAATGGGGGATTCCGCAGCGCCAGAACCCCGCGGTACTAATTGCCCCTGCCACACGGCGCCACTTCGGAAGAGGACGCGATCACCCGGGTGAAGTTCGGTTGCGTTTACCTTCTCCAGGCTTTTCCACGGCGCATTTTGGGACGTTCCGGCGTTCGCATCATTCCCGCTGCCGGAATCGACGTAATATGTGGCTGCCCGAAGAGCGAGCGAAAGGCTTAGGAAAAGAAGATACAACGGTCTCATCGGAGGCCATGCTATCACTAGCTTGCCTGCTATGCTGAATGGCCAGTGGGCCGGAACGGAATCCGAAAGATGTATTGCCCGGGCGCGCGGCAGGCGCTGGTGGCGGCAGCTATTATGGCCGCACTAGTTTCGTGCAGACCCGCCGCACCGGATCATACAGCAGTGCCGGCGGCAAACCAATCGCTGCGGCCGCTGAACCTGGTTGTAGTGACAATCGACACGCTGCGCGCAGATCGCCTGCGTTGTTACGGCAACGGCAATATTGAAACTCCGACGCTGGATGGCTTGGCTCAGCGAGGCGCGCAGTTTGAAAATGCGGTGGCGCAAGCTCCGTTGACGCCCCCGTCTCACGCCAGCATCTTCACTGGAACAAATCCAAATGTGCATCAGGTTCGGGATACCGGTGGGTTTGCGCTGAAGCCCTCGTCAATGACATTAGCCAAGATCTTAAAGGCCCAAGGCTGGGATACGGCGGCTTTCGTGGGTTCTTCCGTTCTCAAAAAGGCGGCCGGATTCAGCCCAGGATTTGACGTTTACGACGACCAGATGCCGAAGCAGGGGAACAGCCGCGAGGACCTGGAATATCCCGAGCGGCGCGCCAGCGTAGTGGTGGATCATGCGTTGAACTGGTTGAACTCTCAAGCGGGCAAGCCGTTTTTCCTGTGGGTTCATTTATACGACCCACACGAGCCTTACGACCCGCCGGAGCCGTTTCGCGCAAAGTACCGTAAGAACCTGTATGACGGAGAAGTGGCGTACACCGATCAGCAATTGGGACGCTTGCTGGACGCAGTGGGTAAGAAGTGGCATCCTGAGAAGACGCTAATCGTTGTCGTTGGCGACCATGGGGAAAGCCTTGGCGAACACGGGGAGTTTAACCACGGAGTTTTTTTATACGACTCGACACTACGAATTCCCATGCTGATGGCGGGGCCGGGTATTCGGGCGGTGAAGGTGGCGCAGCAGGCCAGAACAATCGACGTCTTACCCACTATTCTGGATCTAATGGGAGGGAAACCTCCGACCGCGTGCCAAGGGACTACTCTGACGCCAGCCTTTGCCGGCAAGGACGTTCCCACAACCTTTTCGTACGAGGAAACTCTCTATCCGAAGATCAACATGGGCTGGGCCGAATTACGGGGTGTTCGTACGACCAGATGGAAATACGTGCGTGCGCCCAAGCCTGAACTTTACGATTTGCTGAACGACCCTGGAGAAAAAAGCAACGTAATCGACAGCCATCGGACAGAGTTTCGAGAGCTTGAATCGCAATTGGAAGCGCTCACCGCGGCGGGAGCGGGCGGCGACGAGAAGGTTTCAGCGAGTCAGGTGGATGCGCGTACTGTGGATCAACTCAAGTCTCTGGGGTATCTCTCAGGAGCGGCATCGGGCGAGTTTCAGTTAAACGGCAAGGGGGACGACCCGAAAGACCGAACGGCCACTCTACTCGCGTTCCAGACTGCGCTGGGACCGGGTTCAAGCAAACTTTCGCAGGTGCGAAAGATTGAATTGCTGCGGCAGGCGCTGAGGAAGGATACTAAAAACCCATCTCTGTATTTCTACCTGGCCGCTGAATACGAGAAGGCCGGACGCTACGATCAAGCGGTTTTGGTTTGCGAGGATGCGCAGAAAGATGGTGTCTTAAACGGGAGGTTGCTTTCGCGGTTGGGCGATTTGTACCTGCGCAGCGGAAAAAAGGAGCAGGCGATTGCCGCTTACGAGAAGGCGGCGCAGTACAATCCCTCGGATGTACAGAGCCAAACTAATCTGGCGACGGTTTACCTTGAGGAGGGAAAAATCGCGGATGCGGAGCGCTGTTTTCGATGGGCGCTTACTATTGAAAACTATGCGCCCGCATACAATGGCTTGGGATTGATTGCAATTCAGCGCCATGATGCAGCGGCGGCTCGGGAGCAATTCGAACGTGCCGTTGCGCTCGACCCTAGTCTAGTAGAGGCGCAACTGAACCTCGGTCTCATCTACAAGATGGCGGGAGATATTCCGCGCGCGAAGGCGTGTTTCGAGGCTTTTTTGGCGCGGGCGCCGCGCGAGCGGTACGGTACGGTCATTCCACAGGTGAAACAGGAACTGGCGGCGATGCGGTAGCGGATGGCAGCGTTGTTGATGATTGCGGCGTTGACGATGCAGTCCGGGCACGCGGGCGCCACATCTTGCGATCTGATTCGCAGCGAACAGGCAAGACAAAATGGCCGGCAGGCTATGGAGAGCAAGCATTTTGCGGAGGCGGCGAGAAATTTTCAGGAGGCCTTTGATGCATGTCCGAGCCAGCATTCGATTCTGCTTCAAATGTCGGAGGCGAATCTTCGGCGGCGCGAGTTTCAGCCGGCAATCGGAGACGCCAACCAGTTTCTGAAATTAGAGCCTGGTTCAATCACGGGTGAACTTGCACTGGCAAATGCCTATTTCATGGCTCAGAGGCTGCCTGACTCTTTGCAGAAAGTGGACGATGTCCTGAAATTGCAACCGGCGGAGCCAACCGCACTCAAACTGAGAGGCAACATTGAGTATCTCTCAGGCCAGCCGGATAAGGCGTTGAAAACTTTCATGGCGCTGCTGGATATCCATCCGGAGGACGAAGAAGGCGCGTATATGCTGGGCCGTATTTATTATCAGGAGGGACGTATGGAGCAAGCGAGCGGGCAGTTCCAACGCGTGTTGAGGATCAACCCTAAATCCTATAAGGCCTTCGATAATCTCGGGCTGTGTTACGAGGCGCTCGGCGATACCGAGACGGCGACTCGGTATTTTTTAACGTCCATCAAGCTGGCAGAGCACGATGCGGCGGATTACGATTGGGCTTATGCGAACCTGGCGAATCTCCTTCTTGAGAAAGGAGATGCCGAGAAGGCGTTCGCGGCGGCATCGAAGGCGGCGAACCGGAATCCATACTCGGCACGTAATTTCTATTTAGGAGGGAAAGCGCTAGCGCAGTTGGGCAAGCACGAGTTGAGCGTCAACTGGCTGGAACGGTCTGCCGCATTGGACGCGAAGTACCCGGAGCCGCTGTACCTGTTGGCGAAGGAGTACGGACAGTTGGGGCAGGAAGGTAAAGCGAAAGCCGCTCTTGAAAAATTTCGGGCGGTTAAAGCCGCTGCGCCGCGCGAGCGGAAATAAGCCGATGGAGCGATGCAGCCGTTTTCGCGCGGGACTCATCGCGATTTCGATACTTGTTGCGGTGATCAGTTCTGCCGAGGTTCAGCGCAGTGCTATAGCTCCGATCCGTTTTCGCAATGTGGCTAAGGAGGCTGGCATCGATTTTGTTCTCGAGAACAGCGCCACTCCGGAAAAGCAACTTATCGAAACGATGCCGGGGGGCGTGGCGGCGTTTGATTATGACGGCGACGGATTGATTGACATTTTCTTCACGAATGGCGCCGCAATTCCAACGCTTGAGAAGAACCTGCCGAAATTCAGGAATCGACTTTACCGCAACATGGGCGGAATGCGTTTTAAGGATGTTACGGAGGAGGCGGGCTTGGCTGGCGCCGGGTACTCAATGGGAGCAGCGGCGGCGGACTTCGATAACGACGGGCACACGGATCTTTTTGTTGCGGGCGTGGGCTCGAACCATCTCTATCGAAACCTGGGTAATGGAAAATTCGAAGACGTCACGTTGAAGGCGGGGATTCGGAGCGATGTCTGGTCAGTTGGCGGCGGCTGGTTCGACTATGACAACGATGGGTTGCTCGACTTGTTTGTGGTGAATTACGTGAAGTGGACGCCCGAAAACACGCTGTTTTGCGGCGATCCTAAAGGGCCCAGGGCTTATTGCCATCCCAGGTTTTTCGAAGGGCTTGCGAACACTTTGTACCGGAATCGCGGGGATGGCACGTTCGAAGATGTGTCGGCGAAGGCTGAGATTGCAGGCCAGATTGGCAAAGGCATGAGCGTGGCGTTTGCCGATTACGATCAAGACGGCCTTCCCGACGTGTTCGTGACGAACGATAAAGCGCCAAACTTCCTGTTTCATAACCTCGGCAATGGAAAATTTGAGGAGGCGGCGTTGGATGCGGGCGTGGCGCTTCCGGACCATGGCAAAGATGTTTCGGGGATGGGGACGGATTTTCGGGATTACGATAACGATGGCCTGCCGGACATAACCATCGCCGCTTTGGCCGGGGAAACTTTTCCGTTGTTCCACAACGAGGGTAAAGGATGGTTCCGCGATGCCACGTACAAAAGCGGTATGGGTCTTCTGACCAACAAGCGCAGCGGCTGGAGTGTCGCTTTTACCGACCTGAACAACGACGGCTGGAAGGATCTGTTCGTCTCCGGCTCGCACGTGAACGACACGGTTGAGGCATTTGAGGCGACACAATACCGCTTGCCGAATGCAGTTTTTGCGAATGCTGGAGATGGTACTTTTCAGGATTTCTCGGCCGGGGCAGGGGATGAGTTCCAGGTTCCGGGAGCACACCGAGGCGCCGCCTTTGCCGATTTCAACAACGACGGCAAAATCGACGCAGCCGTCAGCCTGATAGGCGAGCGCGCGGAGCTATGGGAGAACGTCAGTCCGGATGACAACACATGGATTGATGTGAAACTCACCGGCACCAGAAGCAATCGGGACGGAATTGGGGCGCGGCTGAGAATCGGCAGACAGCATAACGATATGACCTCAGCAGTTGGGTATGCTTCGTCGAGCCATACGCCTGTCCATTTCGGAACCGGCAAGGCGAAGCAGGTGGACGTGGGGATAGTATGGCCGAGCGGAACCAAGCAGATAGTGAAGGGCGTGAGCACGAATCAGGTTCTGGCGGTTCGGGAGGCATCGGAGAAGTAGACGAATCAAGGCGGTGTGATGGATGGCGCCGGTTCCGCACTTGTGCGGTGCATAATGGCTCGAAATTCGCGGAGAGTTGCGAGGGATTGATCGCGCATTCCAGCGGCCTGATACGCCCGAGCGAGTTGGTAGCGGCGGCTGCCATTTTCGTCGTCGGAAACGGCCGCTTTAAGGTGTGGAATCGCTTGGTCCGGCTTGCCTGCTTCGAGATAAGCCTCGCCCAATGCGGCGCGAGCCGGCAGGAATGTGCCGTCGAGCCGGACGGCGTTCTGCAAATAGGGTAATGCCTCCGCAGGATTCCGAGTACTGTTGAGGGCGAGCCCGCAGAGGTAATTCAACTCAACGGAGGCCGGCTCGAGAGCGAGTTGCTGTTTGAGGAGGGGAAGGGCGGAAACGCAGTCGTTGGCGTGACAGAGGGCGAGGGCGAGGCGCCGTTGAAGCTCCATATCAGCTGGCTCCGATTGCAGCGCTTCCTTCCATGCGGCAGCCGCCTCGGGATATCGTCCGCGCTTCTCCTCCGTGATAGCGATGACTTCAAATCTTTCCTTCGATGGCGGCAATTCCTGGAGGCGGGTGTAAGCCTCACGTGAAAGAACCAGAAACGCATTCGCTTGCCAATAGACGGCCTCGGGCGAATCAGCTTTAGCGGAAGCGACCTCCCGAAGGCGGCCAGCCACGAATTCACATTCGAGCGAATTTGCGATACAGGGATAATCGCGAGGATCTTTCGCCCGCTCATTTGACGCCCAATCCGGGTGCCCGGTGGTTTCATAGATTCCCGCCACCTGAGCGTGAATGCCGCGGAACGAAGGCTGTAGAGTAAGCGCCTGACGGAAATGTTGAAATGCCGTTGCAAGCTGGCCTTGGTCGAGTTCGAATTCTGCGGAGAGCGCGAAGGCTTCGGCCGACGTTGGCGCAACCTCCTCGATTCGCTTCAATGACTCGCCGGCCAAGGATTCATAACTGCGGTTCAGGCCGTACCAAAGGCGGGGAGAATCGGGCAGCGCCCGCGCGGAGATTTCATACTGATTGGCGGCTTCCGCCCAATGCTGCTGTGCGAGAAGGGCATCGGCGAGCATGATGCGAGCGTTCGGGTCGTCCCCGCGTATAGCCAGAGCCTTTCGCAGCGGCCCTTCCGCAGTGGAGGCATCACCGAGCTTCAGGCGGCTAGCGCCCAGAAACAACCACGCTGGGAACAGATCCGGCTGCCTTTTCAATAGGGCATTACACTCCTCGATGGTGGCGCGATAGCGACCGGCCTTAAACAGCGCGATGGCCAAATTGATTTTGAACGAAGACTCATTCGGAAAGGCGACCGCCAGTTCCTGATAGATGGGAATGGCTTGTTCCGGCTTACCGGCTTCGACGAGCGCGTTGGCCCGGCTGCTTTCCCGCGCGGCATCCGCCACAAACTGCGGATCGGCGAATGACAAGGCCACAAACGAGATGGTGGCAACCCAAAGTGCCGGTACCAGGGCCATGACCATGAAAGACCAGTTTGCCACCGTTGACACCTTGGTATCAGTGTGATATACCTAACACCAATCTAGTAGCTCGGGCGTTTGCCTTAAGAAGCTTAGAGGTGAGGTACAGTGTCTCGTCGATTATTTTCTTTCCTGGCCGTGGTAGGGCTTCTTACCATAGGTCTGACTAATGCCTGGGGCCAAGCCGTAGGCACACTCAACGGCACGGTTTTGGATTCGAGCGGCGGGATTGTTCCCGGCGCAGTGGTGGTGGCCACAAACGCCGATAACCAAGAAGAGAGCAAGACTACCACGACCTCCGCAGGCGCTTACACGTTGCCTTATTTGCAAGAAGGAACGTACACCCTTCGCGTCACCATGCCGGGCTTCCGCACGGCTACCGCCGAGAACGTCATTCTCCGCGCAGCGCAAACGCTTACCGTCAATATCAACATGGAGGTCGGCAAGATCTCCGAAAACGTGACGGTGAGCGCTACGCCACCGCTGCTGGAAGCGGGTACCGCGGAAATGGGACACTATATCAATCCAGCGGAGTTCAAGGCATGGCCCATTGTCACCAGTGACGGACAGCGCCAAATCCAGGAATTCATCTTCGATAGCCTTCCGGGCACAACGGGCAGCACTTTCCAAGGTTCTATTAATGGCGGTCAGCAATACTCGCACGAGATTTTGATTGACGGAATTGCTCTGGGCCGTGCTGACTTGTCGGGCGGCAATAACAACGAAATGAGCCCGTCGATCGATGCTATTGGCGACTTCAAACTGCAGACAGGCGCGGTTAGCGCTCAATATAACGGCGGCCAGACAGCGGTTGCGAATTACAGCATTAAGTCCGGCACGAATGAGCTGCACGGCGCGGCTTTTTATTACCTGCAAAACGAAGCTTTCAATGCTGTCGCGCTTGGGCAAAATGGGTTGCCCACGGCGCGATATCGCGACAACAACTGGGGCTACGCCGCTGGGGGGCCGGTGATTATCCCCAAACTTTACAACGGGCGAAACCGGACATTCTGGTTCTCCAACTTCGAACACGATAAGAGAAACCAGGAAAACGTAACTAGCTTCACGACGCTTTCTCCACTCGCATACCGGACGGGAGATTTCTCCCAAATGCTGAATCCGGCTTACTCGGGACAGCCTCAAGCTGGGTCTGTCGTCGGCACGGACGCGCTTGGCCGACCGGTGGTGTTCGGTTCGATTTACGATCCCAAGACAACTGCCACTGGCCCGGGTGGGAACGTCATCCGCAACATTTTTCCGGGAAATATGATTCCTGCCAGTAGAATCGATCCGGTGGCAGCCGCCATTCTCAAGGTCGGCTTGGTTAATCCCACGCTGAACTCGATGATATTGAATACACCGGAGCTCAGTTCAGGACAGCCATTCTTCGACGAACACATTATTGCGATTAAAGTTGACCAAATCATTACAGATAAGCACCGGGTTTCTTTTTACTACAATCAGGGTTACCGTGAGCGCAACAACACGGGTACCGGTAATTCGTATCTGCCTGTGCCCGGGCCGCCAACCACGGCTTGGCAGGACCAACTCACCCCTAGCGAGATGGGCCGCTTTAACTTTACATCTACCATTACGCCCACTTTGGTCAACAACTTTGCTTTGGGTTATAACCGATTCTTAAACCAGAACGGGGCGCCGCTCTATACGGTCGGTCAGGATTGGGCATCGAAAATCGGAATCCAAAATACTTCGGCAACGGCTTTCCCGAACTTCCTTTTCAGCGGACTAAACTGGCAAGGCGGAACGATCGGCCAAATTGGTACTGGCGGGTACGGCGCGAGCGCAAATGGAAGCGAAGTGCTCAAAGACGAAATGACGAAGGCCTGGGGCAAACATACGCTCCACTTCGGATACCAGTACACCAGGTACTTCTACAACGAAGAGAATTATTCCGGTTCGGGTATCTTCAAGTTCAGTCCAAACCAGACGGCGCTTCCCGGGTTTACCAGCGACACCGGGAATGCGTTCGCCAGCTTCCTTCTAGGTGCGGTGAACAGCGCTAGCAACAACGTGGCGGGACTTAGCGATGGGTTCAGAGGACCGTATCATGCCATGTGGATTCAGGACGATTTCAAGGTTACGCCCAAGTTGACGATAAATGCCGGCTTCAGGTGGGAAGTGATTACACCGTTTTACGAACGGACGAACCGCATGTCGTACATTGATCTCTCGCAGCCTGATCCGGCGGCAGGCAACTTGAACGGCGTGATTACTTTCAAGAACCGCCCGACAACCACCTATTGGGGCGAGATCGGGCCACGCCTGGGAATCGCCTATCAGGTCAACAACAAGATGGTGGTTCGCGTGGGATACGCGATGATGAACACGCCGCCGACCACGAACAATTGGGGCTACGGAGGATTCACAACCGGATACAACGCAACTATCAACGTTCCAGCGGGCAGCAGCCCCACAGGATTCGCGCTTGATCCAGCTATGTATATGAGCCAGCCGTTTCCGAGCCTCGGCTATGCTTTGCCGGACAAGAACCCAGGCGACGCCAATTTCAATGCAAACCAGACAGTCTCACCGGACGCTAACAGGCCCGGCTACGTTCAAAACTACAACTTCACGATTCAATATCTGTTGCCGCTGTCGACTATAGTAGAAGCCGCCTTTGTGGGGAACCATGGCACACGCGTATGGGGCTTCAACGAGGTGGACGTATCGCCCGCCTCCACCTTGGCTCTGGGAGATACCCTGCTCGATCCAGTATCGAAACATCCGCAGTACATTCCCTACGCCGGGTTCCCAACCACCAATACGGTCGCGCAAGCCATTCTGCCCTATCCGCAGTATTACAACATCAACAATTACTATGCCTATAACACCAGTTCGAATTACAATTCGCTGCAACTGACGGTTACCAAGCATTTAACCCAAGGTCTCGGCTTCCTAGCGGCCTACACTTGGTCGAAAACGATGGGGTATCAGGACAGCAACGGCGGCACCGTGGGGTATGGCGTTCCTCAAGACTTCTTCAACCGTAAACTCGAGTACACCGTGGCGAGTTTTAACCAACCTCAAAATTTCAAACTCACGTGGACATACGATTTGCCAGTCGGCGCCGGCAGGAAATTTGACCTCCACTGGGCGAACTACATTGTCGGCGGATGGCAGCTATCGGGAATACATAACTATGCGTCTGGCTTTCCCGTCGCAATTAATTACACCGGCTACAACACCCCAGCCGGATTTGGTGCTGTTCGGCCCGATGTAGTCAGCGGCGTGCCTATGACGATGGGAGACATTTCGTCTCTCAAGCTTGATGACAGCGTTCCCGCGCAATGGCTGAATCCAGCCGCATTCGCCGTGCAGCCTTTGAGCGGAAACGGCGTTCCCTTGCGTGTTGGTACTGCTCCAAGGAACTTGAATATAAGAGGGCCGATGACCGTGAGCGAGACATTTCGCATGTCTAAGGCGTTCCCATTCTTGCATGAGAAAGCTAGTTTCAAATTGGGGATGACCATGCAAAACCCGTTCAAGCGGACATACGCTCAGTTTGCGGACACGACGGTCGGTGACTCCTCTTTCGGTCAGTTGCTGGAACGCGGAGCGAGCCGCACTATGCAGCTGGACGCGCGTATCGATTTCTAAAATTGGTGTCTTTGCCGTTAATCCGGCCATTGACTGCAGACGACATCCCACAGGCGCTTGAACTTTCCTCGCAAGCCGGTTGGAACCAAGTGGCGGCGGATTGGAGGACGATCCTTAATCTCGAATCCGCCTCAGGTTTCGGGATGGATTGCGAGGGCCAACTGGCCGCAACAGCTACGCTCGTCTGCTACGGGCGGCGATTGGCGTGGCTGGGCATGGTGCTTACCAAACGCGAATTTCAACGCCGCGGATTTGCCAAGGCGCTAGTGAAGCGCGCGCTGGCTGAAGCCGATGCAAAAGGAGTTCAAACGGTAAAGCTGGATGCCACGGAGCAAGGTCGGCCGCTGTACGAGTCTTTGGGTTTCATCGTGGAGCAAGAGGTTCAACGATGGTCGGGCAGCGGCGGGATAGCCGCGGCTTGCGAAGCCGAAACTGAGATAGGGAGTTTGGATTCGAGCGCCTACGCTGCAAATCGTCGTCTTTTATTAGATAGTCTTGCTCTTCGGACTCGTCCACTGGGCGACGGAAAAGGATTTGTGATGCACCGCGATGGTCTGCGTGCAGCTTATCTGGGACCGTGCGTCGCAGGCTCGCTGGACCGAGCGAAGCGGCTGATTATCACAACACTTGCCCAGGAGGACGGTCCCTGGTTATGGGATCTCCTTCCTTCGAATATCAACGCCGTTTCGCTGGCTACGAGTCTCGGCTTTCGAATTGAACGGAGGCTCGTCCGCATGTTTCGCGGCGCGTCTAGTCGCGGGGATGAACAGACGATCTATGCTATTGCGGGCTTCGAATTCGGGTAAATGACGGACGAAACGGTAAACACCGAGGAATACCTGGAAGAACTGCTCTCACGGCCTACAGGAGCCGACGTTGCGGCCATCGGTTCCTTGAAAGGCGACTTGCTGGTATTGGGGGCGGGAGGAAAGATGGGGCCGAGTTTGGTGCGCCGAGCCCGGCGCGCAGCCGACCAAGCCGGCGCGCAGAAACGCGTTATCGCCGTGGCCCGCTTCAGCAATCGGAATCTCATCCAGCAACTCCAAGACGCAGGCATTGAAACGATAACCAGCGATTTGCTCGAACCGAGCGCTCTGGAGGCACTGCCTGAGGCGGAGAACGTCATCTTTATGGCGGCGCGAAAGTTTGGGACAACGGGTTCCGCACATCTCACGTGGGCCATGAACACTTATCTTCCGGGCCGGGTTGCTGAACGCTACCGGAACTCGCGCATTGCGGCATTTTCCACTGGAAACGTTTACGCATTGCGGCCGGTTGCGCAAGGAGGGGCTGTGGAATCGCTTGCTCCCGAGCCGGTTGGCGAGTACGCGCAGTCAGCCCTGGGAAGGGAGCGCATGTTCGAATACGGGTCAAGCCGCTGGGGCACCCCCGTTTCCATTCTGAGACTCAATTACGCGGTCGAACTTCGCTACGGCGTACTTCTGGATATCGGATTAGCCGTTTTTGAGCGCCGTCCGGTAAATGCGCGTATGGGATTAGTGAATGTGGTCTGGCAAGGAGATGCGAATTCCATCTGCCTGCGATCGCTGGCGCATTGTGCTACACCGCCGAATATCTTGAATGTGGCGGGACCGGAAACGCTTTCCGTGAGATACATTGCCGAATGCTTTGCGGAGATTTTCGGCGTCAGCGCGCTGATTGATGGTGAGGAAACCGGCATGGCACTGTTGAGCAACGCGGCCAAGGCGCATCGGATGTTCGGCTATCCTTCCGTTACAGCCGGGCAAATCATTGAATGGACCGCCCGCTGGATTATGCGCGGCGGGCCGACGCTAAACAAGCCGACCCACTTTGAGGTTCAGGACGGCAAGTTCTGATGGAGGCGGCGGCGAAACTGCGGCAGGGACTCGTGATTCCGGCTCATCCCCTGGCCTTGACAGAAAACCGGAAACTGGATGAACGGCGGCAGCGAGCTCTTACGCGCTACTATCTGGCGGCAGGCGCGGGAGGAATTGCGGTGGCGGTTCATACCACCCAGTTCGCTATTCGGGAACCCGGCATCGGTCTCTTTCGACCCGTCCTAGAGCTGGCCGCGGAAGAAATGCGTGAGCATGACGTTGTAAAAATTGCGGGAGTCTGTGGCACAACTGCGCAGGCGGTGGGGGAGGCAGAGCTTGCGGCAAGCCTGGGGTATGACGCAGCGCTGCTGAGCATGGGGGCGCTTCGCGACGCCCAGGTAAGTGAACTACTAGAACACGCCAGACGGATTGCATCGATTCTTCCGGTAATAGGATTCTACCTGCAACCCAGCGTCGGAGGGCGGTTACTCCCTTATGAGTTCTGGCGGGAGTTTGCCGAGATCTCCAACGTGATTGCCATCAAGATTGCGCCATTTAACCGGTATCAGACGCTGGACGTGGTGCGCGCGGTTTCAGAATCGGGGCGCGCCAAAGAAATTGCCTTGTACACAGGTAACGACGATAATATTGTATTCGACCTTCTCAGCAGCTTTGAACTGGGTGGCGAGCACGTGCGGATCGTGGGTGGGCTGCTGGGGCATTGGGCTGTGTGGACCAGAAACGCAGTTCGCCTTCTGGATAAGGTGAAGCAAGTCATCGCCTCCGGGACAGTTTCGCCCGAGTTCTTCGTACTGGCGCATCAAGTGACCGACGCTAATGCAGCGCTGTTTGACCCGTCGCATCATTTTCATGGATGTATTCCCGGCATTCATGAGATTTTGTACCGGCAAGGGCTGCTTGGCGGAAGATGGTGTCTGGATCCTAACGAGGAGTTGTCTCCCGGGCAGAGCGCCGAGATCGATCGCGTTTGTCGTATTTACGCGGAGCTTCGCGACGACGATTTTGTTTTTGAGAACATCGACCGATGGATGCGTTGACCGAACGACATAGCAGGGCGACGATTGTCAGCATGGCTGTAATCGCCTCCGCGGCGGCAACCTTGCTGCATGAGGGGTTGGGCCACGGCGTAGTCGCCTGGATGCGTGGGGACATTCCGACAGAGCTAACGAGTAATCACTTGTCGGCCTTGCACCCGGACCATTGGGTCGAAGCCAGTGGAACTTTGGTGAATCTTTTCATAGGCGCGATCTGTTTGTGGGCGGCTCTGGGCTGTCGGCAACCGGGCGAATCTCCGTTATTTTTTGTGGATTTTGGCGTCGCTGAATCTTCTTCCCGGCGCGGGCTACTTCGTTTTCTCCGGAATCTTTGGTTTCGGAGATTGGCAGGAGGTGATTCGCGGTTTGCCCCATCAGGCAGCATTGCGAACTGTGATGACGGCTCTGGGAGCGGTGTTATACGTGTTTGTCGTATGGCTGCTTGCCATCTCGGTCCGGCCATTTTGCGCACGGAGGTCTGCCTACAACACGGTGGGGCGGCTGCCGTATTTAACCGCAGGGCATCTTCAGTTGTGCCGCGGGTATGCTCGATCCGCTAGGGCTAAAGCTCTTGTTTCTCTCGACGGTACCGGCGGCATTCGGCGGGTCGTCAGGGTTGATGTGGGCGGACAGTTTCCTCTCGAATAAGCTGCCGGAGCACGTGTTGTGGGTTCGCCGGCAGCCTGCATGGTGGATTGCGGCTGGCGTGCTGGGAGCCTCTTACATTATTGTTCTTGGACGCGGCGTACATTTCAGCCACTGACGCTGGATCTACTCTCTCATGCGACGTGTCATCCTATCCTGGAGCAGCGGCAAAGACAGCGCCCACACCCTTCATGTTCTTCGCCAAACCTCCGGCGTCCAAGTCGTCGCGCTGCTCACGTCATTCAACGAATCGTTCGATCGCGTAGCCATGCATGCCGTCCGCCGCGAGCTGGTCGAAGCGCAAGCCGAACGCACCGGCCTGCCATTGTGGTCTGTTGAACTTCCCTTGCCTTGCTCAAACGACCAATATGAGCAGCTGATGTCCGTCATCTGGCTGCGCGCTGCCGATCAACATGTGACCGAGGTCGCGTTCGGCGATCTATTTCTCGAAGATGTCCGTGCTTATCGCGAACGCCAGCTCGGTCCTACTTCGCTCAACCCCCTTTTCCCTCTTTGGCATCTTCCCACCGCGACCCTCGCCAGCCAAATGATCCAATCCGGAATAAAAGCGAAAATCACTTGCCTCGATCCAACCAAGCTCGATCGCTCTTTTGCCGGCCGCGACTTCGATGCATCGTTCATTGAAGCCCTGCCGGCCTCCGCCGATCCCTGTGGCGAAAATGGCGAGTTCCACTCCTTCGTCTACAGTGCGCCCGTCTTCTCCCATCCCATCCCCATCGAACTCGGACCCACCGTTGAGCGAGATGCCTTCGTCTTTACCGACGTCCTCCCTGTACCCCATGTTGGCTTGTGCGCGATCTGTAGGCATTCTAAAACCGTTGTTTCCGACCGCGGCTCCTCCTTTTATCGTTGTCTTCTCTCCGACCAGGACAGCCGCTTCGCCAAGTATCCTCGCCTCCCTGTTCTACAGTGCGCCGGCTACAGCTGATTAGCCGATCTCCAATTCCCACGTCTGCCCGATAAGATCTTTCCGAAACTATGGTGCGGTTCCTCCTTAACCAGATGGAACCCGGATCTTTCATAAATCCGGTGAGCCGCAAGTAGAATGCTTTGTGTCCACAACACAACTTTCTTATATCCAGCGATGCGCGCGAAGCGAGACACTCATCCACTAGCGTCTGTCCCAGTCCCATGCCGCGCGCGCTGCGCTCATCAAATCGTGATTCTTCAAAAGACGTGAGTCCCGCAGATTTCCTCACCCAAAGATACGAGGTCCGTCGTGCGCCGTACGCACCGATGAAGTGGATGGAGCGGATGTTTGCCGAGATCATCGACGGCAAGCCCCCATCCTTTGTGGACTTGCCCACAGGCACCGGCAAAACGGAATTAGTAGTTATTTGGCTGCTCGCGCTGGCTTGGTGCGGACGAGACTGATTTCGAACGAGTCGGCCGCACTGGAAGCCGTTCGGGACGATTTACGAAAAAAACTCAATGGTGAAGCAAATGAATTTTTCCATGCCATCGAATTGCGCGGTCAGATTGTGCCGGATCGGGATTGCAGGCCGGTTTGCTCGGCGTGAATTCCTGGGTGGCCATGGACGAAGCGCATCTGGTTCTCGCGTTCGTGCTTACGTTGGGACAACTGCGTGAGCGGCGTTCCGCCGCGACGGAAGGTCTACCACCACCTTTTAACATTATTCCCCCCGTCTCCCCTTCTGGGTCGCCGAGCTTTCAGCCACACCGGCTTGCCTCACCCATCTGCGGGGGAGCCCTTCAAACTGAAGCCCGAGGAAGAAACCGATGCGGCAATCGCCGACCGCATGCTGGCGTTCGGTTCACGCCGCGTCCAGATCCAATGGCTCGACAAACCGAACAAGGGCGATAAGCCGAAAGAGATTCTCGCCAAAGCTGTCATTGAAGCCGCCGCAAACTGCAAGGGCATGCGAGCGGCGGTCTTTGTGCGCGAGGAGGTCGCGATCGCGGATAACATAGCTGCCGGGCTCAGGAAAAAAGGCGTCTCCCAAAGTGGGATTTGCAAAATCACGGGACGCATTCGGGGCTATGAGCGGGAACGCCTCACCAAACAGCACGCATTCACGGTCTTCCTTTCTGAAAGATCAGCTTCCACCGAAGGCGCGAACGCAGAGAGCTTCTTCCTCATCGGCACGGCGGCAGCGGAGATCGGAACTTGATGCCGATGCCGATGTCATTTTATGCGACTTCGCGTCGTTGCTTCAACGGCTGGGACGCCTGGATCGACGTGGAACCTTGAGCCGTCGATCGGAACAGGGAAACGGAGAACCGTCGACCATGCGCATTTTCGCCTGGCAGATGGAAATCGAGTCTGGGACACAAAAGGCCCTTCACTCTCTCGCCAATATATTGAAAACTGACGTCGAGCCATATTCGGCAACACTGATGGCAGGGACACATTGGCTCGCAGTGAGCGAAACAAAAGACGACGTTGATGCCAAAACATCAAAAACTGCCGCGGAAGCGAAGGAGGCAACGTCTTCCAGGAATCAGGTCGGTATACTCATCAACGCTGCGACCTGGAATGTTCTCGATCCGAAGGACGGCACTTGCACGCCGCCGAAAGACTGGATCCGGGGCAAGTCAATGAATCGCAGACTACTTCGGCAATCTCCGAAAACGGATGGGAGTAACATTTGAAAAGGTATTGTCGCTACTTTAGCGTACAATTTTCAGCTATCTATTTGATTTTAAAGACATTAAACTGGCGGAGGAAGAGGGATTCGAACCCCCGAGAACCCTTCCGGGTTCAACGGTTTTCAAGACCGGCGCATTCAACCGCTCTGCCATTCCTCCGTCTTCTATCTTACCTGATTCCATCATCCATGCCACTTTTGGCGCTTTTACCTTCCTTTGCACCTGTGTCACTACTTTGTCACTGGTTGGCAGCTTCGCCACCGCACGCGCCTTCGTCTCGTGATTCGAGTGCGCGTACCGCATGGTCGTGTTGATTGTGGAATGCCCCAGGAGTTCCTTCACGGTTACGAGGTCAACGCCGGATCGCGTCAGGCGTGAAGCGAACGTATGCCGGAGTGTGTGCCACGTGATGCCGGTCAGACCGACGCGTTTCAGGATTGCCTTGAAGCCCACCTTCAGATTGAGAAATCGGTTACCCGTTGCCGGGTTGTAGAAAACACATTGGCCCGTGTTTCACCGCTTCCTTCCCTATGAGGATCGCTGCTGCCGTGTCGTTCAGCGGCACTCCAGTCTGCGGCGTGTCTTGCCCATGATGAGCGATAGTCTTCTTTCGTCGATATCCACTTCCTTCCATTTTCAGATCGAGCATGTCGCCGCATCTGAGACCCGTATTGATCGCGACGGGCGGAGATGACCGGCACCGAGGAGCGTATCAGGCGTATACCCGACTTTATATTCGAGACGGTATTTTCAAGCGTGGCCATCCGGTGTACGTCGCGGAGTTCCTCTTTAAGCTGCTCACGGCCGCCGAATTCCAGCATGGCTTCCCGCCGCGCTTGTTCCGGCGTAAGCCCGGCGGCTGTTTTCTCCTCCACAAGCTTATCGATATGGAAGCGCAGTTCGGAATCGAGCTCTGTTTCAACAGGTCGTCTTCGTTGGAAAAACCAAGCCACGTACGCTGCTCCTATAGCGCCGTTTGCATAATGAGCCGCACCGCATCGGACAAGCGGTCCCAGTTCGATTCTTCGGCGGCCAGCTGCCTCCGTCCTTTGGCAGACAGCTTGTAAAACTTCGCCTGCCTCCCGTTATCCGATTCGCCCCACTGGGCTTCCAACCATCCGCGCTTCTCAAGCCGGTGCAGAGCGGGGTACAACGAACCTTGCTGCACCTGCAAAACGTCCTTCGAAATCTGCCGGATCCGTTGCGAGATCCCGTATCCATGCACCGATCCCAGAGCGACTATTTTCAGGATGAGCATGTCCAGGGTACCTTGCAGCAGGTCTGATTTTTCGGTTGGCACGGATCGTTCTCTCTGGGTCTTTCTACATATACCGCCAAGATATGTAGAATGTCAAGGAGAGAAACGGCCGCCGGAAAGTCCTATTCCTGGCGCAGAGCCGTCATCGGGTCCAGCTTGGACGCTCTCCGCGCGGGCAGATAAGTCGCACTGAACACCACCAGCAAAAGCAGCATGGTTGCTAATGCCAGCGTGAGTGGATCTTGCGGAGCGACGCCGTAAAGCCGGCTATCGATCAAGCGCGAAGCGGCGTAGGCGAGGCCCGCGCCCACTACCAGTCCGGCGATGACGAGTCCGCTGGTCTCGCGGAGGATCATCGCGATGACGCGCGCAGGTTGAGCGCCCAGCGCAATCCGTACCGCAATTTCGCCCGTGCGCCGTGCGATGCCATAAGCGAGAACGCCATATAGACCAATGGCGGCAAGCGCAAGGGCAACGCTCCCAAACACCACGGCGAGCTGTGCGGTACTCCTATCCTGCGCCGTCAAGGGAGCCATCTGTTCTTCAATTGAATGAGCGGAACCAATTGGCAGCGTAGCGTCCACGCGCCGGAATGCCTGCCGCACCGCCGTCAGTACCGGGGCAGTTCCGGCAGCGGTACGGATCAAGAAAGTCGCGCTGACGGCGGAGGATAGATCTTGCTCTTCCGCTTTAAAGTAACGCGGCTCCACTTCGCCCCGCAGACTCTGGGTACGCGCGTTTTTGGCCACGCCCACTACCTGATACGCCGTTCGCTCCGCCGCTACGCCAATCTCTGTAATACGCATTCCGATGGGATTCCGTCCAGCGAAGAAGCGTTCGGCAAATGCCTGATTGATCACGCAAATCTTAGGAGCGCCGTCCTGATCGCGCTCCAGGATCTCGCGTCCCAAAATAATGGGAACGCCCAATGTCGAAAAATAGCCGGGCCCCACCCGATCCAAGGCAGACTCGCGATCACTGTCTTTTTTGGGCACGAAACCTTCCACTTCGATTCCGGAATTAGAATCCCCGCCGCTGAACACGCCGAGTTTTGAAAAGCTTGCCGCTCGCACGCCGGGAATCCCCCGGAGCTGTTCGAGCAGTTCACGAAGCAAGCGGCCGCGGCGGGCATTTGCATAGGTGCTTTCGGGCAAATCGATCCTCACGAGCAGCAGATGTCCAGCGGGATAGCCGAGGTCGAGGTGTTGCAAATTATAGACGCTCCGCGCGAGCAAGCCGGCGCCGAACAGCAGCGGAACGGACAGCGCCAGTTGCAGACTTACTAGCGACCGGCCCCAGTGCATCCGTCCCATCCCGCCTATGGCGCCGCGGCTCTGTTCCTTAAGGCCGGTTCCGGCATCGGTTTTCGTGGCTTGCCAAGCTGGCAGGAGACCGAATAGCACGGCTGCTGCCAGCGTTATCGTCAGAGTAAAAGCCAGCATGAGCGGGTTGAGTGTGAAACTCATCCGGAAATGCTCGTCTGCCTGGGCAATCATCCGCACCAGGGCGCCATGCAGAAAATACGCAACGGCGAAACCGGCCAGCCCGCCCATAATGGCCAGAACCAAACTTTCTGTGATCAACTGCCGGATGAGCCGTCCGCGGCTGGCGCCCAGCGAGAGTCTTAACGCCATCTCCGGTTTTCGCGCCGCGCCGCGCGCCAGCTGCAGGTTCGCCAGATTCGCGCAGGCGATCAACAGGAGCAAACCAACCGCCGCCAACATGGCCGTGAGCGAGGTGGAAAAATCGGCGCGTATCTCCGAAGCTCCGCGCGCGCCCGATTGAACGTTGAGTCGCTGATCCAGTAGTTCGCGCCGGCTTTGGGCCGATGCCACCGGGCCGTAGAACGATTCCAAGCCGGTCTTGAAGATGGTGTTCGCCTCGGCTCCAGCCCGCGCCAGCGTCACGTCAGGTTTCAGACGGCCGAACACATGGAGCCACATTATTTTGCTGGGAGGCGTTTCTTTCAGCCAGTTCACACTGGGCACAATGACAGGCTGCATGCGCAGCGGAATCCATAGATCCGGCTGCTGCCCGGCGGTTTCACCGATAAAGCCGCGCGGCGCCACGCCGATGATAGTCAATGCGGCTTTGGGCAGAATCGCGGGCGTGGAAAACATTGGGATGGTGGCGATTGCGATGGTCTTCCCCACGACATCTGCGCTGGCGCCAAACCGGCGCTGCCAGTAGTCATAGCTGATCACTGCATGAGGCAAAGCGGCGCGGTCGTCCTCTGCCGTGAATACCCGGCCTATCGCCGGACCCACACCGAGAACTTGAAAATATCCGCCCGAAACTAAACGCTCGTGCGCGCCTTCCCACGGGCCACTTGGGAGACGAACCAGCCAGTTGGCGAGGCCGCTCTGCGATGCCATCAATCCTGTGAAGCTTTTGGCGTGGTCGCGCAATTCTTCGAACTCGGCGTACGTAAGCCAATTCCGGTCACCGGTGACGCTACCATGCCACATGCCCGCTGTGCCAGGATTGGACAATATGGCCAGTTCCTCAGGCTTATGCACCGTCGGCAGAAACGAATGCACCACGCCGTTCCATAGACTGAAGATCGCGGTATTGGCTCCGATGCCGAGGGCCAACGACAGCACGGCGACTGCGGCGAAGCTGGGCCTCGCGGCCATGATGCGCAGTGCGTAACGCAGGTCTTGAAAAATCACGTGCCAGTGCTCCTTTGGGCGATAGTCAATGCGTCCCATGCGGCTTGCGCCCACAGCGCGGCTTGTTCGAGCAGGCCGCCCGTTCGCCGCGCTGCGCTCAATTGCTCGGCAAACATGAGACGCATCTGATTGCCGTACTCATCCCGGAACGCTGCGGGATAGCAGTGCAGCAACGCTCGGTAGATCGCTTGGACGCGCATCACGTTCGGACCTTCGGCACCAGCCCCGTGGCTCGGGCCTGTTGCAGCAGAGCTGCTCAACCGCTCCACTTCCCCCGCCGCCACCCGCTTTCCGAAACGTGTCAGGCGGTAATAGCGCCGCCGCTCGTCGGTGCTTGACGGGTCCGGGCTTTCCGCTAATTCTTCAATCAGTCCTTGCTCCAGCATGCGACGGATAGAACTGTACAGCGTTCCGGCGCTCAATTGTACTTTACCGCCGGTCCTCGCCGCGACATCCTGCATGATCGAGTAGCCATGGCGGTCCCGATCCGCTAGCGCGATCAGGATGTGGAAGACCGCCGCCGGAAGCGGTAATAGCGAATCTGGCGTTGGATCGAGCATCGAACTATACCGGCTTCAAATATACTGTATGAGAGTATAGTTGTCAAAGGTATAGCTCACTACTCGTGCCGAAGCGCCATCGACGGATCGACCAAAGAGGCGCGCCGCGCCGGAAAATACACGGCAAATAGCGCGATCGAGCAGAGCGCCGCTACCACGGCGGCAAACGTCAAAGGGTCGGCGGCCGTAACTCCGAACAGTAGTTTCGATAGGAACCGCGTTACTCCGAAAGAAGCTGCCAGACCGAGCGCGACACCGGCGCCGATTGTACGCATTCCCTGGAGCAATACCAACCGGAGCACCTGCCGCGGCTGTGCTCCCAGGGCCATTCGAATTCCGATCTCTTGTACCCGTCCGCTCATGGCATATGAGATCACGCTGTAGATTCCTATTGCGGAGAGCGCCAGCGCCAAGCCCGCAAAAATCGCCAACAGGAATGCGATCCCGCGCCGCTGCGCCATGGAATCGCCAATGATTTGCTCCATCGTCGCCACGTCGCGTACCGGTTCATCTTGTGCCGGCCCGGCGACGCGCTTCTTAACGGCATCCACGACCGACGGCGGAGGTACGGAGGTTCGGACCAGCAAACTCATTCCCGTCGCCGTGAGAGACATAAAAGAATCGGGAAACTGCAGAAAGGAGATATAGATAGCTGGCTGCGGCGGCGCATGTGTATCCTCATCGAGCGTCCGGTGCTTTATCGGCCCGACGACACCGATAATGCGCGACCGTCCCATGAACTGCACCGAGAGTTCGCTGCCCACTGGATCTTTGCCTGGGAACAATCGCTTGGCAAGCGTCTCATCGATGACAACGACCGGCGCGCTGCCGATCCGGTCATGCTCGTTGAAAAATCGCCCAAGCAGCAAAGGGACTTTCATCGCTTCCAGATAACCCGGCGTAGGCGTGAATAGAAAGGCGTTCGGCGCGTCTTTTGGCGGTTCCAAGGCGCTGCTGGTCCAGTAGGGGATAGCTTGCGAGTCACCGGTCAACGGCACAATCCCGTCCAGCGCCGCCGCTTCCACTCCGGGCGTGTTTCGCACGCGATCCAACATTTGCTGCCAGGCATTGCGGATGAGAGCGGTATTCTTCAGAGCGTCAGGCGAAACGCCGGCAGTCATCGTGAGCAGGTTGTGCGGATCGAAGCCGGGAGATATGCTCCAGAGTTGCATAATGCTGCGCAGCATCAATCCTGCGCCCGCCAGAAGTACGAACGCCAATGCCAATTCGGCAATGACGAACACGCCCTGAGTCCGCCGCATTCCGGCAGTATTGCCGCGAGCGCCCTGCCGTAGCGACGTTTCCAGTTCAAAGCGTTGCCGGACAGCAGGCGCCATACCGAATGCGATCCCGCTGAGGATAGAGGCCCCCAAGGTGAAAAGCAGCACCCGCGCGTCGATTGAAATTTCGTCCGTGCGCGGCAGCCATTGCGGAAGATTTGCAATTGCCCATCGCGTCCCGCCGGCTGCCACCAGCAACCCCGCGATTCCGCCGGCAAAGCTAAGCAGCAGGCTTTCGGTGAGCAACTGCCGGCTGAGCCGCCAGCGCCCGGCGCCAAGAGCCACGCGAACCGCAAATTCCCGCTCGCGCGAAATCGATCGGGCCAGAAATAGATTCGCGACGTTTACACAAGCGATCAGCAGTACCAAGCCAACCGCCCCGCCCAACAAAAACAGCGTGCGGCCAATATCTCCGACAATCTGCTCCTTCAATGAAATAGCGCGAAAAGTAAAGTTCGCGTCGGCCTCCGGGTAGGCCCGCGCCAAACGATCCGCGGTGACCTTCAATTCGGTGTTTGCTTTCTGCAGAGTAACTCCCGGCCTGAGCCGCGCGATGGCCTGAATGCCCGAATGTAAATCGCGCCGCTGCATCACCACTTCTTCACTCTGTCCAATGGGAGTCAGAACGGGGCGGTTATCGAAGAACCGGAAACTGGGGGGCAAAACCCCTATCACCGTGTAGCCCTTGCTGTTCAGTACCAGGCGCGCGCCAATGGCATCGCGTCCTCCGCCAAAGCGCTGCCGCCAAAGTGCGTAGTCGATGATGGCGACGGGCGCGGCTCCCAGTTGGTCCTCTTCCGCCGTGAAATTTCTTCCCAGCAGCAACGGAACACCCAGCACGTCCAGGAACGACGTCGAGACTAGGCGTGTCCGAAGAAATGCCGGTTCACCGGGAAAGGTCAGGCTAGCGCCTCGGTTACGCCAGGCGGCAATGGCTTGGAAAGTATGGCTGTCGTGGGCGCAGTCGAGGTAGTCCGGATAAGAAAACGACCAATATTCCCCCGTGCGTAGCGTCTGTTCGACATCGACTAACCGGTTCGGATCGGGATAAGGCAGTGGGCGCAGCAGCACTCCGCTGATTACGTCGAATATGGCAGTGTTTGCGCCAATGCCCAGCGCCAGTGTGCAGATCGCTGCCGCCGCGAATCCCCGGTTCCGGTTCAGCGTCCGCCAGGCGTAGCGTATGTCTTGCAGCGTATTCTCAAGCCAAAGCGTTCCGCCGGCATCCCGGCATTCCTCCTTAAGCTGTTCTACCCCGCCCGCGTCTCGCAAAGCCTCCGTGCGTGCTTTCTCAGGCGAAAGTCCAGCGGCAAGGCGCCGTTCCGTCTGACGTTCGACGTAGTCCTGTAACTCGTCGTTCAGATCGGCCTCGGCCTTCGAACGCCTCAATAGCCAACTGATCCGTGATCGAAATTGCCGTACGAGTCGCATGCCCGAACCTCCGGTTTTAACGCGCGAAAACAATTGATGAAATGGCGCCCGATAACCGCTTCCAATCGGCCGCTTCCTGTTGGAGCCGCTTTCGCCCTTCCTTGGTAATTGAGTAAAACTTCACTCGGCGCTTTGCCTCATTGACAGACCACTCCGTTTCTACCCAACCCTCCTTCTCCAACTTGTGAAGAGCCGGGTAAAGGGAGCCGGGGCCAACCTGCAGTATGTCCTTCGACATCTGCTTCAAACGTTCTGCTATGGCCCAGCCATGCATCGGTTGCAGAATGAGGATCTTAAGAATCAGCAGATCCAGGGTGCCCTGAACCAGGTCGGTCGGTTTGCTCATGGCTAGTATCGGTTTCTGATATCGGTAACCATAAATACCGCATCAGGCCGTAAATTGTCAAGCGATTCTGGCGCGCGCTAATCTTCGCGCAATGCCGACCAGGGGCTAATACGCATCGCGCGGAGGGCCGGACCCGCGGCTCCGCCCATCCCAACCGCAAGTAACAACAAAATCGCCGGGAAACTGCTTATGGGATCGAACGGCTGCACGCCGTAAAGGACGCTCCGGACCCAGACGCTTGCCAACCAGAAGAGAGCGGCGCCGCCCAGAACGCCGATCCCCAATATTGGAATTACACGGCCGACCACCAGCCCCATCACGTGCTGCGAACTCGCGCCCAGAGCCAGACGCAGCCCTATCTCACGCCGCCGCCGCACGACGAAATACGCCAGAATTCCGTATAGCCCAATCGCGGAGAGCGTTAGCGCAAACCCACCGAAGCAGGAGGTAAGCGCCACCAATAACCGCTCCTGCCATAAGGAATGATCTACCTCTTCGGCTAGTGTCGCAACTTGGTAGAGCGGCAGTTCCGGATCAATCGACCTCAACAATTGCCGCACCGGCTCGATAATCGCATGCGGATCGCCGTGGCTGCGTACATGCAGGATGAACGTGTCGGGATACGCCTTGGGTCCAAATCTGTAGGCGTAAGAGATCGGCGGTGGAACCTCGCGCAATGACCGGTATTTCGTGTCGCTGACCACGCCGATAATTTCGGCCTCGGGTGTTCTAAACTGCTGGCCGGTAGCAAACTTTTCTCCTATCGGCTGCTTGCCTTCCAGAAACTTCCGGACAAAAGCTTCGTTGACAATCACCTTCTGCAGTTCGCCGTCCTTCGGCATGTCGGACGAACTGAAATTCCGGCCCGCCAACAGATGTATACCCATCACTCCGAAGTAATCGGGACTCACCGAGTTTACGCTCGTATTAATGATGCCGCCGCGTTGGCCGGGAAAGACCACTGAGGCGCCCAGCCCAATGCCCCGCATCAAAGCACGCTCGGCCAGAGCCGCCCCCTCAACTCCCGGCAGATTCCGCACCTCACTGATCAATCTCTGTTGAAGCAGCCAGGTTCTCTCGCTGTCATAGCCCCGCACATGCGGATCGATAGAAAATACTGTGACATGATCCTGATCGAAACCCGCATCCGCTGCCCGCAGGTTCTCGAGACTCCGAATCATCAAACCGGCCGATAGCAAAAGTGTGGTGCATAGTGCTGCCTGGAACCCGCATAACAGTGATTGAAACAGGTGGTTCCGGTGATCGCTGATTGTGCTTTTGAGCGCCACGTTGATATCCGGGCGCGACGATCTCCACGCCGGAGCAAGCGCGCAGAGTACCGCTGTCAGCAAGCACACGGCTAGCGAAAACGCCGCAACCCTCACATCCATCGAAACGTGGAGCGTCAACGTTCGTATCTCGCCTGGATCGAATCCTATGCCGTGCGCTGGCGGCATCCACCGCATCAGCAGCGGCATTCCGGCATACGCGATGCATATCCCCGCGCACCCTCCTGTAAGTGTTAGAAGAAGACTCTCCATGAGCCACTGCCGCAGAATTCGCCCCCGGCTTGCTCCTAAGGCTACGCGAATGGCAGTTTCCCGCTCACGCGCAGTCGCCCGCGAGAGCAGCAGCCCTCCCACGTTTGCACACACCATCAGAAGCAGCAAGCCGGTTCCCCACAGCAACAGCACGAGAGCTCTCTGCGACTGCTCGCGAATCGGCGATATTCCGTGCGCAATTGAATGAACCTCCAGGCTGCCTCGTTTCAACCCATGAAAGTCGTCGGGGTTGCCAACGGCGGCTTCCTGCAGATATCTCTCCCATAGCCCAGCCGTTTCCTTCTGCGCCTGTCCGGTTGTAATTCCGGGCCGGAGGCGAGCGATAATTTCGGTCACATAGCGGTCGAGATTGGCATCCGGCGTTCGGGAAAAATCAAGCAGATTGGCGAACGGCATCCATAAATCGGGGCTGCTGTCCACCGTCGTGCCGGTAAACGTATCCGGCATCACGCCGATGATGGTGTACGGGTGTCCTTGTAATCGCACCACCTTGCCGGGAACTTTCGGATCGCGCGCAAAGCCGCGCGACCAGCATCCGTAAGAGAGCACCGCAACATGGTTATCGCCGGGGCCTATAACTCGCCCCAGCAGCGGCATCACGCTCAGAACGCTGAAAAAGCTTTCCGTAACCGCAATGGCATGAATCCGCTCGGCATGGCCGCCGCTTCCCATTGATCGCGTGGTATCCACCTGGCCCACGACATCGAACAGCGTTGAAGAATACCGTACCAGCTGCCGATAAAAGCGGTAATCAAAGTATGGATCAGCCGGCCGTTTGGATTGCTGTTCAAAAAGCTGAACCAGAGTTTGCGGATCGCGCACCGGTAGCGGCCGCAGCAGAACTGCGTTAACCAGCGTGAATATCCCCGTGGCGGCTGCTATTCCAACCGCGATAAGCGAAGCTGCGATTGTGAAAAATCCTGGAGAATGGCGAACTTGGCGAAGACCATAGCGAAAGTCTTGTGTAAGATCGGCCACCT
>CAVQZK010000011.1:0-90088 GCA_963718465.1 Bryobacterales bacterium | reverse complement strand
TATCCGACCCGGACGCGCAACCTATGACATCCGGCCAACTGCGTACCGCGCGGCGTGTACCGCGAACTAAGACACTGCGTCGGGCGCTCTCTATGACACAGGAAGAATTCGCAGTACGGTTTCACATTCCGATTGGTACGCTGCGGGATTGGGAACAGGGACGCTGCGAACCTGATCAACCTGCACGCGCCTATCTGACCGTGATTGCGCACGACCCCGACGGCGTGAAACGCGCATTAGCAGAAAAACAACATTGTTGATTAGATAAGGTTGTGGTTAGAAGTCACTTCTTCGTCAGCCTATCGCGGCCTAACCGCACTTCGGGTTCCGAGACTCTCCTGAAGCGGCCTCAGACGTTAAGCGGCCTTATTCTTGCCGCAGCGCCGACATGGGATCTACGCGAGAAGCACGCGCCGCCGGAATGAAGCCGGCGAGGAGACCCACAGCGAGCATTACCAGGCTGACCACGGCCAGCGTTCTGGGATCGCTCGGGCTCACGCCCGCCAGTGTTGCGGCAATGAACCGTGCGGCCGCCAAAGCCGCGGGCAAGCCGATAGCGAGACCTGCGCCCATCAACAGCAACGTTTCGCCGAGCACCATTCGGATGACGTCGCCCCTGTCCGCCCCGATTGCCATGCGAAGACCGATCTCGTTTGTGCGGCGCGCCGTGGTGTAGGAAATCACCCCGTACAGGCCGTTAGCGGCTAAAAGAAGCACCAGGATGCCGAAGAAGCCAGAGAGCTTAGCGATTAGCCGATCATCTCTGACGTCCTGGTCGATAAGAACGCTGACCGGCTCTATACTGGATACTTTCAGGTTGCGGTCGAAGGACTGTATCTGGCGGCGAATGCCGGCAATCATTGGCGCTGAGGTATTACGCGTTCTGATTTCGAAGTTCAACGTCCGAATCGGGTCATCGCTCTGAAATAAGGGTCCATAGAATCGCCGTTCGGTCTTGTTCTTCAAATCACGCTCCTTCATATCCTGCACCACGCCGATAACTGTGTAGCGATCGCCACCGTTGAGAAGATACTTTCCGAGTGGGTTTCTCCTTCCGAAATAGAACCGCGCCATCGTATTGTTGATGATGATGGGAGTGCCAGGCTCCCGCATTATCACGATCATCGAATTCCCGCCCTGCGATGAGAGGTACTCCAAGCACCTGAAAATAGTGCGGCCCAATTTGATCGAAGCTGGCAGTGGAATCCTCCTTCCGCAGCGGAGTGAAACCTTCAGCCTGCAGACTCTCTGTGTTGGAATCCAGGTGGCTGAAAATACCATTGCTGGAAACAGTTACGCCAGTCACGCCTGGTATTGAGCGTAGATGTTCGATCAACCTGCGCGTCACCGGTATCCGTTGTAGTGGCGGGTATCCACTGCCGGCCAGATCGGCTGCCAAGACCACCAGATTGCGGCGGGAATAACCAACATCCAAAGAATTCAGTTGGGAAATGCTGCGCAGAAACAGCCCCGCTCCCATCAGGATCACCGTAGATAACGCGAACTGTCCCACTACCAGCAGCCTGCCCAAGCGCCAGCGGCCCTGGCTCACACTGCGCGCATTCTCTTTCAACGCGGGCGTAAGGTTGACGCGCGTTGAACGCAACGCCGGAACGAGGCCGAAAAGGATGACCGTCAGAATTGAGATTCCGGCATTGAAGCCAAGCACAGTCATGTCGGGATGCACGTCGACTTCGAAGGGAATTAGATTCAGCCCCGAGCCCCCAGAGGCCATTTGCGATAACACTCGACTGCCCCAGCCTGCCAACAGCACACCGGCGGTTCCGGCGACGAGAGCAAGCAGGGCGCTTTCGGTGAGCAACTGCCGTATGATACGCGCGCGGCCCGCACCCAGAGCCAGCCGTACGGAAATCTCTTTTTGACGGGCGGTCCCGCGGGCTAATAGAAGATTCGCCACGTTCGCGCAAGCAATGAGCAACACCAGGCCAACCATCGCCATGAGCGTGAACAGAAGCGAAGAATCGTGCTTGCGTATCCACGAAAAGCCCTTGCTCCCTGGCTGTACGTCCACCTTTTCACCGCGAATTTCGCGCAGCTTATCGGGTGAACCAGCAGCGCCTTCATAATCGATCAGGGCGTTTTGTACAAGCGTCGTCATCTCAGCTCGCGCCTGCTGGATAGACACTCCAGGCTTGAGCCGTCCCATGCACAGCAGCCAATTCGTATCGCGCTTGTCTAGCCTGGGCTCTCCTGGGTTCACTTGCGCCTGCATTGAAAGGGGAATCCAGATGTCTGCCGGGCTTCCCACTACCTCGCCCGAGAAATGAGGTGGTCCAACGCCGATCACCGTAAAAGGCGATCCATTGATCCTGAGCGTGGTTCCGAGCACGCCGGGGTTCTGAGCAAAACGATTCACCCAATAGTCGTAGCCGATGACGACAACTGGGCTAACTCCAGGCGCCCGGTCTTCATCCGGCGAGAACGTGCGGCCGAGAACCGGCGACAGGCCGAGCACATCAAAGTAGTTGCCTGACACCAACCGCCCACGACCCTCTTCGGGCGCGCCATTCGCAACGCTGACATCGATATGACCGGTTTGTCCGGATGCAAAAAGCGCCTTGAATACGCGGTTTTGGTCGCGCAGACGCTGATAGAGCGGATGGGAGAAGATGTTTGCCATCGGTCCGCCGTTCCATCGCGCGGTAGGGCGTGCGGCGTCACCCACGGAAACCAGTTCATCAGGCGAGCGCACCGGCAGCGCACGCAACATCACAGCATCAATGAGCGTGAAGATGGCTGTGTTTGCGCCGATTCCCAGAGCCAGAGAGAGCACGACGATGACGCTGAAACCAGGACTTCCGCGGATGGTGCGAAGGGCATAATGCAGATCCTTCAGAGCAGCTTCAAGCAAGGGTAATCCTCTTTGCTCACGATAGATTTCTTTGATTTGTTGGGCGCCCCCAAACGAACGCCGGGCCGCCGCTAGGGCATCTTCGGAACTCATGCCGCGCCGACAATTCGTCTCCGCTTCCATGTCGATATGGAGACGCAACTCTTCTTCGAGCCGGCGATCAAGCGCGCGCCGCCGAAAAAGGCTCCAAACTCGCGAAAGAAACACGCGCAGGAGCATAGGTCAGGCTCCGGCTTCTAAAAGGCGCGCGATCGCTCCAGACGCGATCCCAATTCGCCCGCTCTTCGACAAGCTGTTTGCGGCCAGAACGCGTCACCGAATAATAGCGGGCTCTCCTATTGTTCTCGGAGAGGCCCCACTTCGATTGGATCCAACCCTGCTGTTCAAGGCGCAGCAACGCCGGATAAAGCGTACCCTGATTGAGCTGAAGAACATCCTCAGAGATTTGTTGAATGCGCTGAGCAATGCCGTAGCCGTGCATCGCTCCCATGGTGTCCAACGTTTTCAGAACGAGGAGATCTAAAGTGCCTTGAAGTACATCGGACTTTGCTTCATTTTACCGCCTACAGGAAGAATAGCACCGTTCCTGTTGGCCGTCAAATAGAATAAAGGCGCCTGTCGAGTAAGCCGGCGACGCTTTTACATTTTGACCACAACCGTCGAGTTATGGGTTGGCGCCAGCGCCGCGACCGCGAATGGCTTGGAGAGTGGCTCCGGTATTACTCAGTTGGACGTGGCGGATTACCTTATCGTCTTTGAACTTGAAGTAATGCGCCAGTGGGGTATCGACACGAATACCAGAGGGCATGACGGTACCTTGATAGCGCCCGAAAGCGGCCACCGCGTCGCCGGTGGAAAAGAACTCAGTCATTTCCAGGTGGTGATCGACGCTCTGGGTTGACAGAGCCGAGAAGTATTCCGCAACCTCTTTGCGGGAGCGGCGAATGCCTGACGACGAAAGTTCGGATGGGGCTTCAAACTCCCAACTGACATCGTCGGCCACGCTCGCGAGAATGGTGTTTATATCGCCACGGCTGAACGCCGCATAAAATTCTTTGACCTTGTCAATCAGATCGGACATGTATCCTCCGTGGTCATACAATCATGAAGACGCCTCCGTGTCAACAACAAAATCGAGTCCGCCTAGCCTAAAGGATAGAAGTCATCCCTGGGGCTCCCAGCCCTCGGCTATGGCACACGTTGAGTACTCCTTGGTGTGACAATGTGAGAAGTCTTCTATTACCAAGCGGCCTTCGTATGAAACCCGCCAGGCCCGTCTCTCTCTGCCGGGAAGACAGAGGGTGAATCGTGGGGTAACTTGTCAAGTGCCCCCACGGCGAAGCGGAAACACAACTTATAACGGCATCCCCAATCGCGCGGGGTACCTTGATGCCCTCGGATCAGACCAGAACGGGTGAGAGTGTCCAGTTTTTGAAGATCAAAGCATACGCCATATCAGTTCTCGCCGTGTTAATAGCGGCTGCATTGGACATCGCAGTGCGGCCGCTTTTTCACGGTCGAGCGCCCCTGACCATGTTTGTAGTCGCGGTCGCAGTCGCGGCAGTCTACGGAGGGCTTGGACCCGGTATTCTCGCCACTGCCTTAAGCGTGGGCTGCGTGGAGTTGCTGTTTGCCGACTCTATCGTGAGTCTGCTGACAGGCCAGCCGAGCGTATGGTTGTTCAGCTTCGTTGGGATCGGGATCAGCGTCCTCATTGAGAGCTTCCAGAGGCGGAACAGGTCGCTGCAGCACGCTAAAGAGCTTTTGGAAGCAGCCAATGAGGAACTGGCGCAACGTTCGGATGATCTGATCCAATCGAACGAAGAACTCAGGCGGTTCGCTTATGCGCTTTCTCATGACTTGCAAAGCCCACTCAGAAATGTGAGTCTTTTTACGGAACTACTCGCGGAAAAAGTTGGCGCACACTCGATGAAGACGCGCAAATATCAATGCGCTTCATCTTGGAGAGCGCCAAGCGAGCCAAAGAGATGATCCGCCGCTTACTTGAGTACTCGATTGCGGATCATAAAACGAGGATCGAGGCCACGACGGATCTCAATTCCGTGCTAGCGGCCGCGCTCGAAGAGGTGCAAACCGCTTTGGAGGAAAGTGGGGCACGCATAACGAGCGAGGTACTGCCCGCGATTCCAGCAGACGGCGATCGGCTGCAGCAAGTCTTCCTGAACCTGCTGAGTAACGCGATCAAATATCGCAGCGAACGTTGCCTTGAGATTCATGTGGCGTGCCGCAGGGTGGGGGACGAATGGATAATTTCTGTAAGCGACAACGGCATTGGGATCGACAAGCGATATGCCGATCGGATCTTCGGCCTTTTCGAACGCCTTCACAGTGCGGACAACTACGAAGGCAGCGGAATTGGGCTGGCGATCTGCCGCACGATTGTTCAACGCCATCACGGGCGCATCTGGGTGGAATCGGAATTGGGCCGTGGTTCCGCATTTCGTTTTGCTTTACCAATCCACAAAGTGCGGGCGACAGTCAACGCACATTGAATCGGCGGCTTCTATTTCAACGGCGCTTGCCCCAACTTGAGATGGCCCGGAGCGGACGGTCTGATAAAAGGAATTAGTATGAATCGGCCCGAGAATTCTCCCCTGAGTGCGTCCCCAAATAGTCTAGACGCAAACTGGTGCGTTTCGGTCGTTTCTCACGCGGGTTGAACCAGTTAAGGACAGCAGGGGAAGGTTGTACGCTGGTTCGGCACGAACACAGACATTACAGATCAGAGAAGAAATGAAGAGGAAGTTCGGAGGAGAATACCAGCACATCGGTGCGAATCTGAATCTCCGGCTGGGAGGCGGCGCGAAATCGAGATACACTGGCGGCATTGGTTTCAACGATGAAAATTGCGCCGTGTTTAGCACTGTTGTGGGCATTGCCTTTGCTGGCGAGCTCGGTGCGCATTTACCAGACGAATAGCGCTGGCGACGATCTGGATGTAATCGATCCAGCCACGAACAAAGTAGTAATGAAGATCAAAGACATCGAAGCCGCTCATGGCGTGACGTTTTCGCCCGATGGCGCGCGCGCCTACATCACGTGCGAGGCCGATAACTCCGTTTGGGTGGTGGAGACCAAGGGTGGGCATTTACTCGGGAAAATTCCGTTGAGCGGGCATCCGAATAACATCGCCATTTCGAACGATGGGCAGCGCGTATTCGCGGCCATTGTGACGGCCCCGGGCGCGGTGGACGTGATTGACGCGCGGAGTCTACAAAATGTGCAAACGATTCCGGTGAAAGGCAACGCGCATAACGTTTATGTAACGCCAGACGGCAAATTCGTGGTGGTTGGGTCGGTGGTCGGCAAGAGCATTACGGTGATTGATGAGAGCGCCCTAAAGCCAGCTTGGGATATAGAGTTCTATGAAGGCGTGCGGCCTATTGCATTGGAGCGGGCGGCTGACGGGTCGACTGCCCGGATGTTCGTACAGCTATCGAAGGTACACGGCTTCGCGGTGGTGGATTTCAAGATGCATAAAGAAACGCAACGGGTAATGTTGCCGGATGAACCGCGGCATGGAGACGCGCATAGCGACGCGCCATCGCACGGAATCGGCATATCGCCGAACGGCAAGATGTTGTGGGTGGATAGCTCCGTGGCGAGCGGTGTATTTGCCTATTCGCTGCCCGATTTGAAATTGTTGGGCAATGTGGCAACGGGAGCGACGCCCGACTGGCTGACGTTCACGCCAGATAGCAAGCTGGTTTACGTGGCGAATGCTGGTGAAAATTATGTTTCGGCGGTGAACACCCAAACGTTAAAGGAAGTAGCGCGAATTGCCGTGGGTGAAGTGCCGAAAAGGATGGCACGGTGACGCTCCCTTAATGCGCGGCTTTCACCCAAGCCGCAATCGCCTGCCAATCGGGATCATCCTGGGAAGCGAACTGGCGGCCTCCCGAGTGAAACTCCGCGCCGCCGGCGGAATGGGCAAGCGGTTGAATCAGCAAGAGGCTCGAGAGCGGTTCGCCCGGCCTTACCAAGTGCGATACCGTTTCGAAATTCTTACGCGATTGCGCCTCAGTCCAGGTGGACGCGCCCTTATCGAGCGGCTCCAAACGAAAGGCGTGGGTGGCCGAGGCATGACAAACGACGCAGCGCGCATGGGTGGGGCGCTTCTTGAGAAAGATAGGCTCGACGGTGGCTTTGTAGGTTTGATAGTCGAGCGGCTGAGCGCCGGCTAAGCTTGCCAAGATAATGAGCCAGAGCGCCCGCAGAATCTTATTCACAGTTCCTGGTAAGAGCATACTGCAACCGGAAATGTTATTCGTCGCGGAGAGCCTTGAGAGGCTCGAACGAAGCCGCACGCCACGCGGGAATAAGTGACGCGCCTATGCCAACCGTCAACAGCGCAACCGCCGCGAAGCCATACGAGCTCATATCCAGTGGCTTAACTCCGTACAAAAAGCCGGCTATCAGATGGGCTGTCGTCAGGGACAGAACAAGCCCCACCGACAGCCCTCTGGCGACTATGCGCGATCCCCGCAACAACACTATCCTGACTATGCCCTGAGGAGTGGCGCCCAAAGCCATACGGAGGCCGAACTCTCTGCATCGCTGACTTACCAGTTGCGACAGCACGCCATACAGCCCCGCAATCACCATCAACACCGCCAGCCCGGCGAACGAACCGATGAGATAAAGCCCAAGACGCGAATTAAAGTTACTCTGAGCCACCGCCTCTTGCATGGTTTGAAAACTGTCTACCGCGAGATCGGGTGCAATGCGGCGAAATGCGGCGCGCACGGCCGGAGCAGCGGCAGCATTGCCTCTGCTCTTCACAACGAAATGAATCGCGGTCTTGAGCAAGGCTGAATAATACAACGATGCGGGCGGGATTTGCTGGTAGGGCAGCATCAGTAAAGGCTGCACGGGCTGCGAAGCGCTGGTATCGATCTGGTCGCCGATGATGCCGGCTATGGTGTAGCGCTTCAGCATACCGGTGTCTGCTCCTCCGAGGTCCAATTGTTGGCCCAGAGGATTTTTTCCGGAGAAATACTTCCTCGCCAGTGTCTCGTTTATCACGGCTATAAAAGGTGCGTTGGCGGTGTCCTCCTCCGCGATGCCGCGCCCGCGCACAACTGGAGTGCGCATTAACTCCTCAAATCCTCCGCTTAGCGCCGCTAGTCTTGCCTCAAAGCCGCTCTGGGACTTGCTGGGAAATCCGATAATGCGAAAGTTGGTTTGCAAGGCGAAACCGGAAAACGACGGGGCTGTAACTAGCGCCGCGCCTTGAAAACCTGGCGTGTGACGCAACTCTTCTAGCAGCGGACGATAAACCGTGGCCGCAACCGAGACCGGTGCTCCGCCTGGCCCGCTTTGGATCACATTTCCAAAACCCTGTGCGTCAGCCGGCATAGCGACGAATGACGTAACGTTCGTAACATCAAAACCAAGCTGTGCGTGCTCTAAACCCCAAAGCGTCCGAAATAACAATCCGGCGGCAATCAGCAATAGCGCCGACAGAGCCACTTCGCCTCCTGCGAGCCAACTGCAGGCCGTTGTATTAAAGGAGTTGCTGCCTAAACTCCGGGTTCCCGCGCGCAGTGCCGTTTGGGCGTTCACCTTGGCCATCAGCAATGCCGGCAGCAACGCGGATAAAAAGGTGGTGAGAGTAGCCAGTCCCCCAAGAAAGAGCACGGCTGTCCAGCGGACTTCAATCAATTCCGACCGTGGAATTGTGTCCGGCGGCAAGCTATGAACTGCTTCGATAATCCAGTACGCCAGCAGAACACCCAAGCCGCAACCGATCATGCTCAAAAGGCCAGCCTCGGAAATCATCTGCCCGATAAGACGCCACTGTCCAGAGCCGAGGGCCGCCCGGACTGCAAACTCGTGCTGACGGCTTAGGCAACGTGCAACCAACAGACTGGCGATATTGGCGCAGGCGATCAACAATACTAAACCGAGAGCCGCCACTAAAGCCAGGAACACCTCGCGTACCGGGCCGATTACCGTTTCGCGGTAAGACTCAGCGTGGAACGCCAGGTTGCGGCCAGCGCGCGAATCGTTGTCGCGGATGCGTTTGGCAATCAATCCCAACTCCGCGTTCACCTGCGCCAAGTTAGCTCTGCCGGATTTTCCGAGGATCGTCAGAAAGTCCGTTCCGCGTTCCTGCAGCATTTCCGAGGTTGGCTGCATGGGAAGCCACAGCCCCTTTTCGATGTCCTTGCCTGCCGACTCAGGAAACCGAAAGCTCCGCGGCATAACTCCCACAATCATGCGGTCACGTCCATTTACGCGCAGCGGATGGCCCAAAACTGCTGGATCTCCGCCCAGAACCTGCCGCCAGAGCCCTTCTGAAATCAGCACGGCCTGCGGTCCATTGGGCCGGCCTTCTTCTTCCGTGAAGGTACGCCCCATTAGCGGCTCCGTGCCTAGAATGGCAAAGAGATTGGGAGTTACTTCGGAGCTGACAATACTGACGGAAGCTCCATTACTCTGAACAACGCCGACATCGTTCGAATAGCCCGCCACGCTGTCGAGAGAGCCCGACTGATTTCTAATATCGACGTAATCGAGCCAGGAAATAGCGCCGGCCGATTCGCCGCCCGAGGCTGCAACATAGACCAGGCGGTCTGGATCGGCATAAGGAAGAGGCCGCAAGAACACGCTCTCGACCACGGTGAACATGGCCGTGTTGGCGCCGATGCCCAGGGCGAGACCGGCAACCGCGAGGATGGTGAATTCGGGTGAACGGCGCAATTGGCGTCCGGCATAGAGAAGACTCTGGAGTATGGTTTGCATTGTTTACCTCGCGGCAGCTAGCGGATGCGCGACACTTTCCCGTCGCGAACTTCATAAACGATGTCGGCAACGGTCAGCAGATGCGAACGGTGGGCGACGATAATCCGCGTAAGGGCGAGGGCCGCCAGCACCTCCGAAATCTTTTGCTCGGAAACGGCGTCCAGGTTGGCGGTGCCTTCGTCGAACAAAATAAGACCGGGTTCCCGGTATAGTGCGCGGGCGATTAAAAGGCGCTGCCTTTGTCCGCCTGAGATTTGCACGCCCATATCGCCGACCAGCGTTCCATAATCCATGGGCATGGCTTTAATTTCGTCGTCTATAGCGGCGTCTCTGGCTGCTGCCCGGACCTTGTCCACATCGATTCTGGGGTCGAAAAAGGCTATGTTCTCGTTAATCGACCCGGCCAGCAGCGTGTCGTCCTGCATCACTGTCCCAAAGCGTTCCCGCCATACCTGGCGATTGACATCGCCAATGGAAGCGCCATCCAGTTTTATGGAGCCTTCCTGTGGGTTTTCAATTCCCAGAATGAGTTTGACCAGAGTCGATTTGCCGCTGCCCGACGGACCCACAATCGCCACGCATGCGCCAGCGGGAAACTCCAGCGATACGTTGTCCAGAACTAGCGGCTCGGTGGGTGCATATCGAAAACTGACGTTCTCCACTTTAAGGCAGCCGGGACCTTCGACACGCGTCAACCCGCCGCCTTGCGGTTCGGCCTCAGTCAACATAAGATCGTCAAGCCGCCGCACATGCACGCCCGCCAGTTGCATAGACCAGATGCTTTCCACAATGGTGGAAACTCTCTCACGAAAAACGCCCCGGTAAGCAAGGAACCCGAAAAGAACGCCCGTGCTGACCGGCGCGAAGCCCACTCCTAAAATTCCAACGGATAAAACGGCGGCCCATTCCAAAGAGCCGGCAGCCGAAGTGATCGCCCCAATGGCATTGCGTTGGCGGCTCACTCGGGCATTGGCATTGAGGACACGAACGAATTCGTTTTCCCAAACCGCAAACCGGTGCGCCTCCCTTCCCGCCAGCTTGATGGCCTGAATCGCGCGCATGGATTCAAGCAGCCGCGACATTTCTTTTCCTTCAGCTTCGAGCAGATCTTCAGTTAGCGCCCGCTGCTTCCGTAACCCGAGCAGGCGGACGCTTATCTCAATTGTCAGGCCCGCGATAACTATCAAGGCAAGATGCGGACTGAAAGCAATCATCAACACAGCGGTGACTGAACCGACTAGCAGGTCTGTGACCATAGGCGCGGCCTGGTCGGTAACGAAGCGGCGAATGTTATCGACTGAGCGAACGCGGGACAATAAGTCCCCTAACATCTGCCGTTGGAAAAAGGCGACGGGCAGCGAAAAGAGGCGTCCGACGATGTGAGTGGAAACACGATGGACAAAGATGCCTCCGAGCCGCGTGATCACCAATCCTCTTGTCCAGGCCGAGCCGCTTGAACCGTCATCATCAGTGCGATTCCGCAGGCGATCCAAATGAAATGCGGATCTGCCAGCGATCCGCCCGCGTGATCGATGATTCTGCGATAAGCAAAGGGCATGGCGACAATGGTGAGCTGGAACAACAGCGTCAGCCAAAGCATTGTAAGCGCGGACGAGCGCAGGCGGCGGTCGTTTAACCAGGCTCGCCGGAAGCTGCGGGACAGACGCATTGTTCCGGGCTGAAAGCTGTCGGTGGGCGTGAATTCGATGGCCACCCCGGTGAAGTGCGGCGACATGGAATCCAGCGTCATCTGGAGGCGCCCGCGCGCCGGATCCACAATCGTGGCAACGTTGCCCTTTACGCGTTCCAGTACGACGAAGTGATCCATGTTCCAGTGCAGAATGGCAGGCACCCTCAAGTCGTGAATGCGCTGGAGGCCGATGCGAACCGGCCGCGGAGCAAGGCCGATTCCGGCGGCGAGATTCATCAGGGTGCGCAAATTGATCCCGCGCGGAGTAACCGCAACTCGCGCCCGGAAACTGGCAAGATCGGCTTTAAGACCCCACGCGGCAGCTATCATCGCAAGACTGGCCAGCGCGCATTCGCTAATCTCGCCTTGCATAATGACAGGGACGCGTGGACGCCGGGAGACCACAAAACTGGACGCGGCGGCCATAGCTTAATGACCACCCACAATCATGCAGGTAAGCGCAACCCCGGCCAGGAGTGTTAACCCCGCAATGAACCAACCTTCAAATCTATGTTTCGCATCCCAGGGCTCGCCTGCTTGACGCGTGGCGTAAGCTTCCACTGCTTCGGGACGAAATGCCTGGTGGCTGTATCGCAGCGTTTTCTTGTTTCCGGTGGGCTCCATGGTTAATCTTCTTAACTGGCAATGCGAAGGGCGAGTTCCGATAGAGGCGTTCCGTTCCGCACCAGGAATGCCCCGATTTCCGTATAGATATCTTTCAAACCAGAGCAGTAGAGCGAGTGGTTCGAAAAGCCTCGCGATTTCGAATAACGATTTATGGGCTTTCCAGCTTTGCAGATGTTCCACCAGTCACAGCTCTTGCAGTTATCCGGCCTGATTGTCACTGCATCGGCTTGCTCCCGCCAGGCATCCGATGCAAAAAGATCGCGCAGGTCGTTGCTGGCGACATTTAAACCCATTGAGGCAAAGCGCGGGTCGACAGTGCGTAAAGTGTCTTCGGCTCCCAGATCGCCGTTCGATGAAACGGAGATGATGTTGCGGTAATCGTCGCGATAGTTCCGAACAAGCTCCATCGCGCGCGGATCCACCATAGCCGCGAGCAATTCCGAGAACACCCGGACTTGAATTCTTGGATTCTTGTCGGATAGCCATGCGCGCAGCGCCGCCAAAAGAAATCGCTCGACCCCGCGAATCACCTGTTCGCCCACAACCGAGTCCCAGGTGTAATCGGGAGTCAGGAAGCTCATGTACTTTATGCCTAAGTCGTCAACGAAGTGACGATAAACTTTAGCGCCGTCGGAGAAAGCGTTTATGACGCAGAGCAACCCCGGTGCCGGTACTCTCCCCTGTGCCGCAGCTTTTTGCAGCAAGCGCAGACCACTTACGGTTCCCTCATAAGAACTGCGGCCTTTCAGGTCAAGGCGATGCAGGTCGTTTACAACAGGAGGCCCGTCCAGCGAAACTCCGACGGTGACTTTATAGCGCTCGAAAATATCGATCCAGCCCTCATCCACCAATATGGCATTCGTCTGGAGGGCGAAGCCAAATTTGAAACCGTTCTCGTAGCCGCGGAGGGTCTCACACATTTCGGCAAATCGCGGCTTGCTCATCAGCAACGGCTCGCCGCCGTGGAAGATAAGCTGAATGACGTTAAGTTGTTCATCGCGCGCCGCCCGCGCCGCGAAGGCTCCAAGATCTTCGACCACCTTACGGGAGACGAGCGGAGGATGCTTCTTCCACGTTTCATCGCCGCCAAAAAAGAAATAGCAGTAGTCGCATTTCAGATTGCAACGCTCGCTAATCTTAAAAACGATGTTTAGATCTTGTTTTTGCATGGTTCCCATTCGAGAACGAAACAAGGAATGATGCGGCCGTTTCGGCAGAAAAGGCGCACATCACTCCAGTTCAGTTTTATTTGGCGAATTCTTCGACGACCTTGGTAAAACTAAGGTGCTCGATGATGATTCGGCCGCCCGTGACTGCATCGATGTGAGCATCGATGAGATCTTGGGCGCCTTCCATATCCGCATTGTTGGCAACGCGGTTCGCGATTTGGGCTTCCAGTTGAGACATTTCAGTTTTTCCTCTCTGATTTTGATAACCGTGTTTTGCGGCTTCGATGGATGGTGAAGGCCAGCCAAACGGCGTTACAAAAATTGGGCCGCCCACGCAAAAAAATTTCAAAAGGCTCGCTTGACCGCACGTGACAAAATGAAAGGCAGCCTAAGACTTCCAAGCTTGCCTTCCTGAATGCCGGCCGCACTCCACTTCCCTTTTCGCTTCGACCTGGAACTGCTCCGTTCGGACCTCGCCGCTGCCAAGGCCGTCGAGTGGCCGCCGCACTACAACGAGCGCGATTACGGAGGCGGCTGGAGCGGTATCGCCCTCCGCTCGGTTAGCGGAGAGAGCAATCAACTCATCGCCGGCCCGTCCGGCAATCCTCCCTTCACCGATACCCCGCTGCTCGACCGCTGTCCTTACTTTCGTCGCGTGCTCTCGGTGTTCCAATGCCCGCTCAAGTCCGTCCGGCTGCTGAGCCTGGCTCCGCAATCGTTCATCCGGGAGCACTCCGACCATGCGCTCGGCTACGACGATGGCGAAATCCGTATTCACGTTCCCATACAGACCAATCTTGACGTCGAATTCTATGTCGCCGGTGAACGCCTGCTGCTCGAAGAGGGCCACAGCTATTTCATCAACGTTAATTTGCCCCACCGCGTAAATAATCGTGGCCAATCTGAACGGATTCATCTGGTGATCGACGCCGAGGTCAATGAATGGGTGCATGCCCTTTTCCGGCAGGGCGCCGCCGAACACTGGGATGTACCGCGCTCGCGGCTACCCGCAAGAAATGTGGACGACTTTCGCCGCTACATTCTCACTGAGCCCGCTCTCCAGCAAGAACTGCAGGCGATAGAAAACCGCGCGCAATTTGCGGACAAAGTAATGCAACTCGGCCGCACGCTGGGATTCGATTTCCACGACGGCGACATTGGCGCAGCCATGCGTTGCGGTCTGGTGGCAGCGGCGGACACTCCCAAATTTGCCGTAGGATGGACGCCGGTTCGAGTCTTCATTCGCGACGGCCATCCCATCGCCGAGTGGGTGTACACAGGGGCGCGGCGTTTCACCGAACCTTTTTTTGAAAATAGTGTGAGGGTGGCCTTGCGGAATCCATTCGCACAGTTATTCCGTCGGGAGATGCCGCTCGAGGTTACGCACGAGATCGAATCCGGCGGCCAAACGCTGGAGCCGTCGGGCTTTATCTTTCACATGTCGCGATGTGGTTCCACGCTGATCTCACAGATGCTCGCTGCCCTCCCTCGGTTTCTCATGGTCTCGGAACCGCCTCCTCTCGATGAAGTAATTCAAGCGAAACGGCAGATAGAGGAACTTTCACAGGATGAGCACGTCGATTGGCTCCGCTTGATCGTCCGCGCGCTCGGGCAAACCCGTAGTGGTGAGGAAACCCACTACTTCATCAAACTCGACGCCTGGCATATCCACAGCCTTGCGCTCATTCGCGAAGCGTTCCCCGATACGCCATGGATCTTTGTCTACCGCGACCCACTGGAGGTGATGGTTTCCCAGTTGGCTAAGCCGGGAAAGTTGAGTATCCCAGGGGCCATTTCCCCGGTGATTTTGGGACTCGAACCTGCCGATATCACCGCCCTCTCTAAGGAGGAGTGGTGCGCCCGTGTGCTCGTCGGAATTCTCCGTGCGGCGGTTCAAGCCCGGAGCGATCCCCGGGTTCTATTTATTAATTATCGCGATCTGCCGGAAGTTCTTTTCGGTCCTATACTGCGGCACTTCGGAATCTGTCTGGCCCAGGATGAGGAGCTTCGCATGCGCGAGACTGCCGCTTTCGACGCGAAGACTCCCTCCTTTTGGTTCAAATCCGATTCAGACGAGAAACAAGCCAAGGCTAGCCCAGTTTCCCGTGAACTGTGCGACACGCGGCTGAATTCTCTGTATAGAGAACTGGTCTCGGAGAATGGCCCTACGAGGCGATCTCAATAGCGGTAGTGATCCGGCTTGTACGGCCCTTCAGGTGAAACGCCGAGATACGCTGCCTGCTTGGGTGTCAGCTTAGTTAGCTTTACGCCGATTTTTTCAAGGTGCAGACGCGCCACTTCTTCATCGAGTTTCTTTGGCAGCGTGTAAACGCCGACCTTGTAGGTGTCTTTGTTCTTCCATAAATCAAGTTGCGCCAAGGTTTGGTTTGCGAAGCTGTTGCTCATCACAAAGCTGGGGTGGCCGGTCGCGCAACCCAGGTTTACCAGGCGTCCTTCGGCCAACATATATAGGCTGTTGCCTCCGGGGAACGTGTACATGTCCACCTGCGGCTTGATGTTGGTGCGCTTCACGCCGGCGGCGGTATTCAGACGATCAATCTGGATTTCATTGTCGAAGTGGCCAATGTTGCAGACGATGGCCTGATCTTTCATGTGCTGCATGTGCTCAAGCGTGATGATGTCTACGTTGCCGGTGGTGGTAACGTAGATATCCCCACGGCCCAGAGTGTCTTCGATGGTGGTTACTTCGAATCCTTCCATGGCGGCTTGCAGAGCGTTAATTGGATCGATCTCGGTAACCACGACGCGGGCACCCATGCCGCGCAGAGAGTGTGCCGAGCCCTTGCCCACGTCGCCGTAACCGCAGATGACGGCCACTTTACCGGCCACCATCACATCCGTGGCGCGCTTGATGCCGTCGGCCAACGACTCACGGCAGCCGTAAAGGTTATCGAACTTAGACTTAGTAACGGAATCGTTCACGTTGATGGCGGGAACCAGCAACTTGCCCTGTTCCTGCATCTTGTAAAGGCGATGAACGCCGGTGGTGGTCTCTTCCGAAACACCGCGCCATTCTTTCGCCAGATTGTGCCAGCGTTTCGGATCTTCTTTGTGAACCTGCTTCAGCAGATCTTTGATGACCTTTTCTTCGTGGCTTTCAGAAGGCGTGTTTACCCAATCGCTGCCTTCTTCGAGTTCATAACCTTTGTGGAGGAGAAGCGTAACATCGCCGCCATCATCCACAACCAACTGTGGCCCTTTGCCGCCGGGATGGCTGACTGCCTGATAGGTACACCACCAGTATTCTTCGAGAGACTCGCCTTTCCAGGCGAATACCGGGACGCCCACGGCGGCAATAGCGGCAGCGGCGTGATCCTGCGTGGAAAATATATTGCAACTCGCCCAGCGAACGCCGGCGCCGAGTTCGACGAGCGTTTCGATCAAGACGGCGGTTTGGATCGTCATGTGGAGCGATCCGGTTACGCGAACGCCAGCCAGCGGTTTTTCCGCTGCATACTTGCGGCGAATCGACATTAAGCCTGGCATCTCGTGCTCGGCGATTGAAATTTCCTTGCGGCCCCATTCGGCCAGTGCCATATCGGCGACTTTGTATTCGGCGGCGGTTCCGTTGAGTGTGGCTGTGCCCATTAATAACCTCGCTCTCATTATATCTAAAGATCTTGATATGTTGATGAGTAGGAATGTCCGTCAGCTTAAAATCTTTTCGTTTGCTGGGCGATGCCGCCCGGGTGCGCTTGCTATTGCTGCTGGAACGGGAGGAATTATCGGTAGCGGAGCTTCAAGAAATTCTGGCGCGGGGACAGAGCCAAATCTCGACGCATCTTTCTCAGCTCAAGCAAGCTGGTTTAGTGGAAGATCGCCGTACCGGCAAGAATATCTTCTATCGGCTCAAGACTCCGCGCGGCTCCGAGGGTAAGGCGCTCAGTCAACTGCTGATGGTATTGCGGCAGACCGCCTCGGAGATTCCAGAAGCCGACCAGGACCGGATGGCCCTCAAACTGATTATCGGTAAGCGACGCGACAAAATGAGAAGTTATTTTGACGCCCTGGCCGGAAAATTCGGGCGCCAGTATGTCCCGGGCCGGTCTTGGGAAGGGTTGGCCGAAGTCTTATTGCGGCTGATTCCGCCCATGGTGATTGCCGACCTGGGCGCAGGCGAAGGAACCTTTTCGCAATTGCTGGCGCGCCGCGCGAAAAAAGTCATTGCCGTCGATTACTCGGAAAAAATGGTGGCGTTTGGAGCGAAACTGGCGCGTACCCACCGCTTGCGTAACCTGGAATACCGCTTAGGCGATTTGGAAGCTGTCCCCATTGGCGATGGTGAAGTGGATGTGGCATTCTTCAGCCAGTCGCTCCATCATGCGATTCATCCGGAGCGTGCCGTAGCCGAGGCATTTCGAATTCTGAAGCCGGGCGGCCGAATTGCGATTCTCGATTTAGTCAGGCATCAGTTCGAAGAAGCGCGCGAGATGTATGCCGACGTGTGGCTAGGCTTCACTGAAGTGGAACTACAGCGCTTCCTGAAAAAGGCTGGGTTCCGCAATGTGGAGACGGCTGTCGTACACCGCGAAGCCGAACCGCCTCACTTCGAGACACTTTCAGTGCTAGCCGATAAACCGCCGCATAGCCAAGGCCGATGCATGCTTGTGAACATCATCAGCACTTCGCTATCGCCCAAGTTGTATTCAAAAATACCGCCAACAAGCGCGCCAATGACCACGGCGATTGGGCCCGTGCAGAACGAAAAGCTGCTGAGAGGGTTGTCTGCCCAGGCGAAGAATTCCCTGGAAATAATCCCAAACGGCTATTCCAATAACGGCCATGATGAACAGCAACCCGGGAATGCCGCGCTCGGCCGCGTATTGCACGTAAATATTGTGCAGGTGACCGTAGTAACCAGTGGGCAGAGGGCGCACGATATCGGCCGGAACGTAGGCATCGAAGTTGCGCGCAATCTCTTCCGGACCTATCCCGAACCAGGGGTGGGCTTTTACCATTTGAACGCCAGTTCGAAAGGTGACGATGCGATGGCGATTGGAGTCGGTATCGCCGTGCGGCCGGAATAGCGACCACACGCGGTCGCGAGTGCTCGCCGGCGCTATCAACAATAATGCGGCCAGCACAACGGGAACTGCGAGCACCATCTTGGCATGCCAGAACGATACCAGGTAAATGACGGCCGGAATGGTGGCGAGCCAGATGCTCCGCGTCCAGCCAAGAAGTATCGCCGCGGAAAAGATGGCGAGACTTCCGTAAGCCCAGGCGGGCATTTTGCGATTCGAGAAGAAAAGATTTGCCAGAACAACGGAAAATACGCTGAGCTGCAGCGCGCCGAAAGTCATCCAATGGCTTTCGAAACCAGTAATGCGCCTGCCGAAATACGCCAGATAAAAATCCTGCCCGGTCTGTTTCGCGTGTTCGTACTTCAGTAAGAATTGAACCAAACCCCAGAGGCCCGAGGCTGTGGCCACTGCGGTCCAGGCAACCACCAGGTAATAGACCTTCGCGAATTGCCGCGAAAAGACCATATACATCAGCGGAATGAACAGGAACACGAAGAACTTGCGGATTTGAGCGCGGCCACCCCATGGGTCAGGCGAGAGAACGTCGGCCAGGATGGTCCAGAAGAAAAAAAGAGCTAATGGTATCCAGATTCGTGGAAACTGAAGCTTTCGATAGAACAAAAGCAACAACACAGCGCCCAGTCCCAGAAGAATTTGGCTGGCTGCAATCGATACGTGAATCAGGGCTGCGGCGGCAACCGCAACTCCAAGCAGAAGACGATCTTGAGTCTGCCGGCTGACGGGAATCAATGGACCAGTATGACAGAATGAAAGGCGAAACCCGCTTCATTTTTATGCATATTTACCTGTTGCGGCATGGAATCGCCGAGGAAGGCCGAACCGGCCAAAACGACGCCGACCGCGCCCTGACGCCCGACGGCCGCCGGAAACTGCGGCATGTGCTTAAAGCCGTTGCCGAGGCGCGGGTCAAACCCACTTTAGTAATGAGCAGCCACCTGAAACGGGCGGTGCAGACGGCGGAGATTGCAAAAGACGTACTGGGATATTCGGGCGACATCGCGCGAACGAAGGCGCTGACCCCGGGCTCGAGCCCGGAACAGGTTTGGGAAGAGATTAGAATCCACAAGAGCGAAGCTGCTCTGATGTTGGTGGGACACAATCCGCTGTTCGATTATCTGGCAGCTTATCTGCTCAACGCGCCTAATCTGGTGGTGGATTTCAAGAAGGGCGCGATTATGCGGATCGACGTCGAAGGGTTCGGCGCTCATCCGAAAGGAACGCTTTGCTGGTATTTGACGGCTAAACTGTCGGCGAGCCGCGAGTGAGATTTCCCAACAGTACCATCTATGATGTAGATGGGTCTATTGATGGGTCGTCTTTATGTGCGCGCTCTTTCTGCGTGTACGCTGCAACCGGTATTAGCCGCTTTGTTGGCCGCCGTATTTGCCAGCGCGCAAACGAACCCCGACGCGCTGCCCGCGCCGCAAACGCCGCTGCAGTTTGAATCGCACGGCTTGGAGTACGAGGCTTTCACCCGAGAGGGTATAACGGTGATGTATGCACCGCTGCCGCCGCACATCAAGGATTTCAACATCGTTCAAGTGACTGTGACCAATGGGTCGCCGCTTTCCTGGACAGTTAAACCAGCCGATTTTACTTTTATAAGGCAGGATGGCACGGTGATGAACTCCGTTTCGGCGGATCAAGTGGTGCAGTCGCTGATGAACAGAGCGAGCCGCAGCGATGTCATTAAATTGCAGTTGCTCTATGAAGACAGCATTTACGCTTTGTCGAACTTCCGCTCTACCAACGGTTATGAGAAACGGCGGGAAGCGGCGATGGCGATGTTCGTGAACAAGGAGTTTAAGGCCGCCGCTGCCGCTTCGGCCATAACGCTGGTATCGGTGAAGCTGAAGCCGACCGAGAGTACGGACGGAGCTATATTCTTCGAGAATCGGACAAAAGAGAAATCGTTGGGAGCGGGCAGGCTGGTAGTACACACTTGCGGACAGGTGTTTGTATTTCAGACATACGGGGAGTTAAAGGGCAGCCACTGAGTGTCTGAAGCGAGCTTCATCGATCTGCATTCGCACACCAACGAGTCGGATGGAACGCTAACGCCGGGGGAACTGGTGCGACTAGCGAAGACGACCGGGCTGGCAGCGCTGTCTATCACCGACCACGACACATTTGCAGGTTATGAGAAAGCAATTCCTTTTGCGAAAACGGCTGACCTTGATTTGGTACGTGGGATTGAGCTGAATTCGCGGTTGTACCTGGCGGGCGATTCGCATCCGCGGTATGTTCACGTTTTGGCTTATTTCCCGAAGCAAGAGCCAAAGCAACAGTTTCACGATTGGTTAAACGAGCAGCGGCATGAACGGCGGTCGCGCAATCGGAAACTGGCCGCTTCTTTGCGGGAGCGCGGCATTGAGATTTCCTTGGCGGAAGTGGAAGCGCGCGGCCGGAGCCTGGCGGGCCGTCCGCATTTTGCGCGCATTCTGGTGGATAAAGGTTATGCGCGCAGCCTGGAAGACGCCTTCGTCCGCTATTTGGGCGAGAATGCGCCGACTTATGTGGAGCGTGAAAGCCCGACGACGGACGAAGTGTTCGGCATTGTGCGGGACGGCGCAGGAATTCCGGTAGTAGCGCATCCCATACGCATGGGTGTTCCGCGCGAACGCGAGCGCGATTTATTTGCGCGGTTCAAAGATGCCGGGCTGCTGGGGTTGGAAGTCTATCACTCGGAACACACGCCGCTGTTGCAAGCGCATTACAGGCAAGTGGCTGAGGATTTAAAGTTGCTGCCCACAGGCGGATCGGACTTCCATGGATTGGTGAAGCCCGATATCGACCTGGGCACAGGTCTGCGCGGGAACGTTCGGGTACCAATGGAGTTCCTGGAAGGACTGCGCGGGTTCGTACAATGAGTCGTGTCCGGCGCTGCACGCATCGCGTCTTCGAGGTCGCGGAACTTGCCGTTCGTTTTGGCATTCCCTTAGCGCAACCTCAGCGTTTCTTCGACCTGCTTGAGTCGTGCGTCGAGGACGCCTTCTACCCGCAGGATCGCCTGGTTCATGGCTTCGAAGCGCGCGTTCATCTCGCTGCGGAGCGAGTTCATTTCGTTGCGGAGCGAGTTCATCTCGTTTCGCAACGACCCGAGTTGGGCGTCCATGTGGCGCGCCAGCTGATCGATCTGCCGGTTGTTGATCAAAATGCCGATCAGCACGGTTACGGTCGGAAGGGCGACCGTGAGCAGAAGCTTTGAACTTTCATCCACGCTGATCCGATTGTACTAAGACACGAGCATACGGTCGACATGACTCGTTGGTCTCTTACAATGAGTCGTGTCTTTCGTTCTACCCCGCCTGCGATTCAACCTCGATTTCACGCCTTCGCCCAACCCCGAGAAGCCGGGCTTGTTCATTAGGGACCCATATCATTACTCGGACGCCTCGCTCTTAGTTCCGCCGCCCTTGGTACAGGCTCTGGAGTGTTTTGACGGGCTTCAATCGACACTCGACCTAAGGGCCGAACTGGTGCGGATCACCGGGGAAATTCAAGTCGGCGATCTTGAGAAGCATCTGTTCGACGCCTTGGACGAAGCTGGCTTTCTGGAGAATGATCGCTACAAGGAAATGAAGGCTGGCAGAGAAGCGGAATTTGCGAAGGGGAGCGTTCGGGAGGCGAACTTCGCCGACTCGGCTTATCCAGGAGATCGTGAATTGCTGTCCTCATTACTGACGAAGCGTATCGGCGCACCAAGAGGAACCGCTTCAACGGTGGCTGTTGCCGCGCCACACGCAAGTCCGGAGGCGGGCTGGGCGACCTATCAAGCGGCGTTTCAGAGTCTGCCGCCCGTGGAGCAAGGGAAGGATCTTACGTTCGTCATTCTGGGGACTTCGCATTATGGAGCGCCGGAGCGCTTTGGATTAACGCGCAAAGACTTCGAGACTCCGTATGGCAGCGCTCGAACGAATGTGGCGCTGGTCAACGAACTGGCAAACGCGGGCGACAGCGTGTGCATGGAGGACTATTGCCACTCGGTGGAGCATTCAATCGAATTTCAGGTTGTGTTTTTGCAACATCTTTATGGCCCGGAGGTGCGCATTCTGCCGATCTTGTGCGGTCCGTTCGTGAAAAGCGTTTATGAGGGCGGACTGCCGGAAGCGACGGAACGAGTGGCGCGTTTCTTCGACACTCTTGGCAACTTAGCGGCGCGCGAAGGGCGCAAGCTTTTCTGGGTGTTGGGCGTGGATATGGCGCACATGGGGAGGCGCTACAACGATCCGCTTAGGGCCACTGCCAACCTGGGCGAGATGCTTGCTATTGAGCAGCGCGATCGCGAACGCATAGCCAGGATCGCAGCCGGTGATGTGGGCGGCTATTGGTCGCATGTACAGGACGGCCACGACGATATGAAGTGGTGCGGGTCGGCACCCTTCTACACGTTCTTAAAAGTAATGCCGGGACTAAAAGGTGAACTGCTCGATTATCACCAGTGGCAGATTGACCCGCAGAGCGTAGTCAGCTTCGGCGCGCTGCGCTTCGATAGAGCTTGAGAAGTTACTGAATGTTCCCGCCGCCCCACCAATAGCCGGGGCGTGTGCGAATCCGCCAGCCGGGATGATCGACGGCCACTCGAATAGTGTGGAATCCGGGTTCTTTCTTGGTGGTATCGTCAGGCGCGTAGCTGAGAATGTACTGGCTGTTGAGGTCTCTGCCAATGTCGCTGATAGCATCGGCCAGCGCGCGTTCCCTGGCAAAGCTGTAGACGTTGCCGCCTGTAAAATACGTGAATGCCTCCGCTGGGGTCTTCTTGAACAGGTCTCGAATGGAATGGAAAAGCGGCGGCACCGCGCTCAATACGTTTCCAGTGGACTGCTGAGCGACGGAGGTCTGGGTTTGTGGCCCGCCGCCGCCCCCCACAAGCGGGGGCATTGATTCCGCTGGGATGCCGCCATTCGCCGGACGAGGATAATCGGGCTGCTTCATCGCCGCCGTTAGAACCTTCGAAATATCAATGCAGTAAACGATGATGCCGTCGAATTGCATTTGGTGCACCGTTTCCTCAAGCTTCGCTTCGCTGCCTTTATCAACGTTGCGGCTGATGAGAATGACTACCCGCCGGCGCTGATTGTACGGATCGTGATGGCGCAGCATGTGATCGGACTCAAGCACGGCGTCAACCAAAGCAGCCCGAGTCGATCCCGGGCGGATTTTCTGCATGGCATCGTCGAGCTTATCGGGATCCTTGGTGAAATCCTGCATGTGCTGCATGCGATGATCGAACGCCAGAATCGCGACATCGCCATCTTCTCCCGTCACCAAGCCTTGCAGCAGCGTAGCCGACTTCTTAATCTTAGGCAGCAAGGGTTCTGTGTCTGAATTGGCTTGCACGGCTAGTACGACAGACATGGGCTGCTGGGTAGCTTCGGCGATCACTTTTTGCGGTTTGTCGTTGTCGTAGACCTCGAAATCTTTTGCCAGCAGACCGTTTACATAGCCATGGCCATCGGGGTCTAAAACTGTCGTCGGCACAAGCACGTATCGCACAGTTGTCTTGAGCGTGTAATCGCCAGTAAGCGCCCCGGGATCGTCAACGGGCGGAGGATGCACCGGAGGAGTTGGATTATCTGGTTTGACGTCAGAAGGTTTAACCGGCGCGGGACCTAGTTCGCCGGGCTGCGGCGGAGGGCCGGGCGGAAGCTGTCCTGGGACTATTTGCGCGAACGCAACAAAGCTAAGGCCACAAAACAAGCCAGCCACGCTGAAATACCTCATGTGTATGAAGATGTCCCTCTGTCTTGCCGAGTTTCTACTACCGTCTACAGTTTCGCATTGTCGGCGGATCGGGTGAAGTGTCGAATTGTGGAGTTTTGTCGTTCTTGCCACGTCGGCTTCTTGGCTCGTCCTCGATTCTAAATTCCTACCCTAGTGCGTATTATTACGTGCGTTAAAACTATCGGTTGATTTTCATTGACAACTTGGGGCAAATGAAAGAAACTGTGGATCATTAGGGTCTTGAGACGTTTCAAGACGTCGCTATGTGGTCTGCCAAACCGGTCGGCTGCTAAATTTTATCGCTCCTCAGGAGGCTAAGTTGCCAATGACGCGCCGAAGCGGAACCTTCGTTTCTATTCTCTTTACACTTCTGATCTGTATCGCCTTTTTTGCCGGCGTAATGCAGGCACAGAGCGTCACCTCAACCATAAACGGAACCGTTCACGATAGTGCCGGCGCCGCGATTCCCGACGCCAAAATTACCCTTACCAACCAGGGAAACGGCATCTCATCGGATTCCAAATCCAACCCCGACGGTAGTTTCTCCTTCGCCGGAATACCCAGCGGCACTTACACCGTTTCAATCTCGAAAGCGGGCTTTGGAAGTTACGCGGAAAAGGACATCTTTGTCGGTCCAGCCGTTGTCCGCGCGGTGAACGCTTCGCTCAACGTCGGTCAAGTTTCGACCCAAATAACCGTTGAGGCTTCCGCCGCCCAGGTTCAGACCGAAACCAGCCAGTTATCAAACAGCGTTGCTCAAGAGCAGGTGGAAACGTTGCCGCTGAACGGTCGGAATTACCAGAGCCTCTCGGCCCTTATGCCTGGAGTCGTCAATTTAGGCGCCGGCAGCGCCCAGGGCCAGGGTGGCTTCAATACCAGCAACACCATGTCCATCAATGGCATGGGGCAGAACGGCACGCTTTATGAACTCGATGGTGTTTGGAACATGAACACCGGCAACATGACGCAAACCACTATTTTGCCCAATCCGGATAGCATTCAGGAAGTCCGCACTCTTCAGAACAACTACAGCCCCAAATACACGCTCTTAGGATCGTCGATTGTCCTTGTTCAAACGCGCAGCGGTACGCGCGATTTTCACGGGACTCTCTGGGAGTATTTTCGGAACGACGACCTCGACGCGCGAAATTTCTTCAGTCCAACGGTTCTGGCTGAAAAACAGAATATCTTTGGCGGCACTTTAGGCGGTCCCGTCATCATCCCGCATTTGTATAACAGAGACCGCAACAAGAGTTTCTTTTTCTTCAGCGAGCAGGGTGTCCAGCGGCACGTCGGCAGCACGCAAACCGGCGCAACGCCTACGCAGGACATGCGAAACGGTATTTTCGCTAACAAGATTATCGACCCGGCGACGGAGACGACCTTCGGTGATCCTACCACCGGCACGGCGTTCCCTCAAAATAGCGCCGGCCAGTACGTCATTCCTCAGAACCGCCTGAACCCGCAGTCCCTCGCGCTGTTGAACGCGTTAGCGAATCTGCCGAACAACGGCGCCGGAGGATTTAATAATTACATCAACACGAATCCCGAAACCCTCGGCCAGTGGGACACGCAGATTAAAGGCGATCAGATTATCGGTAGTAAAACGCGGCTCATGGGCGAATACTTCGATACCAGGCAAACTGACAATCTCCCGGCGGAGGAATGGGCCGGATCGCCGTTTACTAACAACACCCAATCGTTCGTTACGCGCAGCAAGCTGGCTGAACTGCAGATGACCACCATTATCTCATCAAGTATGGTCAATCAGATCTCCATCGGTATGAACAACTACGTCGTGGATCTCAATACCAACGGCCTGCTCTACAACAATCAAATCTCAGGTTGGGGTACCCAGCTTCCATTCACCGGGTTTCTTTCCGATCGGCTTCCGCAGGTCAACTTCAACGGTGGATGGTCGTCCATCGGGGTCACACAATCGCAGCCGTTAATCCATGCCTCCGATTTGGAGGATACACTGACCGACGATTGGAGCTGGATGAAAGGCAAGCACTTCATTGAAGCCGGCTATAACCTCGTGTTTAGTACGAAGCGCCAGAACGCTTACGCGCAGAGTAACGGCACATGGTCGTTCACGGGTAAGTTCACGAACGATCCAATTGCCGATTACCTCATCGGAGATGCGGCCTCTCTAACTCAGCAGAGTAGCGAGCGCCGCCCGTACATTCACGGTATGATGTCGTCGCCCTACGTTCAGGATACCTGGAAAATCACGCCCCATTTCACCGTGAACTACGGCATCCGGATGGAGTACATGCCGTTGCCCCATACGCAAAATGCCTGGGAAACGGCCTTCGATGCGAATACTTATAATCCAGCTCAAGCCCCTATCGTCAATGCCAACGGCACCATCACTCCGACCCCCTCCTTCAATCCGCTGAATGGAATTATTACGAATGGCGTCGGCGGTATACCCATTAACTTCTCGAACGCGCACAACTGGTATTTTGGACCAAACGCCGGCTTTGCGTGGGACGTCCGCGGAGATGGCAAAACCTCTCTCCGTGGCGGCTACGGTATCACCTATGCCCGGGTGTTCACCGGACTGGATTGCACTTATAACTGCGCCAACGATTATCCCAATGTGCAATCCATCACGTTAGTAAACACCTCGTTTCCGAATCCTGTAGGAACGGGCCAAGTTTCGCCTCAGGGCGCCCCCGGCATGAACACCGTCGATCTAAACGCCAAGGCGGCCAGTGTCTATACCTATAGCTTGTCGTTGGAACATCAATTCGGCAGCTGGTTTGTCTCCGTAGCGGGAGCAGGCGATACGGCTCGCAGCCTGCCTATCGCTTACAACCTCAATCAGCCTATGCCGTTTGGAAATTACAACTACAATCCGGCTATCAACACGGGCACGTACGCATACGTCTACGGTCCTTATCAAGGTTACGACGGAATCAATGACACCAGGAGCAATGGCAACTCTTACTGGGACGCCTTATTAGTAAGTGTCCGTCATCAGGTTGGGCATGGCTTATTTATTACCGGCGCCTACACTTACTCGCATACGCTGTCGCAAGCTCCTGGAACAGGGATCTTCGGCGGCGGCAACAATCCGCAGGATAGCTACAACCTCAACGGAAACTATGGCAATTCGCCGCTGGATTTACGGCACCTTCTCTCACTCAGCTACATCTGGGAAATTCCCTACATGGCGAAAGCGACGGGTTTCAAACACGCCCTGCTTGGCGGCTGGAAATATTCCGGCATAGTTACGGCGCAAACCGGTTTTGCCCTCTCGCCTGGCTTAAGCGTTAGTAACCAAGGCTTAGCGGGCCGTCCCGATCTCACTGGTCAATCTCTGACCTACCCCAAGACGGTAGCCGATTGGTTCAGCACCAGCGCATTCACTGCTCCACCTTATGGTTATTTTGGCAACGCCGGCGTGGGTATCATCAGAGGCCCTGGGTTGATCAACTTTGACATGGCCTTCTATAAAAACTTCAACATCACCGAGCGCCAAAGGCTGGAATTCCGCGGCGAATTATTTAACATTTTCAATCACACGAACTTATCGGGCATAAGCACGAGTTTAGGCGCAGGCAACTTCGGGGCTGCAACCTCCGCCCTAGATCCCCGTATTGTCGAATTCTCACTTCGCTACCACTTCTAACCACCATTTGAGTGAGGAGGGCCGCCCCTCCTCACTGCTTCATCACCAAAGCGCTGTTCCCCGGGTCATCGTCCTCCTTTTTCTCTTGGCGATCCAGTTCTCCATAGCGATTCATCATTTCCCGCGCCTTCACCGGATTCCCCAAAGCCCTATAAACTGCGCTCAGCTTGTAGAAAGCGGGCGCAAGCGTTGGCCGCAGTTTAATCGACCTCTCCAGTTCCTCCCTCGCTACGGTCAGTTTGCCTTCATTTAAATACGCTCGCCCCAGATTGTAATGCGTTAATGGATTAGCGGCGTCCAGCGTCTCAGCCTCGCGCATGAATTCGATCCCTTTCTCTGTCTCGCCCAGTTTATTCAACAAAACTCCGTAGTGAAGCAAATAGTGCGGATTTCTCGGTTGAAGCGCCAACGCAGTTTCAAAGCGGCCTTTCGCTTCAGGCTCATGCTGGGTCATGATATCTAGAACTCCTAACATAAACTCTGCCCTGTCGTTCTTGGGTTCAAGTTCCAACACGCGTTCGAAATGCGTCCTTGCGCGATCGTACTCGTCCAAAAGGAAAAAACTCATTCCCAGCTCGTAAAAAGTGGCAGGCGTACCTGGTTGCGCTTTAGCCGCCAGCAGGAACGAATGAATGGCCCCCATCTGGTCTCCCGCTTTCTGGTAGATCCAACCCTGCTCCATCAAATAATCGTAACTTCCCGGTTGCAGTTGCAACGCTTGGCCAATAGCATTCAAAGCATCCTTCGGCCGCCCCAGAAGAACGTACGCACGCCCTGCCAGCGCCAAGTATTCCGCGGAACCCCGGCCTCCCTCCCTGTTCAGCAGCGCCGTCAAGCAAACTCGATCTTTTCGCTCCAGGCAGCTCGCCAGTTTCTGCATTCCTCCTTCCGGCGGCATGGCCATCAGCAGCCCTACAATCAGCGCCGTCATTGATCTCCCGTCACGTCCAGCTTCTTCAGCCGCTCCGCCGCCAGCAGACGGGCGCGCTCCGCCTCCCTATGCGCCTCGTCCAGCCGATTAAGCCGTGTCAATACCCGTGCCAGTTCAGCAGGAAATGTCGAATCTTTCGGGAAATGTTTCTCTCCCTGGCGAAGCGTTTCCGCCGCCTCGTCCAGTTGGTTCATTCCCGTCAAAACCGCCGCAAATCTGTGGTACGCCATCTCCGAACTAGGGTCCAACTCCAGTGTCCTCCTAAAATGCGTCAAAGCCTCCTTTTGTTGTCCCAGTCTCAACAGCGTTTCTCCTAAGAAGAGATGCGCATCGGCAAAATCGGGATTTAACGCCACCTCCGTCTGGAACTCCTTCTCCGCTTGTACGTTCCTCCCCCTCTGAAAATCCATATAGCCGAGCCTGTAATGCGCATCCATCAAATCGGGCTTGATCCTCACTGCCTCCTCATATTCCCGCCGCGCGTCTTCCTCCGCCTTCTGGTCGAAGTAGGCGTCTCCCAACAGCAGATGCATCCAAGCCGAGTCGGGGAAGGTCTGTGTAAATAGCTGGAAGTGCTGCATCCCGGTCGCTTTATCGCCAACAGACCGGTCCTCCTCAATCAGCGAGTACAGCAGGTAGGGATCGTGGTATCCCATACGCCATGCGTCCATGAGTGCCTTCTGTGCCGCCGCATGGTTACCCAAATGCCTGTAAGCCATGCCCATATAGAATCGCGATTTGTCCGTCGCCGGAATTTTCTGCAATTCCGCCAGCGACTTTTCCGCCTGTCCCATCGACAAAAGCGCCGCTCCCATTTGCAGAATCAACGTCGGATCGTCCGGCGCTATCTTGAGCCCTTTGTCCAACCACGCGGTTGCGGTTGGGAACTCATGGTTGGCAATCAAAAATGCTGCGAATTCGGTGTAGAGGCTGGGTTCGGCCGGACAGACGTTAATCGCCTGCCCATAAGCGCGTGCGCGTTCCGATATGGATAAGCTCTGTTCCGCCGCGCGCGTGTGGCTTTCTATAAAGACCTTTGAGTTTTGGCACGGAGACGCAGCAAACCAAGCCAAAATCAAACTTAATATTGGAAGACTCACTCGCTTCGTCTCCAGTTTATCGCTACCAACCTCGCTGGCAACCCGTTTGAGTCAGGAGTTTCGAACCGATCGCTGGTAGCGGCTGTAGGCTAAAGTCGCCAGCTAGGCTGGCCGTCGCCGCAAATGATAGCCAAGCGCCCGGCATCGCGCGGTTTCCGGTCCGCCCTATGAGGTACGTACAAATCGTCGGCGTGAATCCTCCGAACAGCGCCGTTGCAAGGCTGTAAGCGAGCGAGAATCCGGAGGCTCTCACCGCGGCAGGCATGATCTCAGTAAGGTAAGCCACCATGGCTCCGTTGTAGCTTCCATACAGAAACGAGAGCCAAAGCTCTACCCCCAATAACCGCTCGAACGTGGGATGACCGCTGAGCCACAACAGCGCTGGATAGGCGCTCACCACCCCAAGAATCGCCTGGCCCTAATAGGAACGGCTTCCGCCCAAAGCGGTCTGACATCGCACCCATAATGGGCAACCAAAGGAGATTCGAAACTCCCACCGCCAGCGTCACAATAAAACTGTCGTAACTCGCCAGGTGCAGCGCCACGCGTCCGAATGTAGGCGTATAAAATGTAGGCGTATAAGCCGTAATGATGTAGAACGAGACGGTGGTCATCATCACCAGCATTGTTCCCACCACCACAATACGCCAGTTCGTGGCCATGGAGCGCATCACTTCCGTCGCCGTAGGATGATGCTCGCGCGCCAGAAAGTCTTCTGTTTCCGAAAGTGAACTGCGGATCACGAACAAAAATGGAATGATAAAGCAGCCCACCAGGAACGGCACCCGCCACCCCCAGGCATCCATCTGCGCATCGGAAAGATATTTCTCAAGGCCAATCGCCAATGTTGCCGCGAATATCACCGCACACTGCTGGCTGGCCGATTGCCAGCTTACATAGAAGCCCTTATGCCCTGGCGGGGCGATCTCGGAAAGGTAGACGGACACGCCGCCCAGTTCTACCCCTGCTGAAAACCCCTGTAACAACCGCCCCGCCACCACCAGCAGTGGAGCGGCAATGCCGATTGACTTATAGCCTGGCATGCAGGCGATTGAAAGCGTCCCTAACGACATCAATCCAAGCGTCAACATCAAACCCGCTCGCCGCCCCCGCCGGTCGATATATGGGCCTAAAACCAAGGCGCCCAATGGCCGCATCAGGAAACCAACGCCAAAAGTCGCCAGCGAATACATCAGCGAGGCCCATGAACTCGCTTGTGGAAAAAAAGTCCGTCCAATGGCCGCGGCGTAATACCCGAAGACCATGAAATCGTACATCTCCAAAAAGTTGCCCGTCGCCACGCGAACCACGCGCATGATCTTCGCCGACCGATCCGGCATCACGAGCAGAACCCATTGAAGAGATCAAAGGGCAAGCACGCATGGTTTTTTGGAAGGCTCATCGCTTCGCTACCCCTTCTATACCATTACGCGAGGGCTCGCGAGAACAAGCCATTCGCATAGATCAATGCCATGTTCGGGGCGAATCGTTTTGAGACAAGTTAAGATTGGTTTTCATGCCCGGGGCAGCAGACCGTATCCTCATCTCGTCGGAACAAATTCAGAAGCGCGTGCAGGAAATGGCGGCGCAGATTGAAGCCGATTATCCAGACGGACCGATTTATGTGGTCTCGATCTTAAAAGGCGCTTTCATCTTCGTAGCCGACCTGGTTCGAGCGCTGAAGAGGCCGTTAGTGCGGATTGAATTCATGGCTATTTCGAGCTATGGGAATCAGAAGACAAGTTCGGGACAAGTTAAAGTCACGCGCGACTTGGACGTAAACATTGAAGGCCATGACGTGCTGATTGTAGAAGACATTATCGATAGTGGGGTCACGCTGAGCTATTTGAAGAGGCTGCTGGAACAACGCAAGCCGAGATCGCTGGCGATTGCCACGCTGCTGGACAAACCGGAGAAGCGGCTGGCGCCCGTGGCTGTTAAGTACATCGGATTCCAGATTCCGGATGAGTTTGTGGTTGGATACGGGCTTGATTATGCGGAGGATTATCGCAATTTGAGCGATATCCGGGTATTGACTACTTAGGCTGGCGAACGAGGCGGATTTCGAAGAGCTTGGGCCAAAGTTTACCGGTGACGAAGAGGCGATTTCGGCCGTCGTCGAAGGCTATGCCATTCAGCACGGCATCTGGTTCGGGAGCTTCGCCAGGACGCAGCAGGCCCGACGCATCAATCCAACCAACGACGCGGCCGTCCAATGGCGAAATGCGCGCAATGCGATCGGTTTGCCAGACGTTGGCGAAAAGTTCGCCCTTCACCCATTCCAGTTCGTTCAGCATTTCGATAGGCTGCCGGCCGTCATGGACTTTGATGCGGCGGAGTTCGGCCAGGTGACTGGATCCCACACGCGAATTTCCGAGCTGCCATCGCTCATGTAGATCAATTTGCTGTCGTTAGCGAGTCCCCAGCCTTCGCCGGGATATTCAAATTCGCGGAGAAGACGCAAGGTAGTTACGCCGTAGACAAAACCTTTGTGCGCGAGCCAGGTGAGTTGATAAATGCTGCCGTTGAGAACTGTGATTCCTTCTCCGAAGTATTGAGACGGCAACGTAATGCGGCGTACGACCGCGCCGTTGTTGAGATGCTCAACACGTAGGGCGGAATGGCCCTTGAGGCCGGTTCCTTCGTAGAGAAGACCGTTGTGATATTCGAGGCCCTGGGTAAACGCCGAAGAGTCGTGCGGATAGGCGTGAACCACTTGCACGCGGTATACCGGCGTTTGGCTTTGAACAACTATGGCAGTGAATAGAAGAGCGATCGACGAACGGATAGGCACTGATGGCGATGGTGGCACAGGGCTTTATTGGACGATATCGATGCTTGCAATGGTCCTGGAACCGGTGCGCCATTGGTTCACGACCTTACCCTTTGCGTCCACTTCGATGATCCGCCGGCCAGTATAGTCGTTGATCAGAATATCGCCTTCCGGCAGGAATGAAAATCCGGACGCCCAGCCCAACTGAATCGCAGGATCCTTACCGCCGATGGAGCGCACGATTTTTTCGGAGCGATCCACTTCAACAAGCTTCTCCCGGATCGGAAAGGCTCATCACGGTGTTTCCATTTTCAAGCCGGCGTCCCATATAAAGCTTCCGACCCTTGCCTTTGGGGCACTGCCATTGCCAGATAATACTTCCAGACTTGTCGACTTCAATCAATTTACCTTCAGCCTCAACTGCAATCAGCGTAGTGCCCTGCTCCGTTCGGTGCGCGTTACGGGAGCGCATATTGGCGAGGTCGGGACTTTCGTATTTCCAGACAACCTGTTTTGCGGCCGTCACTTCAATCACCTTACCGAGTTTGGCGTCACCGATTAACTATTACCGTTCGCCAGACGCTGCGCGGAGATGGGATCTTCCAACCCTTCCGAATAAGCCCAAACCTCGTTGTGGTTTTGGTCGATCTCAACCACTTTTTTCTGCGAACCGATAGTGAGAAGCACGTGGCCGTTCGGGAGCGCCTCGACATCATGCCCACGGCCGTTCGGGAATTTCCACAGCACTCTGGCCGAGGGCCATTCGATCTCGGCGATCTCGCCATTCGGACCGTGATCGGCAATCAGCAAGGTGTGTAGAACCGGCTTCGGTTTCAGATATTTGTCGAACCACGCAAAGGCGAGTTCGTCGGCTCGTTGAGAGTCGGCACCTTTGAATCCATGACCTGCGCCACTAATGGTTTGAATTTCCGCCGGAACACCAGCAGTCGATCAGCCGCTCAATGAGCCACAATGAGTGCTCATACGCGACATAAGTATCCGCGGTGCCGTGGATGGCAAGGATGGGCGCGGCATTGGGCGTGACCCAGTTGAGCGGACTTGCGCGAATGTGAGCTAACCGTTCATGGTCGAGATCTCCTCCAAGAAACATTGGGAGAACCTCGGCAGCATCTACAGACTTGGAATACGACTGGGTGAAGTCGGTTGGCCCATAGTCGTCTACGACGCACTCGACTGCGCTTGATTGCTCGCGATTCGGATCGGAACCTTCGAACTCTGCCACGTTAGCGGTCAGGCCGAGCATCAGCACAAGATGACCACCGGCGCTTCCGCCGAGCGCCCCGATATGGCTGGAATCGATGCCATACTTCGAAGCGTTGGCGCGCAGAAACCGAACGGCGGCCTTTACGTCTTCGACCGCCGCGGGAAACTGATTGCGCGGCGCGAGCCGGTAATTAGCCGTAGCGGCGACATATCCACGCTCGGCGAGTTTAATGGCCAGCGGAATGTAACCCTCTTTCGTACCGGCGCGGAAACCTCCTCCGTGAACCAGTAAAACCGTTGGGCGTGTACCAATGGCAGCATCGCGTGGGCGAACGATGTCCATAGTCTGAGGACCGCCGACCGCGGAGTACTCAACGTCCCGATCGGCAATAACAGTGTCCGGAATTTTGGATGTATCGGAATGCTGCGCAAGCAGAATGCCGGAGCACGTCAACAAAAAAGCTGTAAAGCGAAGGTGCATTCAGTGACTCTATGAGACTGTAACTTTCAAAAGGCGAGCCGCATTGGCATGGTAAACCTTGCGAAGCACGTCGTCCGGCAAGTGAATTCCGTAAATCCGCCAGCGGCCTTGCGGCGGTACTTCTGCAGGGGCGTAATCGAAGTACTCATCGTCTGTTTCCAGAAAACGAAAGTAGATTTCATAAAGCTTGTCGTTGTATACCTGTTGCGGAAATTTATCGCCGTGCGGCGTGGCATCCGTGCCAAACAGAATGCGGTCCTGATATTTTTCGAACAACGCCCGGGCAGTCCTAGGCTGCCTTCCTAATTCGCCAATGCGAGCGGCGATATCAACATGCATGTTTGGGAAACGATCAAGATTTTGCGATACATTTTCCAGATCCTCGGCGAAAGTTTCCCATGTGCAGCGTGATGAACTGCGTTTTCGGATGTCGCGCGAAGACTCGATTGCGCGCTTCGAGAATTTCGGCATTGCTTGGAAAATCTTTACCATAGTAGGACCAATCGGGATGATTGTTCAGCTCTTCGTAGCGTTCATTAAAGCGGTCGGTGGGAGTGAAGAAGGCAACCGGATCTGAAACATGAATGGCAACAGGCATGCCCAACTGTCCGCAGGCGTCCCACATGGGATCGAAGCGCGGATCGTCCACTTTGAGGAGCTTGCCGCTAGTGATGTCCTCACGCAGGTACAGCCCAAGGGTCTTTAGAATTTTGAGACCCTTTGCGCCGGCAGCATGCGCGTCGGCAATAGCCTGCGCCTGGATCTTCGAGTAACCGGGCTCAAGGACGCGGTTGTAAGAAGGCTCAGTAAATGTATAGAAGCGGCCAGGGTAGACGCTTGTCATATTTCTGGACGCATTCGACGAGACCGGGTCCAAAACCGCCCGTTAGATTGTTCAACGCGTGTATATTGTGCCGGTCCATAACCGGCAGTAGAAACGATGGGTCAGCCAGGAAAACGCGCTCAGGTGCCAGCGGAACGCCGTTCTGTTGCCGGGCCGAATGAGACAAATGCGTGTGGATATCAATGACGGGATAACGCGCTTGAACCATCTCCGTTTGCTTCACGTGGAGCATGCTTCGCGGTTCGTATTGAGAAAGCTCCAGAGGCTTGCCCCTCGATTCCGTTTCGCCGGATTCCCCGGAAATGCGGGGCAACGCTAAGCTGCCGAGAGCGCCCGCGCCACCGCGAGCCAGCCATGTTCGCCGGTTTATGGTCATTTGATTCGCTTGTTTGTCTACGATAACAATTCGCCAGGAAGGGCGGATGACTAGACTGCAAAATAGATGATAAACTCTTCCTTTAGCGTTTAAGCTGGCGGGAGATCAATGACTTTTGGAACGACCGTGCGAACATTCGTGGCCGCACTGCCGCTGTTCACTCTGAATACCGGCACCGGCCAGGCACAAACTCCCGCGCAGTTGGAGGTTTTCGAGAAGAACGCGCGCCCTCTCTTTGTTGAGAAATGCCAGGCGTGCCACAACTCAAAATTAAAGAGCGGAGGTTTCGACCTCAGTTCCGCGGATGGCATCAAAAATGCCGCATCAATAGGTATCTTCGGCAAAGCTGACGAGCCCGAGCAGAGCCCAATCATCAAGGCTCTCAGCTATGAGGGCCGAATCAAAATGCCGCCGCAAGGCAAACTGCCGGCGGAGACCATCGCCGCAATCCGCGAATGGGTTGCGGCAGGGGCGCCGAGTCCGGCTGGAACTCCGTCTGCTGGCAACTCCTTAGCGGGAACGGGTGTCCGCCCCGTCGCGCTGCGCGGCGTTATCACCGACGCGGACAAGAACTTCTGGTCATTTAAGCCGCTGATGCAAACTGCACCGCCTACTCCCAAACAGCAGGATTGGGCCATGAACGCAATTGACCAATTCATTCTCGCCAACTTAGAGAAGAACGGTCTTACACCCGCTCCTCAGGCTGACAAAACCACCCTTCTCCGCCGAGCCACCTTCGATTTGACCGGCCTCCCTCCTACAGAGAAGGAACTCCAGGAGTTTCTGGCTGATAAATCTCCCAAAGCATATGAAAAGGTCATTGACCGCCTGCTCGCTTCGCCTCGTTACGGAGAGCGCTGGGGACGCCATTGGCTCGACGTTATGCGCTACGCCGATTCCACGGGCAGCGACGAAGACCACCGCTATCCGCACGCCTGGCGCTACCGCGATTATGTGGTTGAGGCTTTCAACAACGACATGCCCTATAACCAATTCGTGCGTGAGCAACTGGCCGGCGACATTCTGGCTGCCGATCCAAGCTCCGGCGTTGGCTATCGCGGTATCGTCGCCACCGGCTTTCTCGCTCTGGGAAAAAAAGCACTCGCTCAAAAAGATCTTCCGCTTAAGCGCTACGACGTAGTTGACGATCAGATTGATGTGACCGCCAAGGCGTTCATGGGTCTGACCGTTACTTGCGCCCGCTGCCACGATCATAAATTCGACCCCATTGCCACCAAAGACTATTACCAGCTTGCTGCTATCTTTGCTTCCACGCTCAGCTACGAGAAGGGCGAGACAGGCGATCCCATTCAGACCCCGCTGGCCGCGCCGGGCGAGTTCGAGACCTTCGATAAGCAATGGACTGCGTATAACAAGCTCGATGAGAAGCTAACCAAGATCATCAATTTCGATGAGGACGCTAAGAAGAATCGCGACGTTGGCGAGGCGCAGATCGCTTCCTCAATGCAAGCGGCTTACCGCCTCTATGCCAAGGGTGAAGCGATGGCCGAGGCGGCCTCCGCCGCTAAACTCGATGAGAAGCAACTCACCCGATGGGTGGAATACCTGAAGAACGCCAAACGGCCGGAGCTGATGAAGTGGCATGCCGCCAGCGACGCGAACCGCGCGGATATTGCCGCTCAGTATCAGGAGGATTTCCACCGCAGCGCCTACCAATACGACCAGGATGTGAACTGGTGGAAGGAGGCGCAAAGCAGCTTCCCTAAATCCGGCAAGGTCGCCGGTTCACACCCACGGATGAGTTCGGAGAAAGATGCTTTCTTCGTAGCCGCATGGCAGGATTCCGGGCCGCTGCATCGTTCCAGAGACGAGCAGATCGCCACTCTCCCGCCCGAAAAGGCAAAGGAAGCGCTGACATTGCTTGCGCAAGCCGCGGAGATGGAGAAGTCACTTCCCAGGAAGGAGATCCCCATGGCGTGCGCCGTCAAAGAAGGCGAGACCATGAATCAGAGGGTCTTCTTACGCGGCGATTATCACAGTCTGGGCGACCCGGTTGATCGCACCGTTCCTTCCATCCTCCGCCTCAGCGCTCCGGCCCCAGAGGTCAAAACGAAAAGTGGTCGGCTGGAACTGGCCGATTGGATTGTCGATCCCCGCAATCCGCTCCCGCCCCGCGTGATGGCCAACCGTATCTGGCAAGGACACTTCGGGGACGGCATAGTCCGCACGCCCGATAATTATGGCCGGTTGGGCGAGCGTCCGAATAATCCCGCACTGCTCGATTATCTGGCGAAGACCTTCATGGAAAACGGCTGGTCTATCAAGAAGATGAACCGGCTGATCATGCTGTCGAAGACCTACCAGATGAGCGCGGCTTTCGACGACGAGAAGAAAGCGAAGGACCCCGAAAATCGCCTGCTCTCACATTTTCCGAGGCAGCGCCTAAGCGTTGAGGAGATTCGCGACGCTTATCTCGCCATGGGCGGCGATCTCGATCTTACAATGGGCGGCACGCTTGATCCCGGCGTCGGCACGGACGGCGAAACCAGCGCCAGCCGTATCAGCATGAATCCGGAAAAAACCAACCGGCGCAGCATCTATCTGCCGCTGCGGCGATCGAATCTGCCCACTCTCTACACGCTGTTCGACTTTGGTGACGCTACTTCGCCCGAAGGACACCGTAGCTCCACCACAGTAGCCACCCAGGCGCTCTTCGTAATGAACAGCCCGCTAGTGATTCGCGAAGCGAAGAATGTCGCCGATACCGTACTAAAGCAAGAGAGGTGGGACAAACGCCGCATAGAGGAGATCTATTTGCGCGTCCTCGATCGCCGTCCCGATGCAAACGAGATTGACATGGGCCTCACGTATTTGGCAAGCCTCCGTCGGAAGTGGGGCCAAATTGACGAAGAGAAAGCGTGGACCAGCCTCACGCACGCGCTCATGGCCTCGAACGAATTCATATTTGTCTACTGAGAGGTTTAGAACAACATGGACATCAATTCATTCCTCACCAAAGCTCCCAAAAGTTCGCAGCTCTCGCGGCGCGGCATGCTCCGCGCTGCCGGGTGCGGCTTCGGCTACCTGGGACTCCAGTCGCTCATGTCGGAGGTGGCCCTCGCCAGCGCTTCAGTCGACCCGCTGGCTCCGAAAACATCGATGTTTCCGGCACGCGCCAAACGGGTGATCTTCCTGTTTATGCATGGAGGACCATCTTCCATTGACACCTTCGACCCGAAGCCCTACCTGGACGCTAATAACGGTAAACCGCTGCCTATTAAGCAACCGCTCACTTTCGCCGCCGGCGAAACGGGGGGCTTGATGAAGTCTCCGTGGGAATTCAAAAACTGCGGCCACAGCGGGCTGCCCATCAGCAGCCTTTTCCCAAATATTCGCGAGTGTGCCGACGACCTTTGCGTTGTCCGTTCAATGGTTGGCGAGGGAGTCGACCATGGGGCCGCGCTGCTCCAAACTTTCACCGGCACTTTTACTTTCACGCGGCCCAGCATGGGATCCTGGGTGCTCTATGGACTCGGCTCGGAGAACCGCAATCTGCCCGGCTACATCACCATTAAACCGGCGCTATCGCATGGCGGCGCCAAGAACTGGGCCTCCGGTTTCCTCCCAGGTTCGGTACAGGGCACAGCAATCGGCAATGCGGGTATGCAGGTAAACGAAATTCAGAAAGAGCCCATTGAATACCTGGTCAATCATGGTTTCAACCGCGAACAGCAGCGGTATGAGCTCGACATGATCCAGGCAATTAACCGCAAGCATCAGGAACTGTGGAAACTTGACGACGAGCTTGAAACCCGCATTCAGTCGTTCGAAATGGGATTCCGCATGCAGGCGGAAGCTTCCAAAGTGTTCGATGTCTCCGCTGAACCGGAAGCCGCCAAGAAGCTTTATGGCCTGGACGATCCGAAAACGGCCGACTTCGGCTGGCAGTGCCTCCTCGCGCGCCGCCTTGCCGAGGCCGATGTCAGATTTATCCAATGCACCCACAGTTATAAGTGGGACCAGCACTCCGATTTGTTCAAAAAGCACAATGAGAATGCGGCTGAAGTGGACAAGCCTATTGCCGGCTTGCTCAAAGATCTGAAGGCTCGCGGCCTTCTGAAAGATACGCTTGTCATCTGGTCGGGCGAGTTCGGACGTACGCCAGTTTCGCAAGGAGGCAACGGGAGGGACCACAACCCCTATGGCTACTCCCTCTTCATGGCCGGCGGCGGCGTGAAACCCGGCTTTGCTTACGGCGCGACAGACGAATTCGGCTATCATGCCGCGGAAAACCGGATGCACATTCACGATTTCCATGCCACCGTGCTGGCGCTGCTGGGGCTCGATCACCTGAAGCTGACGTATCGGTATTCGGGCCGCGATTTCCGCCTGACCGACACGGCCGGTAATGTCCACGACGGGATCTTCGCGTAGCAGACAATTTTAGCCGAACTTGGTTGTCACCGCTCCCTTTGGTCACAGCTCAGTCAAACGTATTCGTCAATTCATGCATTTAGCTGAGCCGCGCACGCAGTAAGCGGTTCGATGACGAAGTCGGCTTAGAAATAGAGTTTCAGGGCGAACTGTAAGGAGCGGGGATCGGTTTGTACGTTCGTGATTCGTCCGAAAGAACAGCCCGCCTGCTGGACAAGATTGGTTTGACCATCCGCGCCGGCAGGGAGACAGTAATTCGTGTTCGGGTATCCGAGGTTTTGATGGTTCAACGCATTGTACAGCTCCCAGCGGAACTGCACGTAGCGTGTGTCGGTGAAATGGAAGTCTTTCATCAGCGTGGCGTCAAGGTTCCAGAATGCGGGAGCGCGAAGACCCGGCAGATATTCGCCTGCCGTGCCGAAGTTCCATTCCCTTGGATCATTAAGGTTTGGATTGGCCCAGAAATTTTGATCGGTCCCGAAAACAGGAGTAAACGCATTAGCGTTGATCCAATGCGAAGCGTTCTGACCACCCGCAACAGCCGTGGGATCTCCTACGAGATTCGGACGGCAGGTCAGCTGATTGCAAGGCCCGCTGACGGATAGAGGCACTCCGCTTTCCGCATTGAAGTTTCCAGCCAAACGCCACCCTCCAAAAACTGCGTTCGCCGGGCCTCCTTTGTTGAGCCAAGTCCTCCCTTTACCAACAGGCAGGTCGTAGCTGAAAGCAACGTTCAACATGTGCGGGATATCGTCGTAGCCGATGCCCCTATCCAAATTTCGATTGTCCGGATCCTGATAACCGCCGCCATTGATGCCTCCCGTGCCGCCCACGCTGCTGGTGGTGCTGGCCCGGCCGCCAATGATGCCGGGCCGCGACAAAGCAATGGTGTCGAACAACTGCGACGCTAACTGTTCCACGGAGGCATTGTAGATTCTCTTCGAAAACGTGTACGACAAGAGGAAGGTCAACCCATACGACAGCCGTTTCTGCAGCCGGACGTTCAGGCCGTTGTAGTCCGACGAGCCGTCGTACATGGTCTGAGAGAAGAGCGATCCGAAGAATGGATAGGGTCGCAGCGCATAGGACAGAGGAATGGTGCTGCCGCCCCAAGTCTGTTGGAGCAGAGCGGCTTGCGCTCCTGAAAAGTAGTTGGCGATGGGAACATTCGCATTCAGTTGCGTTTTGTACTGAATCTCGTCCGATACCGGCACAAGATTGAACTGCCGCCAGGCCTCGCCAGCCAGATGAGTTCCGTGACTTCCGACGTAGCCGACGCTCAAAACCATACTCGACGACAATTCGCGCTGGACTTGGAGCGTGTAAGTCTGCACTCGCGGATCTTTCGCCGGCGGGTAATAAAGCTGAAGCGAAGCTCCATAAGACGGATCGCGATTCGCTGCCGGAGGTTGGCCGTTAGCGGGGATAGGAGGAATCGTTAAAGCCGCTTTGTTGGTGGTTGTATCGCTGAGCGGGAAGGCAACGCACTGTCCGGAGTTCTGGCCGCACTGATTCGGATAAAAACTGCCTGTCCAATTGCTGAACGATTGCCATTGAGCACCCGGTTGAATCCCCTGGCCGACGTTATTGATGGCGTTAATCGCGTTCGTGTAGAACATGTTGTAACCACCGCGTATCACAGTTTTTTTGTCGTTGAAAGGATTCCAAGCGAAACTGAAGCGCGGCGCTAAATCGGCTAAATGGGGAGGAGAGATCGCCGCGCCGTTTGGAATGAGCGGAGATCCTTCATACACCATTTCGCCCGGCAAACCGGTTACCGAGTTCATGCAGTCGAGGCAGAAGTTCGATTCCGGATGATCGCGTGATTTCCAAAAGAAGACCATGTCGTCGCGGAGCCCGATGTTCAAAGTAAAATTCGGAGTAACGCGGAAATCGTCTTGAATGTAGAGCCCCCAATACGGGTAACTCGAATAAGGCTGGGACGTAATGCCAGTGGAAGAATTGGCGACGGCACCCATCATGAACTGTTCCAAACCATTTCCGCCAAGTCCGGTGGTGGGATCGTTCTGAATTGAACCATTGAAGACGAGCGTGGAGGGGTCGCTAATTTCGCGGCCTTGCTGATCGAGCCGGAACATAAATCCGGTTTTGATTGTGTGCTTGTTCACAATCTTCGTCACGTCGTCCAGAATCGTATACGCGTCGTTCGCCTGCCGTTGATTGGCCCAGCCAGGAGAACCAAAAGTTGAGGAGGTTCCACCCGGCATTGTGATCTGAAAAGTCGGCGAGGGGGTGAACGCGCTCAAGAAAATTTGCGACGGCGCCAACACTTTCTGTACCTCGGAAAGGTCGGTCACGCTGTTCGGAAAGCCCGCCTGGCTCGGATTTGTATTGAAAACCTGGCGGCTGAAGCTCATGCGGAATTCGTTGAAGAAAGTCGGGCTCGCGATGTAGGTATGCCCGATTCCAGCCACCTCGCTGGTAAACGTGTAGGGCGTGTTGCCGCCGTAACCTGTATACGGAACCGTAGGTCCAGTCCACGGGGTTCGGTAGATGTTATATTCGCCTGGACTTGTGAGGAACTCAAAAAACAAACGGCTTTTGTCGCTGATTTGGTGGTCGACTTTCACGGAAATGTTGTAGGGGTTCTGGCTGCTGCCGATTGTCCCCAAATAGTTGTTGCAAATTGCATAGCCATTCTTCCCCATTGGACAATTACTAAGTGGGTCCACATAGTTTGGCAACGGATACGATTTAAGGAAGAACATGGCCGTTGGGTCCAATCGGCTGGTTGGGATTTGCGTGGAGAACTGACAGGTGGGCGTCGCGGAAGCCCCGATCACACTGTTAAGGCAACCGTTCGGCACGAGTGGATTGCCGAAGGCCGTTCGCTGAAAAGTGCCGTTCGCATTCGGACCGATGGTGCTGTACGGATCGTAAATTCCGTACACTTTCGAAGACGGATCTTCGCTGAAGTCTCCGGTTCGCATGGCTTGAGTGGGAACGGTGAACACGCTCTGCCCCGTCAAGTGCAGCACCGTGTGATCGACAGACGCAAAAAAGAACGTCTTGTCTTTGCCGTTGTACAGCTTCGGAATAATTACCGGTCCGCCGAAAGTGCCGCCGAAATCGTTATAGTGCAAAACACGATCGGGAATTAACTTGCCGTTAGCGTCAACCGACGTGAATGGATTTCGCGCGTTCGTGGCGCTGTTGCGGAAAAACTCGTAGAGATTGCCGTGCGGCTGGTTGGTGCCCGACTTCAGCACCACATTGAAAACGCCGCCGCCCGTTCGCCCATATTGTGCCGAGATGCCTTCTGTGATTGCCTGAAATTCGGTGACGGAGTCCGGTGAGGGATTCACGGCCATATTTTCTACCAGGCCCGACAAGTTCAAATTGCCGTCCAGGTACCAGGCGTTCGCGCCGGCTTGGCCTCCGTTCACGGAAATATCGGAGCCCTGCGCATTGCTCGGATCCGGAAACGTTCCGTACTGGCTGCTAAAACCGAAATTGCTGCCGGGAGGTCCGGCGGCGTTCTCAACGCCGGGAAGAAGATATACAAGCTGCTGCAGATCGCGCCCGGCAATCGGGGTATCGTCAATCGTCTGCTGCGATACCGCCGCCGAGAAATTAGACGATGAAGTTTCCACCAGCGGCGATGCGGCCGTGACCTCGACGTGCTGCTGGGTGGTTCCGATGGTCAGAGTAGCGTCGAAGCGAGTTTGTTGGCCGGCAAGCGCATCGACATCGCTGCTCTGTGCGACGGAAAATCCGGGTGCCTCAATGCGAACCGAATATTTGCCCGGAAGCAAGCCAATGACCTGAAAGTAGCCCGTTCCGTTGGTCTTGGTGGGAGTAGCGACGTTTGTGCTCTGGGACGTCACAATCACGGAGGCGCCCACGACGCCGGCCCCCTGCGGGTCTGTCACGGTGCCTTCAATCGAACTTCGGTCCAGTTGAGCCCACAGGCAGACGGAGCTGGCAAGCAACACTACCATCAGTTGTGAACGGCGGCGCCAAAGCATAAAATCCTCCTGGAAACGCTCGCTTGAGCGGTGATCAAAGTTTATTTGAAGTGAAAAGAGCGACGAGGCGTGATCTAAAACCCGACGGGGGAGATTCCTAGAAAGAGTGTTCAACGTACAATGGTTGAAATCCAAAATACAAAATACAAAATGATGTGTCAAGTTTTTTCCTCTAATACCCGCTTCTTGCCCGGTTTGCAGCTGATTGCGGATGTTGTCCCATGGGTGTAAATTCCGATTTCTGGCGCGCGCCGGTACGCGGCCGCTCGCTGATCGAACTGGAGCCTAAAATGCCGTTGTCGCAAGGGCTTCCGGATCAGATTTATTCCGCGCTGAAGCATCGGATTCTGACGTGTTCGTTGCAACCGGGTCGGCGGCTGATGGAAAAAGAGCTTTCCCAGGAGTTGGGTGTTTCTAGAACTCCGCTGCGCGAGGCGCTGAACCGGTTAGCGTTGGAACAACTGGTATTCTTGACTCCGTACCGCGGGTACGCCGTCGCGCCCGTGTTGCTTGACGACATTCGAAGCCTCAGCGAACTCCGGTTGATTTTAGAGTCCGAGTCGGCGGCGCTGGCGGCCAAGCGGGCAAGCAGGGAAGATACCAAGCACTTAAGAAGCCTTGCGAGGCTCCACTATAAGCCGGGCGATCGCGCCACTTACGAGCAGTATTTGCGCGACAACAGCGCTTTCCATCAGGCGCTCGCGCGTTGTACCCATAATCCGCGCCTGGAATCGGTTGTCGCCTCCGTTTTGGATCAGATTCAGCGGCCTCTCTATCTGGGTTTGGATGCCGGGCTAGATTCGAAATCGGCCACGGAAGAACACTACGATTTGCTGGAAGCGGTGGAACAGAGCGATGCCCGGCGGGCGCGCCGTTTGATGGCGGAGCAGCTTAAACGAGCCGAAATGCGAATTTTGGCGGCAGTGACCGCGACAGGCACCGGCAACGCGACATGATCAGCGGCGGCCTGATTTCGCGTCCAACTGCTCGAAAGTCTGGTTGAGAATCGGATAGCTTTGCCAGTCGTAGAAATCGAAATGCCACCATTCGGTCTCATAGACTGTGAAGCCTTCCTCTTCCATCGCGTGCCGCAATACGGACCGAAGCCACCGCTGCCTTGCTGTTCCGCCGGGATAGAACGGATAAGAACGAGGCGACATCTCATCATAGACACCCACCATCTCGACGGCTCGACCGGTAGCAAGTTCGTACATCGTTAGATCGACGGCGCAGCCTCGGTTATGGCGCGAACCTTGGGAAGGGTCGGCCACGAAAATCCTGTCGGGTTCGGGTGTTCCCTCCCAAAACATTTTCGTGACGTACCAAGGCCGGTAGGCATCGTGGATAAGCAAGCCATAGCCCTCTTTGTGCAGCTCCTGGTTCGCCCGCGCAACAGCTTCGGCGGCAGGGCGTTGCATGAACGCTCGCGCCTGCTGATACATGGGCGTGCTTAGAAAATCGTTCGTTGTCGCATAGCGGATATCCAGCTTGATTGATGCGTCGAGCGATGTCAGTTCTACCAGTTCCGGCTGTTTGAATGTTCCAGCCTCTGATGGCGGCTGTGAAGCAAGAGCTTCTTTCTGCAACTCGGCCACGGGCTTCAACGGCTTAATGCGGAATATTTTGCCATCGGCCGGCCCTACCGCCCTTCGCTTGAAAACCACCGCGCCTACGCGAACCTCGGTGGCCTTTCCGCTGGCATCGCGTTTGAAGGTGAGCGTCTCGCCGTCATAAAGTCCCCGCGCCGGATAGCGATAGACGTTCGCCGAGATCTGTTCGAGCGGTTCATAGTCGTACCACTCAATCAGAGATGTTAATTTCCCTCCCTTCTCCAAGACGTAGAGCGTGTCGTAATCCCAACCATATTCACCAATCAAGCCGTCCCAGACGTGGGGCTCAGTTTTGGGTTCCGGATCTTGAGTTCGATGAAAAACTCCGTTTTCCGCTTTTAGACTATCGTGAAAGAGCTGAAACTTTTCTCCGTACGCCAGGCGATCGTCCTCAACAAGAGCGCCCGCCAGTTCACGGAGCGCGACCTTCTCGCCGCCCTCGGCCGGGAGCACAGACAACTTGCCATTCTCCTCCATCAGATCGAATCCCTTGGCGCCGGAGATGTAGTGCGCCCCAGCAGCGCGCGCCAATTCCAGAGGTACGGGAGAGGTTTCAGGGATTGACGGAAGAGACGATCGAGCCTTTGCCGCCAGCATCAATCGCAACGCTTGATTGGCGATTTTGGTGATGGCGGCGTTGGCGCTGTCCATGGTTGTCACTACCACCACGCCAAGCTTATCTTGTGGAAGAGCTTCCAACTCAGTGGCAAATCCATAGATGGCTCCTCCGTGCCCCACCAAAGGATGGCCTGCGATGTTGGATAACTGAAAGCCTATTCCGAACTCCCCATTTTTCTTTTCATCCGGAAATTGCGGCTGCCACATGGCATGGAGCGTCTCGGGTTTCAGCACGCGTCCGCCGCTGCCTTCCCCGCCCTGGAATAACATGCTGATGAACTTCGAAAGATCGAGCACAGACGAGTACATGCAACCGGCCGGCGCCATCCCTAATTGAAAAGTTGGCGCGTCGAAAGTGCGCCCATCATAGGTCCACATGAAGGAGTGAGCCAGTTTCGCCGTAATCCGCGGAGCCGGTACAAACGAAGAGTTATTCATTCCCAGAGGCTCAAGCACTGCCTTCTGAACGTAATTCGTAAAAGGTTCTCCAGACAGCCGCTCTAGAACATAGCCGGCAACGGCAATCGCCGCGTTCGAATATTTTGTGTGAGTACCGGGCTGATAGACCAGGCTTGTCGCGTTCAGGCTTTCGACAGTCGCCTTCAGCGTTGGTTCCGTGGAATCGAAGTAGTTACCCACCGGTGGCTCGCGCACCAGGCCCGACCGGTGCGACATCAGTTCGCGCAAAGTAATTGGCTTCCCGAAAGGATTGGCTGGATTGAAATCGGGCAGGTAGCGCTTAACTGGCGCATCAAGATCCAACTGCTGTTTCTCCACCATCTGCATCAGCGCGGTGTCCGTAAAGAGCTTTGAAACCGATCCAACGCGGTAAATCGTTCCCGCCGTCGCCGCAACTTTTTGCTTGGGATCGGCAAATCCGAACCCCTGCGCCCAGACTACCTGCTGGTCATCCACCAGAGCAATGGAAACCGCAGGCAAAGACTGATTCGCCATCTCTATCGGAATCATCCGCGCCAAAGCAGTTGCCGCTTCTTTGTAGCGGGATTTCGCATCTACATCAGTTTGCGCCAGTAGCGCGCAATGAATGCCAACAATTCCAAACAGCAATACGCTGCAGAGTCTTGAGATCAATGAATCGTCTCCGCTTTATGAAGTTTCAAAAGAACTCGGGACTTGGAGTTTGCCGCTGTATTTTGTATTTTGTATTTATATCATGCGTCACCTGTTAACTGGCCGGAAAAGATTTTTGCAAGCCGTCGTTTTAGGATGCACTCTGCTCAGCGCTGCCGTTCCGGTTAGCGCGCAGGGAGCAAGCTACCTCCGTGAACATTACGCAAAGTTCGACTATGACATTGCAATGCGCGACGGCACGCGCCTGTTCACCAGCGTCTACATTCCTCAACACGCGCAAGCGCCTGAGCCTATCATGCTGATCCGCACGCCATATAGCGTCCGACCGTACGGAGAAGACGAATTCCCCAACACTCTGGGGCCATCGGAGCAATTTGCCCGCGAAGGGTACATCTTTGCCTATCAAGATGTTCGCGGCCGCTTTCATTCCCAAGGGAAGTTCGAGGAGGTCCGCCCTTATAAAATCCACAAGAACGGACCCACGGATACTGACGAAAGCACCGATACGTGGGACACCATAGAATGGCTGGTTAAACACGTTCCGAACAACACTGGGAAAGTCGGCATGTGGGGTATCTCGTATCCAGGCTTCTATGTCTCCGAAGCGATGATTGACGCACACCCTGCGTTAGTGGCAGTCTCACCACAGGCTCCCGTAGGCGATTGGTTTATGGGTGACGACTGGCACCACAACGGCGCGTTGTTTCTAGCTCACGCATTCCGCTGGTTTTCGGCGAACGACAGAGCAGGCAACGATATGAGCGGCCGGACCGTGCAGCGAAGTTTTGAATACCCGTCGCCCGACGGATACCGGCTCTTTCTGAAGACAGGCACGCTGCCGAACATTAACGACGAGTTACTTAAAGGTTCTGTCGAATACTGGAAGATTTTCCGCGACCATCCCGACTACGACAGCTTCTGGCAGGAGAGAAACGTCCCGCAATATTTTAAGAACGTTAAACCCGCGGTCTTGACGGTCAGCGGATGGTTTGACGCGGAAGATATGTACGGCGCACTGGCCACATTCCGCGCTGTCGAAGCCGATCATCACGCCCCGTTCAACGGCCTGGTAATGGGCCCCTGGGTTCATGGCGGTTGGTCTTCCACCGACGGCGCAGCGCTGGGAGCCGTCCAATTCGGGTCGAAAACGTCTGAGTTCTATCGGGAGCAAATTGAGTTCCCGTTCTTCCAGCATTTCCTCAAAGGCGTTTCGAGCGGCTTGCCTCCGAAAGCTTATGTGTTTGAAACCGGCGCGAATCGTTGGCAAACCTTCGATTCCTGGCCGCCCTCCTCCGCACGGCCGAGCGAGATTTATCTGCGGCAGGGAGGCGCTTTGCAGTTCGATTCTCCGCCTCAAGAGAAAGCTGCGGCCTTTGACGAATACACCAGCGACCCAGCTCATCCCGTCCCTTACATCGGCTACATAGCCAACACAATGACGCGTGAGTATATGGTGGACGATCAACGGTTTGCCGCCACCAGAGCCGACGTGTTGGTTTATCAAACACCTCCGCTGACAAGCGACATGACGCTGGCGGGTCCGATAGACGCTACTCTTTTCGTATCAACTACCGGGACCGATTCCGATTTCGTGGTGAAGTTGGTGGATGTCTACCCCGATGATTATCCCGACCCATCTCCGAATCCGGGCAATTTGCGAATGGGCGGCTATCAGCAGCTTGTCAGAGGTGAACCCTTTAGGGGCAAGTTCCGCAACAGTTTCTCTAAACCGGAGCCATTCTCGCCGGGCAAACTTGCGAAGATTGAATTCACGATGCCAGACGTCTTTCACAACTTCCGACGCGGCCATCGGATCATGGTTCAGATTCAGAGTTCGTGGTTTCCCTTGGTGGATCGCAATCCGCAAACGTTCTGCAACATCTATCAAGCCGAGGCCTCGCAATTTCAAAAAGCGGATGAAAAAGTCTACCGCTACAGCGCAGCCGCCTCAAGATTAAAAGTGAATGTGCTGCCCAATCCGTAGCACCCTTCGAGCAGCATGGGCCGAGTCATTGCCGTCATACTTCTGGTGTTCTGCCTGAACGGGCCTGGCAAGCGCCGATTCGGATCTGGCCGATCTGAAGGCCGCGCTCTCTTCTAACGACAAGCAAGCCATACGCGCCGCCGAACAGCGATTGCTGGCTGGAGATGCGAGTGCCGACACTCTGCTGAGGGCCGGCGTGCTTCTGGGGGATAACGATATGCTTGCCGGCGCGGAAGTACTTTTCGAAAAATGTTCTGAGCGATTCCCTGGTTCTTTTGAAGCCAAATATAATCTTGCGCTGTCGCGAATCGGGCTGAACGATTACCAATCAGCTGCCAAAACGTTGCAAACGATCTCACCCAAGTCTCCGAGGGAAACTTCGGCGCTTGATTATTTGCAAGGGAAGGTCTACGCCGCGACTGGCAAACCACAGCAAGCTCTCCAGAGCCTCCAGAATGCCTACCGCCTCAATCCGGGCGAAGAGAACTATGCTCTCGATCTTGCTCTCCTTTATATTCGTTCGTCCGCGTATGTGCCGGCTATCAACGTTCTTAAACCTGCGCGGGTTCGACATCCTGACTCGCAGGAACTAGGCCTGGAACTGGCAGTCTCCGACGCCCTTGCGGGGCAGCAAGCCGAGGCAATCTCCGTTTGCAGCGATCTGCTCCGGCAATTTCCGGATCTGTCTACGGCCAGAGTGATCGCGGCGTTCGCCAATTGCCTGAACGAGAACTACCCCGCTTGCGAAGCCGAAGCTTCGGCTGGACTTTCCCTCCCCCGCCCTAATCCGTACCTCTATTACTTGAACGCTGAAGCGCTGTGGAATTCCGGTTCGGCCGATCGCGCGAAAGTACTCAGTGAACTCGGAATCGCGCTGGAAAAGATGCCGCACTGCAGCGTCTGTCTGGTATTACGAAGCAAGGTTTTCACAGCCGCGCACGACGATCAAGCGGCGGCGGCCGATCTCAAAGCGGCAGTGAAGCAGGATGCACAACTTGCATCCGGGTGGTATCTTTTGTCGGTGCTCTATCGCAAAACTGGTAAATCCTCCGAGGCTGCCGACGCAATCCGCCATTACCGGACTTTACGCGATAGTCGGGCGAATAGCGAAATCGAAAGTTTTCGAAAGCAGTTGCTGGACAGCTTTGACAGCGAGTCCAATCCCGATCATAAATTCACGGTGAATGAATGACATTCCGGCTCAAACTTCTTATTCGATTGATTTTTGCGTGCTTGCTACCCCTCCCGGCGTGTGCGCAACTGCCGCCATCAACCCAAGATGCAATCGGCCGCGCAGTAGAAAGAGTGTTGGCGCAAACGGGCCTGCCCAGCGCATCTATCGCCATAGTGAAGGACGGCAAGCTGGCCTACGCTCAGGCGTACGGATTGTCGCGGATTGAGGGCAAAGTCCGGGCTACGCCGGGCATGCGCTACAAAATCGGCTCAAACAGCAAACAGATCACTGCTACGGCAATCTTGCTGTTGGCGGACGCAGGCAAGATATCGCTTGACGATCCCGTTTCGCATTTCTTTCCCGATCTTACGCGGGCGAATGAAGTCAATATCCACCAGCTTCTCTCGCATACCTCGGGATATGAAGATTACTACGCTCTTGATTATGTTGCTCCTTACATGGCGCAGCCTACTACGCCGCAAGCGATCTTGAATATCTGGGGCAAAAAGGCGCTGAATTTCGATCCCGGTACAAAATGGCAGTACAGCAACACGAACTATACAATTGCCGGCTCCATCGTCGAAAAGATCACAGGCCAACCTTTGATGGATTTTCTGCGAAGCCGGATTTTCCGGGTCCTCCGAATGGAATCGCCGATAGATGTCGATCACCAGCCGTGGAGCGCAGCCGACCCCACCGGCTACACGCGCTTTGCACTCGGCCCTCCGCGGGTTGCACAGCCCGAAGGCAAGAATTGGATCTTCTCGGCGGGTGAGTTAGCCATGACGCCCAGCGATATGGCGCTATGGGATATCTCCTTGATGAATGGAACAGTGCTCAAACCTGAGTTACTGAAACAACTGACCACTGAGGTTCACTTGAAGAATGGAGCAGGTACAGCCTATGGACTCGGGATCGGCGTATCTAATCAGGAGGGCCGCCGCGTTTGGAGTCATGGCGGTGGAACTTCGGGATTCGTCAGTTCGAACGCCACTTACCCGGATGACCACATGGCGATCACGGTCTTTACGAATCAGGATGACCCAGCGGCCCACCAAATTGCGCATGACTTGGAACAAATACTAAAGGCGCCGGCTCAGGATGCTGAAGCGGCCAAGAGTCTCGCGTTGGTGAAAACGGTTTATGACCAGCTACGCCTGAACAAACTAGACCGCTCGTTGTTGACCAGCGACGCCAACCATTACTTCACACCCCAAGCGACAGCGGATTATGCCGCTTCGCTCAGACCACTCGGGGTTCCCACGCTTGTTGAAGAAACAAGCGCCAGTCAGCGTGGCGGCATGAGCTATCGCTTCTACCGCATAAAAACGCCGCGAAAGACACTGACGCTTTCCACCTTCATTACGACTGAAGGGAAACTTGATCAGTTTTTGCTCTATCCTGTCCCGTAGAGTGATCAAACTATTCACAGCGCAATGTACCCATTGGATCGACACTCAACGCGCGCCGGGCAGGTATGTAGGAGGCGAGCAAAGCGGTAACCAGTATTGTGCCAGCCACCGCCGCGAAAGTGAGCGGATCGGCAGAGCTGACGGAGAACAGAAGATTTTTCATCAGCCGGGTGAGGCAAAAAGAAGCCGTGACGCCAATGAGAACTCCGGCCGCTGCAATTTTCGCACCCTGCGCAATGACCATCCGCAGCACATCCTTGGGCTGCGCGCCCAATGCCATACGAATCCCGATCTCTTGCCCGCGCTGCGCGACAGCGTATGAGATAACACCATAAACACCAATGCCCGCCAACGCCAGTGCCAGCGCGCTGAAGCAGCCCAGAACTATGAACGTGATACGCCGCGTCGAGACGGAGTCGCGTACATATTGGTCCATCGTCGCGATGGCAAACACAGGCTGATCTTTATCGATGGAAGCCATAGCCCTCCGTATCCCGGAGGTCAGCGAGGAGGGTTCGCTGGCCGATTTCACAATCAGCTTCATCGATCCTGTAACCGTCTGATGAAAGGGTACGTATACTTCGAGGCGAGATGGATTCGTAAGCCCATAGAGTTTCGTATCGCCTACGACTCCAACGATGGTGAGCCATTCCGGCAATTTCTTCTCATATAGGTGACCGAGGAGAAAGCGGCTTCCAATCGGATCGCGCGCTGAAAACAGTTGCCTGGCCGCCAACGAGTTGATCATTGCCACTCGCGGCGCATGCTCATTGTCCTGGTCTGTGAATGTTCTACCACGCATCAGCCGCAGGCCAAGCGCGCTGACGTAGGCGGGACTGATAATGTGAACGTCAGGATGAGGATAGCTTCCCGGTTTAGGGGGGTCCATCCCGTCAATTGTGATGTCATCTCGCCAATGGTCGTCCGTTAGCGGCACTCCCGTTCCCACCGCCGCGGACTGGACACCAGGCAGTTCGCGCACGCTTGCGAGTACCCGGTCCCAGAAGTTCAGGATCGCGGGATCTTTGTCATACTGAGCGGTCCGCAAATCGATTTGCATTGTAAGCACATGCTCGGTTCGAATCCCGGCATCGACGGATAACATGCGGAAGAGACTCTTCATCATGAGCCCCGCGCCAATCAGCAGAACGAGCGCCAGGGAAATCTCGACGACAACGAGAATGCCGCGCCAGCGGCTCTGTGAAGTACCAGCGCTGGTGGTCCTGCCCCCATCTTTCAGCTCCGACTGCACATCTGCTTTTGTGGAGTGCAGGGCGGGTACGAGCCCAAAGATGAATGAGGACAAAGCCGCCACGGCCGCCGTAAAGAGAAGCGCCGGGCCGTTCAAATCGACAGTCGCGCCCGCCAGCATGCTATCGGGAATGAGCCTTACGAGACCACGAACAACCGCGGCGGCCAGCGCTAAACCGGCGAGGCTTCCGAGGGAGGTCAGAATGAGACTCTCCGCAAGCATCTGGGCGATGATGCGGCCGCGGCCAGCGCCAACGGCAATGCGCAAGGCAACTTCCCTGGCACGGCCGGCGCTGCGCATCAGAAACAGATTTGCGACATTCGCGCATGCAATGAGGAGCACGAATGTGACGGCGGCGAAAAGGATAACAACGGCGGGTCGTATATCGCTTACAAATACGTCGCGTATGGGCTGCAGCACCACTCCGAACTGGTTGTTGCTGCCCGGATAGGCCTTCGCCAGCCGGTCCGCAATACCTCGCATTTCTGCTTGTGCCCGCTCGAACCTGACGTGCGGCGCTAATCGTCCCAGCACCACCATGTCGCCACGTTCACCGCGCTCATGCGACGAGGAATTGTTGGCAGCCCAAACTCCAATCGGCTCCAGCAAGTCCGTTTTTTCAGTCCACCGGAAATCCGCCGGCAGCACGCCTATAATGCTATAGCCACGGCCATCGAGCGATATGGTCCGTCCGATGACGTTGCGATCGCCGCTAAAATGCGACTCCCAAAGCGGATAGCTCAGCAGCACCACGGCAGCGGCGCCCGCCTTCTCCTCCGATGCGTCGAAGTCGCGACCCAGGAACGGACGCATACCCAGCATCGAAAGAAAATTGGTGGAAACGGCCTGTCCGCTAACGTTTTCGGGCTGGTTGATCCCGGAGAGATTAAATCCAACGCTGTTCACCGCCGCCATCTGGGAAAAGGCGCTGCTTTGCGCTCGCCAATCCAGAAAGTTTGGGTACGAAACGCTCACAATGCCCACCATCGGTGTCGTCTCGTGGAGCACGATCAAGCGGGAGGCTTCCTTATACGGCAGTGGGCGGAGCAAGATGCCATAAAGGATCGAGAATATTGCCGTGTTTGCGCCTATGCCTAAGGCAAACGTGAGCAAGGCAATTACCGTGAATCCCGGCGATTTGCAGAGCACTCGCAGGCCGTAGCGAAGATCCTGCACCAAAATCTGCAGTAAACGTACTCCCCAGGCATCACGGCATTCCTCTTTCACCTGATCAACGCCGCCAAAGTCCATCCTTACTCGCCGCAGGGCTTCTGCTTCGGTCAGGCCCGACTTGATGTACTTATCGAGTTGCCGGTCGCGATGAAAGCGCAGTTCGTCTTCTAACTCGGCCTCCGCAGCATTCCGCCGGAACAGGGAGCGAACACGAAATAGAATATCTTCGAGTATGGGCACATGGTCCCCTTACACTTCTACAAAAGAGTATACATCGCGTGTGGACAAGAGGACAAGAGGAAAGACATAGCGATTGTTCTCTAATCTAATCCACGGTGAAGACAACTGGTGGCGAATGACCGCAGCGTGGAAGTAAATGGAAGGCTGGGCTACGGGTAGAATTATTCCTGGCGGAGCGCGGATGCCGGATCCACTTGAGCGGCACGAGCAGCAGGGATGTAGGCTGCGATCAAAGCGCTTCCGACCAGAATGCAAATCGTCACTGCAATCGTCGGAAGGTCCATCGCACCGATTCTATACAATTGCGTCGCGCTGTCGACATGCTCATAACGAGCGAGGGACCAGCGGGGTCCTGTTGCGTTGATGCCATATAGTTGTGCGGCAAGGACACGAGCGGCAGCTGCCGCCGCGATTACTCCAGCAATCAGTCCACCAACGATTAATAGTCCGGTTTGCTCGAGAATCATGCTGGTGATTCGACTCTGTTCCGCACCAAGGGCCATGCGGATACCGAACTCGTTTCTTCGTCGAGCGACATTATAAGAAAGCACTGCGTAGATACCGATAGCTGCAAGAAAGACCGCGATCACACCAAATATTGTGCTGATATCTACGATGAGTTTCGGCTGTGCGTTTTGCATGTCAATTTTCTGATCTAGCGTTTGGATATCTGAAATAGAGAGATTTTCATCGATACCTAAAAGGCTTCTCCGCACGACATTCCGAAGGCGGTTGGGATCGCCAATCGTGCGAATCTCGAATAAGAACGCGCCGCCATTTTGGTCGGCAGCAGCATAGAATTTCGGCTCGATCGCGGCTCGAAGTGAATTGGCGCGAGCATCCCTTGCGATGCCGACAATCTCTGAGGCGACGGAATTGATCGTTACGTGTTTGCCGATTGGATCACGTCCGGGAAAGAAATCCTTTGCGAACGCTTCATTGATTACACAGACGCGCAGTGAAGTCGCCCCGTCGGGCGGCCCGATTTCACGACCCGTGAGTATCGGAATCCCGATGGTCGAGAAATATCCCGGACCGACAAATCCTCCGGTCGAACCCACGGTCTTCTTCGCTCGTCGGCGTGAACCCTTCCACGGTGATCGCAAAGGCGCCATCGAATCCGTTGAGCAAAGGGCGGTCGGAATAGGTCACCCCGCGAACACCTGGAATCGCACGGATTCGAGTCGTCAGCTCATGATCAAGATTGACAGGCTGCTGTCTCACGCCGGAACTGTTCAGATCGATAAGCAACAGATTTTCTCGTGGATAGCCCAGTGAAAGAGTCTGCAAGTTTCGGAGCGATTGCAAAAAGAGGCCCGCGCCCAACACGAGCATAAACGAAAGCGCAACTTGTGTGATCACGAGCGTGTTTGCAAATCTGGCGCGCTGCCGTGAGCCGCTCGCTGCGCGGCCACTCTCTTTCAGCCTTTCATGTATCGCGCCATTTGTGGTCCGAAAGGCAGGAGCGAGTCCAAACAAAATACCAACCACAAGAACAGTGCCTGCGGTAAATGCAAGTACACGCAGATCTATCTCTGGCGCTAGCTCGAATCCGCCGTTCCCATGTGCCAGCACAACTGGTAAAACCCGACAAGCGATCGCGGCTACGACTATGCCGCCAACACCGCCTAGCGTAGCCAGAAGAAGACTCTCGACCAGAAACTGCCGGACCATGCGTGCTTTCCTGGCACCCATTGAAAGTCGAATCGCCACCTCACGTGCACGGGCTGCCGCGCGAGCCAGCAGCAGGTTTGCGATATTGGCGCACGCAATCAACAGAACCAAGCCGGCCAGAGCCGATAGGATGGTCCACTGCTGAGAGAATTCCTCACGGCCGTGAAACGCTCCCGATCGCACGGCTCGCACGCGCACGTCCTGGTTAAGCGCAGCCTTTCGAGCCAGCGGCGCCAGCGAAGTTGAGTAGTCGGCCTGAGGAGTTGCCGGAATAGGACATTCATTTCTGCCTGGACCTCCGCAATCGTTACCCCAGGTTTCCGCCGTCCAAAAGCGTGCAGCCACATCAGCTTGTCTTGCGAGACATCCATGAAATCGTGCAGTCCGTCCCAACCTGGCATTACGAGCGGCTGCATGAGCAAGGGAAGCCATAGATCAGGATCTTGACCCACTGTTTCGCCGCGAAAACCCGCGGCAGCGACGCCGATGATGACGAGCGTCGCGTTATGAATGCGAATAGTTGTCCCGAGTACCGAAGGATTTTCACCGAACCCTCGCCGCCAGTAGTCATAGCTGATCACCGCATAGGGGTCTTGCCCCGTCCCCGCGGCATCGCTCTGCGTCAACAGACGTCCAATGGCAGGTTTGACCCCGAACACCGCGAAATAGGTCTCGCTGACTAGGCGTCCGCGGGCTTGTTCTTGCGAACCTCCGCTAATCCGAACTGGCAAGTTTTCGAGAGACATTTGAGCTGCACACAGGCCAGACAGGGTTTTCGAGCGATCCCGTAAACGTGTGAACTCCTCGTATCCAAGTAGGCTGCGCTCTCCGGAAAGCATGCCGCCTAAGGGTCTGATAAACAATAATATGTACAATTAAGGGGAAGGTGGTTCATGAGTGGCGAGGTAGCAGGGTATAGTTCCAGTTGGGGTGGACCTTATGCCTTTTAAGCCGCAGTTTGTCGATTTCCTCATCCGGAGTAGCCACGCCTGTCTCGTACTGGTTGATATCCAGAACGGCCTTAACTTTGAGACCGCTTTTGGTATGGGTGCCCCCGATGAGGTTGATAACAGTTTCAAAGTTAAGCAGCGGTTTGCCACGCCAGTTCAGACTAATGAAAGAGAACAGCCGGTGTTCGATCTGATTCCATTTGCTGGTGCCTGGAGGGTAGTGGCAGACCGTGATTGCCATTGCCGTTTCGTCACTGAGCGCCTGCAGATGGAGTTTCCAGGCACGCTGGCGGTTCCCGTTGCTGCCTCCGCTGTCGGCGCAGATGAGCAATCTGTCCGCTCCCCGATAGTGCCGTTTTCCGTCCAGACGCCACCAGCGCCGGATGCTCTCCACGGCGAACTCGGCGGTATCGTGAGTCACCCCGACATTAACCACGGCTCTGTCGCGCACGATGTCGTAGGCGCCATATGGAATTGCCTTGCCCTCGCCGAGGTGCGGAAAGTCGTGCACCGACACCTCGTCGGCTTTCCCTTTGGGAAGCCATCTGCGACCCGCATTTTTAAAGGCTCCGACGAGCTCCTTCTTCTTTGTGTCCACTGAGATCACGGGGGATCCGTCTCGCCGGAAGCTCTTCACCTGGCGGTTCAGATACCGGAACTGCGCGTCGCGATCCGGATGCTGCGTTCCTTCACGAGTCTTCACATTTGCCTGCAACGTGTAGCCCATGTCCTCCAGACAACGGCCTGCCGTGACACCGCTGACCGGATGCCCCGATTGGGTCAGTTCCAGAGCGATGGTCCGCGTGGACTTACTGGTCCATTTCAGCGGTGTCATCGGATCGCCCGCCGTGGTCTCCTCGACGATCTCCCTGAGCCGGCGCAGCAATGCCGGATCGCCATCCTCCACTTTCTTTCGTCCGCCACCGGGATTGCGCACGCGGCCCGAGGCTGCGCTTCTCAACCCGGCGGCGCCGCTAAGTTCCCTGATTCCCTGAGTGATAGTCACCCTCGACATTCCCGTCAGGCTAGACAAACGAGTAATCCCGCCCCGCCCCAGGCCGAGCGCCCTCTCAGCCACAAAAAGCCGCGCCTGATACTCATTCAGCGTTCCCAGAACCTTTAACCAGATCTTCTCTGATGAAGCGGGTGAGCTAAGGCGTGCCACTACATAAAACATAACCTATCTCTTATGATTTTTACAGATTATTGTTTAGCAGTCCCTAAGCCTTCGGAGTGGTCGGCGCTTCTGCCCCGATCATGGGACATCAGCACCAGCCTTATCGGCTTCGCTCGCTTGAAGCCGGGAGTGAGCCTGGAGCAAGCGCGCGCCGAAATGGACGTGCTGAATCGCCAATCCGCTAAAACAGATTCAGGACAATACGTCCCCAGGATGCGTGTGACGCCGTTGCATGATCGACTTGTCGCGAGTGTTCGTCCTACGCTCCGGATACTGTTCGGGGCGGTGGGTTTTGTGCTGTTAATCGCCTGCGCCAATGTGGCGCACCTGATGCTGGCGCGCGCGAGTTCACGATGGCGCGAGTTCGCGGTTCGAACAGCAGTGGGCGCGCCGCGCGGAAGGTTGATCCGCCAGTTATTGGCCGAGAGCGTCGCTCTTTCGTTAATCGGCGGTGGTTTAGGCTTATTCTTGGCGAGATTCGCTCTGCGCGCCACCACGCGGGTCAGTGTACTGGCTCTACCGGGCATTAGCGAGATTCGGCTCGACAACGGTGTGTTCGGATTCACTCTGGCGTTATCGGTTCTAACCGGTATTTTGTTCGGCCTCTTTCCAGCCCTGCAAGTGTCGCGCCCGGACTTGGCTGAAGGTTTGCGGGAGAGCGGCGCAACGGCAGGCCGCGGATCATTGGGCCACCAGAAGGCATTCGCGGTAAGTAAGCGCGGGCTTTTGGTGGTGGGTCAGGTGGCGCTGTCAATGGTTCTGTTGATAGCAGCGGCTCTTCTGATAAAGAGTCTCGGGCGACTGCAAGATGTGGACCCCGGATTTCACTCGGCGAACCTCCTGACCGCAAAGATGGCTCTGCCGCTGGCGCGTTACGATACTGGCCTAAAGAGGAATGAGTTCTTCGATCAACTCTTAGCGCGCTTGCAAAAGGTTCCTGGAGTCCGAAATACCGCGCTGGCCATGTCGCTCCCGACAACCAGTTGGTTCCGGACTAACATTCAGCTCAAGGGACAACCATGGGAGGTGGATTCCGGCAATTGGCCATCAATCCAGATCCAGAGCGTCACGCCCGATTACTTTCGAACACTCGGAATTCCCATCGAGCGTGGGCGGGAGTTTACGGCTGGTGACAACACCGTCGGCGCGCCGCCGGCAGTCATCGTCAATGAAAGTTTTGCCCGTCGATTTTGGCCGGCTTATCCCCGCCAAAATCCGCTTGGCCAGTATCTCCGGGAGGGTGCCGACAAAACTGGATGGCTGCAGATTGTGGGGATCGCGGCCGACGTTCACGAAGGAGGTCTGGCGATGGATGCCCTTCCCGAATTCTATGTTCCTACCGTGATTCACTCGCCGCAAAACGCTTACTTAGTGGTTCGAACGGAAGGCGATCCATTGCGCTTGGCCAGCGCCGTTCGCCAGCAAATACGGGCCATAGATCCGGAAGAACCGCTCTCGGACATTAAGACGATGGACGACGTGTTCGATTCCACCCTCGGCCAGCGCCGGTTGATCATGTGGCTCGTGACCTCGTTCGCGGCGGTTGCGCTGCTGCTTGCCATAGTGGGGATCTACGGAGTGATCGCCTATTCGGTGGCACAGAGAACGCAGGAGGTCGGCATTCGGCGCGCGTTGGGTGCGCAGCAGGTTGACATTTTCCGGCTGGTACTCGGCCAGGCGCTTATACTGGCTGTGACGGGCGTCGCATTGGGCGTCTTCGGGGCCTTCGCGCTCACGCGAATCATAGAGAAACTGCTTTTCGATGTGAACGCTACTGACCCAGCAACGTTCGTCTCCACGGCACTTTTATTCGTCCTGGTAGCTCTGGCAGCGAGTTTCATTCCAGCGCGCCGCGCAGCGCAAATTGATCCCATGACTGCCTTGAGGGTCGGGTAACCCACTGTGAAAATCGTCATCGGCCTCGTCTCCTGTGTGTTCTTAGCATCCTGCACCTCGCGGTCCTTCCGCGTTTTGCCTCACACCCCGAACTACCTGGTGCGCTCCCCGGATTCTCGGGAGACTCCCTTCCCCGAGGTACTTCGGAGTTACAACGGTTTCGAGGGCTCACAGTTCGATAGATCTCCGGCCTCTTATGGAGCTTCGCATTGAGAATGCCTATTACCAGCCAGGCTCTTCGCGGCGGGGGTTGGACGGCTTTCTCGGAACGGAAATTGCGCGTTACCGAGTGCAGGCTAACGGATTGCAGCTGGTTTCTGTCCAATCCATGAAGGAACGCCCTCCCAATGACACGCCTGTCCAAGGGCTGATCTCGCCTACTGTAGCCGCCGCTCGTTATTACCGGCTGTACTTCGAAATCGTTTTCAACCATGCCAACAATACACACGGGTCGGTTCTTCTCGCCGCCGATTCAACCGAGGAGCTTGACCAGCTTTCTGCGCAGTTGAATCACCCAGAGACCGTATGCAACAAGGCCTCTACGCATTGCACAGCCTTTCCTGAAGCTTGTTCCGTATCGATAGAAATGCAGGTGGTGATAAATGGAAAACCGATCTCGCTGCTCTGGGGCAGCAAATTAGCCAGCGTCGTTGGCGATCATCCTCAGCATCTGGAACTGAAGCGCTTCTATGCTGGACGGCTGACGCCCGTCCAAATCAATCCTCGGGATGCCGATGCTCTCCACCTGCCTCTGTTGCCGGGCGACCACATTTCGTGGAATTAGCTTCACGATCTCGCCCCCCCTCTACTCATACCTCAGCGCCTTAATCGGATTCACCCGCATCGCCCTCCTTGCCGGTAAATAACTCGCCAGCAGAGCAACTCCCGTCAGCAAAATCGAGGCTCCCAGAAGCGTAAGTGGATCCGTCGCCGTAATTCCATAAACATAGCCAGCCATCACGCGACTCAGACCTAGCGCCGCCAGCAGGCCGATCGCCACTCCCACCGCCGTTACTCCAAACCCCTCGCGTAATATCAGCCGCAGAATGTCATGGCGGCTTGCGCCCAGCGACATCCGAATCGCCACCTCTTGCGTGCGCCGGCTGACCGTATAAGACATCACACCGAAGATCCCCACGGCTGAAAGCACCAACGCGAGCGCGGCAAAAATCCACAACAGAGTCATCGGAAAACGAATGGAACCATAGGTTCGCGAGACAATCTCGCTCATGGTCCTGATGTTGTTCAAGGGCTGTTCTTTGTCCAGCGTGAGCACCGCGTCGCGCACGGCAGGCACGACGCCCGTTGGCGCACCGGCGGCTCGCACCACCAGAAACACCGAAGGTATCGGGTGCTGTTGAAATGGCACGTACACGTCGGCCTCGGGGTTCCAAAGGTCGTAGTTCCGTACGTCCTTAACCACGCCTACAATCTCCAGAGGTTGCGCCACGCCCGCGCTTTGTCCCGAGTAGACTCGCGCCAAAACAGTGAGATGGCTGCCCAGCGGGTTCGAATTCGGCCAGTAACGCCGCGCCACCGCTTCACTGATGATGGCTACCGGCGTCGTGCCCTCGGCATCACGCGCCGAAAAATAGCGGCCTACGGCCAGGTGCGTTCCCATCGCCTGGAAAAAATCAGGCGTGACGATTTTGTAAGAAGCGGTAGGCTCCTGTCCGGACGTCGCCACCGGCTGCCCCTGCGGCTGGAAAAATACGCTCGAGCCGCCGCCTTCCGCTCCCGCGCTTTTTACGCCAGGCGTATTCCCGAGGTTCTGCAGCAACTGCTTATAAAACAGCGCCTGCTGCAAGGTCGACGGATATTTGTAACCCGGAAGACTGATACCCATGGTAATTACGTTCGTTGGATCGATGCCCAGATCCACGTCCACTAACCGGAGAAACGTGCGTATCAGCAAACCCGCGGCAGTCAGTAAAACCAGCGCCAGCGCCATCTCGGAAATCACCAGCGCGTTACGCATGCGGCCGGCCGGTTCCGTCGTAGTACTGAAGCCGCCCTCCTTAAGGCTCTCGTTCAGCTCAGTTTTCGCCGTGGCCCACGCTGGAGCAAGGCCGAAAATGACGCCCGTCGCCACCGTAATGACCAAGCTGAACAGCAGTACGCGCCAATCAATGTCGATCACTTTGGCGTTGGGCAGACTGAATCCGTAGCGCGTCATGGCGAAAGTCAGCAGTCGATCTCCCGCGTAGGCAAGCGCGAGTCCCAATACTCCGCCGAGCGTGGCCAACAGCAGACTCTCAGTCAGCAGCTGTGCCATAAGCCGCCGCCGCGTCGCGCCAATAGCGATGCGGATGGCAACCTCCCGCTTCCGGCCCGTGGCGCGCGCCAGCAGCAGATTGGCCACGTTGGCGCACGCGATCAGCAGCACGAATAAAACTGCGCCCAGCATAATCAGCAGCGGTGTTTGCATGTGCCGGTGATAGGCCGCGTGCAGTGGTTCCACCTTAATGCCCCATCCTTTGTTGGCCGCTGGATATTCTTGGGCCAAGTTGGCCGCCAGCGCGCTCATCGCGGCTTGCGCTTGAACCACGCTCACCCCGGCCTTCAATCTCCCTTGCGCTTGCAGATCGCGAGACGTTCCGCGCCCCATCTCGCTGCGTTCCTCCTGCGAGAGCACCAGCGGTACGAATACATCCATTTCCTGGTCCCATGTGAACCGGAACGAGGCTGGCATCACGCCCACAATTGTGTAGCGCCTCTCATTCAGATCGATACTCTTGCCCAGAATGTTCGGGTCGGCACCGTAGCGGATCTGCCAAAGACGATGGCCAATGACCGCCGCTTGGTCACGGCCGGCCTGCATGTCTTCGGGTGCAAGATAGCGGCCCAACTGGGGCCCAACGCCAAACATGGGCAGCAACTCGGCCGACGCCTTGATGCCATCGACGGTCTCCGGCCGGCTGCCTTCCGTAATATTGAAGCCCGACCAGCGATAGTAGGCAACGTGCTGAAATATACCCGATTTCGCAATGTCGTCCATATTCGGAGCCGAAACTCCGGTCTGAATATAGCCCTCGCCCTGTTGGTTGCGCCACTGGCCAAGCCCCACCAATTGTTCCGGTTCGGGATAGGGCAGTGGGCGGAGGATCACCGCGTCCACCAAACTGAAGATGGCGGAAGTGAACCCGATTCCCAATGCCAGTGTAAGCACGGCAACTGCGGCGAAGCCTGGATTCTTGGCCAGCACCCGCAGGCCGTAATTAACGTCTTGCCATACCGTTCGCATCGCTCACCTCAATTATGTATTCCATTCTGCCAGTAAGCGCGCAGGAATGAACTTCTATGTTGACATTCAATCTATATGGAATATCATCGTAGGTAGACATCCTTTGTAGCTATGCCAGACAAGAAAACCGACCTCATCCAAGGCACGCTCGATCTGCTGATTCTGAAGACCGTGGCGCACGGGCCCATTCACGGCTATGGAATCGCGCAAAAGATTCTGATCACTTCAAAGGAGATTCTGCAAGTTCAGCAAGGCTCTCTTTATCCGGCCCTGCACCGGCTGCAGCGCAAAGGGCTGCTGAAGTCGGAATGGAAGGAATCGGGCAACGGTCCTATGGCGAAACTGTACTCTCTCACCGGCGCCGGACGGAAGTACTTCCAAGAAGAGATGACGCAGTGGCAGCGCTATGCGGGTGCCGTTGCGCTGGTTTTAGAGTCCTGACGGAGGCAAGTATATGCATTTTCCGTGGAACCGTGCGGAGTCCGATCTGGAGCGTGAAATCGCCCATCACCTGTACCAACTGATGGCCGAATATGAGCGTCAAGGGCATTCACATAAGGACGCTCTGCGCCTGGCAAAACGCGAATTCGGCGGAAGCGAACAGGCCAAGGAACGTTGCCGCGATGAGCGCCGGTGGCCCTGGATAGGCGGTTTGCGGCAGGATATCGTATTCGGCTTGCGCATGATGCGGCGAACTCCGGTGATCACCACGGCGGCGGTAATTTCGCTGGCATTGGCCATCGGAGCCAGCACAGCCATCGTGTCGCTGATGGATGCGGTGCTGTGGTGCAACCTGCCCGTTCCAGATCCGCAACAACTCACTTCCATCAATTGGCGCGGCCATGGATTTCCTCAGGATCTCGTCGATAGCGCATCCGGCAGCATGTCTGAGGAGGACGGCTGGAGTGTAGCCGATTTCTTTTCCTATTCAAGTTTTCAAGTCCTGCGCCAGAGCCTCTCGGGTAAAGCGACGCTTGCTGCATTTCACGATCCGGACCAGGTGAGCGTCAGCTTTGCCGGCCAGCCGACAGTGGCTCAAGAACGGCCGGTCAGCGGAAATTTCTTCTCGACTTTGGAATTGCAGCCGCGGTTGGGTCGTTTGCTCTCCGATATCGACGACAACTACGCCGCACCTGCGACTGTGGTTTTATCGCATCGATTTTGGTTGCGCACCCTTGGTTCGCCTCCCGGCGTAATCGGGCGAACCATAATCATCAATAATCGGCCGCTTGTGATTGTGGGCGTGTTGCAGAGCGGCTTTTCCGGTCTCTTTCCCGGCGACCCCACCGAGATCTATACGCCTTTGCATCACGTGGCTTCGGTCCAACGGGCAGAAGGCGCGAAGGTGCCACCGCTCGAAGATAACCGCTTCTGGGGCGTACAACTCATTGCCAGGCGCACGCCCGGCTTCAGCGATGCCCAGCTGCGGCCCCTGATGGATGCGGCATTCCGTTCCAGTTGGCCGAATCCGCCGAAAGTGGCAGCCAAAGCTCCGCATATTTGGTTGGACGAGGCAAAGCGCGGGCTGGGCTTTCTGCGGCGTGATTTGCGCGATCCGCTGCTGGTTCTAGGCGGCCTTGTCACTCTGCTGTTGGTAATCGCCTGTGCTAACATTGCGAACCTGCTGCTTTCACGGGCGGTCGCCCGCCAGAAAGAAGTGGCTACGCGTATCTCATTAGGTTGCAGCCGCGCGCGGTTAATGCGGCAGTTTTTGACGGAAAGCGCTCTGTTAGCGGCTCTAGGCGGTGCCGCGAGTATCGCCGTGGCTTATCTGACGGAAAAACTGCTGGACCAATTCGTCGCGGGGGAGCGCACGGCTCCCATTGATACGAAGTTCGACATTCATATCCTCCTGATCGCTGCCGCCACTACTGCCGCGGCATTGCTCTTGTTCGGTCTTTTCCCCGCATGGCGGGCCGCGCGGTTACCCAGCGCCCCTTCGCTCAAAGGAGGATCGGGAATCGTAGGGTACGCGTCGCGGCATAGGTGGGATAGCGGACGGTTGCTTACTCTGGGCCAGATGGCCATGTCGGTAGTGCTGGTGATGTCGGCCGTCATCTTTACGCGGAACCTGCTGGCCATTCAGTCCACCGATCCGGGCTTCGACCGCCGCAATTTAATCATGTTCGACCTTCGACCGGGCACATCCGGCTACAATCCGTCCCAGTTGCAGCAATTCTATTTCAATTTGGAGCGGCAACTCGCGGCTACACCGGGCGTCGCCGAGGAGGGCCTCGCCTCAATCCGCCCAATGAATATCGGGGGCTGGTGGGAAACCGTACGTTTGGCCGGGCACACTGAGGCCAACAACGCGAACATCAATGGTGTTACTCCCACGTATCTATCGCTCTATACTCCGCGCTTGGTGGCGGGGAGAAACATCCAGTGGACCGATATCGCCAGCGATGCCAAAGTGGCTGTCATCAGTGAAGACCTGGCGGCCAAATTGGGAGGAACGAGCGTATTGGGACGGAGGTTTTCGTTTTCCGATCGCCCCGCAACCGAGAAAACTCCTGAGTTCGAAATCGTGGGTATTGCCCCCGCCATGGCCGCGACCTCTATGAAAGAACGCCCGTATGTAGTATGGCTCCCATTCGGAAAAGAAAGTCCCCAGGCTACGGTAGTACTGCGGACCTCTCAGCCTCCGCAAATAGTTTTACCGGCAGTTCGGCGGATAATCAGCGGCATTAATCGCAATCTGCCGATGGTGGATATCATCACCATGGAGGAGCAGATTTCGAAAGGCCTGCAACGTGAGCGGATGTTCGCTACGGTGTGCAGCGGGTTCGGAATTCTGGCGCTTGTGCTTTCTATAGTGGGACTCTACGGAGTCATTGCTTACAACACCTCCCGCCGCCGCGGAGAGATTGGCATCCGCTTGGCTATTGGGGCGATGCCGGGAGATGTAGTGTCCATGATCGTACGCCAAGGCATGGCGCTGGCCGCATTGGGGATTTTAATGGGCCTCCCGGTCATATGGCTGGGTGCGAAGTATCTGGAAAAGGAGCTATTCCAGATGAAACCGCTGGAACCGGCATCGCTCTTACTCTCATTGGGCACCCTTTCAGCGGCGGCGCTGGCTGCCGTGGCAATCCCAGCATTACGGGCTTCGACGATTCAGCCGGCGCAGACCCTCCGTCAGGAGTAGTTCGCAGCGGCGAAGGTTTACCGGGTTTAAATGCTTAGAACAATCCTTTTCCGGCCTAAGTGTGTTGTAAAGTATGGCTGGCGCGCACCTACTCTGAAATGGCAGATAAGGGAACGCACCGAATCTTTGCCTATGAATTCCGCCCCATTTTACCTGTCGCGAATTTCGTTATAGAACGAACTTCGGCGATGCACACCCTCTGGTTTAGGTCAAGCATCGCTGCCGTACGGCATTCTGGGGTCTCAAGATTTCTTAAGGAGAGCTTACTTCTATGATCAACTCAATACTTAATTCCTTCTGGCACCAGGAAGACGGACAGGACATGGTGGAATATGCCCTTCTGCTTGCATTTATCAGCTTAGTGAAACAGAGTTCCCGCGACCTAGCCAGCGGCAAGCCTCGCAAAATTCGATCAATTCTTTTTAGGATATCTCACAGCAGCGTTCGGTACAACGGTTTCAATGTATAATATGCGGCACGAGGTGGCGCTTGAAAAGACAAGTTACCTGCGCTGGACTAGCATTGATTTTGCTCAGCGCTGCTGGACATACACAAGATACTCAGGATGCGGCCAAACTCATCGGCTCGTGGAAACTGGTCAAAGCGGTTTATGCAGGAAAGTCCTTCAACCCCAATGGGCAGGTCGAAATTAAGAACGTGACGGACTCGCAATTTATGTGGTTCAGGCGCAAAGAAGGTTCGAGTACTATCACCGATGCTGGGGGCGGCCCTTACTCGGTGAAGGGCGATACATATTCAGAGAGACTCGATTATGGCCTTGGCAACGATTTTAAAATTGTCAAAGGCCATGTAATCTCGCTGAAGTGGAAACTTGACGGCAATACTTGGCACATTAGTGGAACCCTGAACAACGGTTTGGTAATTGAGGAAGACTGGCAGAAGTTGCTGCCCAAGCGAGTTGGTCAGTAGACCCAGATCTGGGAAAGACCTGTCAGGTTTGTGCCTCAAGGTGGTGGATTTCTGTCGGTTTTTCAAAGGGCCCACACAGCCCTACCGAAAACTTCACTTGGCTCACTTACTCGCCCAGTAGCCTGGCCGAGCTTCAGCATGAAGCTGAGGTTTGCCTTTGATCTCTACGGTCACCTTATGAAAGCCCGGCGCTGCCTCTTCCGCGGGAGGGAACGTGAGAATATATCGGCTATGAATCTCGCTCCCTAACCGAATCAGATCGTTTTCGAGCTTTGACTTGGTCTCAAATTTAAGCTGCCGTCCACCAGTCGCGCCGATCAAAAGCTTACACGTGTCTTGTTTCGTGGCATGCACTGCTTCCATGATACTGTCCAAGATCCATCCGCGGCCGCCTTCAGGCGGGGAGTATTCGCTGCCCTTGGTGGTGAATGGTGTCAGGTATGCCGAATAGGCCACGCTGTAGACGGTTACTCCCGACCGCTGAATCTCTGGCAGCAGATCTTGTAATTTCGTTTCGCTCCCGCGATCCTTGCTCTCGCCAATAATCAGGAGCACGGAACGCGCGCTCTTCGATCGGTTCGCCAGCAAGTCAAGTCCTTTGGCAACTGCATCGAGCAGCCTGCCGTTCCGTGTTGCCTCAGACTGCAGGTTGCGAAAGGCAGCCGCAAGTTCTGCGTCGTTACTCGTGAAATCCTGTACAACCTTAACCTGATCGGCAAAAGTCACAACAGCCGCCGCTCCGTTCGCCCCTGCAACCGCATCTTGCATCATTATTCCCACTTTCTTGATCTTCAGCAAAGCCGAATCTGAGATGTCACTGGTCTGCACCAATACCACCAGATCGAGTGGAGCAGTCATTGAATCAGGAGCATCTACTCGGGCCAGCCGGGGATTGCCGTTGTCAAGAACAGTGAAATCAGAGGCGGAAAGGTCGTACACAAAATGCCCGCGTTGATCCGTGACACTCACCGGAATGACGACCAGCGGAACGTTCGTCCTGATAGTCGGCTCCTGAGCGAGCAGGCAGGTAGCCAGCAAAACTGAAAGACGTGCGCCCGGATTCGTCATCAATGAACGATGCCCCGTGTCTGTTGTTGGTTTCCGATTCCGAAATCCTATAGGCTGATGAACTTAGCTCGTGGTGCGACTTTCTGACTTTCCGAGCATCAAATGAGAGTTATGCAAGCGCTTAAAGGGATTCACCACGTCACAGCCATTACCGGCGACGCTCAGAAAAACGTAAATTTCTATTCCGGGCTGCTTGGGTTGAAGCTGGTGAAGAAGACTGTCAATTTCGACGACCCGAACAGCTATCACCTTTATTATGGCGACCACGCGGGATCTCCAGGAACACTGGTCACGTTTTTCGCGTGGCCGGGTGCTGCACCGGGAAAAGCTGGTTCGGGAGAACCTACTGCGATGGCATTCGCGGTACCGGGCAACTCGCTTGACTGGTGGAAAAATCGCTTCGACTCGTTTGGGACTGGTTTTGAAAATGGCACACGATTCGGAGAGCCTTATCTGTCAGTTGCCGATGCGGATGGAATGAAGATTGAACTGATTGAGCGGCCAATTGGCTCAGGCCATGGTATTGAGCGAATTCACTCGGTAACTCTCGCTTTGCAAGACCCGGAACGGTCGGGTGGCCTCTATACGAAAGATATTCAGTTCACGTTGACGGGCGAGGACGCTAGGCGCAAGCGCTACTCGTTAGGCGACGGATATGTGGATGTGATCGGCGATTCCGGTCCGCGCGGGCGCATGGGAGCGGGCACGATTCATCACGTGGCATTCCGGACGGAAGACGACGCATCGCAGAAGGATTGGCTCGCGTTTATTGAGAAACTTGGACTGAGCGTGTCGCCAGTGATGGACCGTAAATATTTTCATTCGATTTACTTCCGTGAGCCTGGTGGTGTACTGTTTGAGATTGCAACCGACCCTCCGGGCATGGCGGTGGACGAGCCGGAGACTAAGTTGGGAGAGAAATTAATGCTGCCCGCGGAATACGAACGCTGGAGGAGCCAACTGGAGCATACGCTGCCTGTTTTAGTTGTACCGGCAGGGGAGGCAGTGTCTGAGTTTGCAACCTGAACTTGGCTTTGTTCATCGCTTTGAACCGGCAACCCTTCCCGGCGCGCCTACCTTATTGTTGCTGCACGGCACGGGTGGCGATGAGAACAGCTTGCTGCCGCTGGGTAAGGCCATTGCGCCGGGCGCGGCACTGCTGAGCCCGCGGGGTAAAGTTTCCGAACATGGGATGCCGCGCTTCTTTCGCCGCCTGGCGGAGGGCGTTTTCGACCAGGAAGACCTGCAGTTCCGAACCGAAGAACTGGCGAAGTTTGCCTGCGATGCGAAGGCAGTGTACTCGCTGACGAAATCGAAGTTGATTGCCGTGGGTTTTTCTAACGGCGCAAATATTGCGTCAAGCGTGCTGCTGCGCTTTCCGGATACTTTGGCGGGAGCGATTGTCATGCGCGGCATGGTCCCGTTCGAGCCCCAAGAGCGGCTGGATCTAAGACGAAAGCCCATACTATTTTTGAGCGGTCTGGAAGATCCCATTGTCGGAACGGATGAGGTAAATGAGTTAGCCGCGATTTTTCGGGAGGCTAATGCCGATATCACCGTACACTGGGAAAAGATCGGCCACATCCTTTCGCAGGGCGACGTACTAATGGCGTTCGACTGGATGCGGAAGTTCTACGAGACAAGCAAACCGCTCGGGACACAGTAAACTACAGTAGGTTCCTTTCCGTGGCAACGCCCTTTAAGACGCTACCCTCCGCCAGTGCGCGGAGCATTGACAGCCGCCAGATTTCAAATTTGGCGGAGCAAGCGGCGTTGTTCAATGCCCAGCGCTGGTTTATTCGCGAACGGAGTTGGATTAACGATCAGCAACTGCAAGTTTGCCGGATCGCCGCGCCCACTTTTTTCGAGCAGCAGCGCGCGGAATGGTTTAGGGAACGCCTAAATTCGCTGGGCTGGGGCGCAAAGCTCGACCGCGCGGGCAATGTATTGGCTTCCTTCGAACCGGCCGGCGATGCGCCCACCATCGTGGTTTCGGCGCACTTGGATACGGTTCTCGCGCCAGGACGGCCGGAGGATATTCATTGGACGCCGGATGGACGATTGACCGGCCCGGGGGTGGCCGATAATGGCGCGGGCTTGGCGGCGGTTTTAGCGTTGGCGCGGCTGCTGGCCGAAACGGATGACTTGCGCCATCTGGCATCGTCAGTGCTGCTGGTGGCGAATGTCGGCGAAGAAGGCGAAGGCAATTTGAGCGGCATGAGATATCTTTGCCGCCAATCGGCCCAGCTGCCCCAGATGGATGCATTCATTGTCTTAGACGGGCCGTCTACCGACCACATCACGTCGCAGGCGCTAGCCAGCAGACGGCTTGAGATCAGCTTTACGGGGCCGGGGGGACACAGTTGGAACGACTATGGAACGCCGAATCCGGTACACGCCATAGGCGATGTGATCAGTTCGTTTGTACAGACGGCCGATGCCCGATTGACGGCCGGCGGGCGGACGCGCTGCTCTTACAATTTCGGGATTGTAGAAGGCGGTACGAGCGTGAACTCGATACCCGCCGGTGCGCGCGCAAAACTGGATCTGCGCTCACAAGAGCCCGCGCTGCTGGACGAGATTTCGGCGTTGCTTACAGCCACCGTGGAGCGAGCGCTGGAGCGCGAGAACCGGGTAGCCAAAGGCGAACGGCTGGTGGCGAAGATCAAGGAACTGGGCTCGCGGCCGGGCGGAAAGCTGCCTGACCAATCTCCCCTGCTGCGAACGATACAGGCGGTAGACGGGTATTTGAACATCCGGGCGCGGGTAGATTGCGCGTCTACCGATGCCAACGTGCCGCTATCCATGGGCTTGCCGGCCGTTTCAATCGGGGCGGGCGGACAGGGCGGCGGGGCGCACACGAATCAGGAGTGGTACCAGCCTGACGCGCGCGAACTGGGATTACGGCGCATCCTGCTGGTGATCGCCGCGCTTGCCCGGCAGTCCCCGCTCCGGTGAGTAGGCCGTGAGCAGCGCAGCTACTCAACAGATTCAACAAAAAACTCACGCACGCTGGCAGGCGGACTTGGCGCTGGCGGTGGTGGCCATTATTTGGGGCAGCACGTTTGTAGTGGTGAAAACCGCGCTGCATGAGATCTCCACTGTCTTTTTCCTGGCAGTTCGCTTCACTCTGGCAAGCGCTTGCATGGCGCTGCTTTTTTCTGGCGCATTGGGGAAAATGCCGGGCAGGCAGATTCGCCGGGGCTTAGCGGGAGGAGCCGTTGCCGGTTTGTTTTTGTGGCTTGGGTACATGCTGCAAACCTTCGGCTTGAAATATACGACGGCCGGGAATTCGGGCTTCTTGACCGGCCTCTACATTGTGCTGGTGCCGGTGATCGGCGCGCTGGTGTTCCGCCGGCGCCCGCAGTGGGCGGAGGTAATCGGGATCGCGGTGGCTGCGGTGGGGATGGTAGTGATGACGCTGCCATCGCTCGACAAAAATTTACGTCTGAACTTCGGCGATTTGCTGACCATGGGCTGTGCGCTGGCGTTTGCCCTTCACCTGCTGGTGGTGGGCTACTATTCGCAGCGCGAGCGCTTTGAAGCGGTGGCGCTGGGGCAGATTGCATGCGCAGCGGTCTTGTCCATAATTTCACTGCTGGTTGAGCCTCCGAAAACGGCCTGGAGCCACTCCGTTGTCTTTGCCATTATTTTGACTGCGGTGTTTGCCACGGCGCTGGCATTCGCGTTGCAGACCTGGGGGCAGCAGTACACGACGGCCACTCGTACGGCGCTGATCTTTGCCTTGGAGCCGGTGGTGGCGCTTGCTGCAGCGGTGTGGTTTGGGGGCGAGGCTTTAACTGTCTATGCAACCGTAGGCGGGGCCCTGATTTTGGCGGGTATTTTGGCTGTGGAGCTGAAACCGGCCGCATTGCGGGCGTAAAGTTTCTATACTAATAAGTACCGGTTGCGAAAGGGCTTTTGTAATGCCGTTCCTCGAAAAATTAAAGCAGCAAAAGTGGTTGAGCTTCATGCTGCTGCTGTTCACGCTGGTCATTGGCATTGTGATCGGAACGCTGATCAACACCGGCGTTAAGGCAGAACGGCAAACTTCTTCGGCCGCGCCCGATGCCAGCCCGCTGACGATTCCGCAGGCTGTTCCCATTTCGAATGAGTTCAACAAGCTGACCAAGCGGGTAGAGCCGTCGGTGGTCTACATTGAATCGGATTATCTTGCGAAGCCTACCAAGCATACCCGGAAGCAAGATCCGGAAGAGGACGATAACAGCGACGGGCAGGATACGCAGAAGAAACAGGATCCCTCCGATATGTTCCGCAAGTTTTTTGGCGGTGCCGAACCGCGGCCGTTTCGAACAGAGGGATCGGGCACCGGGTTCGTTGTTGACAAAAACGGTTATATTCTGACTAACAATCATGTAGTTGACAATGCAGACCGCATTAAGGTGAAAGTTGCGGGCGAAGACACGGAATACCGGGCGCGCGTGATTGGAGTGGACCATGAGACCGATTTGGCAGTTCTCAAGATTGACGCCAAGCTGCCTTTAACACCTGTTCAGATTGGCAATTCCGACGGCGTGCAAGTGGGCGACTGGGTGATTGCCATCGGCTCGCCATTTGGCTTGCAGGCTACCGTGACGGCCGGGATTATCAGCGCGCAGCGAACCAGCCGCGAGCTGGGTACGCAACAGTTCCAGAACTTCCTGCAGACCGACGCGGCCATTAACCCAGGTAACAGCGGCGGCCCGCTCTTGAATATCCGCGGCGAGGTAATCGGCGTGAATACCATGATTGCCACCCGCAGCGGGTCGTACGAGGGCATTGGGTTCGCGCTTCCGTCGAACATGGCGGTTAAGGTTTATAACGACATCATTCGCGACGGCCGCGTGGTGCGCGGATCTATCGGCATTAAGTGGAAGAATTCCGGCAGCCAATCGGACACCCTCGAAGCCTTCGGACTTGATCATGGCGTAATGGTGGATACGGTTTCTCCGACGGGACCGGCGGGTAAAGCCGGCTTGAAACCCGACGACATTATTGTCTCGATGAACGAAAGGCCCATTAAAGACGGCGACGAATTGGTGACCAAAGTTGCCGACTTACCCATCGGCTCGGCCGCCACGTTCACGGTGGATAGAAACGGCAAGAAGATAGACTTCCGGGTACCGATTGGCGAGCGGTCGGTAGTATGGCAGAGCGAATCGCAGATAAGCGATGTGCAAACGGAATCGCCCGCCATTCCCAGTCGTCCAGGCAAGGGTTTAACGCCCGCGAAGTTCGGCATTACCATCATGCGGCTCACCGAAAAAGAGCGCCAAGACCTGGCAATTGAGGATGGCAGCGGCGTGAAAGTAGTAAGCGTCAACCCCGGTTCCTTTGCCGACGACATCGGCATGCAGGAGGGAGACGCGATTCTTTCGGTGAACCGGCAACCGGTTTCGTCGCCCGACGAGCTGATGAAGGTGCAAGCTGCGTTCAAGCCAGGACAGCCGATTGCGGTCCATATAGCGAGAACTTCCATTGGTGGCAGGCACTCCCCGCCGCAACGCTATTATTTGTCGGGTCGGCTGCCTGGCAATTAACCGGTTTGCGCAAAAATCTCCTGAGTCTCCGCTTAGATAAGTGAAGCGGGTCGAAAGACGATCCCGCCGAGATCAAAGGAGATTATGTATGAAAAGCATTCGCCGTTTCGCCATTGGCGCGGCTGCCTTTTGTCTGCTTGGATTCGCAACCACATTCGCTCAATCCCGCGAGAACAGACATGTCCGGATTATCAACCGGGCCTCAACCTCGATTCGTTACCTATATGCCACCAACGTCGACCGCCCGAACTGGGGATACGATCTTTTGGGGGATTTTAATGTGATCCTCCCTAACTATTACGAAGACGTAAACATTGACGACGGAACCGGCCACTGCTTATATGACCTCCGCGCCGTGCTGTATGACGGCAGAGAAGCGATCACGCACGGGGTGAACGTTTGTACCGAGGAATCTTGGACGGTAACGGACGGGAATTGAATAGACGGCATGATTTCAAGTTCTAGACAGATAATCGTGAAGCCACGCCCGGGCGTAGGCCCAATCACGCCGGACCCGGGTGACGTTAGTTTCTAAGATGGCTGCGGTCTCTTCATCGGTATAACCGCCGAAATATTTTTTCTCCACCACGTCGGCGGCGGCAGGATCTATCTCCGCCAGGGCATTCAGCGCATCGTCCAGCGCCACTAACTCGGCGCTGCGTTCGGTGTAGATTTCCCCCGCATCGTCAAGTTCAATGGGTATGCCTTTTCGTTTAGCCGAACCATGCGCCCGGGCGCGGTCGATCAGAACCCGGCGCATCTGGCGGGCCGCAATATTTAAGAAGTGCTTGCGGTTATTGGCACGCAACTGTTGGCCGCTAAAAAGGCGTAACAGCGCTTCGTTCACCAGGGCAGTAGGTTGCAGAGTGGGCCCCGGCGCTTCGGAGCCCAGAATCCTCCCGGCCAGATTGTGCAGATGATTATAAGTGGCCTCAATAAACTGCGAAAGGGCGAGGTGATCGCCTTTGCCCGCCGCCACTAGCATGCGGGTTAAGTCTTGACTTTCGTTATCGGTGTTATCGTTTGTCATGTGTTCGCCTGGGCGGAATTGAGCGGATAACGGCGTGGTACCGCCGAGCCCTCCAGATATTTGCGGAGATCTTCCAGGAACAAACCAGCGGAGCCGTAACGGCCGGGGGGGCTTAATTGCAGAGCGTTCCAGACCAGGTGATCGGCCGACTGGGACAGACCTGGCGCCAGCTGGCTTGGACGAGCCGGCGATTGGGTGGAAATGAAGTTCAACATAGTCTGCGGGTTCCGGTGGAACTGCCGGGGAACGGGATTCCTCCCGGTCAGCAACTCGTAGCAGATGACGCCCAATGAGTATATGTCGCTTGATCGGCCAGAGAGGCTGCCGCTTAACTGCTCCGGGCTGGCGTAGGGAATGGTCATGAACGGCAAGGCAGTGCGCGTGGGACCGTGACCGGTTCCCCCCTTTTGGTGATCGATCATTCGTGCCAGGCCGAAATCGAGAATTTGGACACTCCCGCTCCTCGTGACAAAAAGATTCGACGGCTTGAGATCGCGGTGGATCACGTCCCGATGATGAAAATACTCGACGCCGGCCAGCGCCTGGCTGAATAACAGCAAACGCTGACTTACGGAGCACGATTTCTGGCGGCAGAATGCATCGAGCGGTTCACCGTCCACCAGTTGCATAACGATAAACGGAGTGCCATCCGCGGCCACGCTGGCGTCGAGTATCCTGGAAACATTCGGATGCTGCAGGCGCTTGAGAATATCGCGCTCGCGTTCAAAATGTTCGCGCGCGCCGCGGGTGCGCAAACCCGAGCGCATGATCTTTATCGCAACCTGCGTGCCTGTGCCGGGCTCTTTACAAACGTACACGCTGCCCATTCCACCCGTTCCGAGATGGCTGACTACCGCATATTTCCCGATAGCCGAAGGCATGCGGGCAGAAGTCTCGCTCTTCCGTTCATAGACGGCATGATTAAGCACGCCGTCGCTCTCTTCCCAGCCTGATGTAAGTAACCTGCGAACGGCCTCTCCCAGGCTTGGATCGTTCCGGGTCTTATCCGCTATGAACGCGGCGCGGTTGGCCTCGGAAATATCCATGGCAGCTTCGAACAAGTCGCGTTTACGCCTTTCGAAAGCTGCCTTTAGAGGATCAGGCTGCATAGTAAGTCATCCGCCGAGCTAGGTACAAGTATAAGCGGATTATTTCCTTTTTTGGAGTGAATTCGGGTGCGAAATACGCTGTACTGGAAAGGAGTACTCATTTTGCCGGAATATCGCCTCGGTCCCCTCGCCATCTTCATAGCCGCCGCCGTCCAGTTGAGCGGCAGAAGCGCGCCCGAAATTGCCCGGATCCATTTTGAGAGCGCTCGATTGACGCGGATCGGCGCCAATTCAGCGGAGGTGGAGTTCGAAATTTCGGGAACCGCTTTGAAATCGGCCACCATCAAGAGTATCTTCTTCGATCATGTCCTGCTAAATGCGGTCGCCGTCAGGATTCCTCCGGTTCGAGGCCCGCTCAAGCTTCGAAAAGGAGAGGAAATTCAGGGTTTGCCAAGTCTCACGGCGATTGTGTCTTATCGTGAAATGCCCACGCTCGGCCCGCTGCGCGAGATGATTCGAGAGAGCGTGGCGCACGTCCACGCCGAGGTTTCTGGTTCAACTTGAGTTAAATCCCGCGCAGATAATCGCGCTGCGAACCACGGAGGCTTGGGCGGCTACCCACGTCGACCAGGATACTTCCATAGAATTGCCGGGCGGCCTTTTGGGACAAACGGCGGCACTGGCCGCACTCACTGCCGGTGAGCCGGTATGGGTTATGGGGAATGAAGGACGGGAGTGGCGAAGGAGTCACTCCGATTTCAGCGCGCGGGCGGAGGGGGCGGTCTCCGGCTCGCTGGTCTCGCTCGATTCCAGCTTTGAGATCCGCGCCCGTTCCGGAGATACAACAGTACTGCATAGCCGCTTTGTGGGATTACTGCTTCCCAGCGGAAAAGTACTTACAACGGCCGAAGCGGTAGAGCCCTGGAGTTTTGATGCGGCGCTGGCCGAAGCAATCGGGCGGCATGAGATTAGCGTCCACGAAGAAACGCTGGAGATTATAGCCTGGACGGGCGATCCGCACGCCGGTTCTTCGCTGGCAGCGGAACGAAATCCATATCTTAAAATCACGCGCGCAAAAGAAGCACATGATTTCCGCGGAGAACCGTGCAACGTACCGGCAAAGGCTCCGGGAAAGCGATGAGAATGCGGTTCTGCTGGAGGTGAGAGGGATGAATGGAGCAGACGCCGCGACGCATACAGTAGACATTCCGGAGAGCGGCGAGTGGCAACCCGCGGCCATCTTTCGTTTTGACCCGGAAACGAGTAGTGGGAAACCGGCGTTGTGGTTGACACAGATCAAGAGGGAAAATGGCCGGTACCTATTGGAAGATCCGGTCGGCAGCACCGCTTTGGGTTCGCCGGTGTGGGTTGACGGAGGCGTGGCCGGAATAGTGCAGGACGATGGCTCCGCGGCGATGCTCCAGAACGTTTTGAAAACTTTCCCTTCTGAATTATTCTGATTGGCTCTATATTGTCCAAAGGGAGGAAACATTGAAGACTTGTACAAAGTGTCATAATCTGGCGCCGCCGGAGGCTACCGCCTGTCCGCATTGCGGGACGGTGCTGGATCAAGCGGTGATTGCGCGGGCAACCGGCGCGGCGCGCCCGCGGCAGCCGACCATAGCTGAGGTGCCGGAAGCCACGCGTCCTGTCGCACCGCCCCGCAGCGAATACCGGCCAACACCACCTCCCGCTTTACCTCTCACTGGCGCGGTACCCAGCTTTACCGTGCCTGCCGGAGCTCCGATGCCTCCCAGCGGCAGGAGGGGGCAAACCGTCTATATGCCGCCCGGGAGCCAGGGGACGGCCGTACAGCCGGCGTTGAGCTCAGGAGGAAGGCGCGTGGTGGCGGTTCTGGTGACTTATAGTTGGAAGCCGGAAGGCCAGATATTTCCAATTAGAGAGGGCCGGAACCTGATTGGCCGCGGCGAAGAGTGCGACATCCGGATACCGGAGGACGCCATGCTCTCACAGGTAAATACGCACATTACCTTCCGCCAGAACTTCACCTTGGGCGACATGGTGAGCATGAGCGGGACGGATCTGAACGGTACTCCGGTAGAAGAACAATTCCGGCCCATTGAGAATCTGTCACGTATTCGTGCTGGCGCTACCAACCTGCTGTTTGTAATTGTGGATCCTGCGCTGCTGGGGGTTACATAGGAGCAGGTTGGCCGGCAGCCGTCTGCACCACCAAAACCGAGATATTGTCCTGGCTCCCTTCCCGATAAGCAAGCTGGACGAGCTTTGCCGCTAACTCGGCGCTTTTTTCACGCCGAAGAATGGCGCTGTGAATAGCCGAGTCGTCCGCATAAGCGGAAAGTCCGTCGGAACAAAGCAGGAACAAATCTCCTGGCTGCAGCATCATCCACGGCGTAAGATCGACGGTGATCGATTCGCGATGGCCCAGAGTGCGAGTAAGCACGCCGGCGTTGGGATGATCTTGGGCTTGCTCCTGGGTGAGTGTATTGTTGCTTACCAACTGTTGAACGACAGTATGATCCTCAGTCAAGCGAAACAATTTTTCCCCACGGGCAAAGTACAAGCGGCTATCTCCTACGTGCGCGCCAATGGCGAGCCAGCCGTCAGGCGTCTCGGAGATAAGCAGCGCAACAACCGTGGAACCCATGCGGCGAAGAGATTTGTCCCCATTCCGGCTTTCTTCAAGTATTCTCCGGTTGACGGTTTGAATGACCTGGGCCAGCGCAGCGTCGGGAGCAAGCGATCCGGGTAGCGAGCGCATGATCTCCTCGCTGTTGGAGATGGCAATGGACGAGGCGATTGCGCCTCCCTGATGGCCTCCCATGCCGTCCGCCAGCATAAAAACAGCTCCGAAAGGAGATTCGAACTGAATCACCCTATCCTGATTCTCGGCGCGCATGCCGCTCACCGACTCCGAGGCAAAGTCGAGGGTCACCCGAATGCCTCGACCACAAACTCCGACTTCCCGATACGAATCCGGTCGTTGGGTTGAATTACCGCAACCTCCTGTCCAATAGGACGGCCGTTCACAAAGGTATCGTTGAGAGATCCGTTGTCATAAATGCGATGGAATGGTTCCTCGATCCGGATGCATACGTGATTGCCAGAGACGCTGTCGTCGGCGCCGAGGCACAGATGATTATTGGCGGCCGAACCGATCCAGAACTCCTGAGCTGAGACCTCGAATTGTTGTCCCGTGTAAGGGCCGGTTTTGGCTGTTAAGCCCAGCCGGGCTGCACTGCCGGCAGACTGCGGGGCCAGCGCCGTGGGTACGCGGACAGGTTTTACGGCGGTCTGCCCCTGAGCAACCGGCAGCGGATCGTAACTAATGATTGGCGCTGTGTAGGCCGGCCGCATAACACGCGTGCCCGGTTCGGCTACCGTAGGCGCACGCATAGGCGGAGGAACGGGCTTGGCGGCGGGAGGAGCAGCGGGAGGAGGACTGGGCGTAGGGTTCGGTTCCGCCCCAGGCAACGGAGTGGTAGCCGCCGGCGAACGAAGACGCCAGAATAATAGGCCGCACAAGATGAGAGCGGCAAGGCCGCCGGCACCGATAAACACAGCACGCTTCGTTCGCCAGAAGGGTTCCGGCATTTTCAAAGACACTTGATCGTGCAGGCTGCCAGCCGGATAGTCGATCCCAATCTGGTGTGTCGTACCATCGGCCTGCAATCGTTCGGCCTGAAATTCGAGCGTCGGCATATTCAGCAGTGAATCAATTCCCTGCCCCAGCAGACTGGTCAAGTTCTCGGGCGAAGAGGCGGTCAGAAACTCCCCAAAGCTCGACCGCGCCAACTGCCTTAGAATTCCCAACCACAGCGGGGAATGCGCCAAACCAACTGCGTCCAGCCGGACACGGGATGCAGCAAGATGGTTTTGGAGTTCGGCGAGCTTGATGCGCGAACCTTCGTCATGGCCGTCGGAAATAACCAGGATGCAGCGGCGCAACGGAAACGTATCGTCTTTTTCGGCTTGATGGGTGAACTCGTTATCGGCATCCTCAATGGCGTCGTATAGACCTGTCAGGTCGCCGCGAGTTCGCAGATTGCGAAAAGCATCCTGAGTAGCCTTTTCGGAGGTATCCCAACGAGTCTCCCAATGGGTGTCGTCCGCGAAGCTCAAAACAGCTACTCGATCGCCCGCTCTCTTACGGCTGACCAATTGGGCGAGACCTTTTTGGATGGCCGCCAGCGGGCGTCCCTTCATGGACCCGCTTGCATCCAGCGCCACAATGAGCGCCAGATTCATATTGGCGTCGCGAAACTTCACTATGCGATCGGCCGCCGACGTCGTGTTGCCGTCTTCCAGAAGGTGGAAGGAATCGGCGCTCAGCACGGGCCAGCCGGTTTGCGTCCGCCTGACGTCGAGCGGCACAACAACCTTGGGCAGCTTTTCAGTATCGAAACAAGCGGCATGGAGATGCGCGGGTTCGGCGGCGCCCAACTGGCTTTGAGCGGCCAGAACGGAGCACGCGACTGACGCCAGGCATCGATTCACGGTTGACGTCACTTCCGTTCCTCCTTAGCTGCGCGAGGTTTTCGGCGGCGGCGGCAATTTTTTTAGTTCTTCCTGCATCTGTTTGAAGCCGTCGCTATCGGTAAGCAGTTCGCCGGCGGGCGGGAACCTCCGCATCTCGGATGTAATCTGCTCTTCTCTTTCGGCGGGAGCCGGATGGTCCGACGCAATGGTGAGCACCGAATCGACTCCGCTCGAACTATCGTCAAAGCGTTTGAACAGGCTTATCAAACCGTTAGGGCTCCAACCTGCCCGCTGCAAATTGTAGAAGCCCAGAAGATCGGCCTCAAGCTCCTGCTCGCGGCTGTATTTCAGCAAAGCGAGCATAGCCACCGGGCCGCCTAGTTGTTCGAGAAGCCGCGCCGGAGTGTCGTCGCCCAGGAGGATGCGGCTGGCTTCCGAGAGCAGCGAATCGGCACTCTTTGCCCGGCACACGGCATTCGCTCCGTGGCGGCCCACCACATGCCCCACTTCGTGAGCGAGTGCGCCCATCATCTCCGACTCAGTATGCGACCACTGCATGAGTCCGCGATTGAGATACACGAAACCGCCAGGCAACGCGAAGGCATTCACGTCTTTGGTGTCAACGATTTTAATGGAATACGGCAGGTTCGAGCGGCGGCAGGTTCTCACCACCTTTTGGAAGGCTTGCTCGATATAGTCCTGGACGCGCGGGAGTTCAATGATCTTGGGCTTCATGTCCTTTTCGATTCCCTTGGCAGTCTCCCGGCCAAGGGAGATCTCCTGCTCATCGGTCATGTTGTTGTAAGCCGGGGCGACGGGTTTAGGCTCTTCGGCATTTAATCGCACCGCGCTCAGCCCGAGCATGGAAAGAAGCGCGCGTCTGCGGGTGGTTGAGGAGTACATGGCTCGCCTACCTGCCTGAGGTCTTACGCACATCTTCAACGGTTCGTAGAACGGCGGTAAGATCCTGCTGCCAACTGCGCGGCACATATAAGGGCAGTCCCTTGGCGTTTGGATCGAAAATTCTTATTTGCCTTCCGTCCGACGGTCCGGATTCAGAACCACAAACGTCACCGCCTGAAACCGGCACTAAATTAGAATTACTAGAATCGCGCTGTGGAGCCGTACAGGTGGTTCCGAAGGCGGCGAGATTGTACGTTTTGCTCTTACCCTCATTTCCCTTAAAGGTCAGCGAGAGGAACGGTCGATCACCCTTCAGCATTCCTTTAAACACCGATTTTCCGTTGTCGAATTTAATGGCCTTGATAGAGCTGACGTCGATCTCCTCGGCATTTCCGTGGCCCGGAGAGGGCCGGTATTCGATCTTAGTTTTGGACACTCCGAGCACGACGGGAGTGAACGGTTCAGTCTGCCACGCGCCATGCCGTTGAACAACGAAATAGGCCGTTCCGCCGTGTTCGATCGCTGAGTCGCATCCTTTTCTGCGTCGTCATAATTACCTAGGAGTTCGTCGGCACCCGTGCGAAGCCCGTAGCCCTCTCCGGCGCTAGGATCAGAATCTATAAAGGTCTGGGCCACGTCTTTGATTGCTTGCGTGTTGTGATCATCCAATACTCTCGCGGCTTTATTTCTGAGTTTGGCCAAGGACAAGAACATGTCCTGCTCCGTCATTGCAACAGTCGCCGGGTCGGGAACCGGTCCATCAGGCAGACCGTAACGCCGATTCAAATAGTTGTCCATGTTCGGATCGAACACAATCAGCTTGTTGTCTGTATCGCGGACTCGCACTATTTTCAAATCGTTGCCAATCCGCTCGAAATCGGCGTCGAAAGTGACCGCCTTAGAAGCGCTTAGAGGATAGCTGATCCGGGCCACAACGCGAACCGATTTCTGGTCTAAAGGAACCGAGGTCTTCACGGATACTAGTTCCAGCTTGCGTCCTCGCGTGAGACGGTCACCCGGATGCTTGTCTCCCCCCCAATCCTTAATGCTCTGGTAAAGGCCGTCGGTACAGAGCATTTTCACGCCAGCTTCATCTCCATCATTCAGCGCGCGAAACATGAGTTGGAGTTTGCTCTGCGCCAGTTGCTCTTCATCGCGCAGGAAGCGTTCCGCCTCCTCCGGGCCGGACTTTACGTCGCGGACGACAACCTTACCGCGCAGCATGCTGAAATATACGTAGTGAACTCGCTCCACTTGGCTGGTGGTCAGTTGGAAAAACTGCACGCTGACTTGCCGGTTCGGCTCCGCGGCGTATCTGCCCAGACTGTGACCGCGATAATTGGCGACATCGAACAGGTCATAGACTTTTGCTTTATCTTTTGCCAGTTCCGGATGCAGCAGGGGCTCAAGATCTGCGGCACTGCGTTTTTGCGCGGCCTCTTTCACCTTGTCGAGAAGAGCGGGAGCGGCGGCTGAGACGACGTCCACCTCCGGCCCTGCCTGAATGTGGATCTTCAGTTCCGCTGCCGATCTGGGCATGTCAGACAGTTTGACGCCGGTGAGTTTGGGCAATTGATTCGAAAGCCAGTCTTCTTCTGGTTCGAAGGCCAAGCCCTTCAAGTGGATCTGATTCATGAGCAACGTGTCATTCTTTACGGCCCACATCTTTTGCACGTCGGCTTGGGTCAACCCATGTTGCCCTGCGGATGCGGTTTTTCTCACGGCGGACTTGGGCGCGGCGGTGCTCTGGGCAAGAGACGGAACGCCCGCGGCCAGGCAAATTGCCACGGCGCAGGTGGCGATTCTCGAGAAGAAGACCTGGCAGGTCGTAACTGGGGACAACATAATCAAAAACCTCTTTCATTCAACATTGCGAAAAAGAACTGCAAAACTGCTCATGGGAAGAGCGGGAATTTCATTGCAGGTTGCATCCGTCGGTCGCGTTTCGCTGGAGCTTTACGTATTCGGGTTTGGGAAACAGATTGACAGCATCGTCGGCTTTGGCTTTGCTTTCGCAATAGTTTCCCTGGGCAAACAAACTTTGGCCGGCCACGTAATCCCGCTGAGCCTGAAGCTGCTCTGGAGTGGGACCGGCGGCGGCCGGAGGCTGAGGCTGGAGGCCTCGAATAGCGATCTCGCGATGGTCGGGCGGCAACGCAGTTCCACCGCCGCTGGTTACCGTTCCGGCACCCGAAGAACGATTGGGTTTCGTGTCGGTGTGCGGCTGTGGCTTTGCCGGTACCGTGTGTGGCGGCGGCGTCACAACCGATTCGACATGGCCGGGCCTGTTCATGACCGAATAACCGATCCCTCCCGCAATCGCCACTGCTCCCAGCCCGTACCAAACCTGCTGGGGCAGCTTCCTCCGAGCGGCGGCAGCCATCGGTGCAGGCATGGCCGCCTTGGGCTCCGCAGCCGCGGACTTCCGAGATTCAACAATCGTCGGCGGATGCGCCCGGACACTCTGTCCTCCGCTCAACGCCGCCGCCTCCAGTTGTCCCAGCAGTTCAATGCAGGTCTGCGGGCGATTCGCCGGGTCTTTCTCCAGACAGGCCATCACCACTTCCTCTACCGCACGAGGCACGGTGGGATTGATCTCGCGCAACGGCGGAGGCGGTTCATTGCAGTGCGCCGACTGGATGGAAAACATGTCCTCAACGCCAGAGTGCTGGCCGAAAGGCACCTGGCCGCTGAGCATTTCGAATAAAACCACGCCGAAGCTGTAGATGTCCGTCCGGTGGCCCCGCAGCGGAATCGTAATCTCGCGCGGCGTGCGGATCTGTTCCGGACTCATGTAGTGCGGCGTCCCGATGGCCAGGCCAGTCATGGTGCCGCGCTCGGCGAATTCCGCCACGGCGATGCCGAAGTCCATCAGAAAACAGCGGTCTCGGCTATCGACAAGAATATTTGGCGGCTTGATATCGCGGTGAATGATGCCGTTTTCGTGCGCGAACCCCAGCGCCGGCAAAATATCGCGCGCGCAGGAAAGAACAAAAGGCAAAGCTAGCGCGCCTTGCGCATCAATTTTGTCCGCCAGCGAGTTGCCGTCGATGAAACGGAGGACCAGCGCCAGATATTCGCCCTCGTCCAAAACCGCGTACAAGGTGACAATCCGGTCGTGTTCCAGTTTGCCCAGCGTCTTGGCTTCGTTGCTGAACCGCGTGCGGAATCCGGGATCGGCCAGCAAGTGCGGCTTGATGAATTTCAGCGCCACGTGCCGATCCGCGCGCCTATCCTGGGCCAGCCACACCTCGCCCATCCCTCCTTCGCCCAGCAGCCGGAGAAGTTCATAGCCGCCGATTTGCAAGTGTGGTTCGAATATGGCCATGGGTGGGTAAACCGCTTAAGAAACTTGCGCCTTTCTTTTAGCGATGGGCGATGTCGCGGCGGCGGTCATCCGCTCATCGAACCATTTCTGTGCGTATTCGCGGTCGCGCTTGATTTTAGCGGCGGATTCGCCCACCACGAGAGCCGAGTCCGCATCGGTGAGACCGCCAAAACACGTCAATTCCAGGGCTCGCGCGGAAGCTGGTCCGGTGGCGGCCAGCAGATCGAGCAGCCGGTCGACAGTTTCGAAATCTTGAATCGCTGCTTCGCCGTCGGCCACCAAATCAAGCAGATGGACCCTTAATTTGGAAGCCTTTGCCGAGCGGTGGCGCGAATAGTCGTTGAGTACAACGCGGATTTGACCGGCTGCCGCTGCCAGGAAATGAGCTCGGCAATGGCCGTTTAGAGGAGCGGAATGGCGAGTGGGAGACGAGGAGGTTTCCGGCTGAAACAGTCGAAGAAAGGCCTCGTTCACTACCGCGACAGGTTGCAAAACATGCTGCCGCCCTTCAATGGCGAACACACTGCGAACCATCACCCGAAGGTCGCGGTAGAGGGCCGACATCAGTCGCTCGACCGAGTCGGCCTTGCCTGCACGCACACCCTCCAGTAATTGCGTAATATCAGACCTCCGGGAGCAGTTGACGGTACGCATGGCTTAGCAAAGAGTATGCAACGTACACCTGAGTCCCACAAGTGCCAAACATGTGATGTCACATTTTGGGGTCGTTGTCACGCTAATTTGGCCAGCCGCGTGCCGCGAAACGGTGATTCGCCGGCCCTACGCTCGGCGGCTAGCCGGGCGAATCCAACCCTTGCGTTCCCGCAAACGAATAATCTGGGTTACATGGTGCAGGCCGTGCCAGGCGTAAAGTGCAGCCAGATTGATCAATCGCCACTGGACCACACACCGGATGCAGGAAAACGCGTTCCCACTCCGCCGCCTTTAAAGAATCCCAAGCCATGACCCAGCGCTCGTGCCGCCCGCCCAGGAGTTGAAGGGGGGCTACACGGGACCGGAACGGGCGTCGGGCAGAACTTCCGACTTGACAAACTATTCGGAAACAGATATAACGGAATCCGAATATGGATTCCGGTCTAACATCGTCTTTCCTCCCGCTCTCCCCAGCCATTCTTCATATCCTGCTCGCGTTGGCCGCCGAAGATCAGCACGGCTACGCCATCATGCAGGAGATCAGCCGCCATTCGCAAGGCCAGTACAAGATTGGCCCCGGGACGCTTTATGACAATCTTCAGAAAATGATGAACCTGGGACAGGTGGAAGAATCGCGCCGCGCCGGCCGCGATGAAGATCCCAGGCGCCGTTATTATCGTCTGACGCGGCTGGGCAGAAGCGTTCTCGCCGCCGAAGTGAATCGTCTGGAGGACGTCCTTCGCGAGGCCAAAGCCCGTCTGCTTTCCCCGCTGGGGAGGCGATCGTGACGCGCCGCTTCTACCGGTTCATTCTTTGCATTCACCCGCCCGCCTTCCGCCGCCGGTTTCGCGATGAAATGCTGAGCATCTTCGACGAAGGAGGAGCGCGCCAATCCGGTTTAGCTCTGCTGCTGGATGGCCTTATTTCGTTCGTGCGCCAGTGGCTTCTGCGCACAGATTCCTGGAAGCCGCTCTTGGCGGTCTGCGGCGCCTTCGTCCAGGTTTTCGGCTTTGCATTGCCGTACAAGGGCCGCCAAAGCTGGACCAACAACCACCAGGCAATCACTCCCTACATGCAGGAAGTGATCCTCATCACGCTCGCTCTCATGTGCAGCCTGTTCATCATGATCATGTCCCTCACCTTGTGGACCATGCGAATTCAGCGACGCCGCTCATCAGGCCGCCGGACCCACCTTGCAGGACTGGCCGTTGCACGTCTTGAGGCGCGGGAATAATCGCAATGCTCGAAGTTCGCGGGGTGACTAAGCTGTATTCCGGAATTCCGGCTGTCACAGAGATCAGCTTTTCCGCCCTTGCCGGAGAGGTTACCGGCTACCTTGGACCGAATGGCTCCGGCAAATCAACCACCATCAAGATGATCACCGGGCTGATTGAGCCCAGCGAAGGCGAAATCCTGTTCCGCGGCCAACCCATTGATCGCAAGCGCGTCGCATTCCGGCAGATCCTCGGTTACGTTCCCGAAGAGCCGCATCTCTATCCGCATCTTACTGGCCTTGAATATCTCGAAATGGTTGGCGAACTGCGCTGTCTTCCGCGGCGCTCGGCGGCTATGAAGATCAATGAACTCCTCCGTTTGCTCTCGTTGCTGGCGGATCGCCATGTGCCCATCTCTTCCTATTCGAAAGGCATGCGGCAGAAGGTTCTAATTGCCGCCGCGCTGCTTCACAATCCCGGCCTGGTGGTTCTGGACGAGCCGTTTTCAGGTCTCGACGTGAACACGGCGCTGATCCTCCGCGATCTCATTTCGGAACTCGCACGGAAAGGAAAGGTCGTTCTTTTTAGCTCCCACGAACTCGAAACCGTCGAGCGTGTCTGCTCGCGCGTGGTCATTCTGCATAAAGGCAGGGTGGTCGCCAACGATTCCATCCGAAGTTTGAGCGCTATTCTCTCCCGGCCCAACCTGGAAGGTATTTTCTCGGAACTCGCAATAGAACAGGACACCGCGGCCATTACCAGAGAAATTGTGCAAGTAATCGAATCATGAGCCCGGCCGTGGTTGCAGATCGACAACCGGCCGCACAACGGCGCCAGTTTTGGGTGCTCTATCGAAGCTTCCTGTTTCGCGTCATCGATCTGGAACTGCTCTCCGTCTCCGGCGAGATGCGTAATTTGCTGGCGCAATTTGCATCGCTGCTTGCGGCATACAGCTTCGTTCTCGCTCTTTTTACGCTGTCGAATTTTACGCAATCTCCCGCCAGCCATTCAACGCTTCTCGTAAGCGCCTGGGGCATTGAAGAATTTCTGATTTCCACCACGCTCACCGTCGCCGGCCTCTTTGCCGTGCTCGCCTGGAACGCAGTCCTCCCGGATCGCCGCGACAGCTTCATCCTCGATCCACTGCCCCTCCGAACCAGAACCATTTTCAGTGCCAAGGGTGCCGCCGCCGCTACAGCACTCGCCGTCAGTATCATTGCCGTCAACATCTTTACAGGCATCAGCTTTCCATTTCTGGTCATTCCCGCCGGCGCGGGTATCTTCGGAGCTCTCCGATGTTTATTTGCATACTGGACGGCCATGGCTGCCGCCGGAGCGTTTATCTTCATCTCTATTTTTGCCGTCCAGAACGCTGCTGCCGCGTTCTTCAGCTATCGGTTTTTCCAGCGCGTCTCGGGTTTCCTGCAGCTATTGGCATTTTTCGTCATTCTGGCGCTCTTCTTCCTCACCCCGCCGCTTGCGACTCCTCCGGCGCTGATGTCTCCCGCCAATCAACGTCTGCTTGCATACCTGCCGTCATTTTGGTTCTTGGGATTGTTCCATGAACTTAACGGAAGCGCGCATCCTGCCTTCGCCCCGCTTGCTGCCCGCGCCCTCTGGAGCTTGGCGGCGGTTTGTCTCTTCACGTTGACCACCGCTGCTCTAACGTATCGCCGGACTATCCGCCGCATCGTTGAACAGCCCGATATTGCGCCGGGCGAACGCCGCGGCACTCTATCGAAACTGGCCTCGGCGGTCACGCTGCGAATGTTCACCGATCCTATTGACCGGGCAATCCTTCTCTTTTCATCACGCACTCTTGCCCGCAGCCGGCAGCATCGGCTGGTGCTGGCTTTCTATCTCGGAATGGCCTTTGCCATCTCCCTCGCCTATGCGAAAAGCCTCCTGTACGGAACATCCGGTCAACGTTGGGATCGGCCTGGCGTGCCCCTCTTGATCGCCAGCCTGGTAATGCTTTTCTTCGCCATCGTCGGAAGCCGCGCCGTATTCGCCCTGCCCTTTGCTCTTCCCGCCAACTGGGTCTTCCGCATCAGCGCCGTTCGCAGCCCAGCCTCCTATTTTTCAGCCGTTCGCAAATCTATGTTTGCGCTGGCCGCAGCCCCGGTTTTACTGTGCTCGGCCGTTGCTTATCTATCCATATGGCCAGGCCGTCCTGCGCTTCAGCATTTGCTTGTACTGGCTCTTCTGAGCATCCTGCTGGTTCAGATCTCGCTTCGAAGGTTCCCTAAAATTCCCTTCGCCTGTTCCTATCTCCCTGGCAAATCGAATCTCCGATTGAAACTCGGAATCGCCGGATTCCTGTTTTTATTCGCGGTAGACCTTGGCGCAAACATAGAGCATTGGTCCATGCAAAAGCCCGCTCGTTACGCCACCGTAGTAGTGTTCTTGGTTATGGCTGCGTGCTGGGCGAAACGGGCGAACAGCCGAGTTTGCCGGCTCGCCCTACAATCGCGTGCAGTTCGAAGACGTCGCCGCTGCCGAAATCTACGCCCTCGATCTCCGCCGTGATTCGGATTACGTGAATGAAGGCGATTATCTCGATGCAGTGAGTTCACCTGCGCCTCGTTCGTGTTCCTCAAGAATAAAACCTTATGCGTTCGGTTCGGTTCTGTTGGTGGCCGCCGGATTTTCTTACGAGCGATTTGGCGAATGGCGCGATCGTCAAAGATTTCCGCAAATAGGGCAATCCATAAATATCGGTGGGCGCTCGCTCAATCTCTACTGTTCCGGATCCGGTGGCCCAGCAGTAGTGATGGATTCGGGCGCGGGAGTGCCCGGCTACGCCTGGAAACTCGTTCAATCCGGTGTCGCCAAACTGACGCGAGCGTGCTGGTACGATCGGGCCGGCGACGGGTGGAGCGACCCTGCGCCGCGAGCCCGTACTGCCGCCGATGTCGCCGACGATCTCCACAAACTCCTGCACGCCGCAGGCATTCCCTTCCTCCCTACGTGCTGGCGGGCCATTCGCTCGGTGGTTTTCACGTCCGAGTGTTCGCAGCCCACTATCCCAAGGAGATTGCAGGCTTGGTCCTGGTCGATTCCGCGGATGAATCCGAGTATCCTGGCCGGCTACCAAAAAGCATTCAATCGCCGGCGAGCCGCTATCTCCCCAGATCTCTGATACCTATGTTTTCCCAATGTCTCCGCGTCGTCATCCATGCCGGGGTGAGGCGCCTTCTCGACAACGGCGTCACCAGCCCCGAAGGTCGTTTATCGCTGGCGGACAGCCTCGTCGTTCATAGCCTTCAGCTTCAGCCGAAAGAGGCTGATGCCTCTCTTAACGAGGGCTTGGCCCGTGCCGAAACTTTCGCCCAAGTCAGGGCCGTCCGGAGCCTGGGCGGCATTCCCCTCATTGTGCTGTCCGGTGCAAAAAAGCCAACCGTCGATCTCGATGATGAATACGAAAACGAATTGCTCGATCGCTTCATGGAGTATCGGGTCCACGTTACCCAGGCGCATCTCGCTACTCTGTCGACACGGGGCCGTCAAATCATTCTGGACAACGTCGGCCACGGAATCCCAACTGAGGCGCCCGAGGCCATTGTGGATGCCGTGCGCGATTTGTTGCGGAACCGCT
>CAVQZK010000010.1:0-267772 GCA_963718465.1 Bryobacterales bacterium | reverse complement strand
CGAGGGCGGCTGTCTTCCTCAAAGATTATCGCTTCATCCGCCGCAGTGGGCCAATTGCTTAGTCATAGAGTTAATCCGCACGTACCATCAGACAGACCGAGGGAGGCTTGCTAGCGAGTGATATCATCCTGTTCACCGCCGGTGTTGGAAGATTCGGCGTCAGACGGGCGAACGTGGCGGCTCCCTTGGAGCCTATCAAATAACGGAAAGCATTGCAGAAGCTTCGCCGCGTTTGAAGGCCAGGGTGGCGGGTGTATTCTATGTGCTCGCTGGACTGACATCAGTGATCGGCGGAATGTACATTCCCGGAAAGCTTTTTGTCTCTGGCGACGCCGCAACTACAGCGAATGCCATCCTGGCGCATAAGCATCTCTTTGAGCTCGGTTTCTCAGTAATGCTCATCGCTGTCGTGTGCTCCATAGTCCTGACGGCTCTCTTCTATGACTTGTTTAAGCCTGTGAATAAGAATCTTTCTTTAACCCCAGCCTTCTTTCACCTCGTGGGACTGGCTATTTTGGGTGTTGCCAGCCTTCTTCAATTGGCTCCCTTGGTTGTCTTGGGAGGCGGCCATTACCTGAGTGTCTTCAAGCTGGAACAGGTGCAGGCGCTGGCGTACTTGTTTCTCCAACTGAATACTCAGGCAGGGAATGCCTTCCTTGCATTTTTTGGACTCTATTGCATCCTGATCGGCTACCTCATTTTCAGGTCAACGTTCCTACCTCGAATTATCGGTGTGTTCATGGCGTTTGCCGGTTTGGGTTACATGACCTTCCTGTCGCCGCCGCTCGCAGGCTATTTGTCCCCCTACAATCTAGCCCCTGCTGCGCTTGGAGAAGGGATCGCTGATGCTCTGGCTGCTCGCGGTCGGCGTGAACGCTCAACGTTGGAAGGAACAGGCCAGCAAAGCGCGGGAGTTCGTCCACCTATAGACCAGACGCCTGCGCAGCCATAGGAAGCAGTCCTGCGTAGCGCTAAGGAAGAGACCGCAATCGCACTGCGAATCGTGTGACAGGCGACGCGGGAAATAGCCCCTGAGCGCCTGCCAAACGTGTTGCATAAACGGTCGCTGTATTACTCGGGAGAAACGTAATTTTGGTTTAACGACATCGAGGACGGCTTCAATTGGTCCCGCTATTCTCAGTACGGAACGATTGAGGAATATTGGTGCAATCAGGACGACCTAGACGTTTCCGCATGACCTGCAACCCATAAACTCCACCAATCATAATCAGAGTTCTCCAGTTTGGAAAGGAGAACGAAGATGAAGAAGAGCCGGCACAGCGAAGAGAAGATCATCGCGGCGGTAAGGCAGATGGAGGGCGGCCGGAAGACCGCCGAGGTGGCTCGGGAGTTGGGCGTCAGCGCGGCGACGCTGTACGCCTGGAAGTCGAAGTACGCCGGGATGCAAGTGAGCGACGCCAAGCGTCTCAGGCAACTGGAAGAAGAAAACCGGCGCCTGAAGCACATGGTGGCGGACCTGAGCCTGGACAAGGAAGCGATGAAAGCGGTTATCGCAAAAAACGGATGGAGCTGGTAGGCGCACGGCGCGATGTGGCGTTCGTGATGGAGCAGTTCGAAGTCAGCGAACGCCGCGCCTGCGAGCTGAACCATCTGGAGCGCAGCAGCTATCGCTACCAGCCGCAGCCGGACCGCAATGCGGACCTGCGCAAGCGGCTCACCGCGTTGGCTCGCGAAAAGCCGCGCTGGGGCTATCGGCGGCTGGGCGTGCTGCTGGAGAAGAAGGGCGAAACGGTAAACCCGAAGCGGTTGTTTCGCGTGTATCAACAGGCCGGACTCGGCGTGCGACGGCGCGAGTGAAAACGGCTGGAGCGAAACGCGGCCACTATGCCGTTGTTTGTGCGGCCCAATCAGCAATGGTCGATGGATTTGTCTCTGACGCACTGGCCAATGGCCGGGCACTGCGGGCGCTCACGGTGGTGGACAACTTCACCAAAGAAGTTCCGGCCATCGAGGTGGATGGTTCGCTGTCGGCTCCGCGAGTGACACGCGTGTTGGATGAGGTGATCGAGCTGCGCGGCACCGTAGCGGAGAGCATTCGAATCGATAACGGACCCGAGTTCACCAGCCGCTGCTTCCTCACGTGGGCCGAACAGCGCGGCATCCAGCCGGTCCATATTCAGCCCGGCAAGCCGACGCAGAACAGTTTCATCGAGAGCTTCAACGGACGCTTTCGCGATGAGTGTTTGAATGCGAACTGGTTTGAGACCTGGCCGACGCGCGGCGTAAGATCGAGGCGTGGCGCGTGGACTATAACCACCATCGGCCGCACAGTAGTTTGGCCCTACCGCACACCGGTGGAGTTTGCGCGGGTGTGGTCCCCTTCACCCTGCGCCACCGTCGTAGAGCAGGCCGGGGAGCCAGTCAAGGATTCCCTGACGGCGCGCAAACCCGGCGCGTCCTTGACTTTGGCTCCCCGGCCTGCTCAAAGGCACCTAATACGAGGATGAAGGGGAGATCCGAAGAGGTTATGATTTAGCAGAGAATTCTGGTTTTGGCTGGTAGAGAAAATGGGGGCAGGTCACCGACGCTGACGACAATGTTCAATAACACGAACATCCAGTATTCCTTTCGCCGCGCTCTTCCCTTAAACGTTGCGTATTTTTTCCAGACGCCGAAATACCACCTCATAAACTACCTCCCGAATGTGTTCCGCGCCGGGCTACGGCCAGTTTAGGAACCAGCGCGGTTGTGATAATCCGACTGGGTTGCTTGACGTTTTTTGCAGCTTGCGGACTGCGAATCTTAGATACTGTTTGCATTTTCTATTTCTGTGCTCCTTTCTTTCTGAAAAACAAAACTGGGGTTCGTTCGAAGGTATTAATCGAGGATGTCCGAAGCCACGTCCGCCGCAAACCGCCGAATGTCCGAGCCATCACCTGACAAAACCGCGGATTCAGTTGGGAAGTAAGTTGTTAACGTATGCCGAGCGCTGCTATCGGATGTAGTTGTTTCCCACTTGTTCACGTCGAACGTATCGACGACATAGTCGGGCGGAACTGTATGCAGCTTTAGTAAGCCGACACCTGTAGTTGCCGAGAGTCCAATGTCGGCCCCTCCCAGGCTCACACCACCTACCTTGATATGCTGCGCTCCTGAACCCATGTTCGAAAATGAGAGGTACGACCAGTTGTAGCCCGCAAAAAGGCCGATGGTGGCTGAGGTATATCTAATCCGCCTGAGGTCAAAATCTACAAAATCGACGGCGTCCTCCGTTGTGAAATCCGTATCGTCGCTGAAGGTAGCGGAGGCGGCCAATCTGCCAAAATCCAGGTCCGGCAACGTGGCTTGAACGCCGGGACCGCATACATAGGCGCTTCCAACGGCTTCTTGGTGATACATGTTGGTGAGTTTCACGAGCAGATAGCCGCAACTCGCGCCCACGTAGAATCCGATACCGCCAGCGACGCTCACGCTCCAGTGCGTGGTTGTTGAAACGTAGCCAAACCTGCGCCGCACTCGGGTCAGGTGATTCTCGGTTGTCTGGACCGCGACCCGTACTGAAAGCTCCACCTTCTTGTATCGTGGGTCATTAGCGAACTTGTTTCCACCGGCGGCTACTATAGAGTCCCGCTGGCCTCGGCCACTGGTTCCAATGACTACCGCCGTTCCTGAGAACACATCATCATTCGCGGGGGTCATATCGTATTTGAAATCGACCGCATAGCCTTTGAGCGCCTTTCTGAGTTCCGGTTCAAATTTTGCTTTGACCGCAGCGGCCCTTTGAATGGACAGAGCATCATTTTTTGACACGCGCTCTCCTTCGGATCGGGCGCCCTGCCACCTTGGGCTGGCGTGGCCAACAATCTGACAATCGGCCAGGACTCTCCCAACTGTCGTCGAGCATGAGGTCGGCGGAACACGCGTGGGCTACACCGATGGCGTCCTTTGCCGCTGCCAGTCCAGCCAGCCTCGCGCACCCCGCGGCTTCTTGTTCGCATAGGTCGTTTGAATCGGAAATGCTTCCCTCCCCTTCCCTCGCGCGTTCACCAAACCGCAACCACTGAGCAGCATGCGCAATCTCATGGGCTATCGTGTTGAGGTGGAAGCTATCCGAGCGCATGAAGACGTGATGCCGCCAGCATGCCGCTCGCGCTCCCAGAACATCAAGCAATCCGTCGCTACCAAAATGCAGACGTACGCTTTCTAAGCCCTGTCCCACGAGGCTTTCTAACTGCCCTCTCAGTTCTCTTTCGAGCCGATGGCCCACTTCGCCGGCCCGGCAGCGAATGGCTTCCATAAGAGCGGTCTCTACTCGCGATCGATTCTTCTCCGGCACGCATTTTTCTCCTTATTCCCCGGTCTTCAGCTTCGAGCAGACGCCGCTCAGTGGACATCCTGTTGGCTGCCAAAGCCGCTAATTTCACTCTGATGCCTGCAACCGGAACCGAAAATTGCAGTCGAGACCAGGAGCATCCGCAGCATCTTACGCATGGTCCATCCTTCGTTCTGTCGAGAAACGACCCGGCGGGGACACAGCAGCACCATCGCGCCGAATCCCGCTAACAACAATAACCAGCTTGCCGGCTCGGGCACAGTTGGCGAAACAATTCCGGCGGTGGATGATCGGACAGGGCCGGAGGGCATGGTGCAGGCTGCGTCGGGGCAGTTGGATTCCTGAACGGTCCCGACGGTTCCACTGCTGCCGCTAATGTCGAGGACGCCACCACCATTAGTGAGTCCTTGAGGGGGAAAGACGCCAATTCCGGTGAAAAAAAACGCGATGGCCGAATCTCTCGATTGATTCATCGCGTTCGAAGTTAGAAAAAAGACCTCTGTCGAGTCAGGACTGACACCGCCGCAACCAGCAACGTCTTGGCCGCAAACGAACGAGTAAGCGGCGCCGGTTCGCGATGACCCATTTGTGGTCACAATATTAACGTTGCTGTACGTTCCACAAGGTGGAAAGCTGCCGCAAGGAATTCCGCTGTCCGGGTCAAAGGTGAACGTTCCACTGACGGCGCCGCCGTCGTTGAGCGTAACTCCGTTCAGAGTCCAGTTGATTGGAACTGCGCTTGCGGCCGCAGCCAGCAACACCACACCCGCGATTTCATGAATCAAACGAAAAGATAACTTCACCGATTAGTCAGGTCGCGCTGGCGGAGCAACTGGGTTCCAGCCAGTTGCGCATCGCCAAGATGGAAGCCGCGGATCGGTCTGTGACCGTTGATTTGATGATGCGGTCACTGCTCGCTATTGGAGCGACTCCTGGCGAGATCGCAAAGCTGATCAAGCGCGTGGAAACGCATCGAGCGGCTTAGGGCGCTTACTGAGGACTTGCCGTTCCCAATTTCAACAGAATTTGAGCAGAGCCGTTTTCCCTGAGGGGACCTTCGTGGAAAGGCGAGGCCACCAGGCGATCCAGTTGACGAGGAAGCGGCGACAGGCGTTCGTTTCAACGCACCCGAGTCCCGCTTTCGGACACAGTCCCGATGGTAACTCCTGTGTTTGGATTCGCCGTCGAAGGGCTCTAACCTGCTTACCTAACCGTTGACGCGCTGCATCGTCTAACGCGCTCAGGAGAACCTTATAAATGCCCACGTTCAAAACCATCGCGCTTTCGGTGGCCCTGCTGTCGAGCCTCTCGTTATCCGCATGGTCGAAACCCGCATGGTCAAGAGATGATTCATGCTCGGCCAATAATTTCCATTCCGACGGCATGGTAAGCCATGCTGAAGTTCGGGAGCAGCGGCTCGCGAGCGCGGGTGAAAACTACATTAACCCCGGCGCTAATGGCTCCATGAAGGTTCACGGATGGGCGAATAACGACGTTCGGGTGAGAGCCTGCATCGGAACAGCCGCCGAAAGCGAAAGTGAAGCGGCCGCTCTCGCGCAGCAGGTCAACATTACCGGGGGCCCTGGACAAATTGTTGCGAACGGGCCGCAATCACAGGATCACAGTTGGTGGAGCGTTTCGTATGAAGTCTGGGTGCCGGAATCGGCGAACGTGAAAATGGATGCGAACAACGGCAGCATCGCGGTCGATGGGGTCCATGGCTCGCTGCATTTTCACACGGAGAATGGCTCGATCAAACTAAGCGGAGTTGGCGGTGAGATTGCTGGCAGCACCACAAATGGCTCGGTCACGATCGAATTGGAAGGCAGCGGCTGGAAGGGGAGCGGCATGGACGTCAGTACGACAAACGGCAGCGTAAAGCTCAATCTGCCGGAGAATTTTTCGGCGAACGTGGAAGCATCGACTGTTAACGGAAGTTTGCGGACAGATTTTCCTGTAACGGTCAGCGGAGAGATTAAGAACCATTTGACCTTCGTATTGGGGTCGGGCGGCCCTTCGATCAAGGCCACCACGATCAACGGCAGCGTACATATTGGGCGGCGAAGCGCCTGAGCCGAAGTTCTTAGGCGGAAACGGCCATGTGGCGGGGGCGCTCAGTCCGGCTAAGCGCCTCAATATCCAAAAGGCGCGCTGTCGGGCGTCCGCAGGGGCACGGGGAGTCTTCAAACGATCCGGTTAATCCAGTGCGGAGGCCAAAACTGCCGGGACTATCCAGAATTAGTTCGTCATTTAACAGCCCGAAGTTCACGCCGGGTTCGATGTGCCAACCTTCGTGAGCTTCGCATTCCGAGGCCATCAAAGTGTTATCCGGCCCGACATAGAGTTCGTAAACCGGAACTCCGAAGGTCTGCCACAGGGTGACACGCAAGACGTCGGTAAGCGGCTTCGCGCCATAATTGGTGAGCACAACCACGGCACGATCTACCGAATGAAGATCTACCGTGCCTAGTTCCACGTGCTCGGCCAAGCGCTGCAAATCAATCGCCGAGCCAATCACTATGCGCGGCGCGTAATTTCCCAACTCCAGCCAGCGATGCGGCTTAAATGGCTCCACTCCTTCGAAAAGCGGAGCGTACCCCAACTGCGCGCAGTGAAGTTTGTGCGAAACGGGAAAAGGCAGTTTGTTACGAGGGATCGACCGGGGACGGAACCGATCGAGCCTTAGTTTGACCTTCGGCGGCATTTGCATCTCACGTACGAAGTGCCATTTAGTCGCCGAAGATTTACGTCAGTTTATTCCGAAAGCCCCATACCTTAGTCCAGCTAACGCAGGAGCCCTCTTCGCGCTTCTACGCCGCCTTGGCAACAACGCCGTGCGGGTCAATGACAAACTTCTTGGCCGCGCCTTTGTCGAAATCCTTATAGCCTTGCGGGGCCTGTTCCAGCGGAATCACGGTGGCATTCACGGCTTTGGCAATCTGGATTTTGTCGTTCAAAATAGCCATCATGAGATTGCGGTTGTAGCGCAGTACCGGGCATTGGCCGGTGGCGAAACTGTGAGACTTCGCCCAGCCTAAACCGATTCTAATTCCAAGCACGCCGCTCTTCGCGTTCGCGTCCTTACTGCCCGGATCGTCGGTCACGTAAAGTCCGGGAATTCCCAGCGAACCGCCGGCGCGCGTTACCGTCATCAGCGAATTCAGCACGGTGGCGGGGTGCTCATCGCCTGCCATATCGCCGTGGCCGCGCGCCTCGAAGCCCACGCAATCCACGCCCGAATCCACTTCCGGCACGCCCAGAATCTGATCGATTTGGTCGGCGAGTGAAGCTTTCTTCCGCAGGTCGATGGTTTCACAACCAAAGCTCTTGGCTTGCGCCAAGCGCTCCGGAATCATATCGCCGACAATGACCACCGCCGCGCCCAGCAAGTGGCACGCCGCGGCCGAAGCCAACCCCACGGGGCCCGCGCCCGCCACATACACGGTTGAGCCTGGTCCTACGCCCGCCGTCACGGCGCCGTGATAGCCGGTCGGGAAGATATCGGAAAGCAATGTCAGATCTTTGATCTTTGCCATGGCCTTCTCTTTATTGGGAAACTTGAGCAGATTAAAGTCTGCATAAGGCGCCATCACGTAATCGGCCTGACCGCCTACCCAACCGCCCATATCCACATAACCAAAGGCGGCGCCCGGACGCGCCGGGTTCACGTTCAAGCAAATGCCAGTCCGGCCTTCCTTGCAGTTCCGGCAACGCCCACAAGCAATGTTGAAGGGCACCGAAACTAAATCGCCTACGTTCAGAAACTCAACATCCCGGCCTTTCTCAATAATTTCGCCGGTGATCTCGTGGCCCAGAATCAGCCCTGGAGGAGCCGTGGTGCGGCCACGCACCATGTGTTGATCGCTTCCACAGATGTTGGTGGAAACCACTTTCAGAATGACGCCGTGCTCGCATTTCCGGTCGCCTATCGCGAGCTTCGGGTAGTCAATCGATTGAACTTCTACTTTGCCTGGGCCTACATAGGCCACTCCGCGGTTACTTGCCACAGTTATTCTCCTTCTAATATTGAAAAAAATTCAGCGGGACCATCATACTAGAAAAGACACTGGAAAACTCTAGCGGGCATCGTGGGACAATCGCCTCAGCATGGTTTCTGGGCGGCCCTTACACATTGTCATCCCGGGCGGCAGCGGTCACTTGGGAACCATCCTGGCGCGGCATTTCCATGAGCAGAATCACTTTGTAACGGTGATCAGCCGCTACCCCAAAGCGCGCGAGTGGCAAACTGTTCACTGGGACCCCACGGAGCTTGGCCCTTGGACCGAATCCCTCTGCGGGGCGGATGCGGTGATTAACCTCACCGGCCGAAGCGTCAACTGCCGGTACAACTCCGCGCATCGCCGCGAAATCAAGAATTCGCGTATTTTCTCGACGTCTCTCGTGGGCAAAGCCATCGCGCAGAGTCCCCACCCGCCGCATGTATGGTTGAACGCCAGCACTGCCACCATCTATCGCGACAGCATCGACCGCCCGATGGACGAAATCAGCGGCGAGATCGGCGGCAACGAGCCCAACCTGCCACCCACATGGCGCTTCAGCATCGACGTTGCCACGAGCTGGGAACGCGCTTTCTTTGCGGCTGAAACGCCGCGCGAAACCCGCAAAATGGCATTGCGCAGCGCCATGGTGATGAGTCCCGAATGTGGAGGCGCTTTCGACGCTTTGCTCCGTCTGGTGCGGTACGGTATTGGCGGTCGCGCCGGCTCGGGTGAGCAATTTGTTTCCTGGATTCACGATGTGGATTTCGTACGCTCCATCGAATTCCTGATAGCCCATCAGGAATTGTCCGGCCCGATCAACATCTCATCGCCCTTCCCCATTCCCAATGAGGAATTCATGTGTTGCCTTCGCCGCGCTTGGTGTACCAGCTATGTCGGCTTACCGGCGCCTAGGCCCATTCTCGAATTAGGCGCATTTCTGCTCCGCACCGAAACTGAACTGGTTCTGAAAAGCCGCCGAGTGGTTCCGCGACGCTTCTTAGATGCGGGTTTCGAATTTCACTTTCCCAAGTGGCGAGGAGCCTGTCAAGACATCGTGCAACGCTGGCGCAACCTGCACGCCGACTAACTCAGAAATTCCAGGCCACAAGCACAATACACCAAGCCAGAGTGCCGATGACGATAGTCGTCCAGGCAATCAAATTCCAGGCTTTCATGCGTGTGAGCGGCAGGAACAAATCGGAACCTGCGCCGTAGCGCACAAAGGCAGTGTGCAGAAAATTCTTCACCCAAGCCTTATCGGTCGAATTTGTTGTGACCCGCAGCATTTAATCAAAAGGTAACATTATTTGGGGTGTAATAGCAGGGAATGCCGTGTGCGGGCACTGGCTTATCATTTTTGGAGCGGCCGGGGCGTGATATCGGCTTCAATTAGTCCTAAAGCCCACTTAATCGCCTCGGTGTACATTTGCTGAAAATTCGGATTGTCCCAGTTCTCCTCAACGTGGCCGAGGGTCGAATAATACACTCGGCCCTTGCCGTACATTTTGGCCCAAGCTACCGCAAAATCGTGGTCCTGGCGATGCACCTGCTTGTTGTTCAGATCGAGCCGGCTGGCGTCCAGCGTCATCAGCACGCGGCACTTATCGCGCGAAAAATCTTTGATCTGATAGATTTCGTCGCGAATCACAAATTCGTGCGGCCACTGGCCCATGCCGGGGAACTTCGGATCTTCCACAATGACGGGCGCCTCGAAGGTCTTCCACGGATGCTCATCGTAATAACCGCCGATCATTTCGCCATACTCAGGCCAGTTTGTGAAGGTAATTGTTGCGCTATGGACGCCCACAAATCCCTTTCCATCGTCGTGAATGAACGATAGGAAATCGGCTTTCTGCTGGGGATCCATTTCCAGGTTCCCACCGGTGTAAAAGAGGACGGCGTCGAAATCGTTTAAGTTCTTGGCGTTGTACTCCAACTTTTTCTTGGTGAGGGCTTCGGTATCGGTCCGGATGGTGGTGTCCCAGAGACCGTTCTCACGTCCTAGGCGCTCAATGGTCGCCAGGGCATGCGAAACTGCTTCGTGCCTGTACCCTTTCTCTTCACCAATAACCAGTAATTTCTTTCGAGGTGCGCTGGGAGCTTGCGCCCAAGCGAGGGCGGAGAACAAGAACATCCATATCAATGATGATTTCGGGAGAATCATTTCGTATTTCGATTCCACCATACGGCGCAAATGGAGCGAGTGAAGATTGAGGCGATGAGCGGCCGGTTGAGGCGGTGGGCGGCAAATATTTGGTCGCAAGCCCCACTGCGTGATGGTTTTAAAGCGAACAATATAACTTTGGGAGCCAACAGCGGCTGGTTTCGTGTACTAAACATAGGTTGCTAAATGCCGATCTCATCTCTACCTCTGCGTAATCCTGCAGCGTGGCCAGCGTCCGTCTATTGCGGCGTTCGTCGTGTACAACGATCCATGCGAGGTTTGTAGGCGTACATTTCACTATCCTTCAACAATTGTGAACGGCGCAACGCGGCAAAAACTAACGAAAGTCAGCAACCTTTTCCTCAACCGCAGCATTTAGCTCCTTTCTGTAAATGACGTTGCCGTGCCATTCGATGCCGATACGGAGGTACGCCTCTAACATGACTCTGGGAAAGCTTCCCTCCTGTAATTTGTTCAAGTATTGCGCTCGGTATTTGTCGCGGTCTCCCTGATCGCAATGGCCTGGGGTATCTGGTGGATTATCGTAGTTTCCGGGCTCTGCACGCCAGTAGTACACGGGAGTTTCACCGCCAATAAGAAATTGCGTTTCCAGCCAGGGGATTCTTTCGGGAAACTGCGTAAGTTGATAAAGGCCGACCGGCGGCCATCCGGTTTTCGGCCCTCTTAAAGAGAATCCGCATTCGCTTCCGCCCCCTCCCGAACCGCTGCCAAAGCCCCGCTCCATTACGAACACATCAATGTGTTGCGTGAATTTTTGCAGCAGCAGCTCGACAAAGCCTAGTGGCCGTTTCTTCAGCAGGGCATTTCCGGCAGCAAGCCAATTCCAGTTCGCATTGGCGTTTGCAAAAAGCTTAAGCAAGGTTGACGTGACGACCTCGGGCGAGCGGATCAGCAGGATCATGGATTGAGCGGGAACTCCACATAGAGCTTGCCAGCTTCTTCTGAGGGTACTGTCACTCGCATTGCAATTAGGGCATCCAGAACCTGAAGCATGGCGTCATGTTGATCCGCATGCTCTGTCCACTTTTCAGATGGGTGATAAACGGCTACCTTTTGGAGCAGCAATGGCGTGATTGTGGACTGCCGATCAACCCTTGCCAGCCAAGCGCCCAACGCTACCTTCAACGGACTCTCCGAAATTAGCCATTCACTCGCCCATTTAGAGCGAGTTCGGGAATCGCTTTTGAGGAGGAGAGACGGGCCCTTGTCATTCGACTGCGCAATCATGGGAACTGCCAAGAAGAACAGGTGGTAGGCGGCAACTGCACATGCATAGGCACTGTTACGTTCCATACCTGGGAGTCTACAAAACTTTGGGCGCAGACGATCGGCGTTTGTTATTAATTCAAATGACACCCAAGTGTCGTTGGCCGTTACCGGATCGCGCGCACTATCGCGAACTCCGGCAACGCTCGTCCTTCATACTGGAAATCAGTGTTTGAGGAGATAGAAAACAAATTAGTCGCCGCCGTTGAACAGCAACTAGCTACGCAGTTCAATTTAGAAACGAAAGTTCAACTCGAACAGCCGAAGCAAAGTTCATTTGGCGAACTTGCCGTCCCAGTTGCGTTTCAACTCGCGCGCCAGTTGAAACGGCCACCGCGGCAGATTGCCGAACAGTTGGCGAAGGGTATCGATAAGATTCCAGGCATCGCGTCGCTCGAAATTGCCGGCAATGGTTACATCAATGTCCGGCTTGATCGAAGCGCCTACGCGGCCAGGGTGTTGGATAAAGACGAACAAGCGGCGAAGATCGCTTCGCCCGAAAAAATCGTCGTCGAGCACACCAACATCAATCCGAACAAGGCCGCTCACATCGGCCATCTGCGTAATGCGATTCTGGGCGACACGTTCGTTCGCATGTTGCGCCTCCGGGGCCGCACCGTCGAAGTGCAAAACTACATCGATAACACCGGCGTTCAAGTTGCCGACGTCGTGGCCGGTTTCCATCACCTCGAAAAGAAAACGGTCGCAGATGTCCGGGCCCTGATAGCCGATCCCATTGTTCGCTTCGACTATCTCTGTTGGGACCTTTACGCCCGCACGTCCGCCTATTACGCCGAAAATCCCGAGTCCAAACAGTGGCGTTACGAAACCTTGCATGGCATTGAAGCCGGCCACGGGGAACTCGCCGAAATGGGTCACCTGGTTGCCGACGCCATCGTTAAATATCACGTCAAAACCATGTACCGCCTCGGTGTTGAGTATGACGTGCTGCCGCGCGAAAGTGAAATTCTTCACCTTCAGTTTTGGGCCACTGCTTTTGAACTCCTGAAGCAGCGCGGTGCAGTCTTCTTCGAGGAGCAAGGCAAGAACAAAGGCTGCTGGGTCATGCCGTCATCCGCCTTCCGCGACTCCGCCGTCGAGCAGGACGACGATGCCGACGACAGCAAAGTGATCGTCCGTTCCAACGGCACTGTCACTTACGTCGGCAAAGACATTGCCTATCAACTCTGGAAGTTTGGCCTTCTTGGCAAGGACTTCTTCTATAAGCCATGGTCGTCCTACCCTGACGGCCATCGGGTTTGGGTTACAACTGACGAACCCAATGTCACTTCCGCCCCGGCATTCGGCCACGCTAATCGCGTCTTCAACGTAATCGATTCACGGCAGTCTTACTTGCAGGACGTTGTAGTGGCCGGCCTCCGCGCACTCGATTTCCAAGCGCAGGCCGACGCCTCCGTCCACTTCTCTTATGAAATGGTGGCTCTCTCGCCGCGCACTTGCGTCGAGATGGGAATTCCGCTTTCCGACGAAGACAAGAAACGTCCCTACATCGAAGTCTCCGGCCGCAAGGGTCTCGGCGTGAAAGCGGACGATTTGATCGACAAGCTGATTGAAACCGCGTTGGCCGAAGTGGAGGATCGCCATCCTGAATCCGCCCCGGCGGAACGCCGCCAAATCGCCGAACAGATCGCCGTTGGCGCACTTCGCTACTTCATGCTGAAGTTCACGCGCAACTCGGTGATCGCTTTCGATTTCCATGAAGCGCTCAGCTTCGAAGGTGAAACCGGGCCCTACGTTCAATACGCCGCCGTGCGCGCCGGAAACATTCTTCGCAAGTTTGAAGATCGCGGCGAAAAACTGCCTGATTTCACCCGTGCTCTCAACGCCCAGATATTCGCACGCTTTCTGGAGGCCGACGACCTCTGGCAGATGCTTCTATTGGCGTCGAAGGCCGATAGCGCCGTGGAACGCGCCATCACTTCCGGCGAGCCCGCGCACGTTGCCAAGTATGCCTTCCAACTTGCGCAAAGCTTCAACAATTTTTATCACGAGCACAATGTCATCGCGGAAAAAGACGGAGAGCGCCGCGCGCTGCTGCTCTGGCTCACTCAATACGTGCGGAACCAGTTGCTTGCCACGCTGCAAGTGTTGGGCATCGAGCAGCCCGCATACATGTAAGGGAATAGACTAAAGGTAAATGCCCAGCAAGAATTCGTTCGGAGCAGCAACGCCGCTGCACGTAAACAATATCGGCTATCGGATATTCCGGCTCGACGCACTTGAGAAAACCGTTGCGGGCGTAAAGATTTCGCGCCTCCCGTATTCCATCCGGATCCTCCTCGAAAATCTGCTCCGTTTTGAAGACGAGCGAACCGTCAAGGCGAGCGACATTGAATATGTAGCCAAGTGGGACTCAAAAACCGCGGCGCAGGAGATTCAGTTTCGGCCCGCGCGCATCCTTCTGCAGGATTTCACCGGCGTTCCCTGTGTTGTCGATCTGGCCGCCATGCGCGACGCGCTCAAGAAACTGGGAGCAAATCCAGAGCTGGCCAACCCGCTGATTCCCGGCCGATCTTGTCATCGACCACTCCGTTCAAGTGGACGCATTCGGCACTCCTCAAGCCTTCCAGGAAAACGCGATCCTTGAATTCAGCCGCAATCAAGAGCGCTACGCGTTTCTTCGTTGGGGTCAGAAAGCATTCAGTAACTTTCGTGTCGTGCCGCCCGATACCGGCATCGTTCATCAGGTCAACCTGGAATATTTGGCCAGTGTTGTGTTCAGCCAGAGCGTGAATGGCGTGCTCGAAGCCTATCCGGATACCTTGATGGGCACCGATTCCCACACCACCATGATCAACGGCATCGGCGTCGTCGGTTGGGGCGTCGGCGGTATTGAAGCCGAGGCTTGTATGCTCGGCCAGCCCATTTCAATGTTGCTGCCTCAAGTGGTCGGCTTTAAGCTAAGCGGCAAAATGCCGGAGGGCGCAACCGCCACCGACTTAGTACTTACAGTTACTCAGATGTTGCGTAAAAAGGGCGTAGTTGGCAAGTTTGTTGAATTCCATGGTCCCGGAGTAAGCGCGCTGTCGCTGGCCGACCGCGCCACTATCAGCAACATGGCCCCCGAGTACGGTGCAACTATCGGCTTTTTCCCGGTCGATTCAGTTACTCTCGATTACCTACGCTTGACTAATCGCGAGCCCGCTCTGTTGAACTTGATCGAAGCGTATTCGAAGGCGCAGTGTATGTTCCTGACGCCCGATTCACCCGATCCGGTTTATTCAGACACTCTCTCGTTCGATCTTTCCAGAGTGGTTCCTTCCATGGCTGGACCCAAGCGGCCGCAAGACCGTTTGGAACTGCCTGAAGTGAAGGCCAATTTCCTCGCCTCCCTTGGCGGATCTCCCAAGAGCGCTATGCTGCCGGTGAATAGTCACAAAGAAACCATTCACGACGGCGCGGTAGTAATCGCCGCCATCACCAGTTGCACCAACACTTCGAATCCGTCGATTCTGGTTGCAGCTGGGCTCCTTGCCAAGAAAGCCGTAGAAAAAGGACTCAAGTCTAAGCCTTGGGTAAAGACTTCACTGGCCCCCGGCTCGAAAGTTGTCATCGATTACCTGACCGACGCTGGATTAATGCCGTATCTGGAAAAGCTGAATTTCCACCTTGTCGGCTTCGGCTGCACTACCTGCATTGGCAACAGCGGACCATTGCCCGACAACGTGGCTGCCGCCGTCACGGAAGGCAAACTCAACGTCGCCGCTGTCCTGAGCGGCAATCGTAATTTCGAGGGCCGGGTCAATCCGCTGGTTCGTTCGAACTATCTGGCATCGCCGCCGTTGGTTGTCGCCTATGCCATCGCCGGCCGCGTCGATATCGATATCACGAAAGAATCGCTCGGCAAAGATACCGCTGGAAAGGATGTCTACTTAAGAGACATCTGGCCCACGAACGAAGAAATCGAAATCACCGTAAAGGCCTCGGCTCGAACGGAATTCTTCAAAAAGGAATATGCCGAAGTATTCACGGGCGGACTGAACTGGAATTCCCTTAAAGTCCCGGCCGGCAACATTTACAAATGGTCTAACGATTCCACTTACATTCGTAACCCTCCTTACTTCGAGCACTTAGTCGATCCAGCCACCTTCGTCAAAGATCTTACCGGTTTGCGGGCGCTGGCTGTCCTGGGCGATTCCATAACTACCGATCATATTTCCCCGGCAGGCTCGATTGCTAAAGATGGCCCGGCGGGAAAGTACCTGATTGGCTTGGGTGTGAAGCCAGGCGATTTCAATAGCTATGGCGCTCGCCGCGGTAACCATGAAGTGATGGTCCGCGGCACGTTCGCCAACATCCGGTTGAAGAACCTGATGCTGCCCGGAGTGGAGGGTGGCGTGACCCGCCACATGCCCAATGGGGAGCAGATGTACATCTACGACGCATCGGTGAAATACAAAAACGCAGGTACCGGACTTGTCGTTATAGCGGGCAAGGAATACGGGTCCGGTTCATCGCGCGATTGGGCCGCCAAGGGCACTTTACTGCTCGGTATTCGTGCCGTTATCGCCGAAAGCTTCGAACGCATTCACCGCTCAAATCTGGTCCAGATGGGCGTTCTCCCGCTGCAATTTTTGGACGGGCAAGGCCGCGACTCGCTCTGCATCACCGGCGAAGAACTCTTCGACCTGGTCAATGTTCGCAGCGCCGTTTCATCAGCCGCAAGCGTAACGGTCATTGCCACAAAGCCCGATGGCACGAAGTTCGAATTCGGAGCGAAGGCGCGTATCGATACGCCGCAAGAAGCCGAATACTACCGGAATGGAGGCATTCTTCCCTACGTGCTTCGCCAGTTGATCTCTGGTGCCAGTGCCGCTGCCTGAGCGGCCTCAGAGGCCTAAGCCTCGGCAGCCGCTGCTTGTTTCGGCCGGCATCATTGTGCAGAACGGGCAAGTACTGGTGGGCCAACGCCGCAAAGGCGAACGGCATTCTCTAAAATGGGAGTTTCCGGGCGGCAAGGTGGAGCAGGGCGAAACTCCCCAGCAGGCGCTGGTTCGCGAGCTCCACGAAGAGTTGAATATAGCCGCCAAAGTAGGCAGCGAACTGGCGCGCTATGAGCACGATTACCCAAGTGGCAGTCGAGTCCACTTGTTGTTCTTTGCGGTTTGTGAGTATGCTGGCGAGCCGAAAGGGCGTGTCTTTGAACAGATCTGTTGGATCGATTTGCCGGCGCTTCCAACTCTCGATTTTCTGGAGGGCGACCTGGATTTCGTCAGGCGATTATCCCGCGGCGATTTCGCCCGTCAGCTTAGCGCTTAATCCAAGTCGAAAAGTCGTTTGGGTGGCGCTCCGGATTTGTCCTCTTTGGCCTGTTTGAGAAGTTCTTCGAACTTCTTTTCACGGACCTTATCGGCCGATTTGTGCGAGGCAAAACTCTTCTCGAACGCTTCGTTCCGTCTCGCCGCTTCGCCCTTCAGTTGCTGCGCGGCAATCCCAAGGTCTTCAATGAGCGCCTTCTTGGGAGCTTCGCGATGTTGAATCACAACCTGCAGCTCCTCGTCAATTTGCAGCGTCGCGTCACAGCAGGGGCATTTCACTTCGAACATATCTGGCATCGTATCGCAAGCCTGTTATTCTCTCTGTACCTGCTGCATGGAATCGCTTCTCGCCTGGCTCGCTCATTATGGTTATCCGGGCTTGTTCGTGCTGCTGATGTTGGGCATCGCGGGATTGCCGATACCGGATGAGACGCTGCTGGTGTTCTGCGGCTATCTGATTTTTCGGGGGCGGCTGCAATTCCCATTGACGTTTATTTTTGGGTTCGCCGGCAGCTTATGCGGCATCTCGTTGAGCTACTTTCTCGGACGCCGCTATGGGCTTAGAGTGATCAGCCGGTTTGCCGGCAATTCCTATCTCGAATCGACCAGCCGCTGGTTCCACCGCATTGGCTACTGGCTTTTGACGATTTGTTATTTCGTTCCTGGCGTGCGCCACTTTGCCGCGCTGGTGGCAGGCATGTCTTTGCTGCCCTTCCGAACCTTTGCTTTGTACGCCTATCCTGGCGCGGCTGTTTGGGTTGCGACGTTCCTGACGGTAGGATACATCTTCGGCGAGAGCTGGCAACACACGTCCGAACAAGTGCATCGTTACTCGCTGATCTTGACGGCCATTGCCGCCGTTGCACTCGCCATCTTCTGGTTTGTAAACCGGAAACGCCTTCGGTTAAAATGAAAAAAGCCTCGGCAGCTGCGGGAGTAACTCAATGGTAGAGTCACAGATTTCCAATCTGTTGGTTGCGAGTTCGATTCTCGTCTCCCGCTCCATTCTTTAACCATTCAAAATCCCGTCGATTGCTTCGCGGTGGATGCAGTCACGCCCACCCGGGGGCCGGTCAAGGGGCTTGAGCAGGAGTTCAGCACTAACACTCGCGGTTTGTCAATTCAGGTAGTGATGGCGCGTGACTCTTCATTCCAGAAAACCTGCTTCTTTTGGAAGTAAGACTCGTTGGCCATATGACACGCCAGAGCGGCGTGGTTGCCAAACACAGCGTCTTCGGTGACTGGCCGGCGGGTCTTTGCAGCTTGGAAGAAAACTGAAAGATGGGGCTTGAGGTCGTCCCAGTCATGGCCTTCATACACCATGTCCGCGGTCAGCGGCTCCTTCCCATAACGTCTGGGGTGCTCGGCTTCCCATTGCTTCAAATACTCAGCGTGCAGCTTGGCCGGAAAGCTGTCGGCGTAGTAGCAAGGTTCTTCATCCTCGCCGGTTTGAGAAAAGAGGCGAAGACTGGAACCGTTGGCCTCCAGCACCCCTTTGGGTCCAAGAAAGCGTGCCGTTTCAGGCGTGGCCGATCCCTGATCCAAACGGACGTAGACGGGAATACCGTGATAGTCGAACAACACCGCATGCGTGTCGGGCATGTTGCGGCCGTCCTTCCAGCGGAAGATGCCACCCAAGGCGGAAGCGGATTTTGGCGCTTCGTTCCAGCCTAAGGTGAAGAGCATCCCACTGATCAAGTGCACCATCAGATCTCCGCCGACGCCGGTTCCATACTCTTTCCAACAGCGCCAGCGCGCAAAGCGATCGGGATTCAACGGGATTTTCGGCGTATCTTTCAACCAGACATCCCATGCCAGATTGGCGAGGGAAAGATCAGGGGGCGGAGGATAGACCCAGGCTCCGGTCGGGCTGTTACGGCCATAGGTCAACTCGACCATTTCCACGTCGCCGATAGCGCCATTTCGATAGAGCTCCCGAGCCTTTGCGCAGAGTCCGGAACTGACGCGTTGCGAACCAATTTGAACGATGCGTTTATTGCGTTGCGCTGCTTCGATCATTTCGAACCCTTCGGCGGCGGTATGAGACATGGGCTTCTCACAATAGATATCCTTGCCCGCGTTGCACGCATCGACGACAACTTGCATATGCCAGAAGTCCGGAACGGCGGCCAGGATGCAGTCGACGTCCTTCCGGTTTAGCAGATCGTGGTAGTTGCGTGTAGTAAAAAGGTCAGGATTGCCGGTGATCTGTTTGGCAAGTATGTGCCGGCCGTCATAGAGATCGGCCGCGCCAACGCACTCTACACCGGGCAGTTCAATGGCATTTTTCAGCACCCCAGAGCCTTCCATTCCAACACCGACGATGCCGAAGCGAATAGGATGGCTGGGCATGGACCCGGAGGGTGAGGTCACCGATTGCGCATGGAGTGGGGTGGAGTTAACAGCGCCCAACGCGCCGAGGGCGAAGCCGCCTGGCCTGAAGGAACTTACGGCGGGGAACACGATTTTTCATGAAAATATTCCTTGATCATTACGATTGTAGCGGCAGATAGTAAGGGCGCAGCGTTAACCGGTAACGATAAGAGCCCCTACTCGTCGCGAAGGCAAATCACCGGCGCCACGCGACTGGCCCGAACCGATGGCACGTACGCAGCTAGAAATCCGACCAAAGTAAGAAGCACCAGCACGCCGCCAATCGTCATGGGATCGTACCAGGCAACACCCCAAACCTGGCTGGCGAGGACACGCGACAGCAACAACGTGAGCGCGATGCCGGCCGCCGCGCCTATGTACACAAACCGCAGACTGGCCGTCACTACGTAAGAACGAATGATGCCGGCGGTAGCGCCAAGCGCCATCCGAATTCCTATTTCGTGACGCTGTTGCGAAACGGTGTAAGAAATCACGCTATAGACACCGACGCTGACCAAAACCAGGCCAATCATGGCGAACACCGCAAGCAGAATCATGAAGAAGCGGGGACGGGAATATTCGCTCAGATCGAGAATGAAATCCATCGTCCAGGTATACTGCGGAATCACGGTCCTATCCATCGCCAGAACGGCAGTGGTCAATTCAGGTACCATGGCCTCCGGTTTACCAACTGTCCGAAGAAACACGGCATAACCGCCGAAACCCTCAATCGTGTACGGCAGATAGGCTTCCGGCGAAACGTCTTTGCGCGTGCCTTCATTCTTAACATCGGAGACAACGCCCACGATTTCGAACCACGGATTTGCAATCGGGTCCGCGGCCGTCTTCAGCGCCGTAAGCTGCAGGTGCTGTCCAATGGGATTCCGCCGGCCGAAATACTTGGCCGCCATGGTGTGATTAATCACCACGACGCGCCTTTTGCCATTCTCGTCCGTTTCCGTCAGCAGCCGTCCGGTCAGCAGACGAGCGCCGAGCGTCGGGAACAATTGCCAACTACAGGCAGCCATGTGGGCGTTCCAATGCTCGGAATGAGTGGAACCCGCAATATCGAAGTCAGTGTTTAATCCACTGTAGGGGGGCAGTTCCGTGGAGACCGCCGCGGAGGCCACTCCCGGGTGAGCTTCCATTTGCCGCAACAATTCGCGGACGAAGCGCACCTGGGACGCGGTACCGTTATATTGCCGGGCGGGTAGATTGATCCGCGTGGTCAGAAGATGATCGGTACGTATGCCGACGTCGACTTGCCGTTGCAGAACGAAGCTGCGCATCAGCAATCCCGAAGATGTCAGCAGCAGCAGCGATAGCGCCACTTCGGTGACGATCAGCAGATTGCGCAGACGACCGCGCCGGAAGCCGCTGTTGCCGCGGCCGCCGGCTTTCAAGGTTTCGTTGACGTCACGCCGCGAGGCAGTGAGAGCAGGGGCCAAACCAAACAGGATTCCGGTGAGCATTGCGATACCGATGGTGGCCAGCAATACGGGCATATTCTCCGCGATCACCGCTTCATCCGGAAAGGTCCACATGGGCAGCAGCGCCGTCAATCCCCGCAAACCGGCCCAGGCAAATAGACATCCGACGGCCGCGCCCGCGAAGGCCAAAAGCACGCTTTCCACTAATAGTTGCCGAATAACACGCAGCCGCCCGGAACCAAGTGAAATGCGAATGGCCAACTCCTTTTCGCGCGCAGTCGCTCTGGCCAGCAAGAGATTCGATACATTCGCGCAGGCGATCAGCAGCAGCAACCCCACGGCCCCGACTAGCATATAAATCGTCTTCTCATAGTCACGCACCGTCTCGTCAATCAAGCTCGCAAGTTCCAGATTGAACCGCTTGGGAAACTCATTGGGATACACCTTCGCCAGTCGCGTAGCCAGTGGCATCAACTCCGCAGCCGCTGCCTTGGGTGTCAGGCCGCGCCGCAGGTGGCCATACGTGACTACGTGATGTTCTTTGTCGGCTCGATCAAGCGGCAGCGGCCGCCACAAATTGCCGTCCCAGAAGGAAAACCTCGGCGGCATAACGCCCACCAGCGTCGTCGGCGTCCCGTCCAGATTGAAGACCTTGCCAATAAGGCCGGGGTCGGAATTGAAGTCTTGTTTCCAAACTCGGTAATTCAAAACGAAAACCGGCGGCGCGCTTGGCTCCGCGTCGCGCGGCAGCAGACCTCTTCCAAGCAGCGCCGGCATGCCGAGAAACTGAAACGTATTTCCGGTCACGTGGTCGGCATCAAATTCTTTCAGTTGGCCGGGCTCCTTCAGCAGCACGCTCTCTTCCGTAATGCCCATCGAATCCACAAAAATATGGCTATTCTGCTGAAAATCCAGAAACTCAGGGATGGTCATCCCGTTGTTGACACGGGACGTCCCAGTCTCGTGAATTTCCGGGCAGAATAAGCGTTGGCCGTCTCTGTAGGGAAACGGTTCGAGCAACACGTTATAGACCACGCTGAAAATAGCCGTGGTGGACCCGATGCCGAGCGCCAGGGCAAGAACAGCGGTCAGAAAGAATCCACGATCTTTGCGGATAGTTCGCAAAGCAAAGCGCACATCTTGCCAGAGCCAAGTCATGCGCCAGTTACCAGCACGTACATTGCCGGGTTGTTCGATTCGACTATATCGCTGAATCCGCTAGACTTCCCTTTATGCGGACAGCTATTCAGTTGTCTTATTACGCAACAAGCTGTCGCAGTAACGTACAAAATCGTCTGGTCTGGCGTCGGCCTTATTCGTCGCGTAATGCAATCAGCGGATCGATCTTCATCGCTCGTCTAGCCGGAACGTAACAAGCGACTGCGGCAATAAGGCACAGCGTAAAAACAACAACGAAAAAGGTGGCCGCGTCGGTAGGTCTCACACCGAAGAGCATGCTGGACATCAGTTGAGTAAGGCCCAGAGCCGCAACAATCCCAATACCGATGCCTATGAATGTCATCCACGCCCCATCCGTCAGGATCATACGCAATACATCCCGCCGCGCTGCGCCCAATGCGATACGAATGCCGATCTCGCGCGTGCGCTGTCCCACTAGATACGACAGAACGCCATAAATTCCGATACTCGCCAACAGCAGAGCCAGTCCGGCAAAAACGGCCAGCATCGTCATGCTGAAGCGCTGGCTTGCAATTGAATCCAGCACTAACTGTTCCATTGGCCGGCCTTCGTAAGCGACCAGCTCGTGGTTCAACGATTCGAGCCGCCGCCGAAGCAATTCGAAATCGGGCATGGCCGAGCCATCCCCACGCACAAATGCCTCCACTCCTTGCGCCATGCTGCTGACCTCGTGCTCCGGCATCTGATCGAGAGGTAGATAGATCTGGGCGTGCAAAGGGCGCGCCGAATCATCCAGTCCCCACTGATTCACGTGGCCTACGACGCCTACGATTTGCGGTGTGGGACGTCTGTTCGGGTTGCTCAGGATCATTGTCCAAATCGAGATACCGGCCGATAGGATCTTGGCCCGGGAAATATTTCTGAGCCAAACTTTCGTCAATCACCACCACTGCCGGCGTATGTTCGTTGTCGCTGCTGGCGAGAAAACGGCCTCGCTTCAACGAGATTTGGAAAGTCTTCAGGTAGTCGGGCTCGACGACATAGACAAGCGACATCGGCAGCTCGCTGGAATGAGCAGGTTTGGGGCAGCCAGGCAAACCAAATGCGCCAATCGTAATCGTCTTCCATCGGGCTGGAGGCCGCGCTCAGTGACACTGCTTTCACGCCCGGAGTAGAAGCAAGCTGGTCATGAACCTGCTGCATGAATGCGCGAACGGCCGCGGGGTTCTCTTTTGCCAAAGACGCCTGCGGAGCAATGGAGAAGGTCATCACAGCGCGCGGATTGAAGCCGGGATCGAGCTGCCACAACACGAAAAGCGTACGGACCATCAGCCCCGCGCCAACCAGCAGAACAAGGGCCAGCGCCATCTCAGCGATTACAAACGCCCGTTGCGTGCGGCTGCGGGAACCGGCAACTGACCGTCCAACCTCTTTCAGCGCGCCCGCCAGATTCACCGTTCGTAATTTCAGCGCCGGCGCCAGGCCAAAAGCAGCGCCGGCCAGAACGGATACCACGGTGGTAAAGAGCAGCACGCGGAAATCGAGGCCGATTTCCTCGCCGCGCGGGATGGTGTGCGGCACGGCGGCAAGGGCCGCTGCCGTTCCAAACTCCGCCAGCAGCAACCCCATGGCTCCCCCAACCAGCGCCAGCAGAATGCTCTCAGTTAAGAGTTGTCGAATGATGCGCCACTGGCCGCCGCCCACCGCGATGCGGATTGCAAACTCGCGCTCCCTCGATGTCGATCGCGCCAGCAGCAAATTCGAAACATTGACACACGAGATGAGCAGCACGAAAAAGACCGCGCCCAACAGAACCAGCAACGGCCCGCGCATATCACCTACCATGGCTTCTTTCAATGGGACAAGATTTGCTTTCTCATTGCTGTCGGCATTGGGATAGCTGGCGGTAAGCTCGCGTGAAACGCGGTCCATGTCCTGGCGAGCCGTTTCAAACGTCACTCCGGGCCTCAGGCGTCCAATCGCCTTCATGCCCCAGCCAGCGGTTCGATCGGCATAGAACCTCGGTTCGTTATATTCGCCGATTGGGGTGTAGATATCGTTGACCGCGGGCCCATCTTGAAAGTTCTCAACGCGGAGACGAAAACCAGACGGAACCACGCCAACCACGGTCCGGCCCACTCCGTCTAAGACCAGGCGCTGGCCGATGATATTTCGCGCCGCGCCGAAATCGCGCCTCCAAAACCCTTCCGAAACCATGACGGCCGGAGCCGCACCTCGATGATCGTCGTCGTTACTAAACGTTCGCCCGATAACCGGCTTGACCCCGAGAATCTCAAAGAATCCCGCCGAAATCATTTCCCCATGAAGATGTTCCGGCTCGCCTTCGCCCGAAAGATTGTAGCCAGCGGGCCGATACGCCGCCAACGCAGAAAAGCTGTTATTCATCCGCTGCCAGTCGAGAAAATTGGGATACGAGATGGAGCCATCCTTGAAGTTAGGAAGATCTTCGTACAAAACCAAAATGCGATCTGCATTCGGATACGGCAGCGGGTTGATCAGAACGCCATTTACAACTGAGAAGATTGCGGTGTTTGCTCCAATTCCCAGAGCGATGGTGAGGGTGGCGACAATCGTGAAGGCAGGCGACTTAAGAAGCTGGCGAATTGCGTATTGAAGGTCATTCAGCATGGTCTTTAGACTCTGACCAAGTTAAAGCACTTCCGCTGCCATGCGTTGGATTGGTGAAAATCGATGTCTTTCAACGTTATCTGAGTGAAGGTTTCCCCGGATATGGGAGAAAGTGTCCGAAACCGGACACCCACCGGGAGGAGGCCTCATCAAGATAACCAATTGCCTGCTCGAAACGTCTTGTGAGGCTCTCCTCAGGTGGAATTCCCGGGACGCACAATCAGCTTGTGCGAATCATTCTTACATGTTGTAGAAGAACTCTTCGTACACAACGTGCCCATCCGCGACTTTGTAGACGGCTACCTCTTCCATTTGGAAGCGTTTGCCTTCTGGTTTGAACGTGACGTCGAGCTTGAACACTACCGCGAAATGCGAGCCCGCGACTAGCGGGCCTTCCACCTTGGCTGAGTGGACTTCGTGGTTCGCGGCCCACCATTCGCCCTTCGCTATCACGGCAGAAAGCCCCTTCGTCTCGCGCGATTGTCCCGGAGGCGCGCTGGCTTCTACGCTGACAATCTCGGGCGAATAGAAGGTCTTCGTGGCCTCTTCAAATTTGCCCTGAGAACAGAGTTTGACGAGCCGGTCGGCAACGTCCTTAGTAGTCATAGTCTGTGTCTGTGCAGCCATATTTCAATCTCCTTAATTGTTCTGCAATAGTGCATCGAATGGGTTGACCCAAAATCGACACACCGGCTGGCCAAAATTCAGCCACGCCTGTTCAGAGATGCAGTAGTAGTGATTTTTGTTGCGGTTTCTCAGCGAAGAATCCGATGACCTCCCAGCCATTCTGCTAAGACATAATACTTGTGCCTTTGAGTGGACGCAGATTGACAAAGCCATTTGAATCGAAGCGGATCGTGATGGCAACTATCGGATCGCTCGGAGATCTTCATCCGTGTCTTGCTTTGGCAGTAGAACTCGTACACCGCGGCCACCGAGTGACGGTTGCCGCGACGCCTTATTACAGGCCGCAAGTGGAAAACCTTGGGATTAATTTCCATTCGATCCGCCCTGACTGGGACCCCACAGACCCAGAACTAATTCGAAAATGCCAGGATCTGAAAAAAGGCCTGGAAGTGCTCTATCGAAAGATGCTCTTACCGGAACTGAGAGGCACTTATGAGGATTTGCTCGCTGCCGCGGCCGATGCCGATCTGATGATTGCGGGTGAGCTCGTATACGCGGCTCCATTAGTTGCAGAGAAGCTCGCGCTGCGTTGGGTGTCGGCCATTCTATCGCCGTTTTCGTTCTTCTCCTCCTATGATCCATCGGTGATGGTGAATGTTCCCGCTCTCATTCACCTGCGCAAGGCGGGTCCGTCAATTTACAGAGCAGGGCTGAACATTGGCTGGCTGGCGACGCGGCACTGGTCAGACCCGGTGCGCCACCTTCGGCGCGAGGAAGGACTGCGGCCGCAATGCGATCCAGTGTTCCGGGATAAATTCTCTCCTAATCTTGTATTGGCGCTCTTCTCGCATTGGCTCGCTCAGCCACAGCGGGATTGGCCATCGCAGACGCTGCAACCAGGTTTCGTTTACTTCGAGAACCGGCCGCTGAATGCGGAGATGTCTTCGAAACTGGCCAGATTTCTCGCTGCCGGAAGTGCGCCCATAGTCTTCACGCAAGGATCTACAGCGGTACACAATCCAGGGGATTTCTACAAAGTCAGCGCGGCTGCGGCAAAGCGTTTGGGCCGTCGAGCGCTGCTGCTCGGCGGCAAAACGGTTCCAGGAGACAGTTCGACCGACGTTCTGTCATTACCGTATGCGCCCTACTCGCAGATCTTTCCTCATGCGGCCGTCAATGTGCATCAAGGGGGTTCGGGAACCACCGGCGAAGCGCTGCGGGCAGGCAGGCCTATGCTGCTTGTTCCCTATGGCTGGGATCAGCCAGACAACGCTGCCCGTGTAGAACGACTAGGCGCAGGGCTCCATATTGCGCGCGGTGATTACACAGTCGAGACCGCAACAACCGCCCTAAAGTCGTTGTTGGAGAATTCACGATTCTCTACAAGAGCGGCGCAAGTAGGATCTCACATGGCTGCGGAAGATGGATTAAGGTTGGCGTGCGATGCCATCGAATCAGTCTTTCAGATTCACTGATTGCCTTGCATGTAAGTCTTAAAGAATGCACGATCCCTACCTGCTTCGCTGCGGTACCCGCAAAGCCGAGCGAGGCAAAGATTTCAGGGTTCGATTTCTTGTGAAAGGAACACTTAGAAACCGGAATGGAGAGACCAGGCCGTCCAGCAGATGTCGTAATGGTTGTTGACCACGACCCAGCTCTCCCCAATCTTCGCGGCTTTGGGTTATGTTAATGGCACCGCAATCTTCATGATCGTTATAGAAGCGTTCGTGTTAGCTTGTGTACCGCCGGCCAGAGTCTGCAGCGTGACTGCGGCAGCCGAAGAATGGTTACGCAGCGTCACGACGTCGCCAGCGACCAGACTTAGAAGAATGGTTCCGGTATTCTGCTGGGTGCCTGCGCCCGAACCAAAAATGGAACCGGCTGCGGCCGAACCATTCACAAAGATCCCAAATTGATTAGGTTCCACGCCTGAAACGGTAAAGCTGACGCTATAGAGACCGGCAGCATTCACCGTGATCGCTGAAGTGCCAGCAGTAAAAGCGACTCCGCTTGTAGCGCCAGAAACGCTAAAAGTGACATCGGCTTCAATCGCTACCACCTGGGCAGCCAGATTGTAGATATATGCATAGTTTGTCATTCCCGGGCCGGTCGGGCCGGTCGGGCCGATAGGTCCAGTAGCGCCCGCCGGTCCAATCGGCCCCTGCGGTCCCACCGATCCTGTTGCGCCCGTTCCTCCAATTGGTCCTATAGGCCCCGTCAGTCCGAGAGATCCTTGCGGTCCAGCGGGTCCTTGCGGTCCAGTAGCTGGAAGCGTCGCTGCAATGAAGTAGCCATTGATGTCGATGACCAAGTCGGTGCTCTCGCTGGAATACACCTTGATCCCGCCATCGGCCCCAGCGGCCACGATAGCTGCGCCAGCGACAACGTCGTCGGCGAAAGGTGCGTTCAAAATGGACACATCCGGCATGGTGGCTTGATCATCGGGATAAGCCGTCAAAAACCCGATGACGTTGTTACCCTGCACGATGACGGTAAGGTTCAATGAATATGCGGCGGCCGTGACGCCAGACGGAAGGCAGCTTGAGGTCCCGACCGGAACCGACTGCGCTTGGCCGCCCACGAGCGAGGGCGAGCCAAAACTCCCGCTAAATCCGCTCAATGCCCGTGTGTCCATTACACGGCACGGCTTAATTGCCACGAACGAGAGTGGAGTGCTCGGGAGCGTTGCGCTGGGCTCGGCCCAGCAAGTGAAAGCCAGAAGAGAACACATTAACGCCCTGGGGACCGTCAGTGTATGGCTTAGTCGTCGGAGGCTGGAAATCATATATACATAAAAAGTCGGGGGTTCAAGCGTAAAATATCAGGCCACCTTAGTAGGAAAAGTTCACATCTTTATCTGTAAGCCTTCGGTTTTCCCTGGGGCGAAGGCGGCTCGGCTGACCTTTTGCCGTGTATCGTAGGCGCCATACTCGCAGGTATTTCTTCATACGGCCGTCAATGTGCATCAGGGCGGTTCAGGAACCACCGGCGAAGCGCTACGTGCTGGCCGACCTATGCTGATTGTTCCCTATGGCTGGGATCAGGCAGACAACGCAGCCCTGGTAGAACGGCTAGGTGCAGGGCTCACATTGCGCGCGGCGATTACACAGTCGAGACCGCAACAGCCGCCCTGAAGGCACTGCCGGACAATTCACGATTTTCTACGCGAGCGGCACAAGTAGGATCTCAAGTGGCTGCAGAGGATGGACTGGGATTGGCGTGCGACCCAGCGTCTGCAATAGGGCACAATAGAGGAGGAGCGTGCGCAAATGGCGAGCTTAGTCTTAGAAGTGCCTGACGACCTCGTAAAGAGCCTTGAGGGATGGCCGCAAGACAGCGCAAAAGCATCCAGCAACTAGCCCTGGAACGGCTGACTTCACTCGTCGACGTTATTTCCGAACTGCGAGCCGGATCCGCAGCGGCGATTCTGAAGGTGATGCAAGAACCACCTCAACCGAGCCCCGAAGATGTTGACGAACTCGAAGCCGTCATCAAGACTGGCCGGCTTCCTGTTCGGGCGCGAAACCTCTTTTGAACGGACCCGTGGAGATTTATCTTCTCGACACAAGTGCAATCAGCGCTTTGATGCGTGCGGATGAGCGGATGACGTCGTGGCTCGCCTCGATTGGAGGCGACGATAAGGTAGTTGTCTGTACCGTTTCTCAAGGGGAGATTCTGTTCGGATTGGAGGGGCTTGATCCGGGGCGCCGCCGAGCAGTATGCAAGATTGAAGATTTCTCAACAACGCCGAGGCATGCCGCTGGATGAGAACGATCTCTGGATCGCGGCAACCGCTTTCGCCATTGGAGCAACGCTCGTGAGCCGCGATACCGACTTCCGGATGATCGATGGGCTTACCGTAATTGCGCCTTAGACACGACAAAAGGCCGACTTTGGATTTGCGGATGCCTAACAGCTAAGTCTTACAATCGGAACGGCCGATGATTACTACCGTTCAGCAGCACATCCTCCTCGAACAGCGCCTTCATCACCCGGAAGCCCGCGGACGGTTCTCGTGGCTTCTTTCGGGCCTGACTCTTGCGGCGAAGATGATCGAGGCTAAGATCCGCAGGGCTGGATTAAGCGATTTGCTTGGTTCGGCCGGAGAAACGAATGTTCAGGGTGAAACACAACAGAAACTAGACGTCTATGCGAACCAAGCTCTGCTGCATTGCCTGGGCGTTCGCGATAGCGTAGCAGCGCTGGTTTCCGAAGAGAACGAAGAACCCACCGTCTTTGACCGCGCGCCCGAGACCGGCGAATACATCATCATCTTCGACCCGCTCGATGGCTCTTCGAACATCGATGTCAACGTGAACCTCGGCACCATCTTCTCCATTCTGCGCCGGCCGCCGGGGGTGGGGCGTGACGTGAGTGCCGCGATTCTGCAAACCGGCAGCCGGCAAATTGCCGCGGGTTATGTACTCTACGGCCCGTCAACCATGCTGGTCTATACCACTGGAGAGGGTGTTTTCGGCTTTACGCTCGATCCCTCCATCGGCGCTTTTGTGCTCAGCCACGATAAGGTCCAAATGCCGCCTCAGGGCAAGATTTACTCCGTCAACGAAGCGAATTCCGACAGCTTCCCCGAAACCTATCGCGACTACTTCAGCACGCTGCGAAAGAAAGCGTACAGTTCACGCTATATCGGTTCCTTGGTTGCCGATTTCCACCGCACATTGCTCAAAGGCGGTATCTTTCTCTATCCACCCACCGCCAGTTATCCCGGCGGCAAACTACGTCTGTTGTATGAAGCCAACCCGCTAGCTCTGATTGCCGAGCAAGCGGGCGGCGCGGCGATTGACGGGAAAGGCCGCATTCTCGACATCAAGCCTAAAGACATTCATCAACGTACTCCGCTGATCATCGGCAGCAAGCAGGAAGTGGAGGCGTTTCAAAGCTCCATCAGATATACAGTCTGAGAATCGGGCCGGGCCAACGCAACTTCTTTGATTGAGAAGGATTATCGTATGCCGCTCAGTCTCTGCTTGATCGTAAAGAACGAAGAAGGCAATCTACGCGGCTGTTTGGATTCGGTGGGCGGCTTGGCGAACGAGTTCATCGTGGTGGACACGGGTTCTACCGATGGGACGCCGCGGATCGCCGCCGAGTACGGAGCGAAAGTGCTGCCGTTTGATTTCACGACAGTCGATTTTGCGGCGGCGCGTAATCACGCCATCGCGCACGCGGGTGGCGGCTGGGTGCTAATGCTGGACGCGGACGAAACGCTCGATCCGGCGAGTGCGGCGCTGGTTGAAAGGCTGGTCGCGGGCGAGGAAAACGCCGGCTACTTTCTGGAGCGGCACAATCACTCGTCAAACGCCGAGACCACCAGCGATTGGGTTGTGCGGCTGTTTCCGAACCGGCCGGGCTACCGCTATCGGGGGCGCGTTCATGAAACGATTGACGGCTCGATTCTGGCAAGCGGCGGGCGGCTGCTGAGAACCGGTATCGGCATTCATCACAATTTTTCGTCCGACCGCGAGGCCCGGCGGCGCAAGAACCACTGGTACATCCAGATCCTCAAGGAAGAGATTGCCGCGAATCCAGCGGACGATTCACGCCTGGATTTTTTGGCTGCGGAGTATCACCAGCTTGAAATGTTCAAAGAAGCGACGGAAATCACCGAATGTATCGCACGGCTGCGGCCACTTGATCCCCGGGCGCACCTATTCGCCGGACTTTATCATCTCTTATATAGCTCGGATCTGAAGCGGGCGCGGGCGGATTTCGAAGAAGCGCTGAAGCTTAAGCCCGGGTATGCGGAAGCCGAATCGTTCCTTCAACTGCTTGACGATCGGGAACGCCGCTGAGTTAAATTACGTCAACATTTCGAGCTATACTTTAGATAACCCTCGAATTTCCTCCCCATGAACAGCAACTTGAGATGGACAATAGTCGGCAGTTCCACCTGCGTGGTGGTACTTCTTTTACTTGGTGCACGGAACGGCCGCGCTGTCGCGCACGACGATGTCTACGGACATTTGAAGGTCTATACAGAAGTACTGGAGCGCATTAAGCTCGAATACGTCGAAGAACCCGACATGAAGAGCGTCACGCTTGGCGCGATTAACGGGCTGCTGGAATCGGTGGACCCATTCGCCAGTTATCTGAATGCCGATCAGTACCGGCAGTATGAAAAAGGCGCCGATATTTCCAAGGCCGGCGTTGGACTTATCCTCGCCAAGCGCTACGGATATGTTGCGGTGGTGGATGCCCTGCCCGGTTCGCCTGCCGAGAAAGCCAACATCGATACCGGCGACCTGATTGAGAGTATTAATAATGTTGCCACCCGCGACATGCCGCTCGCCTATGCCGAGCAGTTATTGCGGGGCGATGCGGGATCGAACATCGAGATTACCGTGCTGCGCCTGAAGAATCCCGATCCGCAAAAGATCACGCTCACGCGCGCTAACCTGTCATTCCCGGCTGTCACTGCGAAGCTTATGCCGAATGAAGTGGGTTATGTGCATGTGTCCAGCTTGGCCGGCAAGCGCGTTGAGGAAGCAAAAACCAAGATTGACGAGTTAAAGAAGCAAGGCGCGAAGTACGTGGTGCTTGATCTTCGCCATTGCTCCACGGGCGAACAGGAAAACGGTATTCCGCTGGCAAATCTTTTCCTGGATAAGGGCGACATCACTTATCTGCAAGGCCAGAAGACTGAGAAGAAAGACTTCGAAGCTAAACCCGACGCCGCTGTTTGGACCGGGCCGCTAGTTGTAATCACCGACCGCGCCACGGCGGGCGGGGCGGAAATTGCCGCTGCTGCGCTGTTAGACGATAAGCGCGCGCAAATAGTGGGTGAGCGCAGTTACGGCGATGCCAGCTTGCGGAAAACCATTCAAATGGATGACGGCGGCGCGGTTATCCTGTCGGTCGCTAAGTATTATTCGCCTTCCGGAAAAGCGATTCAGGACGGTGGTGTTACACCCACTGTTCAACTGGCGGAAAATGACAACAGCCCGGAGCTCGATCAGGACGGCAACCCGATTCCAGGAACAGCGCCTAAGACGACGGAAGACAATTTGTTGAAGCAATCGATTGATTTGATCACCGGCAAAACAACCATCGCGCAGCTGACTGGCGCTGATGGGCAGCTTGGGGGCAATGACGGGGCGAGGCACAACTCGGGCGACGGAATTATTACTCCGGACCATGCCATCGATGCAAAGAAGCCGATCACCCCGGCTCCAGACAAATAACCATATATGGCCCTTTACGAATATCAATGCGAGAAATGCGGCGACGTATTCGAATTGATACAGAAGTTCGTGGACGAACCGCTCACGGTTCATGAAAAGTGCGGCGGCCCCGTGCATCGACTGATCTCCGCTCCCGCGCTGCAATTTAAAGGCAGCGGTTGGTATGTGAACGATTACGCCAAGGGCGGCAGCGGAGCGCCTAACGGCGGCTCTAAGAATTCCGAGTCTGGAGAAAGCGGCGGTTCGAAAGAATCGTCGTCAAAAGAGTCATCGAAGGAAGGCGGTTCGAAGGAGGGCTCCTCCTCAAAAGAAGGCTCAAAGGATTCTTCAAGAATCTTCTTCCAAGTCTTCCGACAGCGGCTCGTCGAAATCGTCCGACAGTTCCAGCTCCAGTTCAACTTCCAATTCGTCATCTGATAAAAAGTAGAACGTGACTTCTAGACGTCAGTTCCTGGGCGCCGCTGCCGGCGCGGGGCTTAGTGTGCCTCTTTTAGCTCGTGAAGCAGGGCCGTCCGCTTCGCGTTCGTCTAACGACAAAATTCAAATCGCTCTCATCGGATGCGGCGGCATGGGGCAAGGTGACGCCCGCTCATCCACGGCCACGGGGCTTACGAAACTGGTCGCCGCCTGCGATTGCTACGACGGTCGGCTGGAGAGCATGAAAGAGCAGTATGGCTACGGTATCTTTACCACCAAGAAGTACGAAGAGATTCTGGCGCGCCCCGATATTGACGCGGTAATCATCGGCACGCCCGACCACTGGCATCAGAAAATCACGATCGATGCGCTCAACGCGAAGAAGGATGTGTACTGCGAAAAGCCGATGGTGCAGCATGTCGACGACGGTATTCCGGTGGTGGAGGCGCAACGCCAAACTGGCCGGATTCTCCAGATCGGCAGTCAGCGTGTCAGCTCCATTGTTTACAAGAAGGCGCAGGAACTTTACCGCGGCGGCGCTATCGGCAAGCTGAATATGGTGGAAGCCTGGTGGGACCGGAACTCCGCCACGGGTGCTTGGGAGTACTTTATACCGCCCGATTCCGGCACAGGCACCTGCGATTGGGATCGTTTCCAGGGGCGCGCGCCGAAAACCCAGTGGGACCCGAATCGCTTTTTCCGCTGGCGCTGCTACCGCGATTACGGGACCGGCGTGGCAGGCGATCTATTCGTTCACCTGTTTTCAGGACTGCACTTCATTACGGGCGCTATTGGCCCCACGCGCGTTTTCGCCAGTGGCGGCATTCGCTTCTGGAACGATGGGCGCGATGTGCCGGATCTTTTGTTCGGCGTGTACGACTATCCGGAAACTGCCAACCATCCGGCATTCAATCTGGTACTGCGCGTAAACTTCGAGAGCGGGGCGAACGAGAGTTCGGGCTTCCGTTTTACCGGCAGCGAAGGCATTATGAGCGTGGACGAAAAGGTTACCGTCACTGCCGCGCCTCCAGAGACGCAGCCCGGTTACACGATCGGAACATTCACGGCGGCGGAGCAGAAGAATTTTCTAGCGGGCTATCGTGCGAAGTTTCCGGAGGCGAGGCCGACTTCAGCCGCCATGAGGACGGATCACACGGTGGCTTATGAACCGCCGCCCAAATACAGCGACCACCTTGACCATCACCGGAATTTCGCCGAGGCGGTACGCTCGCGCAAACCGGTGGTGGAAGATGCCGTGTTCGGCTTCCGCGCCGCGGGCCCAGCGCTGCTGTCGAACATGAGCTATTTCGAAAATCGGGTAGTGGAATGGGATCCCACCACCATGCAGGTGAAGGCTTAGCATGTACTCGCCAAACGACACCATTCAAATCGCGATTATCGGCGCAGGCGGCCAGGGCCAAGCTGATGTGCGCGCTTCCACTTCCCTGCCCGGCGTGAAGCTGGTGGCGGCGTGCGATTGCTACGACGGGCGGCTACAGCATCTGAAAGAAGTGTACGGCAGCCTGCACACCACACGCGACTATCGCGAGATTGTCGCCCGCAAAGACGTGGACGCAGTGATTATTGCCACCCCCGATCACTGGCATTCGCGCATCTCAGTGGATTGCCTGAATTCCGCCAAGCACGTTTACTGCGAGAAGCCGATGGTGCATGCCATTGAAGAAGGCAAATCGGTCATATACGCACAGAACAATTCCGGGACGGTGTTTCAGGTTGGCAGCCAGTACCGCAGTTCCGCTACCTATACGAAAGCGCGCGAACTTTTCGCGCAGAACGCCATTGGGCGGCTCAATTCGGTGGAAGCGTGGCTGGACCGCAACACGGCCATCGGCGCCTGGGAATATTCGATCCCCACCGACGCCAACACGACTACCTGCGATTGGGCGCAATTCCAGGGCAACGCGCCTAAGCGTCCGTGGGACCCGGCGCGCTTCTTCCGCTGGCGGAATTATCGCGATTACGGGACCGGCGTGGCGGGCGACTTGTTCGTTCACCTGCTAACCGGACTGCATACAGTGACAGGTTCTTTAGGCCCGACGCGTATTTACGCCACCGGTGGTACGCGCTATTGGAAAGACCGCGATGTGCCCGATGTCATGCTGGCGGTGCTTGATTATCCGGAATCGGATGCACACCCGCCATTCAACGTTCTGCTGCGCGTGAACTTCAAGAGCGGTCTTCCCGAAGAATCATTCGGCGTCAAATTCATCGGCAGCGAAGGTGTCATGACCACAGGCTACGAGGGCGTTACCGTAGAACGCACCCCTCAACCGGACGAGTTCGACGGCTCTATTGAAAGCTTCGCGGAAGCAACCCGCAAAGCCATGAGGGCCGAGTGGGATGAGAAGCACGCGGTCGCCCGATTCACGCATTCGGCAAGGCAATACGGAATCGTACGATACCTCGGACATCAACGCTCATCTGGAGCACCACAAGAACTTTTATCGCTCCATCCGCGAAGGCCACCCGATGATTGAAGACGCCACCTTCGGATTGCGCGCCGCCGCACCCGCGCTTCTGACGAATGAAAGCCTTTTCCGCGGCAAGATCATGCACTGGGATCCGCAGGGTCTTCAGGAATCGGCGTCTTAGCCTTTTAGTGACTTTTTCCTAGCAATAGCGGTCTCTCAGGGGTAAACTACCAGAAGTCCCGAGGAGAAGAACAGCATGGATTTTAGTCACATTATCAGTATTGCGGAAGCGACACTTACAGCGGTCGGGCTGAAAGTGCTGGGCGCGATTGTGATCTACATCGTCGGCCGATGGCTGATCAATTTCGTCATTGAACTCGTTCGCAAGGGCCTCACCAGACAGCATTTCGATCCCACGCTGTTGCGCTTTTTCGGCAACACGCTGGCGGTCATTCTGAATATCACGCTAGTGTTAGCCATTTTGGGCTACTTCGGAGTGGAAACCACCAGCTTCGCGGCGTTGCTGGCCGGCGCAGGGTTGGCCATTGGCGCTGCGTGGAGCGGGCTATTGGCGAATTTTGCCGCAGGTATTTTCTTGATTGTCCTGCGCCCGTTTAAGGTGGGAGACTTCATCAGCGGCGGCGGCATTACAGGAACGGTGGAAGAGATCGGCCTGTTCGTCACCACCATCAACACGCCCGACAACGTGCGCACTTTTGTCGGCAATAACAAACTCTTCGCCGATAACATTCAGAATTTTTCCGCGAACCCCTACCGCCGCGTGGAGTTGACCGCGCAGATTGCCGACGCCGCCGAGCCGAGCCAGGTCATAACCGCGATCAAAGAGCGCATTGCACGAATCCCGAATGTTTTGGCGACGCCGGCGCCCGACTGCGAAATTCATTCATTTACAGGTCTCGGTCCCGTGCTCGCGGTTCGTCCGTATTGCAGCAATGCGAATTACTGGCAGGTCTACTTCGACACGAATCTGGCGCTTCGTGAAGTGTTAGGAAGCGGCGCATTCCCAGGACCGATGCCGGTCTACGGCGTTAAGCAGATGGCAGCAGCGGCTGCTGGGGCTTAGCCAGCGCCGCGTTCAGCGAACCTTGCCGATAGCCTTCCAGGTCTAACGTTACGTAGAGAAAGCCGAGTTGTTTGAAGATCGTCGAGAATGCCCGGGCGTTCTCGACGGTCATGGCCTTTTCCATCTCTTCTTTAGCGATTTCCAGGCGCACGAGTTCGCCATGAAAGCGTACGCGGAACTGTTTGAAGCCGAGCGCGCGAATGGCTTCCTCGCCTTCTTCGATAGTTCGAATGGTTTCCGGTGTCACAGGCGTTCCATAGGGTACCCGTGAACTCAGGCACGCTGCCGCCGGGCGGTCCCAAGTGGAAAGTCCGGCGCGTCGCGAAAGCTCGCGTATCTCAGCCTTCGTCAATCCCGCTTCCACCAGCGGCGCTTTTACCTGGTGTATTTTTGCGGCGTTCTGCCCAGGCCGATAATCGCCCAGATCGTCTTTGTTTACGCCGTAAACGATGTGCTGACCGGCACTGTAGGCTTCCAACTGCGTGAACAATTCGTCTTTGCAGTGGAAACAGCGGTTCTTGTCGTTCTTGACGTAATCCGGATTTTCAAATTCGTAAGTGGCTATATACTCATGCCGGAAACCGCACTCGCGCGCGAACGCTTCGGCATCCAGCTTGTGCGATTTCGGAATCGATGCCGAATCAGCGGTCACCGCGACGGAGTTCGCACCCAGCACCTTGTGGGCTGCCCAGGCAAGATAGGCGGAATCGGTGCCGCCCGAATAGGCGACGATCACTCTGCCAAGGCTGCGTAAGTTCTCAAAAAGCGCCTGCTCTTTTCGATTGAGATGGGAACTGTCGAAACTTACAGGTTCGGCCTGCAGCGTAACCAGGGCGGACATACCTGAAGTATAGACTTAAGCGGTCATGCGCAGTAACACGTCGTCGCGATTCAGGAATTCGATAGCATGAAGTCCCAGCATTTCAGCGCCTTGCACGTTTACGATTTTGTCGTCGAAAAAGATAGTCCGCTCAGGCGCAGTCCCAATGCCTTCGAGGCACTCTTCGTAAATGGCCGGTTCCGGCTTAACGGAGCGCAACTCACATGACAGGGTGACATGGTCGAAAATCCGCAGGCGGTCGGTCTTCGCCCTTAGTGCGAGGCCGAGTTCCTGCGGCATGTTCGAAAGCATTGCCACGCGCTTCCCCGCCGCGCTCAGCTGCTCAATCCAATCCCACATCACTTGGTCGAAATGCATCCAGCTATTGGCGTCCATCTCGATCAGCTCATCAATGATCTTAGGAGTCAGGACAACGCCAGCATTCCTGCCGATATCAAACCAATACTCGGGGCCGGTTACCGATGCTTTGTCGTAATCCAGCCGTTTCAACCAGTACAGCTCCGCGAACATATCGACCGGGATCCCAGCCACTGCCGCCATGCGAGCCTGTTCGGCAGGGGTTTGGTGGAACGCCAGCACGCCGCCGTAATCGAAAATGAAGCCATCGTAAGAACTAACGAGCGCCATCAACAACCTGCTCGCGGCGGCTCCGCACCTCGCGGATGGCGTAAATGCGCCGGCCTTGGCTTTCAAAATAGGTACGCATCAAAACCTCGCCAATCAGGCCGACGCAGAACAGCATCAAGCCAGCGAACCAGAGCATAGCGCCGGCCACTAACAGCGGCCCGTGTTCGGCGATAATGTCGCGTCCCATAATCTTCTCAACCAACAACACCATCAGGACTACGCTGCCCAAGGCAATGCCGCCTAAACCCCATTTGCCGAAGAAATGCATGGGCCGCGTGAGATAGCGCAACAGGAAATTGATGGTGAGGATGTCAAAGAATACGCGGAAGGTTCTGCTCAGCCCATAGTGCGAAGCGCCGTTTGGACGCTCGATATTCTTAATGGGCACTTCCACCACGCGCGCGCCGTAGAAACTCGCCAGCGCTGGAATGAAGCGGTGCAACTCTCCATACAGGTTGACGTCTTTCAAAACCTCAGCGCGATAGGCTTTGAAGGTTGTGCCGAAATCGTGTATGTCAACGCCTGAGGCGCGCTTCATCATCCAATTTGCAATGCGCGAGGGAATCTTGCGGGTAACGGCGTTATCGACACGGTTCTTGCGCCAGCCGCTGGCAATGTCATAACCTTCGTCGATCTTTTCCAAGAGCAACGGAATGTCTTCCGGGTCATGCTGCAGGTCGCCATCGAGCGAAATTACTACTTCGCCCTCGGCCTCGTCGAAGCCCGCCGCCAAAGCCGCCGTCTGTCCAAAGTTACGCCGCAAGCGGAGCACTTTGAGGTGGCCATCGGTTTCAACCAAGTTCGCGAGCAGGTCGAAGCTGCGGTCGGTTGAGGCGTCGTCTACAAAAATAATTTCGTAGGGCCTGCTCAGCTTTTCCAGCACGGTCGTCAGCCTGTCGTAGAGGGGCAGAATGGCTGGTTCCTCGTTATGTATCGGGATGACGATGGAAAGCATGTACTCTCTAGTTTAGCGGACTAGGTATCTTGCTCTGGTTAACGTCCTGCTGGACGATAATCGCGCGTTGAGACGAAGATTGAAGAACACAGTACTAGAACCAAGGTGCTGAAAAAGCGCATATTTGCCGTTCTCGCCGTCGCGGGTGCTGTCGGCAGATACTAGCCTTTGATAAGAAGGGCATAACTGGTATGGAGGGGGCCTCTCTGATTTGCGGCTTTGACCGCGCGCATAAGAATTGTCCCAACACCTTACCGCATCTGCTAGAATTAAGGTGTCTTTGCTCGCGTCGTACTAAAACTACGATTGCTTTCTACCGCTATCCTATCCTTCTTCAAAAGTTGGTTTCACGGCTGTCTGACAAAGATAATTTCGAATCAAAGGATGAACACTGTGACCAACATTTTTGTCGGCAACCTCAGTTATCAAACAACCCAAGACGACCTACACTCCGCTTTTGCCGCTTATGGCGGCGTTGAGCGCGTGAGCATCGTGACAGACCGTGACACCGGTCAACCCCGTGGCTTCGCATTCGTTGAAATGTCCGACGCACAAGCGGCCCAGACGGCGATTTCTCAACTGAACGGCGCCGACCTGCACGGTCGAGCCCTGAACGTAAACGAAGCGCGTCCGAAGCCAGCGGGCGGCGGCGGTGGCGGCGGCGGAAGACGTCATGAAGGCGGCGGTGGCGGTAATCGTGGCGGTGGCGGCGGTCGAGGACAACGCTGGTAAATTTTTCTAAGTTTCAAGTTTCGAGTGACCGTTCGCCTGAACCCAAACAGTTCGGGCGGGCGGTCTTTTCACTTCAAAGGAGCAAGCTATGCCAGGTCGCGGACCACAAACCTTCAAGAAGCGTCAAAAAGAACAACAACGTAAAGAACGGCAAGAAGAGAAGATGGCAAAACGCCTAGCCCGAAAAGATCAACCACCATCGCCGGGAGACGAGGATCTACTGGAACCTCTCACCGAGCCGGCAGTTAACTACGACGACGAACCGCGCACGTCAGCAGCCACTCCGGGCATTGCGACGTAGTTGGTTTGAAATTCGTTTCATTATTTGACAAACGCAATCGAGTGCGGTTATTGTTGAATAGCTCGTATATTCCTTTCGGTCAACTGAATTCGCTAAGTACAGCCGGCCTTTCGTGGTAAGCAGTTCTCGATTTCTGTCTATTGATTTGTTAGGTATTTTGTAGCAAGAAAGAGAGATTTACTCATGAAAGAAAATGGCACTGTAAAGTGGTTTAACGCCTCGAAAGGCTTCGGCTTCATCGCCCGCGAAAATGGCGAGGATGTGTTCGTTCACTTCTCCGCTATCGAATCGTCCGGCTATCGCAGCCTGGACGAAGGCGCCCGAGTTACCTTTGTTGTCAAGACTGGTCCCAAGGGACTTCAGGCTGAACAAGTAGCCCTGGTCTAACCACCGCTGCAATTCTACTAGATTTGCCCACCTTGTATCAGACTCGTGGCTCATTTTTGAGCCGCGAGTCTGCATCAGTTTTATACCACTCCAAAAAAGCACCCTGCCTAATTTACGTGAGTGCAGATAACCTAATCTAGTTAATTGAGATATACTACGTAACCAGGGCCGTCCGATTTATATCGGAACGGTCAAGTCAAGTCTTTGATGAGGTTACCTAGTATGTACCAAAGGGCAAATGCATGTCCTAAACCGGGCAATTCGCTTTCCCGATTCTCTCTCAAAATTCAGCCCTTGTTGCGCAAAGCAGCGCAGCTTGCAGCTCTGTCGTTAATCCTCTTTATGTCGGCTTTCGTGGCTTCGGCGCAGGAAGGCACTATTGTCGGAACAGTTACGGATGCTTCGGGCGCGGTGGTTCCAAACGCCAAAGTGACCATCACAAATACCGACCAGAATCAATCTCACGACACCACCAGCAATGAATCCGGCCAATATGTAGCGCCTAGCCTTGGGATCGGCCACTACACGGTAAAAGCTGAAGTCGCCGGCTTCAAAACGTTCGAGCAGAACGACATTAACTTGCAGGTGGGCGACCGGCTGCGTGTGGATGTAAAGCTGGAAGTGGGCAACACGAAAGAGAGCGTCACGGTTGAAGCGGAAGCCATCGCCGTGAAATCGGAATCCGGCGAAGTGAGCGATGTGATCACCGGAAAAGAGATGACGCAGATCGCCACTAATGGCCGTAGCATTTACGCGCTAGCAACGTTAACGGCAGGCGCGTCAAGCAACATGGCCGACCTCAGCTCACCGACCTCTATCGGCGGCGATGCGAACGTCAGCTTTAACGGCCTTCGCGAGAATCACAATCTATGGATGATCGACGGCGGGGAAGCAGACGATCGCGGCGGCGCGGGCGGGCTGGACGTTATGCCTTCACTTGATTCAATAGCCGAGTTCCGTACCATGACTTCCAACTACAGCGCCGAATATGGGCTATCGTCGGGCGGCACCATGAGCATGGCGGTGAAATCGGGCGAAACGGCGTTTCACGCGTCGGCTTGGGAATTTAACCGCAATAATGCCTTCGATGCGAGTCCGTACTTCACGAACGCAAACGGCCAGCAAGCGCCTGAACTGCGCCTAAACATTTTCGGTTTCAACGTAGGCGGCCCGGTAACTTTGGGCAAGGTTTACAACAAAGACCGCCAGAAGACATTCTTCTTTTACAACCAGGAATGGCGCAGGCAAGTTTCGGGGAACCTGCCAGCCAAGATCAACGTGCCTTCTGCCGCCGAACTCGGCGGGAACTTCAGCGCCGTCCCTGCATTGACCGTCCCAACGGCAGCGCAAGTGAGTCCAGCAATCCAGTCGCAATTAACGGCCTCGGGACTCACACTCGGGGGCAAATTTCCCGGCAATCAGATTCCGGTTTCTTTGTTTAATCCCCAAGCCGTAGCTCTTTTGCAAGCTGGCATTTTCCCGGCGGGGAACTCAGACAATGGCAACCAGTTTACCGGCGGAACGAATCAACCCGTCAATCTGCGGGAAGAGATCTTGCGAATCGATCACCGCTTTAACGACAAGTTCAGCATATTCGGCCACTATATGAAGGACGACGTCAGCCAGACCTATGGCACTTCGCTATGGAGCGGGAGCAACGTTCCTTCCGTCGGCACTCTGTTGACTAATCCGGCTTACCATTACGTGCTCCACGCCACCTATTCGATTACGCCAACGATCTTGAACGAAGTGGCCTACAACCAGAACGGCAACGTCATCAACATCGTGCCGACAGGCATCTACAAACGTCCCTCAAGCCTCAACATTCCGGAACTCTTTACCGGCAACAACGACGATCGTATTCCCGGCGTTTCATTGAGTAACTATGCAACCTACGATGTTTCCAGTTGGCCCTGGCACAATAAGGCGGACGATTATCAGGTTCGCGACGATCTGTCGTGGGTGGTCGGTTCCCACCAATTGAAGATGGGTGGAAGCTGGGCGCTGTACAAGAAGACGCAAGATCTATTCGGCGATACCCAAGGCTCATTTAACTTCAACGGACTGTTTACCGGTAACAGCGCGGCCGATTTTTTACTGGGCTACGCCAACTCTTATACCGAACTCGCGGTACAGGATCACGGCCAATGGAACAACGTGTCTCCAGCGGTCTATTTCCAAGACAACTGGCATGTGAATTCGCGCTTGACGGTGAATCTTGGCTTGCGGTGGGACGGCATTCCGCACACTTACGAGGCCAATAACCGCATGTCGGATTTTTATCAGAACCTTTACAATCCGGCAAACCGTCCAGCCTTCATAGATGGCACGAACGGAAACGCTATCTCTCCGTCGAGCCCGGGTTTGGGAACCAGCCCCAATCCAATTTTGGCCGGGACCCAGTTCTACCTGAACGGCATCGGCATAGCGGGCCAGAACGGGATTCCGAATGGCATGGTGAAGAACTATTGGACCAATTTCGGGCCGCGCCTCGGGTTTGCTTATGATATTTCCGGCGACCACAAGACCGTCCTCCGCGGCGGCTTCGGCATCATGTACGAACGCATTCAGGGCAACGACATGTATAACGGCGGTCCGAACCAGCCGTTTAGCGCGTCGGTTACACTCAACAATGTTGGCCTTTCGAATCCCGCAGCGGCGCTCAACACGGGTACTGCTTTAGTGGCGCCCATCACGGTGGGCAGCATCACCGGCCTGGCGTACAACGATTACAAAGCACCAGCCAGCTACCAATACAGCTTCGGCGTAGAACGCGAGTTGGCTCACAACTCGATTCTCTCCGTTGCCTACGTCGGCAACCAGAACCGCCATCAAAGCGATGAACGGCAGATCGATCTACCCAACCAAAGCAGCTTGGCGCAGCTAAGCACTCTGGGCGGCCCGACGCAATACAACTTAGCTCTTTCGTATCCGGGCTATAGTTCCATCATGCTTTATGAGAACGCCGGCAATAGCCACTACAACAGCTTGCAAATCAACTTGCATTCGCAGATCAAGCGCGACCTGACCTTGCAAGCTGCTTACACATTGTCGCGGGCGATTGACCCGACCACCGGCGGTGACCTGTACACGTTGTCAAATCCGTACAACCGGAGCTATGACATCGGGCCAGCGCCGCTCGACCGTACCCATATCGGGTTGGTCAACTTTATTTACGACATACCGGTGTTCCGAAACAGCCAAAATCACTTATTAAAGACGGTTGCGGGCGGCTGGGAACTGTCGGGCATCGTAACGATGGAGTCGGGCCTGCCGTTGTTTATTACGGAAGGCGGCTCCGAAAGCAGCAACGGTATAAGCGGCGCTACGAACCGGCCGGATCTTAGCGGCAGCGTCAGTTATCCGGGCACCGTCGCTCAATTCTTCACCACATCTGGATTCTCAAATCCGGCAGTCGGCGCTTGGGGCAACCTGGGCAAGGGCGTCGTTCGCGGACCTGGCCGAAACAATTGGAACATGTCGCTGTTCAAAAGCTTCGTCCTCAGCGAAGATCGACACAGCCGGATTGAACTCCGTGTTGAAAGCTTCAATACTTGGAACCATACGGAATTCCAGAATGTGAGCACGAGTTACGGGGCTGGAGACTTCGGGCAAGTGACTTCCGCCTGGGATCCGCGCGTATTCCAACTCGGCGGCAAATTCATCTGGTAGCCGCAGGCCACTATACCTCGCAGTACACTAACGAGGGCCGCTGATTCGCATCAGCGGCTCTTCTGTTTTCTTCTCGTGCAGCTTTTGAACGATGGCGAATTCTTTGTCAGCCTCGGCATTGCGCCCTAGTTCTTTCAGCAGGCGGGCCAAGCGGTAATGGGCATCGTAGTTTGAAGGGTTCGAGCGAATGGCTTCGCGAAATTCGGCGACGGCAAGGTCGCTGCGTTTCTGTTCTGCATAGATGATGCCTAAATCCTGATGAGCGAGATGCGAATTTTTCTGAAGAGCGATAGCGCTCTTTAGGGACGCGATTGCTTCTTCGAAATGGCCGGCTTTGAGCTGGACATCGCCTAAATAAGTCAGCGCCTGATCCTGTTTAGGGTTGTTCCTCAGCTCGGCTTGAAATTCGCGCTCGGCAGCTTCGTAGCGCTTTTGCTTCCAGTAGAGATAGCCGAGACCGAAATGGACGTCGGGCTGCATCGGCGAATCTTTGGCGGCCAGTTCAAATTCCTTGATGGCGTCTTCAGTGTGGTTTTGCGAATCGAGCGCCTCGCCCAGCAGCATGTGAACGGTGACCGAGTTGGGGTCGTGCTGAAGAAGCTTTTGGAAGAGCGCAACGCCGGCATCGGCAGCGCCCGACCAGACGTAGCATTTGGCAAGGAGGTAAGCGAGTTCGGTGTTATCGGGCTGCGCGTCGTAGAGAGGTTTCAGAAGAGACGCCGCGTGTTTGTAATCGGCCAAGCCAAAGTAGCTCATGGCAATAAGGGTCGTGAGGCGGTCGTTGGGGTTCTTGGTGGCTTCGTGTTCGAAGGCGCTGAGAGCCTGTTTGAAATCGCCCAATTTGAACCACGCGAGGCCGAGATCTAGATAAATGCCCGGCAGATTGGGATCGATAACGATGGCGCGCTTATAAGCTTGAATGGCCTCGGGGAACTTGGTTTGTTTAGCGAGATTGACCCCCAGGTTGGCTTGCGCCAAGGCCGCCCGATCAGGTTTATAGGTTTGGGCGTGAAGGGCCAGACCTAATGCAAGAATGCAGAACTGTTTTTTCACGCCCGGATTCACATAGCTATGAAGCCTTCTTGTGCGACAAACGATTGCAGGCATCGCCAGCGCCCATAATCTTCATAGCGTCGCCGCCCTGTTCGATGAAATCGATCTTGCCGTCTTTGTCGATGACAAACGTAACGCGGTTAGCAATGCCGTATTTCGGAATGAAGATACCGTAGTCTTGCGTGACTTTACGATCCACGAAATCACTGAGCAGCGGAAAAGGAAGGCTTAACTTGGAAGAAAATTCTTTGAGCGATGGGGTGTTATCGGTACTGATGCCGAACACCTTGGCGCCCGATTCCTGAAACCTTTGCATACCAGACTGGTACGCTTTCATTTCAGCCGTTCAACCACCGGTGAACGCAGCCGGAAAGAACGCCAGAACGACGGTGCCTTTGCCGAGGTAGTCGGCTAAATGGACAGTGCCGCCTTCAGTGGATGGAAGTGTGAAGTCGGGAGCTTTATCGCCGACCTTGAGAGTGCTTGAGGGTGGGCCGCCGGCGGGAAGTTGCGCGAACAGACCAAGACTGAGGGTGCTTGCCAAGGCAAGGAATTGCAATGAACGCATGATTGACCTCGAATCTTCCGAACTTACCACGTTTTTGTCAGCGGACCCGCCAGTGAGCGCGCCAAGCGGCTAGAAGCACGACAGAGATGACGATGAGCGCCAACGTCAAACCCCACCAGAGACCCATTACTCCGTAGTGGCTGTGGAAGCAGAGGAAGTAGCCGATGGGAAGGCCGAATAGCCAGTAGCCGGCGAAGTTGACGATCATGGGCGTGCGTGTGTTCCCTACCCCGCGCAAGGCTCCGGTGGCGACCGTTTGAATGCCGTCGAAGAGTTGAAAGGCGGCGGCGATGGCGAGCAGACTAGCGCCGGTTTGGAGCACGCTCAAATTGTCGGTGTATACGCGCAAGATGGGCAGCGGAATGGCGAGAAAGACAATGGCGGAGCATGACATGAAAGCGCAGGCAAGCGCAATGGCGATGTAGCCTGAGCGGCGTGCGTGAACTGGGTCGCCGCGACCGATGGCTTGGCCGACTGCCACGGCCGCTGCCGAAGAAATGCCGAGCGGAACCATAAAGCTGATAGCGGCGCAATTCAAAGCGATATTGTGAGCGGCGAGGGCGACGGGAGTGAGACGGCCCGCGAGTACTGCAGCCGCACCAAAAGCGCCAATTTCCATCAGGATCTGAGTGGCCGCGGGAAGGCCGAGTCCCATGAGGCGAAGAAGGCGTTCGGGATCTGGTTTGCGCAGAATGCCGCGAATGCCCTTTTCGTTGCCGCGTTCAAACCACCAGATGGAGAGCAGCAGAATTCCCGCCATGTAGACGCGGGCGAGACAGGTGGAGAGAGCGGAGCCCACGACGCCCAGCTTAGGCAGGGTCCAATGGCCATAGATAAGGAGCCAGTTGAAAAGCCAGTTCACCAGGTTTGCGCTCACAAGGGCGAACATGACTGGGCGGACGTGCCCAATGCCTTGCAAGTAGCGGCGGAATGCGCCGTAGAGCAAGAGCGGCAACGTGCCGTAGCTGAGCGTTCGAAGAAACGGACCGGCCAAAACAGTTACCGCTGGATTGATTCCGAGGAGGTCGAAGACCGGCGGCATGAAATAGAAAGCCACAGTGAGAGGGATGGCAATGAAGATCGCTGAGTAAACACCCTGGGCCAGAGAATGATGCGTATCGGGCTTATCGCCCGCACCGTGGGATTGCGAGACAAGCGTGTCCAGCCCAAGCAGCAAACCCATGCCGAAAATGGCGAGCGAGTAATAAACGCTGCTGCCGACTCCGATAGCGCCGATGGCCGCGGGACCCAGGCCGCCAATCATGATGGTGTCGACCGTTGTCATGGACATCCAGCCAAGTTCAGCCAAGACGACGGGGACGGCCAAATGGAGCATGCGCGCGATTTCGCCGCGCTCGCCTGCTTTCAAGCTTTCGGGCAGTTGCTAATTCGCTCCTGCAACGATCTGGTCGAGTTGAGCGAGGTGGTTTAGGTCGTGACCGGCGGTGATTTGCAGAAACTTGTAGAGGGTCAGTTCGCCGCGCTCTGGATGAGTCACGGGTTTCGAAAAGACGTCTTCGCCGAGGGTTTTGAGCCAAGCTACGCTCCAACGGCGGGTAGCGCAAAAGGAATCGAGAGCGCGCGCCGCATCGAGAGAGGGGTAGTTGGCGGCCCAGATTTCCTGGTCGAAGGGCTGAATGAGGTGGTGCGGTTCGGCGACGATTTGACGCCATCGGTAACCGAATGTAAGCTCGCAATCAGCGAGATGGCAGAAGATTTGGCCAGCAGTCCACTTGCCGGGAGCATATGAGCGGGATAGGCCTGAGGTTCCGAGTTGTTGCGCGATGGTGCTAAGGCGCTTGGGAGTTTCAGAGATGACGCTGAGCGGGTCGCGATTACCCAGCAGGGCAGCGTAGGGGTGAGCAATAGTTGCCATTTTCTTTCCTAATGTTCGTTGGTCCAGGTAGTGGAAAGAGTCTTTTTGTCTTGAGCGACTTTAAAGAGTGTAGGGTAGAACTGCACAAAGGTGGTATCCACCGCACCACTGCGCTGATGGCAAGAATAACAGTCAGCGGTGTGCGGAATTTCCGCAGCCGGTTTGCGCCCGCTGCCAAAACCGAAGAAGCCCCATTTGCCTTTTCAGCCGGCTATCTTTAACGTGCGCTTCGATATCGGCGAGGCCGCCCTGGTAATGGCCGGATTGGTTGATAGATCCTTTGTTGACGGACGAGCGGATTTCGAGAATGAAGACGGTGCGGTCGGGCCAGGTACCGGTGGCCATGAACGAGCGGTAGGCAGCGGGCGAGACAAAGACGTTATCAAATGACGGATTGTCATTCGCATTGGAAGGGGTGTAAGACATTCCCAAACCGGAGCTAAGCCAGATCCATTCGCGGTAATTTTCCGGAAAGATGAGCTTGCCTTCGTTCGTGTAGCGCAAATCGGCAGAAGAGTCTTGCCCGAAAGCGGTTAAGGCCCACAGCAAAATAGAGGTTGAAAGGATCGGTCGCACGCAAGTCCCCTGTTTCGCCATGATAGCGAACCGGCCAAGCTGCTCGAAACACTTAATTCAACTTCTCCGTTATCGTAACCGGTCTCGCCATCTGGAAACTCATCCGTGTCTCCGACGGAATGACCGAAGGCTTCCCATGTCCCAGAAGCACCGCACCCGTTCCAGCTGCGCCGCCCGCGCCTGCGCCAATCGCCGCGCCCTTACCTCCGCCAGCAATAGCGCCGATGATCGCTCCCAGCGCCGCACCGCCGGCGATCTTCACCGCTTCCTCTGGACTGTTGCTCGGCCCTCTCCTGCTATACAAGCCGCTTTCTATGCGAACGCGCTGACCGTCGGTGGTATTAATTTCGGTCAACTCCAGTTGCAGACTGGCATTGCCTTCCAGCCGGCCGGCTTTATCCGCGGCCACAATCCGCCCCAAAACCTTCGAGCCTTTGTCCGCAATGATAAATCCGTCCACCACAATCGGCGCGTCCAGCGACCCGCGGAACGTGTCTCCCGTAAAGTTGTGGTCGGTGGAAAGCGTCTCACCTAGCCGAACAACCAGGTTCGTCCCTTCCTGCAGCGTAATCACATGCGGCTGCACCGGCGCAGGTTCTGGATTCGGGTATTGCGGTTGTTGTCCGATCTGCGGACCCTCAGGAAGTTGCGCCTGATCTTCGCTCACCGTCCTAACCGCTGGCTGCTGGCTGGGAACCGGACTGCTTTGAACTGCCAGATCATCAGGAGGTGGAGGTGGAAGCGGTGTGGGCGTCATCTGTGAAATTTGTACCCGGATAGCGCTCTGCGTCATAGGCAACGCCGACCTGTGGGGATAGTTGTGTTTCGCCTTGGGAACAGGGGTCGAGTGCTCAATTTCCTTGCGTGGCGCCGGAGGAGGGCTGGCGGGCTCCGTGATACTCGCAGCGGGCGTTGGCGTTGGCGAGGGCGGGATTACGGGATCTGCCGGCTTTGCCGGGATTTGCAGCGGCTGCGAACCATCTTCCGGTCCGGTGGGGATCGTTTCAGGTTGGCTAGTCTGCCGCTGCGCCGCCGGCGCGGCCTCAACCACCGATTGCGGGTGAAAACCACTTGATTTTACGTAAATCAGCGCGCTGCCTAGGGCGACGACCACCCCGGCCGCGAACGCTGCTCCAAGTTTGAATGAGCTAGACGATTCCATGCTGCAATTCCCCTACTGTCCTATACAACGTTGCCATGTTTCAAATCGTTTCCCTGGCGGCCAGTTAAAATAAGGTCATCTACTCGTTTTGGCTGACAATCCATACATCTTTAGCTTCCCGACCGCCTATCGCGCCGGAACAGTGCCAATACGTCCGGCCACCATTCTGGCGCCGATGGCGGGCGTAACCGACACTGTCTTTCGCCGCATGATCCGGAACCAGGGCGGCTGCGGCCTGCTTATGACCGAGTTCACCAGCTCACACGGTGTTGTCAGCACGCTGCACAATAAGAAGCGCAATCGCAATTTCCGCTACCTCTATTTCGACCCGGAAGAGCACCCCATCACCTGTCAGTTGTTCGGCTCCGATCCCGCCGTTATGGCCGAAGCGGCGAAGGTCTGCGAAGATCGCGGCTTCGACATTGTAGATATAAATTTCGGCTGCCCCGTTAATAAAGTTGTCAAATGCAATGGCGGCTCCGGTCTGCTGCGCGATCTGCCGCTGGTAGAGGCTATTCTTCGTAAAGTTCGCTCCGCCATTTCAATCCCCTTAACCTGCAAGTTTCGCGCCGGCTGGAACGATCGGGAACTGGTAGCTGTACGCATGGCCAAAGTGGCCGAAGATTGCGGCCTAGCGGCGATTGCCCTTCATCCCCGCACCCGTGAACAAGGCTATAGCGGCAGCGCCGATTGGTCGCGCATCGCCGAAATAAAAGCAGCGGTGAAAATTCCCGTTATTGGCAACGGCGACATCGTCAAGCCTGAAGATGCCTTGCGCATGCACCGCGAGACAAATTGCGATGCCGTCATGATCGGCCGTACCGCATCGTCAAACCCCTGGATTTTCCGCCAGATCGACGAGTATCTTCGTACCGGCTCGTACATTGTGCCGCCAGAGCGCGAACGCTACAACATGATGAAGACCTACTACGTCATGCTGCAGGAACATGGCGAGGCCGATGCGGTAGGGAAAATGAAGCAATTCGCCACCTACTTCACGCACGGTGTCCGCAACGGCGCGAAGCTGCGCACCGAGATCTACCGCGCACACGAGATTAAACACATTCTTGAGATTGTAGACTTATTCTTTTCCGGACAAGTGAACGAAAGCGCGGCGCTGGAGTGCGCTGAAGTCGCTTGAAGAAGGTACAACTTATTACAGACGGAGCCTGCAAAGGCAATCCGGGTAGAGGCGGCTGGGCGTGTATTCTTCGTTTTGGCGAGTTCCGGCGCGAAATCTTCGGCAGCAGCCCATTCACAACTAATAACCGCATGGAACTCGCCGGGGCCATTGAAGGGCTGAAGCGTCTGAAAGAAACCTGCGAAGTGGAAATCGTTACCGATTCGGAATACCTGAAGAACGGCATCAGCAGTTGGATTAAAGGCTGGAAGCGCAATGGCTGGATGACCTCAAGCAAAAAGCCCGTCAGCAATAAAGACCTTTGGATATTGCTGGATGGCCTGGTGAGCTCGCATACTATCGAGTGGAAATGGACGAAAGGCCACGCCTCGCACGCGGAAAACAATCGTTGCGACGAACTGGCCAGCGAAGCGGCTGAAAACCAAACCTTCAGCGAACCTGAAGCAAAGAACGACATTTATCGTAAACATGCCGGCGACTAACGACCAAGGCGAGCGCGTTTGCGTTTTCGGCGGTACGTTCGACCCCATTCACATTGCGCATCTGCGCATAGCCGAGGAGGCCCTCACGAAATTTGCTCTAAACCGGGTACTCTTCATACCGGCTGCGAATCCGCCTCACAAAGATGCCGCGAGTCTTTCGCCCTATGAAGACCGGTTTCAGATGGTTAAGATCGCCTGTCAACCTTACAAAGAATTCGAGGCATCGCGGCTCGAAGAGGGTTCGGAACACAGCTATACGGTTGAAACGCTGCGCCGCTTTCGAAGTTCTTTAAGAGCCGAAGACCGTTTGTTCTTCTTGATTGGCGCAGACGCTTTCGACGAATTGAAGACCTGGAAAGGCTGGGAGGAACTAGTCACCCTGACCGAATTCATCGTGGTTGCGCGGCCGGAGAGCGAATATAAGATCCCGGAAGGGGCGCGCGTCCACCGGCTGGACGGACTAGCTTTGCCGGTATCCAGTTCCACCATTCGGGCGCGGCTCGCCGCCGGAGACAAAACACCGGAACTGCCGCCGAAGGTGCGCGCGTTTATTGAGAAGCGCGGACTCTATGGCTTTGGCAGAGAAAGAGCTACTGCTTAACGGTCACGCAAAACTGATCGAAAGCCTGGGTGAGGGCTCGCGCGATGGTTACCGGATCGCTGCCTTCAATTTGGAATCTGTGCAGAGTGAACACAGGCTTTCCGTCGCGAAAAATGGCCATGGAAGGCGACGATGGGGGAACGCCGGGCAGCAGTTCGCGTACCCGGGCAACCGCATCTATATCCGCGCCGGCAAAGACGGTAGCTGCTGTGTCGGGCCGATTCGGATTGTTGAGAGCCAGGCCGACTGCCGGACGAGCCTTGCCCGCAGCGCAGCCGCAAACGGAATTGGTGATCATCAGCACCGTGCCGCTGCCGGCGAGCAAACGATCGACGTCTTCGGCTGTTCGAGCTTCCGCAACGCCATACTGCGTTAGATCCTGCCGCATGGGCGCTATAAGTTGTTCTGGGTATCGCATGAGTTTCCTACTTACAGTCTACGAACCGGCCCGTCCAGTTTGCACCTTGGGAGTCGCCAAATAGCCTGAAATCTTGTCTTTCGCTACTGAATTCACGACGATTTCGTAAGGCTGGCGCGCTTTTGATGTGTAGAACTGAATGGGCTCATTGACGGTTCGGTCTTTTTTCTCAACCGTTTTGTCGTCGGCCGTGATGGAAATCGTGAACCTGTTCCTTTTCGGATCTGCCTTCCTCAACTCAAGACTCACGTCGGCCACGCGAGTGAACTGCTTGCTCTTGTTAAGAGTGAATTCCGCATAATTACGCTCACCCAAATCGCGCAAAGCCTTTAATTCGGTGGCGTTGGTGGCAATCAGGCTGGCGTGGTTATCCAACTCGCCCGTGGCTCGCTTCAGGTTGGCGATGGTGTTTTCAAGCTGGCTTTTGGTTGCCGCTACATCGGTCTTAACAGTACCGACGTCGGTGGACACGCTAGCGATCTGTGTATTGGCCGTATCAGCCGATTGCTTCACTTGCGAGATGGCCTGCTGCTGGGCAGCCTGTTCCGTGGCTACCTGCGTTTGCAGTGCCGCCACCCGGCGTTGCGCGTCTACTTTTGCCTGTCCTACTGCTGCATTCGCGGCCCGGCGTTGTTCCGCCAGCCGCGACTGCAAATCTTCCACGCTTCTCTTGGAACGCTGTACTTCCTCGTTCGAATCGATGCGCATCCGGTCAATGGCCGTGTTCACGTCAGCTTGGAGCTTCGTCATGTCGGTCTTACTCTCGGTCCTCAGATGTTCCATTTGTATGAACTGGAATATGCTGGACCCAGCTAGAATCGCCAGTACGCCTACCAAGAGCGGTGTCCTCCAGTTTGGGCCGGAAGGCGGCGGAATAATATACGTCGGTTGTTGTGGGCTACCCATTATGCTTTCCCCGATATCGGATTTTAAATGCGGTTACAACATTATAGTCCTGTATCGATAGTTTAGTGGACGTGTGCCGGATCTAGCGTGTTTCAACTCGTCCGCCAGGCGTTGTAAAGTCCATCACCTCCTGCTTCGGTATTCCCGGCTCGAAACACCGCCGACAGCGCGCCTCATACGATCCCTGCGCGCCCACCATGATGAGTTCTTCAGATCCCATCAGCCGCTGCGTATGCTTTGCCGGGGCGCCGCAGCGCATGCAAATTGCCAGCGTTTTCGTAATCGATTCGGCGACCGCCAGCAAATCGGGCATCGGGATAAACGGCCGGCCCATGAAGTCGGTGTCCAGTCCAGCGACGATTACCTGCTTGCCGGCGTCAGCCAGTTGGTTGACTATAGCGACAAGCTCCGGCCCAAAAAAATTAGATTCGTCTATGCCCACGACTTGGGTGCGCCAGGCGAGCTTCGTCAGAATCTCACCGGCTGAGTGGACCGGCTCAGAGGGCATTCGAACCGCCGCGTGCGTCACGATCTCCGAATCCGAATAGCGATCGTCGAGTGCGGGCTTGAATACCTGTACGCGCTTTTTAGCGATGGCGGCACGCCGCAGCCGGCGTATCAATTCTTCGCTCTTGCCCGAGAACATTGGACCGCAAATGGCTTCAATCCAACCGGTATTCGGGACAACGATCTCCAACGCTTAGACGTTCTCCCGCTTCCGATTGATGCGGATCGCGTTCATGTCTTGCGTCGGTTCAGCATCGAACTCCACCGCTAGAGTGGTTGCGATTGGATCTGGGGCCTGCGGCGGCAAGCCCATGAAACGCACGCGAAAGTCTTCCTGCTCAAACTTCACCGGTTCGCCGCTTGGATACAGTTTTGCCGAAAGCACCTTCTGCTGCAAACCTCCGACCGCCAGAGTTTCACCCGGCCAAAAATAAGCGTGAACGTACAGCGTCTTGCCTTGGCGCGTAAATTGAGAGAACTGCGAATGTTTAACCTGGCACAGCTCGGCTTGATGGATGAGACTGGCATGCGTATCCATCCACTTTCCTACCGACGTCAGAATCTGAACGGACTCTTCTGGAATGGAGCCGTCGGGCTTAGGGCCGATATTCAGCAGATAATTGCCGTGGTCGCGAGCGCACTGCAAAAGGTTCCGGACCACTGTTTTGGGAGACTTCCAATCGTCATCGGCCCGATGATAGCCCCAGCTATCGTTCATGGTCATGCACGATTCCCAGGGAGCGGAGTAGGCTCGTATCACCTGCTCGGGCGTTGTGAAGTCTTCGGGGATGCCGGAGCGATTGTTGATCAGGATATCGGGCTGCAGCTGACGCACCATTTTGTTCATCTTTTCCGATTCCCAGCCTTCGGGCGTCAACGGCCAGTTGACGTCGTACCAGAGCACCGACAATTTTCCATAGTTCGAACAGAGTTCGCGGACTTGGCCGTGAATGTAATCGACAAAGCGCCGGCGCGCGGCTTCGTCCGTCTTGCAGCGCGCGCCATCGGGGTGGTGCCAGTCCATCAGCGAGTAGTAAAAGCCGTGCTGCAAACCTTCAGCCTGAGCGGCTTCCACAAATTCGGACACCAGATCGCGGCCCGCAGCCTGTTTTGGCGCGCAATAATCGGTCAGCTTGGTGTCGAAATGGCAGAAGCCTTCGTGATGCTTGGTGGTCATCACCATGTACTTCATGCCTGCCGCTTTCGCTAGTTTGGCCCAAGCGCGGGCGGCATGCGGCTGCGGATTAAACTGCTTCGCCAGCAGCTGATACTCGGCTACCGGAATGCCCTCCTCCTCCATCACCCATTCATGGCGGCCCAAAACACTGTAAAGGCCGAAATGGATAAACATTCCGAAACGGGCTTCGTGCCACCACTGCATGCGCCGGTCGCGGTCGGCCACGGTGGAAGTTGTTGGACCGAAGTCCGTATTCTTCTGCGGGCTCTGCGCTACCGCACTCACCGGAAGCAGCGCCGCGGAAGTACCGGCAGCTTTGAGCAGATTGCGACGGGAAAGAAAAGGATTCATCAATGGAATTCTATGTCATCATTCTTTTAGCATTGTTTTCCGAGCGTCTGATAGAACCCGAACTGCTCGATCACCTGCCGCCGGAACAGGCACAGGCAAATCTGCGGGACATCGTGCGCTTGAACAAGGGCTTCGGCGGCCATTCCACGATTCGCAAAGCTCTTGAAAAGGCCGTAAATGGCAATGCCCGGTTCAGCGTCCTGGACGTGGGCGCGGCATCCGGCGATACCGCCCGTTTGATTGGCAAGCTGTACCCTGGAGCGTCTGTTACCAGCCTCGATTTGAATGCCGTGAACCTGAGCGCGGCGCCGGCGGATAAGCTGATCGGCGATGCGTTTGAGCTGCCGTTCGGGCCGGAGAGCTTCGATTACGTTCTTTCGTCGTTGTTCCTGCATCACTTTCCCGATGACCAGGTGGTGCGACTGCTGGATGAGTTTTATCGAGCAGCTAAACGCGCGCTGCTGATTTGCGATCTGGAACGCAGCGTGATCTCTTATTGGTTTCTGCCCGCCACGAAGGCTCTTTTAAATTGGGACAGGGTTACCGTGGACGACGGAATGAAGTCGGTCCGCGCGTCGTTCCGCCCTGACGAACTGCTGCGGCTTGCTCGTGAAGCAGGCATTAAGAACGCCGCGATTGAGGTACACCGTCCGGCATTTAGACTGTCGCTGGTAGCGAAGAAACAGCGTGCGGATTTGTGAAGACCAACGCTGGTTTGCCGACGACGAACCAGTAGGCAAGCACGGCGAAAACCAGCAGCCCGCTAGCGATGGCGAAGGACGAAACGAAAGAGTGGGTCGCCTTGACGGCATACCCGCTGACGACTGGCCCAAGGATACCGGCGAAATTGCCGATGCAGTTCTGCAAACCCGTCCATTTTCCGGCCGTCTCAGGACCAGCCAGGAATTGCGTGAAAGCCCAGTGGTTTGAAGACCAGATCCCCATGGATATACAAGCGAGAACAATGAGAACGTTGCAAGTGGAGGCCTCGCGCACCAAAGCCGCCCAGAGCATGAGGACGCCGCAACCAGAGAGGCCGATACAGGCGCAGAGTTGCCGTACGCGCCCCGCATGATGGCCGCGTCTGATGAACCAATCGGCAATAAGGCCAAAGCACATGGCAGAGATAGCCACAGCCAGGAAGGGCAGCGAGCCCACCACGGCAAGCCTGTCTTTCGTATAGTGGCGCTCGGTCTCGAAGTAATAGGGAAGCCAGTTGAGAAGGAAATACCAGGCGTAGTTTCCGCCGAAGAGTCCGATTGCTGTTCCCCATAGGGTACGGTTAGACAGCAACTGGGCGTAACTGGCGGTCCAGGTGGAGAGCGGAGTTTTGCTGACGATTTTGCCCGGCAACTTCGGAGCAACGGCGCACCAGGGAATCAGCCACAGCAAACTGGCGGCTCCAATGACGAAGAACATGCCGCGCCAATTGAACCACTCAATCATCTTGACGCCGAGTAAGACGCCGGCAAAGGGTCCAATCTTAGAACCCGCATCAATCAAGGCATTGGCGGTGCCGCGCAGTGTTTCAGGAAAGCTGGTGACAATAACTTTTGAGTATGCCGGATAGGCAATGGATTCGCCCACTCCCAGGAGGAGGCGCAGAATCATGATCTGCCAGAAAGTGTTGGTTAAGCCCGTCGCCGCCGTGGCGCTGGACCAGAGAAAGAAGGCGAGAGCGTAAAGCCAGTTGACGTTCCAATGATCGAGAAGCTTGCCTGCAATCAACTGCGAAAATGCGTACGTAATGGAGAACGCGCCCAACAAGTAACCCAATTGATCTTTGCCGAGGTGCAGTTCAAGCTCAAGGCTGCGCGCCGCCACGCCCAGGTTGCCCCGATCGGCATAGTTGATGCAGACCGAGATCACCAGCAGGGCCAGTGCAAACCAATGCAAGCCGCGCGGCTTGGGCAGCGATACCGTCACCCCGCAAGGCTATCAGACGCTAATGAAGATAAAACAGGCTTAGGCGCGGCAGTTTGGCCTTCTCAAGCAGAGCGGTATCGAGATAGCGATGTTCCAGCATGGCCAGTTGTTCGGCGGTCATCTTGCCGCGGTAAGGGCTTAGTTCGCGGTCGAGCGATTCGCGGATAGCGTACAAATCTTCGTCGCTCTGCGAGGACCGGACAACAGCAACGATTTTATCTTCGAAGGAGGTGAGCCGGCGCTCTAAATCTTCCAGGTTTGTCATGTGAGTCTCGGCGTCGGCAGCGAGCGATTGCAGCGACACGGCAAGGTCTCGCAATGGCGGCTCAGGGCGTTTTTCCAATTCAGCAGCGGCCTTGGCCAGGTGGTTGCGTAAGTCTTCTATGGCGAACGGAGCGGTGCTGGCAGCAGCGGCACGGGCGGAAGCTGGGGCGTGCTGGGCGGCCTCTAAAATGGCTTGAGAACAGTAAGCCAGTGAATTAACCATGCGGCGTTTGCTCTTGCGGCTGCGCCATTTCTCGAATGCGTCGTCAATGCCTTTGAGGACGGCTTCGAGCGGCACGCCGGCGTTCTTCCAGCTTTCGATCAGGGCCCAATCGAGTGGGGACAGCAGGAAGAGACCGGTGGCGCGGGCGCGCTGGAAATGCTCCTCAATCTCAGTGAAGTAATTGAAATAGTTTTGGGGCCAATCGGACTCTTCGTCAAGCATCGGGCCTTACCCCGCCTGCCACAACATGCGCCAGGCGTCCGTCTTCGTAACGGACCATTAGGAAGCCGTTCTGATCCAGGCCCGACGTAACGCCGCGCTTGCCGCTTTCCTCCACGATCACCCGCCGGCCCCTGGCGTAACTGGAAATCAGCGTGAAGGCACGGAGAATACTTTCGACGCCTTCCGTTGCCAGTGTCGAGCATTGGGCATCGAGGGATTCGAGGAGGTGCGCGATTAGCTGTTCGCGGGATTGGAGGCGGCCGTTGGATTCCAGGCGCAAGGAGGTTGCCGGAGTACGGAGGCCCGGATCGAAGGAGAGATTGTTGACGTTGATGCCGATGCCCGCAATGATACTTTTGTCTACAAGCTGGGTAAGAATGCCGGCCACTTTGCGCTCATTGAGCAAGACGTCGTTGGGCCAGCGAAGATCGGAACGGAGGTACGTCAGCTGCTCGATAGCGTTGGACGTAGCGAGGCCAACGAGGAGGCTGGCAATTGGAGCGCCTGAGGGCGGCAAAGGGAGCCGCAGAACGATAGAGCAATAGACGCCCAGATCGGGGCGAGATACCCACGTGCGGCCTAAACGGCCGATACCAGCAGTTTGCTCGTCGGACAGAACTACCGTTCCGTGAGGAGCGCCTGCGGACAGCAGCTTCGCGGCTTCGGTCATGGTCGATCCACAGCTGGCGAAGTATTGTATTTCGTTCTGCGGCCTGAGATCGCGGATCTGCGCAATATCAAGGGGCATTACGAGCTCCCGAGTTCCAGGCGGAAGCTGATATCGGCGGCTGTTGCGGAGTGTGTAATCGCGCCGCAAGAAATGAAGTCGGGCGCCGCTTCGGAGTACGCGCGAATATTGCTTAAATTGATGTTGCCGGAGAGTTCGGTAGTGGCCCGGCCATTGATGTAACGGATCCATTCCACGGCTTCCGGCGGCGTCAGGTTATCGAGCAGCAGGCTTTTTACGCCACAGGCCAGCGCTTCATCGAGTTCAGCGCGTGTGCGAACTTCAATTTCCACCGGGCCGTGGAAGGCCTTGGCTTTTTCGAGAGCCTGGCGAACGCCACCCGCAGCGGTGATGTGATTGTTCTTGATCAAGACGGCATCGAACAGGCCGAAGCGATGGTTAGTAACTCCTCCGGCAGCGGCGGCCATCTTCTCAAGGCGGCGCAGACCCGGAGTGGTCTTGCGGGTGTCTAGGACGCGGGCTTTGGTGCCAGAGACCTCGTCGACGTGCTTGCGAGCGAGAGTGGCAATGCCGCTTAAGCGTTGGATGAAGTTCAGGGCCACGCGTTCGCTTTCGAGCAGCATTCGGGCACGTCCAACGACGGTCGCGATGACAGCGCCTTTGTCCAAATGAGCTCCGCTGGAGTGAAGAATGGCAACATCCGCGCCGCCACGGAGGTGATAGACGAGCGGAAGCAATTCAATTCCGGCCAAAACCATTTGCTGTTTAGCTAGAAAGCGGCCACTGGCCATCAGATCGGCCGGGACGGTGAGCGCGGAGGTAATATCTCCGACGCCGATGTCTTCAGCCAGCGCACGCTCGACGACGGCCTGGATCTCAGGATGTCCAACGTCGAACGGCACTTACCCGAGGCCTTCGAGGAGTTTCTTGTTCTTAGCCAACTGGCCTTTGTATTCGGCGAGCTTGCTCCGTAGCGTAGCGACCACCTTTTCAGGAGCCTTGTTAAGGAACGTCTCGTCCTTTAACTGGCGTTCGGCATTCGCGATCAGGCGGTTAAGAGACTCGATTTCTTTCTCGAGACGAGCGTGCGAATCAGCCCCTTGTGAGACTTCTACGGGAGTGGCGGCGTGAAGTTGCAAGTCAAAATCGGCTGTTGAGCGGATGAGCCCCGTATGCTCGGGAATCGCGCCTTGACGCTGCTCAAGTTTGAGCTTTGCGAGAGAGCCGATGGCGGCCAGATCGTCCGGTTGAAAGGAGGCCGAATGGAGATAAAGAGTAGCGCCTATGATGGATTTAGAATCGAGTTTGTTGTCGGCGCGCAGCTCGCGAGCGGCGGTTACCACTTCCTGCAGCAAGGTGAATAGCTGAGAATCTTTGGACTCGCCCGACGGGGACAGATGGCGGGAAGACGGCCAGGGAGATTGACTTGGGCTGTTGGTCGTTCGCCGCAGTCCCGTGAATCAGGCGTTGCCAGAGCTCCTCCGTAACGAAAGGCATAAATGGATGCAACAAGCGCAGAGTGGCTTCGTAGACGGTGAGAGTAGCTTGCCAGTGCGAATCGATTCCAGAACCCTCGCGGAAACGGAGTTTCTTCACTTCGAGATACCAATCGCAGAATTCGTGCCAAACAAAATCCCAGAGGGTCTGGGCAGCTTCGTGGTAGCGATGCAATTCCAGAGCGCGATTGACAGTGTCGGCCGCACATTGGAAGCGAGAGAAGATCCACGCGTCTTCAATCGCGGAGGACGGGCCGGGGTCGGAGGTCGGGGCCCAGGAGGTGATGCCCGAACGCTCCATATTCATAAAGAGAAGGCGCGAGGCATTCCACAGCTTGTTGGCAAAGGTACGGCCGGATTCCATGCGGTCTTCCTTGAGCGCGATATCGTTACCGGCGGCTGCCGAGATTAGCAGCGCGATGCGGACGGCGTCCGTGCCGTATTTGTCCATGATGACCAGCGGGTCAATGACATTCCCTTTAGTCTTGGACATCTTTTGCTTATCGGCATCGCGAACGAGGCCGTGGATGTGGACCTCGCGGAACGGCACCTGGCCGGTCAACTCGATACCGAGCATGATCATCCGGGACACCCAGAAGAAGAGGATGTCGAAGCCCGTAATCATTAAGGAGGTGGGATAGAAGGTTTTGAGATCCTCGGTTTGATCGGGCCAACCGAGCGTGGAAAAGGGCCAAAGGCCCGAGCTAAACCAGGTATCGAGAACGTCTGGGTCCTGCTCAAGCTCGGTGGAACGGCACTCCGGACAGGTGGCCGGTGTTTCAAGAGCCACGATCATATGGCCGTTTGGCTTGCAATACCAGGCGGGAATGCGGTGGCCCCACCATAGCTGGCGCGAGATACACCAGTCGCGGATGTTTTCCATCCACTGGAAAAAGAGGGCCTCGCGATCATCGGGAACGAAGCGGATTTGGCCGCGGCGGACGGCTTCCATGGCCTTTTGGGCAAGCGGCTTCATGTGAACGAACCATTGGGTGGAGACGAGCGGTTCGATAATCGTTTTGCAGCGCTCACACTTGCTGAGGTTCACTGTGTAGACCTCGGTTTTGGCGAGTTCGCCGGATTCCTCCAAAGCGGCGAGGATGCGTTTGCGTGCCTGAAAGCGGTCGAGATTGGCGTAAGGTCCGGCAGCAGCGGTCATGCGCGCGTCTTCGCCAATGACTTTGACACTCGGGAGTTTGTGGCGCTTGCCCGCTTCAAAATCGTTGGGATCGTGCGCGGGAGTGATTTTCACGACGCCCGTGCCGAACTTTGGATCGACCATCGCATCGGCGAGAATGGGGATCTCGCGAAGCATGATGGGCAGAATGGCGGTCTTGCCGATCAGGTGCTGATAGCGGGCATCGTCCGGATGAACGAAAACCGCAGTATCGCCCAACATAGTTTCTGGGCGGGTGGTAGCAACGGTTACCGATTCGTCGCTGCCGGAAATCTTATAGCGAATGTGCCACAGATTGCCCTCGACGGCTTCGTGAATGGTTTCGAGATCGGAGATGGCGGTTTGGCAGCGGGGGCACCAATTGACCATGTAGTCGCCTCGGTACATGAGGCCCTTGTTCCATAGGTGAACGAAGTTTTCACGGACGGCGCGGAGAGGCCGGCATCGAGAGTGAATCGCTCGCGCGACCAGTCGACACTTGCGCCTTCACGGCGGATTTGAGTGTTGATGCGGCCGCCGTACTCCTCTTTCCATTGCCAGACCCGGCGTTCAAATTCGCTGCGGCCAAGCTGCTGGCGAGTGATGCCCTCGCTGGCGAGCTGGCGCTCGACCACCATTTGCGTCGAGATTCCGGCATGATCGGTGCCGGGCAACCAGAGCGTGGCTTCGCCTTTCATTCGATGCCAGCGGACAGCGACGTCCATCATGGTGTGTTCGAACATGTGGCCGATGTGGAGCGACCCGGTGACATTGGGCGGCGGAATGACGATGGAAAACATCCGGCCCTGTTGAGCGAGCGAGGCATCCGCCCGATAAATACCGGATTCAATCCACCACTGAGCCCAGTGCGGCTCAAAGCGCTGCGGCTCATAGACCTTCTCAAGTTGCATGGGAATTTTCAGCGTAGCATCGGGAAGCGGTTGGCTGAGCGGAGAGGCGAAGAGATGGCGTATTTTGTTAGGGAATTAGCACCGTTAGCTCTATGCTAGTGATCGGCAGCGGATCAAGTTCAAAGGACCAAGACCAGGAAAGCGTTTGGGAGAAAGCTCAATGGCGCTGCGGATGGGCTCGAAGTCGCCGGCATTATCGTGAATCAACGGCAGCTTGACGACTAGCGCAGTAGCGGCGATCAAGCAGTCGAATCGCCAGCGAGCGAGGCGCTCCTGCCTGCTCTCCGCGAGCTTGTGGGAGCGTTTGGGCGCAGTGGGTGGATCGGGAAGCATGGCGATGATTTCGCCCGCGACAATGGCCATCGCCCCGTCGAGCGGCCACACTTGGCCGAGGGTTTTAATGGAAGTGACACGGGCAGCCTCAACAAAAGCCTTGCCTGTCCTTAGTAACGCGATGCCACAAAAGACTGTAGCCGCGAGCCCTCTCCAGAACCGTTATGGTTGAGATGTGAATGGGATACCCGGTCAAGTAGGAACGCAGCCAAGCCCGACTTTCCGGATTCTCCGTTCGAGACAACCAGCTTTCGGCACTTGTATCAAAAAGAAAAGGACCTGAGGCGGGATCGACCATCCACTAGCGTCCGGTTGACGGTTGGAGAATCACTCCGTCCAAAATCGCCAATTCCTCGTCGGAAAAGCCAGAGAAAGCAACTTTGTATGAATTAAGCACTTCGTTGCTGCGCTCTGCAACCATGTTTAGCCGCAGGCCTTCTGAAAGGGCCTCTGATATTACCGTACTCAGGTTGACCTTCCTGGTGCGGGCGATTCTCTCAGCTTGCGCAAGGGAATCCGCAGGTAAGGTTAAAGTGGTGCGGCGCTTTTTTGGCTTGCCGGAGTGGCGCGCTGACGGGCTCATTATAGACACAGCCTATCATCATTACTGATACACAAACGCATCAAATCGAAAAGCCCCTGTGGTCGTGCAGGGGCTTCTTAGAGGTTTCGATGTGTGCGACTTCCAAAGAGTATTTTAATAATAAGCGGAATCTCAGCTTGAGTCATGCATCCGAAGATGGGTTTTTGAATACAACTTTAAGTGGAGAATATGGAAACAATAACGCCGTTCAATGGTTTTACCAAAGAAGCATTCGATTTCCTGCGAAAACTGAAGAAAAACAATAACCGCGATTGGTTTCAACCGCGCAAATCCTTGTACGAGGAGCATCTGCTTCAACCCATGCTGAGCCTGCTTGCAGGCGTTGAAAGCCACCTGATCAAGGGGAAAATTCCGCTCCGGGTCAGTCCGAAAGCAGGAGTTTTCCGCATCTACCGCGACATCCGCTTCAGCAGCGATAAGACACCCTACAAAACCCACGTGGGCGGCATTCTCTACAAAGATGGCAAGAAAGACGCTCCTGGGTTGCTCTATATTCACCTCGACGAGAAAGAGAGCTTTGCCGCGGCCGGTTTCTGGCAACCCGAACGCGAATACCTCGCCAAATGGCGTTTAAAAATGCAGGAATCTTCCAAAGAATTCACCAGGACACTCAATCAACTGACTAAGAAAGACATTCCAGTTGAGCTGTCGGAGGGCATGAAACGCATGCCCCGCGGCTTCGAGGCGATGGCCGAGACCGATCTGGCGCCCTACTTCAAACTCCAGTCTTTCGTCGTTCATCGCCCATTGACATCCGCGGATCTCTCGTCAGCCAAGCTTCCTTCGCTCATCGCCAAATTCGCCGGCGATGCCAAACCGCTACTCGATTATGGCTGGAGCATTCCGGTTTCGAAGCCTCAAGTCTTCGTGGACTGATATAACTTTAGGTTCCTATGAAACGACTCACGCTCTTAGCGGCAACCCTCCTTGTTTGCGCTGCACCCGCACTCAAGGCGCTCGATAACGGACTCGCCCGCACTCCACCCATGGGCTGGAACAGTTGGAACAAGTTCGGCTGCAATGTCAGTGAACAGCTCATCAAAGAAGCGGCTGACGCCGTTGTCAGCTCCGGCATGAAAGACGCCGGCTATCAGTTCGTAGTAATCGACGATTGCTGGCAGGTAAGCCGCGACGATAACGGCAACATCATCCCCGACGCCAAACGCTTTCCATCCGGCATGAAAGCTCTGGCGGATTACATTCACTCGAAAGGGTTGAAGTTCGGCATTTACTCCGACGCCGGCACTGGCACTTGCCAGAATCGTCCGGGCAGCCACGGCGGCCTCGAATCCTACGCCGGCCCAGGCCATTGGAATGATCCGGACATGCTCGAAGTCGGCAACGGCGGCCTCACCAACACCGAGTCGCGTTCTCACTTCAGCATGTGGGCTATCTTGGCCGCGCCTCTCATGGCGGGCAACGATATCCGCAGCATGAACAAAGACATTCGCGAGATCCTCACCAACAAAGAAGTAGTAGCTGTTGACCAGGATCCGCTCGGCGTTCAGGGCCGACGCGTCAAGCGCGAAGGCAGCCTCGAAGTTTGGTCGAAGCAAATGGCGGACGGCAGCCGCGCCGTTGCTCTCCTTAACCGTGGTTCGTCTGAAGCGGAAATCAAGCTCGATTGGACCGATATCGGTTATCCCGATAGTCTGAAAGCTTCGTTGCGCGACCTCTGGGAGCACAAAGATCTCGGCATGAAAACCGGTTCTTATTCGGCGGCGGTTCCCACCCACGGCGTTGCATTGCTAACGGTGAAACCCCAGTAGCCGCTAATTTTTCGCAATGGGCAGGCGGAGATTGAAACGCGCTCCCGGCGCGGCCAGACGTTCGGCCCACAGGTCTCCGCCATGCTCCAGCACTGTTTGCCGCGAGAGGGCGAGGCCAAGCCCCAAGCCGTTCTTCTTGCCAAAGCTGGAGAATGGCTGAAACAATTTGCCCCACGCTTCTTCCGATATTCCCGCGCCGGTGTCGTCGAAGTGTACTATCACTGAACTGGCATTCGGTGCGCAGGTGATGCGCATCGTTCCACCGTCGGGCATGGCCTCAAGCGCGTTGGTCATCAGATTAAGAAAAACGCGCAGAATGCGGTCATGATCGGCCATGATCGCCAGGTCGGGTGGAATGCTCACCTCAAGGACCACACGCTGTGTCTCAGCCGCGCGCGCAATCGATTCCGCGGCGCTGTTCACTATCTCGGCCAGCTTTACGGCCTCGGGCGTCCTCGTCGATGATCGCGAAACGTCTAAGAGCTCCTGTAACAGTTCCTGGATATTGCGCGACGCCCGGTAGATGTTGGCCGCCAGCCGCTTGTACTGCTCCGGCGAGAGTTCGGCGTCTACCAGCATCTCGGCACCGCCATAGATGGCTGCCAGGGGATTCCTCAAGTCATGCACGATAGACGTAGACAGCCGCCCGATTGTCGAGATGCGCTCCTGCCTTATCAGATCTTCACGCGCACTCTGAATCGAGTCGCACATCGAGTTGAAGGTCTGCGCCAGGCGTCCCATCTCATCGCGCGTTTCAATCGGAACGCGAACGCTGTAGTTCTGCTTAATCACCTCTTCGGCGGCGCGGTCCAGGTTCTCCACAGGCCGAAGAATGCGCTTAGTCAACAGATAAGTCAGCACAATGCCCAAGGCAATCGCCAGCAGCCAGATTAATGCCACCGTACGCTGCAATTGGCTGATCACTTCCCTCGGGCCGGCGAACGAACGGATAATCACCAGTTCCGCCGCGGATGCGCCCCGCATGCCGTTCAACGATGTCTTGAGGACGACCGAGTCCGCGCGGCCTGCCGTCCCCAGCGGCAATGTAGACGCAATCACGTCTTTACCGGCTATGAATTCGAAGTCCGTTCCATCTGTCGAGCGCTTCAACTCCGCTGCCACTCTGTCATCCAATTTGAACGCCGCCAGCAGGATATTCAGCAGCGCTTGCCCGGTCCCGGCCTGCACATACACAGGCGTTAAAACAACGTAATAGAGCCGGCGGCTTGAAACCACGTAGCCTGAAGATTGCTTGGGAAACTGCGGCAGCGCACTCTGAACCAGTTCCGAAGTCCGGGTGAATTGCGGCATCTCGCCCCCGAGCGACGCAAGCACCTCCCCCGTCGGTTCGAGCACCAGGAAACTCGCATCCTGCTCTGAGATCTGCGACCATAGCTGCTGGGCCACATCGCGAATCGTCGCGCTATCCCGAGTGGCAAAGGCCGCCCGCACGTCCGACATGGAGCTCATTACCCGGCTTATGGACGCCAAATCGCGCGCCCGGTCGGCCCATAGCGCCTGATACGCATGCAAACTGATGTTCACCTGGTTTTCCAGGCTGTTCTTGCTCACCTCGGCCACATAGCTCTGCACAATCCAGCCGGTGATTCCGAACAGCAAAGTGATGGCTGCCGAGGTGGGCAACAGAATTCGCCACAGCAATGAGAGTGAGCGCGTCATTTCACTGGAATAGAGTAATCCTGTTGGTGATCTGGATAGTCGCGCCCGTATTTGTTTTTGTGAGGAATCGGCAGATATCCCGTTTCCGAAATATCGATCACCCCTAGATCGATTGTCCCGCCATTCACCACAACGCGCCGCGTCAGTTTATCCAGCGTTTCGCTTGTCGCCCGTTCATGGAAAAAGTGCAGTTCATAATCGCCCGCTGGCACGTTCGTCAGCGTAAAGCTTCCATCTTCCCCCGTCTTATCGAACAGCGAAGAGTTCACCACGACAATAACCGCCGACATGGCCGGATGTATATTGCAGAACACCCTCACAATACCCGGCCTGGAAAATCGCACGCTCCTGGTAGAGCCGGGCGGATAAAGGCCGATATCGAATATCTGTCCGTTAAAATTTGAGAATGCGCTATGAAAAATTGGATCGGCGTTCGGGAAATCGACGAACGTTCCGGCACTTATCGCCAGCACGTGCGGAGTGAACGTCTTATCCTTCTGAAGCATTCTGACGTGCTTCGTCAGCGGCGCATAAGGACCCGGGTTCTCAAGCCATACGACAACGTTCGAAAAATTAACGTGTTTTTTCACCATCGAATCGGTCAACCGAACATGCCCGGTGACGGTGCCTGCCGCTAATTGCACCGCCAGGAACAGTGCGAAAAAGCCCGGTCTAAAAAAGGTAGGCAAGGGCCAGATCATAATGATTGACGATCAGATGCGAGCCCGATGCAAACCGAATGCGCGACTGCAACGCTTCCGCTCCGAAAAGAATATTCGGTCCGAACCGGTACATGACATTGGATGCATAGACAAAATCGCGGGCGGGCCCAACGGTATCGCTATCGCCTTCCAATCCACTAAACAGGTTCACCGTTAAGCGGCTCGTGAGAGGGAACGATAGTTGGCTCCAGCCCGCGGTTGTATGAACGGCCTTAATCGTATCGTCATAGCTTATCTTGAAGCCGCTGCCCAAACTGCCCAGCGGAGCCACGTTTTCGCCCTTATAAAACGTACCGCTAAGCTGCACTTTCGAAAGCGGCGCGATGTTCCAATCGAGCGATGCAATTCGCGAAGGTACAGATACGCCGGCTACGTGGCTGTCGCTGACATGAAATCCGGGCGCGATTTCAATTTTACGCGATTCATCAAACTTATGCGTGAAGGCAAAGCGGCCTTCGAGGGCTGGACGAGCCCGGTCCGTGTAATTCGCATACTGCGAGGGCAGAAACGCGTACTCTTCACTCGTTTCCAAAGCTGCCAACTGTAATTTGAAGCTGTTGGTTTCACCCAAGCGGAGGCGCTCTTCATATCGAGCTTGAGGCACCCAGTACCAGAGGTTCCCCGCTCCCGAAAGCGGCGGCGTACCAACTTCAGCGAGCGACGAAGGCTGCAAAGGAGAGATCAAGGGCTTGTATTGGCCCACTGAGAAGCTCCGGTTCTTCCAATCGAACGACAAGTTCGCTTCACGAATGCGGAACAATCCCGCGCCCGAGGCTTGGTAATAGCTTCCGTAAAAATCGAACGAGACCGATCCGTTTACCCGGCCATCACCCGGCAATGACGGCCCTTGATAACTCAGTTTCAAAATAGACTGTCCTACTGTAGCGCCCGCTCTATCGGGTCCGCTCAACAATCCGTAAGCGCTAAGAAATTCACTCCCGGTCCGGCTATTTTCAAACGCATTGAACAACAGCATGCCGCCGATCGAGAGCGGAAACTTCTGCGTCGATTCCACCTTCGTCTGCGCCTGTTCGGCAACCCGTTGCTCCACGACTGAAACGCGATCTTCAACCGGGGGTTCGGCGCCTTGCTTGCCTCCCGCCAGCAACTCCTGCTTTAAAGAGTGAATCTCGTCCATCAGTTGCCGGTTTTGTTTTTCAAGGGTATCCAGCCGCTGTAAAATCTGCGACATGATCTGTTTGGAATCGTCGCGCTCCTGCGCATTCAGGCAGACTAGTGAAATCATTGACAAAATCGAAAGCTTACGTAGCATTGAGGAGGGCCTCCAGCGTGTCTCGCACCTTCGCGGGCGAATAGGGCTTTGCAAAAAATGCGTTTGCTCCCAGCAGGCGGAGCCGTTCAGGCGTGGCTGGATCGCTGTCTCCGCTCAGCACCACAATCGGCAGGTTTGTATAACGGCTATCGGCCCGCAAAATTTCAATCAGCTTGAAGCCGTCCATCACCGGCAGATGCAGATCGGTGACAATAGCGGCCAAGTCGATACAAGACGAAAGAACAAAGTCTAACGCATCCCGTCCGTTTCCAAACACTCGCACATGAAGACCCCGCAGCGCGCTCAACGCAATCTCCAACGGAGCAATGTTTTCGCTGTCTTCCACGATTAAGACGGTGTGCGCCATAGAGCCCGCTAGGGCAGAAAGCGATAGCCGACCCCGTGGATTGTAAGGAAATGGCGCTGGACGTTCTGGTCCGGTTCAAGCTTTTGACGCAGCCGCACGACATGCGCATCTACGGTTCTGGTATTCGGATAAAACTCATAGCCCCAGACGGAATTGAGGATCAAATCGCGCGTTAACGCTCTGTCCGGATTTTGCAAAAAGAAAATCAGCAGTTTATATTCGGCGGGCGTAAGCTTCAATTCCGATCCGCCGCGAGTGGTAGTCCGCCGGTCGAGATCCACCTCCACATCCGCAAATCCGATCGTCTTCGTTTCCGGGTTCGTTCTTCGCAGCAGCGCTCTGATCCGCGCCAGCAGTTCGCGGGTCCCGAAGGGCTTCACAATGTAGTCGTCGGCGCCTACTTCGAGCAACAATACCTTGTCCACTTCGTCGCCGATAGCGCTGAGAATAATAATCGGAGTCTGAACGCGGTCGGCCCGAAGTTGCTTACAAACTTCCACGCCGCTCATTCCCGGTAAACGAAGATCGACTAAGAGCAACTGAGGCTTTAGGGTTACGGCTTTCTCGAACCCGCTCTTGCCGTCGCCGGCCAGTATGGGCAAGAAGTTTTCACGCTCAAGCATTACTCCTATGGTGTCGCGTAGGCTCTCATCATCATCGATGACGAGTATTTTCTGCATGTATTTAGCTTATTTTAAGCGCTTTGAACAGCCAAGCGCGCGGCATTGCGATAGCAGCGCGCCTATTTTACGAAACTTTTACACCTTACGACCGATTTAGTCCGGCAGCCCGAACACCGTCACGGTTTGACCCGAGGCGATCCCGACGTATTGCTTGTGGTCGAATTCATAGGTCATCGGCGACGCCTTCCAGTTCTGGTTCGCCTGGAATCGCCAAAGTGGTTTTCCGCTGCCGGCGTCCGCCGCCATGAACAAGCCGCTATCCTCGCAGAAGAAAAGCAGTCCGCTGGCCGTTGCAAGCGTTCCGCCCCAGCTTTCAGCGTGTCCGACTTGCGGATAGGCCCAAGCCACTTGGCCGGTTTGAATGTCAATGGCACGTAGGATCTTCTGCGGCACTTCGCCCGGCGCCGTTCGCTGCGACCCGCCCAGATATCCTTTGCCCGGCTCCCAAGTGACGGGTCCATCGTTCGAATATACGTCGCACTTCTCAACCGTTTGCAGATAGTACAAGCCAGTCGACGGAGAAAACGCCGTGGAATACCAGTTCGTGGCGCCGTCCTGCGATGGACACACTTTTGTACCGCTGCCCACTTTCTCTAGAGCGGCCAATACGGGCCGGTGATCGGGTCCGATTTCCTTCGCCCAATTTAGTTTTTTCACGAACGGCTTCGTCAGAAGCACTTGACCTTCTTCCCGATCAATCACGTAAAAGAAGCCATTGCGGTTCGCCGTCAGCAGTAACTTACGCGGCTGCCCGTGCCAATCGGCATCAACTAATACAACCGGCTCCGTTGCATCCCAATCGTGCGTATCATGCGGAGTGAATTGGTAATACCACTTCAGCTTGCCGGTCTTCCGGTCAAGCGCGAGCACCGAATCGGAGTAGAGGTTGTCTCCTTCGCGCTCGATCCCGTTATAATCGGGACCCGGGTTGCCGGTTTGCCAGTAAACAACGTCCAATTGCGGATCGTACGAACCGGTGAACCAAGTCACCGCCCCGCCGTGAGGGATGGCGTTGCCCTTCCAGGTTTCTGAACCAGGATCGCCCGGTTTCGGGACTGTCCAGAATCGCCAGACTTCTTTTCCTGTCCCAATGTCGAAGGCGGCCAGGAAGCCGCGCGCGCCACCCTCGCCGCCCGCTGTCCCTGAAATCACCAGGTTGCCCGCCACCAGGGGTGCGGAGGTTGTGTCATAGTTCTGGCGCCAATCGGCAAGCACCGATTCCCATTCCACATCGCCTGTAAAGCGGTTTAATGCCAACAGGCGTGCATTGTCGGTGGTCATGAAGAGCCGGTTGCCCGACCACGCCACGCCTCGATTGATCCCACCGCCTCCGCCGCCCCCGACCCCCTTGGTTCGATCGCGCCGAAAATGCCATAACTCGCGCCCGTTTCCTGCATCGAGCGCATAACACTGATTCGCGCTCGTAACATACATAATCCCTTCCACTACGATCGGAGTAACTTCCAGGTAAGGAGCCTCGGGAACCGTAAATATCCACTTTGGCGAAACGCGCGCTACATTCGACTTATCGATTTGATTCAGCTTGGAAAACCGATTCCCGTTCACGTCGCCGTTGTAGGTGCTCCAATCGGTCTGCGACGTCACCTCACGAAAGCCTTTCAGACCCGGACGAAATAAATGAATACGTTGATCGTCCGTGCGGAGCGCCAAGTCTTCGCTGCTCTCGCTGAGCACCAATCCTTCCAGCATTCCGCCATCCGATATTTCTATTCTTCTCCTTTCCAGGACCGGGTTGTGAGTGGAGCGGACCGTATGCAGAAACTCGATCAGGTTGACCAGCGGCTGCCCTGTGAGGCTGGGAAACCCAGGCATTCCGCGATTCGGGCGCCCTTGATGGATCAACTCGGTCAGTTGACCGTCGTCCAACCGCCGCAAACGCCGGGCTATGGCCGGGCCGTGCTCACCCCCCATGGCGTCGCCGCCATGGCAAATGGAGCAGGTGTCGTCGTATTCTTTGTGTCCAGCTTCCTCATCTGCCGCTTGCCCTCGTGCCACGTTGGCGCAGGCGAACACAGCAGCAGCCACGAAAATATAAATGCGAAGCAAGCAAATCCTTCCGAGTGCCGCAGCCGGGAATCAATGTGCCGGAGCGGCGGCACTGAAGCAAAATTGAGCGATGCTTCAACAATACATCGGCGGCTGCGGAAAGACCTGAATTGCTTTGCGATTGATACCTCGAATTTATGACTTGCACTTACCAGCGCGAATACTATATTCTTCTACTCAGACATTCCATAATATTTCCAAGTTCGGCATGTAATTCAGGGCGAGGCTCTCAGTTGCTCGGAGTTGAAGAGTGGCTCTCGGAGGGTAAACTTGCGAACTTCTGTCCCCCAGTGGCCTGCGTTACTCTTCAGTCGTAGGCAGCAGCACTTGCTTTTCGGTATCCTCGCAATAGCCCTCGCCGATATCAGTCCTGACCTGCTGAAGGCCCAAACCTTCGTGATGTTCCGGCCGTCAACGGACATTCTGGATGCGGCCCCGTGCCGGTTACTCGGCTGCCAAGACCCAAGCCTGGGGCGTTTGCCGGCGATATTCCGGTTGCTGGCGATTACGATGGCGATGGGCAGCCGGATGTTGTAGTTTGGCGGCCCTCCAATGGCTATTGGTACGTCATTCTCAGCAGTATCGGCCCGAACGGCGCCTACTCAAGACAAGCGGGTCAGGGTGGCGATATTCCGGTGGTGGGCGACTTTGACGGCGACGGCCAAACTGACGTCGGAGTTTACCGGCCTGCCGATGGCTGCTGGTACATTATTCCCGGCAATCCCGCCAAATCTCATCCTGCGGCGATCATACAGTTTCCTGGTGCGCGGCGACTCGTGATTGGCTTTCTGTTGCACGATTTCCCGCGTGCCGCCGTTCTTGAGGTACGCGGGGATGCCAGTGGCGCGAAACGTGTGGTTGCCGATCTTGGTTTCCATGCCCGGCAACGGTCGCTCGCCTTGAATGATGCGGTAGGCGTCCTGCTGCCAGAGTGGTTTGCCGCTCAGCACGCCAGCTTTTCCGACCGCTGTTTGAAAGAGCGGTTGATCCGGATCGCCGGCGAGGCCTGCGGCGGTGATGTAGGCGTTGAGCAAATCTTCCAGATTGTGTTAGCACGGCACTTCCGTGCTCCTTACCGCCTTTTCATGTAAGCGCACCCAGCCACGGTACCCTTGCACGAAATAGTCGCTTACTTTCATCTGCAGGACGGTACCGACGCAGGCGAACGTGTAGACCATGATGCCGATGAGCGTGCGATCACGCAAGCCGGGGATGTCGGCCAATTCGCGCACCTGGCCGTCCGGGTCGGTGGTTTTGAGGATGACGGCGATGCTGTTTAGCAGGGCGCGCGCTTCGTCGACGGTGAGCACAGTCGTTAACCTGACACCGAAAGCGCGGGAGATCCGATTTGAATCCAGGTGTTGAGATACCAACGGGTGGCCACGGAACGAAGGAGAGCAAAACTTTGCAAAGGAAAGGAAAGTGATAGAATTCAGACGTTTCACAGTCCCAATGGAGACCTGTGTCGCGTGATTCAGGATTAAGGGTGTCAAGTGGGTTGCCTCATGTTGCGTTCTTCCTCGCTCCTGGCCACGCGGCTTCGGCGACTTGTCTCGGCGCTGGTGATCGTTGTTCCGCTGGCTAGCGCGTTGGCTGACCTTTCCCAATTAGACCGGGAGTGCAATCATACCGGCAAGCGTGCGCTGCGCGAAATAATTGAGATCGCGAAGAACTCCAAGGAACCGGTTGATACGCGGCTTTCCGCAATTGAGCTCATTTGGAATCCGCAAGCCCTGGGCGCTCTGGCGCGTAACGCTAATAGCGAAATCAGACTTGCCGCCGCCAGAAGGCTTGTCAAAGTTGGCGTCTTCGTAAACGATCTGTCTGCTGCAAACGATATTGTAAGTAAGCTTACAAATCAGTTCTTGCTGGCACAGCTTGCGTTGACGACGATACCGGGAGTTTATCTAGCAACGTTGGCATCGTGGCGGTGGGGAGGCTGACTGACCAGCCGTTCTCACGCAGGTCGCTGGGGAGGGGCGTTGCCTAAACGTCCGTAGTGCTGCGGTGGCAAGGCTGACTGAGCAATCTTTGCTGGCGGAACTTGCGCTAGCGAGAGTGGACCGCATCGGCATGTTTGGAAATATCGGGACAAAGGCTGTGGGGAACCTGACTGACCAATCGTTGCTGGCGAAGGTTGCCGCGAAGGCCTATGGCTCCGACGTCCGTGCGCGCCGCCGTGGAAAAGCTGACCGACCAGTCGCTGCTGGCGAAGATCGCGGTGGATGATTCCGACGCCAACGTCCGTAGCACCGCCGTTGGGAGGCTGACAGATCCGGCGTTAATGGCGAAGGTGTCGGCGGCAAACAGCGGCTCGACTGTTGAAGAGGCCGATGTTGGGAAGCTTTCAGATAACGCGGCGAGGCTGAAAAGAACATTCGATCAAGGGCAATCGCCACTTTTGCCGAATGCTTTTGCCGTGCTCCATTGCGACGAAGTCGAGGGCGCCAAAAATTCGTTTGAGGATCATTACGGTGGATACAAGGCCGGAGGCGGAAATGGTACTTGAGAAACTGAAGGGGGGGAAATCCTTTGCGGATGTTGCAAGAGAATACTCCACAGATCCGACAAACAGCGACGGTGGGTTAGTCGGGCTCATACCAATAGGCAATCTTCGCGAGGAGTTCCAGACGGCGTTGAACGGGGTTCGTAGCGGAGGCACAACAGGAATCATTGGCTTCCAGACGAAGGGCGACGAGAGCAAATCCGCGAGCGTACGCCGCGCACTATCACCGACTCACTACGCTGGAGGTGGAGAATGGGTCGGCGACCGTGCCGTGCTTGACGGAATAGCCTCGGCCTCAGCCCCAACTTCTCCAGTGCCCTCAAAAATCAGCTAAGACCAAGGTCGTGGGAAAGTTTCCGGATGTCTTAGAGGGTAAGCTGCTACTTACGCGGCAAGATACTATGAACGGATTGGCCGGCTCTGTGCTCTGGATTAGGTCCGATACTGAACGGTACGAGATTGTATTGACTAAGGGCACATTGGCGTCGCCCGATTGGCGTCGCAAAGGCGAGAAGTACTCCGTCACTCTCAATGGAGTAGAATTCTTCGTGTTGCCTGAGGGCCTGACTAATAACCGGGATGGCACCACTCAGATAACGTTGAACTCAGCAATCACTGACCGTCAGGGGCATATTTTGGTAGCTTACCCATTAGTGGGCCGTTATTCCGTTCAAGGAAGGATTGCCCACGATACAGAAAAAATTGAAGCTGGCGAAATTAAGTATCTAGGCACCACACCCTAACGTGTGTAGAGTCAGCAAGGGGTTGGAGACTTCGTCTTGACCCTCATTTGAACGTACTTGCCCTCGTTGTCATGGTTGATTTCTAACGGCTGTTCTCAATTTTCCTAGATCCTAAGAATGTCGGTTTTCGCAACTCCCGCATTTCTCGGTAGCCAATGAGATTACTTACGCCTTAGGAGGTCTATTCAGTTCGGAAGTGGAATTTTTCAATACTACTTCGCATATGATTTTCGACTCCATCATGGCTTCAGATTCCGTCCGGGTTCTCTCTTCCCGGCGTAAGCACGTCAAAACTTCCCGATTTTACTGGGGGCCGTAATGCCTCTCTGGATTAACGATCTCTATAATGCGTGCAGAAAAAGCCAGCGCATTCTAGCAACGGTGATTCCCGACCAGACCGTGCGGCTAAACCAAGTTTTATTGCCGCCATTCGGAGTTCATTGGCATCTCGTATTTCGAACCGTTTCTTCGATCACAAAACGCACTAAAAAGAGTTCGTCTACATCCCAAATCGAATCAACTACTTACAAAACAGCGTTGCTGAGCTACCAAACCCCCGCTTCGCCTTCCGTGTAATTCTCAAACCGGAATCATCCACCCGGACACCGCCGCGCTGCAGATCGGCCTGGTTCCGTAATCGCCCGCCAGCGGCGCATTCAAAGGAGAATTCAAATGTCAACGCAAGCACACGTAATCGCCAATCACGTCAACTCGCAAAAAAGCACCGATCCGACCACCGATCAAGGCCGAATCAACTCCTCCCAAAACCGCCGCGTCCACGGCCTCGGCGGCAAATTCATCGTCCTCCCGTGCGAATGTCAGGCGGAATTCGAAGCGCTTCTCCAACATCTCGATAACGATTACAGGCCTCGCGTCGCAAGCGAAACCCTCTTAGTCGAGCGCATGACTGAATCTCGCTGGCTCAGTGATCGCGCTTTGCGCCTCCAACAAACGACGTTAGACCCCAATACCGGCGAAATCGCCGACGAAAACAAGTTCTCGCTCTATCAGCGCTACTTCATCGCCCACAACAATGCTTTCCATAAGGCCCTGAACGACCTCTTAAAGCAGAGAAAACAAGAGCACGACATGCGAATTGGCTTCGAACGGGAGAAGCGCAATCAAGACAAGCACGCCTTCCAGATCTCCATCCTCGATTTAGAGATTGGCCGCCGCGAAGGCATCCTTGATATCGTTCACGGAGCCGCCGGCCTGGCCGTGAAGCCATTTCCGACCGAATTTGTGCCGAAGCCAGGCAGAAAGCCGCCTAAAATCGCCTCCAATTCAAACTGTTCGGAAAAATCGAAACCTGAACTTTGTCTTTACTGATTGATAACCGTGCCATCGGGCTTGCGGACAACGCCCCACGGAGGTTTTGAGAAAGAGCTATCCTCTGGAACTGTCGTTACGCTCGGGAGAAAAAGCACCTGTAGAATGATCAATCAGGTAGAATTGCGGAGACTACTATCTGGAAGTTCCTGGATTCCGAGACTGGCTGCGGCGCCTACAGATCAAGTGACTTCGACCGCTTCGGTATGGTCGTACCCAATGGACCGCTCAGAGAAGCGGTTGTAAGTTAGTTAGCGAATTTGATGAACGAGAGTGAACATGAAAAATTATCTTAAAATGATTGCAAGAACCGCGTTGGTGGCATTTGGCTTGACCACAACGTTGGCCTTTGCGCAAGCTACAAATAGCTCGACTGATACGACAACCAAGTCAAAACGCCGGTCGCGAAAGAAAGCAACCGATACGGCGAGCAACGCACCGGCCACGGCGGCAACTCCGGCCACGCCGGCTTCTCCAGCGGCCGCACCGGCGGCTACCGCCAAGCCTGCGAAGACGCCAACCGTGGCTAACAACGCCTCTACCGCCGACATTAGCGCAGCTCAAGCAAGCGGGAAAGTGTGGGTCAACACCGACAGCGGCGTGTATCACAAAGGCGGCCGCTATTACGGTAAAACCAAGCAGGGCAAGTTCATGAGCGAAGACGATGCCAAAAAAGCCGGCTATCACGAAGCCAAGGCAGAGATTGGCAATAAGAAGAGCTAGTCGGCGCTCCCGGGTAATTAATTCAAAAGAGAGACGGGTAACGTAATGGGTCTTTTCGAAATGGCGGAGCAGGCATTAGGGGGTGCCGGACAGGGTGGCAATGCCGCTTTGGTCGGTGCGGTGCTGAGCGCTGTGAGTAATCATCCGGGCGGCCTTGGCGGTTTGCTGCAATCGTTCGAACAGCAGGGCTTGGGCGGAGCGGTATCTTCATGGGTAGGCAGCGGCCCAAATCAGCCGGTATCGGGTCAGCAAGTCCAAAGCGTGCTTGGCAATGATGCAATTGCAGGGATTGCCGCGAAACTCGGCATTTCTCCGGCAATCGCCAGTACAGCTATATCAGCCATGCTGCCCGGTCTGATTGATCATCTAACCCCAGGCGGCCAAGTACCGGCAGCTGGTTCCAATATATTGGAAATGGGCGAGAGCTTATTAAAGGGCTTAATGAAGTAGAACTTAAGTCTGACTTATTTTTATTAACGAGGAGTTTGCAGACAAAGATGAGATCCATTCGCACTCTGTTCCTAATGGCCGTTATGGCCCTGCTCGCCGCTGTGCCGCAAGACATGGCGTTCGCCGGACAGGCCGCCCAAAAAGCGGCGAAAAAAGGTGCGGCAGCAGCCACGCCCGACGCCGAGTTAGTTGATCTGAATACCGCCACGGCAGACCAACTGAAGGCATTACCCGGGGTGGGCGATGCTTACGCCGACAAGATCATCAAGGGCCGTCCGTACCGCGCTAAGACCGACCTTGTCACTAAGAAGATCGTACCCGCAGCCACCTATACCAAGATCAAAGCCAAGGTCATCGCCAAGCAGAGTAAGTGAGGCTACCAGGCTAGTATCCCTTCGCGTCTTGAGGCCGGTAATAGGACTACGCATGTCTTCGTCAGCGAAATTTGTAGTCTATTTCTGATAGGGTAAAGTGTCTGAGTTACGAAGGAATCTAAGCTCACAGGCTTTGCGGGGCAAAAGGAGATTGGCTGTATGAGTATTATTTCGTGGATTGTGCTGGGGCTTTTAGCCGGGTTTATAGGCAGCAAGATAGTCAACAAATCAGGAGAAGGCGTTCTTCTCGACATTCTCCTAGGCATTGTTGGGGCGGTCATTGGCGGCTGGGTTTTCCACTTTTTTGGAGCGCAAGGGGTGACCGGTTTAAATCTAGGAAGCCTGATTGTTGCAGTAATTGGTTCGGTGATCTTCCTGGTGGTTTATCACGCTCTCCGGCGTACGTAGTATTTCATTACGGTGTCAGCGCTGCGCCGTTTATAAACGGCGCAGTTACCCCTCGCAAAATTAGCCTTCAAAATCCTCACGATATTCACTGGATTAAGTTCCTATATGGCGTAAACTGGACGCTATAAATATCTAAACGTCCTCCGAGGACGTGTGAAGGAACTTACGAATGGCTTTCGAAAATAAAGTTCAATTGCCGGGGAGCGACAGAAAAGCCCCGACGGCCTATCGCAAGATGGGCAAAGTGGCGGCGGATTCACTGGTTTCCGCAACGGTTATCTTGCGCCGCGCCGGAGGTCAGTCGATAATTTCGCCTGGGCCTGTCCCAAAGCTGATAGCGCGGGCGGATTTTCCTGCCAGCCGGGGCGCGGACCCAAATGACATAAAGCTGGTTGAAAGCTTTGCGCACCAGGCGCAGTTGACGGTGGCAGAGGCGAGCGTCGAAAAGCGCCGGGTGGTGCTGAAAGGGACTGCGGCCAACATGGCGAACGTGTTCGATGTGAAATGGCAGATGTATAAAGATGCCGACGGGAACACTTTCCGCGCCCGCACTGGCGTGATCAGCGTGCCCGCGGATATACAAGGCGCCGTAGTGGCAGTGCTGGGGTTAGACGAACGCCCGCAGGCGAAACCGCACTTTCGGCGTAAGAAAAAGAAGCCCAAAGCCCCGACGACCACGTTTACGGCACCCCAAGTGGCGACGCTGTATAACTTCCCAACCGGCATGAATGGCACCGGACAGACCGTGGGCATCGTAGAACTGGGCGGAGGCTACAACGCGTCCGACTTGCAAACTTATTTTACGGGACTGGGGCTTGGCGTACCCAGCGTCACGGCAGTTTCGGTGGATGGAGGCGTGAACACGCCGGGCGGCGCCGCGGACGGCGAAGTTGAGTTAGACATTGAAGTGGTGGGTTCAATTGCGAACGGCGCGAACATTGCCGTATACTTTGCTCCGAACACGGACCAGGGCTTTGTCGATGCGATTACCGACGCAGTACACGACACCGCGCGTAAGGTCTCGATCATTTCCATCAGTTGGGGCGGACCTGAAGAATCGTGGACGCAGCAAGCGCTAACCGCGTTGAATGCCGCGCTGCAGGACGCCGCTTCGTTGGGGGTGACCGTGACGATTGCTTCGGGCGACGGCGGCTCAAGCGATGGCGCGGGCGACGGCAAACTGCACGTGGATTTTCCTTCGTCAAGCCCCTATGCGCTGGCGTGCGGCGGAACAAAGCTGACGGGATCGGGTACGCAGATTTCGTCCGAGGTTGTCTGGAATGAGACGGCCGCCAACGAGGGCGCGACGGGCGGCGGAGTGAGCAACTTCTTTGCAGTACCGAGTTACCAAGCCGGGGCGGGAGTGCCGGCTCAACCGGAAACTGGATTCGTGGGCCGCGGCGTACCGGATGTCGCCGGAAATGCCGACCCCGCGACCGGATACGTAATTAACGTCGACGGTCAAAGCGTTGTCGTGGGCGGCACGAGCGCGGTAGCTCCCTTGTGGGCGGGCCTCATTGCGTTGATCAACCAACAATTAGGGACGCCGGTGGGCTTTCTGAATCCGAAACTCTATCCACTGGGCGAGACGGTCTGCAACGACATAACGAGCGGCAGCAACGACGATAGCGGACTGGGCTATTACAGCGCATCGGCTGGCTGGGACCCTTGCACGGGTTTGGGCAGTCCAAATGGTGCGGCGCTGTTGAGCGCTTTGTCTTCATCATCGTCCAGCGCCAAAGCGGGGAAGTAGTATGACCCAGGTAAAGGAACAGCGATTCAACATCGCGGGCAGCGCTCCGAGCCATCAGAGCGGCGGAAAGTGGGTGAGCGCCGACCCGAATCTGGTGGTGAGCGTCACGCTTGTGATCCGGCGGCCGGCGATGGCGGAAGACATGAGCGGCCAACTGCTTTCGGGGACGTTGCCGGCGAAATCGCGGGATGAAATGGAGAAGTCTCTGAGCGCGGATGCGGCTGATTTGGAAGCCGTCCGGAACTTCACGCGTGAACACCAACTCACTGTGGTAACGGAAAGTGCGGCGGCACGCACCGTACGCGTGACGGGCGCCATCGCTCAAATGGATGCAGCCTTCGGAGTAGATGTGAAATGGCGCATCGATGAGCAAGGGAGGAAGTATCTCAGTTACACGGGACAGATCTCATTGCCGGAAACCCTGAAGGGCGTGGTTCAAGCGGTACTCGGCCTGGATCAGCGTCCGGCGGCGCGACCTGCCACGGCATAGGCCGTCAATAGAGATCCGGCTCACCCGGGGGCCGGGTCTTCCATCTCCTGTGAATCCACATCCACTGGTCGGGATGCACGCGAATGGCATCTTCTAAGACGGAGTGTATCCGTTGGGTGTCGGAAGCGGCGTCTCCTGTCATAGGAATCTCCGGCAGGAAGTGGAGAACGTAACGGCGCTGCCTCTCCTCCCAAACAGCAAAGCCGGGGAGTACCGCGGCTTGCGAATGGTGGGCGAGTTTGGCGAAGGCAACGCCGGCGCACGCACTTGTCCCAAAGAAATCGATAAAAGCGCCCTCTTCAGGCGTGGTGTTTTGATCGATCAGAATGCCGACGGCCGCGTTATTTTTTAGAGCTTTCAAAACATTGCGGGCGGCGTCTTTCTTGTAGATCAAACGGTTGCCGCTGAGAGTACGGCGAGCTTCGACGAAGCGGTCGAGAAGCGGGTTATCGAGCGGGCGCACCATGACGTTCATAGGCTCTGTCAAGAGTGCATGGGAGAAGGCGCTGAGCTCCCAGTTACCAAAATGAGCGGTGGCGACCAGAATGCCCCGTCCTTTGCGCTTGGCGGCATGATAGTGCTCAAGACCCCGGCAGGAAATCCAGTCTCCAACGTTCGAGGTGTTGATAGACGGAAAGCGGGCGACGGCTACTACGAGACGGCCGAGGGTTCGAAAGACTCCGTCTATCAAGCGTGTGCGCGCGGCTTCGTCCCAGGAGGGATAGGCCATGGACAGATTCTGCATGGCAACGCGACGGAGTTTGGGGACAGCGCGGTCAAGAACGCGCGCGGCGGCATAGCCCAACTTATAGGCAACTGACAAGGGTAGAAATCTCAGGGCCGAAAGCAAGGCCGAGGCCAGCAGGTACTCGGCTCGAATCTGAATCCAGCTCTTACGTTGCGCCAACTGAGAAGTCTATTCGATCCATCCCCCGCCGAGCACCAGGTCTCCGTCGTAAAAGACAGCGGCTTGGCCGGGAGTGATAGCGCGCTGGGGCTGGTGGAACTCCACCTGAATGCGGGAATCGTCGCCAGTTGGGGTCAATGCAGCATGGGCCGCGGCATGTTTGTTGCGGATCTTGACTTGAGCGGGACGAGGTGCGACAGGGGCCGCGATGGAGAGCCAATTGACTCCATGCGCAACAAGAGAGGTCTTCATCAATTCGTCTCCGCGGCCGATAATGACGCGCTGGGAAGAGGGCTCTGTGGAGATGACATAGAGCGGTTCGCCGGCGGCTACTCGAAGACCGCGGCGCTGGCCCACGGTGAAGTGATGAGTCCCAGCGTGTTGACCAACGACACGGCCGGAAGTGTCGACAATCTCGCCCTGCGTGGCGGCTTGACCAATTCCCTGCTCCTCGAAATAAGCGTCGATGAAAGCGGCATAATCGCCGTTGGGTACGAAGCAGATTTCCTGGCTATCATTCTTATCGGCGACGGGCAGACCGAGATCTTTCGCCAGTTCACGAACTTCCGGCTTGATCATCCCACCAAGGGGGAACATGGTACGGGCGAGTTGGGACTGGGTGAGTCCAAATAGGAAATAGGTTTGATCTTTGCCGGTATCGACGCTCGAGCGCATCTGGTAGCGCTGGGCGGCCTCATCGAAGCTGAGACGCGCATAGTGACCGGTGGCGATTTTGCCGGCGCCGACGCCATCGGCCATTTCGAGGAACTGATCGAACTTGATGAAGTTATTGCAAAGCGTGCAGGGGATGGGCGTGCGGCCAGCGAGGTAATCGGCAACAAAGGGCTTGACGACATGCTCTTCGAAACGCTCTTCGAAATTGACTACGTAATAGGGGATGCCGAGAACCGAGGCAACGAAGCGGGCGTCGTAGACATCGTCAAGCGAACAGCAGCGGCCGGTTGCGCCGCCTTCCGGCGTGAGATGGGGCAAACGGCGCTGGTTCCACAACTGCATGGTCAGGCCGACCACCGAGTGGCCCTGGCGCTGGAGGAGACCAGCAACGACGGAGCTATCGACTCCGCCCGACATGGCGACGGCTATCGGAGCGTTATCCGGCAAGACGGGCCTCCCGTCCACGGAGTTTGTTCACCGAGGCGACAACGGCATTGACAAGTACACTGACGTCTTCCATGGTGTTCGAACGGCCGAAAGAGAAGCGTACGCTGCTGCGAGCCTGATCGCGCGTGAGGCCCATAGCGAGGAGAACGTGAGAGGGCTCAACGGAACCGCTGCTGCAAGCGGCGCCGGTTGAGACTGCCATGTTGCGCATGTCCAAGGCGATGACCAAGGCTTCGGCGGAGAGGCCGTGAAAGAGGACGTTGCTGGTGTTTGGGAGGCGCGGGCCGTTGGCGGCATTGATCTCGATGCCGGGAACGCGAGACAAAAGGGAGGTTTCGAAGTAGTCGCGCAGCGGGGCGAGGTCGAAGGACGGAAGTTCGACGGCGCGGGCGAAGGCCAAGGCGGCGGGGACGTTCTCGGTACCGGGACGGCGTTCACGCTCATGACGGCCACCGAAAAGAATGCGCTGCAAGGGCGTGCCCTTGCGAACAACCAATGCTCCGATGCCTTTAGGGCCATGGATTTTGTGGGCGCTGATGGAGTAAAGGTCGGGCACGGAGGTAACGGGGATTTTGCCAAAGGCTTGAACGCCGTCGGAATGAAAGAAGATCGGCTGACCGGATCGGCGGCGAGCGGCTATGATTTGGACAATTTCAGAGAGGGGCTGCACTGCACCGGTTTCGTTATTGGCGTGCATGACGGAAACCAGGGCGGTGTCGTCGCGGATGGCGCTCGGGACGGCGACGGCGTTCGCAACGTAGGTGACGGCGAAGCCTTCGCGCTCCAATTGGCGGCAGGGTTCCAGTACGGCGGGGTGCTCAAGGGCAGTCGTGACAATGTGGGCCGAACTGGGAAGGTTACGGAACGAACCCAAGATGGCGAGATTGTTCGATTCCGTGCCGCCGCTGGTAAAAACAACCTCGGCAGGAGAGACGGATAAGGCATTGGCGATGGTTCGGCGGGCTTGCTCCAGACACTGCCGGGCGAGTTGGCCCGGGCGGTGGGTGCTGGACGGGTTGCCAAAAACGTCGCGCAACGAAGCCAGGTAGACTTCGGAGACCTCGGGCGCAAGGGGAGTGGTCGAATTGTGGTCAAAATACAGCAAGAAAGGGATTCTTCTTGAGTCTATCAAGGGCAGGGACTAGAGAGGCGAAGAAAGAGCGCATTTTGCAATGGCATCCCTATGTGGCGGCAATGACTTCGGTGCGGATTGTGCGAATGGCGGAGGCGTGTTGAAGAGGAAGATAAGCTGCGCCGTAGAGCCCGGCGTCGGCTCCTAGTAGAGCTTTTTCGATACGGGTGCCAGTGCGGGCGAAGGTGAACGAGCGCTTCCGGACTTCGGCGAACATTTCAGGGGCGAAAAAATTCCAAGCGGGCAACGGGCCGCCGCTAAGCAGATACAGCGGGAAGTTGAAGACGTTGATAAGGCTGGCGATGGCGATTCCGAGAGCGCGGCCCATGGATTCGAAGACGCGTATGGCGCGGTCGTTACCCTGGAGGGCGAGTTCATAGACCTGAGAGGCAGTGGTGATCTCCTGTCCCATATGCATCATGCGGCCCATGGCGGCGATGGCAGTGGCGGAGGCATGCTTTTCCAGGCAACCGGAATTGCCGCAACCGCAGGGATTGCCGTCGGGGAACACCGTCATGTGGCCGAATTCGCCAGCCATGCCGTTGGAGCCGTGAAACACCTTGCCATCGACGATGATGCCGCCGCCGATGCCGGTGCCGAGGGTGAGCAGAATCAGGTCTTTCACGTCGCGGCCGGCACCCATCCATAGTTCACCAAGCGCGGCTGCATTGGCGTCGTTCTCGAGAACGATGGGGATGCCTAGATGCTGCTGGATCTGATCGCGGACGGGTAACCCTTCGAACCCATGCAGGTTGGCCGAGCCAATTATGATGCCGGTATCGATGTCGATGAAGCCGGGGACGCCGATGCCGACACCGTGCAGCAGAAGACCGGTGCATTGGGAACACTCGCGAATGCGCTTAACAGCAGCAACGATTTCGCTGATGATCAGGTCAGGACCCGAATCATAATTAGCCGGGACGGAAATGCGTTCGAGGACAACACCAGCTACGCTGATGGCCGCCACTCTCAGATTCGTTCCACCTAGATCGATGCCAATCGAGTACGACTCCATGCGGAGAAGATCATAACAGATGCGCCAGAAATCTGGTTTTGTTTCTCGACGAACAGCTAAGTTGGGGATCAACCTGAACTCTTCGCGGCGGCCGCATTTAGACTGAAGGCATGCGGCTTTGTCTTTTCTTTTCTGTCATCGGGCTATTAGTGCCGCATGACGTAATTGCCGCGAGTTGGGAAAGCCTGTACGATACTCAGGTTCTTGAAAAAGAGAAGCCGCAGCTTCAGGAGCAGCTTGACGACCTGCTGGCCAAAGAAATTCGTCCTTATCTCAACGAACGGGAAACTCACGCTTTGGCGGGCGTTCAGATTGAATTACCAGCGATGGGCTTAAACCCGCTTGATTTCTGCGGCGGTAAGGGACGTCTCACGCTTCCGTTATTGACACTCCAATTTACCGAGGACCTTGCCGAGGCTTACGCCTGGTTGTGGGCGAACCATTACAGCTCTGAGACGGTGGATGAATATATGGGAATGCTGCACTACCAGCCGCCGGGAGCGTTCCCAGATGCCCGTTATCCAGCGCCGCTGACCGCGCTGCACATTCCGGCCAATGCCCTGGACACTCCAGCGGTTAAGAACATGTTTGCCAAGGTACGGACTACCGCTTGGGCGTTCCTGTTTTTGCACGCGTTCGATCACCTGCGAAATACTGAAGATAGCGAGCAGCAGGCCGATCTTTTTGCGCTGGAAGTGATGAAGCGAAACTCAGAGGTGCCCTTCCGGCCTGCTGATGCTCATTCACGCGATGCTGTATCTGCCCGCGGATCGCGGCGAGACGCACGCCCTCACTTCACAACGGCTGACTGCAATGGCAAACTATTTCGATTTGCGGGTGCATGAATTCGCGCAAGGACGGCCAGACGCGCGCGTGGCAGTGACGGCGATTCATCTGCTGGCGAGCCGGCTGCGCTACTCGGCCGCTTGGCTTCAGGATGCGCAAGGCCAGCAAATTTGGGCGGAGCAAGCGAGAAAGACGTCGGTTTCCAGCCTTGCTCCCCGGCCGTTGGGCTGATGCCTTGTTCAGAACGAAAGGGCCTGAGGGCACAAAGCCTTCTCAAGCCCGTTAAGGTAAAAGGTGAGTTACTTCTTTGAAGATTTGCCCGCTGTGACGGTTTCTGGCTAAATCGGCGTGCGCGGCGGCTGCGCTCGCAACCGATGGCATGCGGAGATTTTCGCCGATCAAGTTCGCCATGGCGTGTACTTCGAGACCTTCGGCTTCTTTGGTGAACAGTAGGCATCTGCGCTCCGGATCAAAATCGGCTTGAATCCAATCGCCCGGGCTGACCTGGTGGGTCGCCATCAGATTTGAAAGCGGCTGGACGAGCAGACGCTCAATAGCGCGCTTTAAGTGCCGGGCGCCGTACTTGATATCGATACCTTCGCCAAGCAGGAAGTCTTTGCCTGTATCCGAAACGGTGAACACGAAGCACTTCTCAGCAGGGGAATAGAGGATTCGTTGCTGCACCTGACCCAGTTCCAGGTCGAGAATGCGCCGCAGTTCACCTTCGCCGAGAGGTTTGAACACCACCACCTTATCGATTCGGTTCATGAACTCAGGAGTAAACTTCCGGCGAGCGGCTTCCACTCCGCTTCTTGCAAGTTTCTTGTTAAGTTCCTCGCCGGTCTTAACCGGCTCAACGCTCTCAGCGCCGCGCAGGAATCCAAGCTTCGGATTAATCAGAGAGCTCATTTCCGTTGCGCCCAGATTACTCGTCATGAAGATCATGGCGCGGGAGAAATCAACCTTGCGGTTGTCGCCCAGCGTCAGCGTTGCTTTGTCCAGAATGCCCAGCAGAAGATTCCAGAGGGCGTCGCTTGCCTTTTCAATCTCGTCGAAAAGGATAAAGCTCAGCTTCAGTGTATCTGTGTGGTGCTGGTTGATTACTTCTTGGCTCAGCAGCGGATGAGTTTCGCGATGGCCGAGGTAGCCGGGAGGCGAGCCAATTAACTTGGCTATTTCATGACTGTGCTGAAACTCCGCACAATCGATCTTGATCACGGCTCGCGGATTGTGGAGAAGGGCTTCCGCAGTGGCCTCGACGGTTCGCGTCTTGCCCGAACCCGTCGGCCCCAGGAACAGAAAGTTCCCCACCGGACGACCCGGCGCCGACAAGCCGGTAATGTTCATCTGGTAGATATTCACGATCTGTTCGATCGCTTCATCTTGCCCAACAATCAGCTTGAGTAATGTTTTCTCAAGAGATTCGGCGTCTTTGCCCGTGCGCGTCGGGTCAAGCACTTTCCGGAGCCGGCTCATACGTATTGGTCCTTCTTTCTACTCATGTGCCAAGTAATTCCTGCTGTCGGTCACTAGCCTCTTCGCCGTTGGATCCGCTTTTTCAATTCGCTCTCATGCATTGTGGAGCAAACTTAGTGCCACAAGCGGCTGCTGTGCTGCTTCCTACTTGGATTCATCGTCAAAGGCGCACCTTTCATGGAGAGTTCTTTTGTTGTTTTTACTCTCGGGGTTTTCTTATTAGTTCTTTTGAGGCCGCGAAGGTCTCACTTCAATTCGACTGATTAATGTTCTTTCAGGCATGCACAGCGTGTGGATAACGATCTCTGCAATGTCTTCTGGCGCAATCTTCCAATCGGATTTACCTTTCGCCTCAGTACCCGAAAACTCAGTGGCTACGCTGCCCGGCATGATGCAGCTGACCCTTACGTTGTCTTTGCGGTGGTCCAGCATCGTCGCCTCGCTGAAGCCGTTCAGCCCAAACTTCGAGGCGTTATAGCCCGAACCGCCTGCGAACGGATTTTTTCCCGCCAAGCTACTGATATTGATAATCCAGCCGCCACCGGCTTCCCTAAATCGGGATAACGCCTCGCGGCTGCAATAGAATGCACCGGAAAGATTAGTCCCAATCATCTGGTCCCACTCGTCCAGAGTCAGTTCTGCCGCAGGGCGGAAAATACCCAATCCTGCGTTGTTGATTAAAATGTCTAAACCGCCCAGTTCCTTGTCTGCCAGCTCAAAAAGACGCGTCACATCGTCGCGCTTGCCGACATCTGCCACCACCCCCGCCACCTTAGTGCCGTCCGCCAACGCTTGTAAGCGCTTGAGCGCGGGAGTCAGTTGTTTGTCCGTACGGGAACAAATCACCACGCTCGCCCCGCTCTTCATCAGCGCTTCGGAGACCGCCAAACCTATTCCTCTGGACGCGCCCGTTACCAGCGCGCGCTTGCCCTTCAAATATTCAGTCATGAAGCTTTATTCACTTCCTTTCACCGATCTACGGATTGACAGGCTGTGTTCCACCACCAATCCGCCATTACGATGATCGTAAGCGGGCATTCGAGACAGCCAACATGAGGAGGTTAGCTTCTATACTTAAAGTGAGCCAGACATATGAGTGTTCTCTGGCTGCGTACGGCAGCCGCTCTATATTCCTGTGGATTGTTATATGCGTTGATCTACCTTTTTCGAAAAAGTACATCACTATTCCGGCCCGCGCTGATCGCATTTGGTGCAGGTACGATATTCCATTTGGTGTCTATCGTTGAACTCTGGGTCGAAACAGGCCACTTGCCCCTCAACAACTTCTACGAGACTAGTTCGATCTGTGGATTCCTGATCGCACTACTTTTCCTGGCGGCCTATACGCAATACCAAATCTCGCTATTCAGCGTTTGCCTATTCCCGTTGGTTTTCCTTATGACCGTTATAGGCGCAACCGAATTCCCGGTGGCCAAGTGGAGCCCGCAAGCGCGGAACACCTGGCTCGTCATTCATATATCGACGGTTTTGATCGGTTATGCCGCCTTGATTTTCGCGGCGGTTGCATCGATTTACTATCTGCTCCAAGAGCGCCAGCTCAAGCGAAAGCGAGTAACTCCCTCGTCCAATAGACTTCCGCCACTGGGAACGATAGACCGTATAATTTCACAAACGATGAATACGGGGTTCGTGTTCATTACCGTCGGCACAATCACCGGGGTGATCTGGGCCTTCATAGAAGAAGGAACAGCGTGGATCGGTAATCCCAAAATCGGGTTCTTTCTTTTTACGTGGGCGTTTTATCTCGCAATGATCTTCCTGAGGGTCTCGGCCGGATGGCGCGGACGCAGGATCGCCTGGCTTGCCGTCAGTGTTCTGGGTTGTTCCTTAATAACCTGGGCTACACATGTGACGCTTAGGAGCTTCTGGACAAGATGAAGCTCGTGCTGGCAGGTGTGAACCACCGCACCGCTCCCGTGGAACTTCGGGAGAAGCTGGCTTACCGCATTGACGAAATACCAGCCGCGCTGCTGGCCATCCAGGCCGGCGGCGTTAAGGAAGCGCTCATTCTTTCAACCTGTAATCGGGTGGAAGTAACTGCGGCGCTGGACGATGGCTGTGGAATTGAAACGCTGGTTCAATCGCTGCTCTCCGGCCGTACCGGTGTCGCCCTTGATGATCTGCGTCCCCATCTTTATTTATTCGAAGACAAAGAAGCCATCCGCCATCTGTTTCGCGTAGCTTCGAGTCTGGATTCGATGATTGTGGGCGAACCGCAGATTTTAGGCCAGCTGAAGCAGGCTTACGCCCAGGCTCGCGACCAGGGAACCATCGGGACTGCGCTGGACGCCGTCTTGACGCGCGCATTTACCGTGGCCAAACGCATTCGTTCGGAAACGGAAATTGGCCAGAATGCCGTTTCGGTGAGCTATGCGGCGGTGGAACTCGCGCGCGAGATTTTCGGATCGCTGCACAAGAAGCGCGTGCTGATTATAGGCGCGGGCAAGATGTCGGAAGGAGCGGCGCGGCACCTGATACGGGCGGGCGCGGCGGAAATTCTGATTACAAATCGAACGCCGGAGCGGGCCGAAGAGCTGGCGCGCATTTTCCACGGCGAGGTGGTGCGCTATGAATTGTTTCCCCAAAGGTTGGCGGAAGTAGACATCGTAATCACCTCTTCGGCAGCGCCCGAATACGTATTGACGCGCGATGTGGTGCGGCGCGCCATTGAAGCGCGAAAGAATCAGCCTATGTTCCTGATTGATATTGCCGTTCCCCGGAACATAGAATCCGCGGTCGCCGAACTGGAGCACGCTTTTCTCTACGATATTGACGATTTGCAACGGCTCACCGAACGGAACCTCCGCATGCGCAAAGGCGTGGCGGAACAAGCCGAGAGCATCGTTTCCGATGAGGTGGACCGGCTGGAAGCAAAGCTGCGGGAGCGCGACGTTGCGCCTACCATCGTCAGTCTGCAAGAGCAACTGGAAGCGATTCGGCGTGACGTATTGGACCGCTATCGCGGGCGGCTGGGGAAACTGAGCACCGATCAACAAGAGGCTCTGGAAGCGATGACGCGCGGCATTGTGAATAAAATTGCGCATGGGCCGATTTCCGAGATGCGCCGCCAAGCCAGCGAACAACAAGCGGGCGAAGCGCCGCGAACCGATGCCGAATTGGTGAGCGCCGTTCGACGCATGTTCCGGTTGGGTAGCCGTTAACAAAATGGCATTGACCATCGGCTCACGCGGGTCGCAACTGGCTCTCTGGCAGGCCCGGCATATTGCGTCGCGCTTGGAGCAGGCGGGTATTGCAACGCGCATCGAAATCATCAAAACCACGGGCGATCATCTGCAGACGGCTTCTTTGGTGCAGGCGGGCGGCAAGGGCCTGTTCACAAAAGAAATTGAAGAAGCGCTGTTGGCGGGGCAGATCGATCTCGCGGTTCACAGCTTGAAGGATTTACCCACCGAGATGCCGGCGGCCTATCGATAGCGGCGATTCCGGAGCGGGAAAGTCCCTTCGATGCGCTGGTGGGGAGTTCGCTGCAAGAACTGAAACACGGCGCGCGCGTGGGTACAAGTTCGGTGCGTCGCAGCGCCCAGTTGAAACTGCTGCGGCCCGACCTTGTGACCGAGCCCATTCGCGGCAACGTCGATACGCGCCTGCGGAAATTGAAAGAAGGCCAATTCGATGCAATTCTGCTGGCCGTCGCCGGGCTCAAACGTCTCGGCTTGGAAGGCGAAATTGCCCAGATCTTCATGCCCAAGGAAATGTGCCCTGCTCCGGGCCAGGGAGCGCTCGCAATTCAGACGCGCACCGGCGGCGAGGCTCACAAAATTTGCGCGCTGTTGAACGATTTGGCGACGAGTCGAGCCGTTGAGTGTGAACGCGCCGTGCTGGCTGCCCTCGGCGGCGGTTGCCAGTTGCCTGTGGGCGCATTCGCGGAAGGCGACGATTTGCTGCATTTGACAGCTATCGTCGTAGCGCCGGACGGCTCGGCGTCCCTGCGGAGCCAACAAACTGGACCGGCAAAGTTCGCCCAGGAACTGGGCGCTCGCGTCGCTGCCAATCTGGCCGCCATAGGCGCGCATGACTTGCTTAAAGCATGCTGACCGGTCTCCGAATTGTGGTCACTCGCGCGACTCATCAAGCGGAAGAATTAGCGCAACCTCTGCGCGAGTTGGGAGCGCAGGTGATTTTTGTTCCGGTGATTGGGATAGCGCCTCCCTCCAAAACAGAACCGCTCGATGAGGCGCGGGCGCGAGCTCACCTGTACGACTGGATTATTTTCACCAGTGTCAACAGCATCTCGGCCTTCGGCAGCATCACCCCGGGCCGGGCACGCGTAGCAACGGTCGGCGCCGCTACCCGCAAGTTCGCTGAACGCAATGGCTTTAAGGTTAGCGTGACTCCCGAAAAGTATGTCGCGGAATCGTTGGTAGACAGCTTCGGTGGCGATTTGGCCGGCCAACGAGTATTGATTCCAAGTGCCGCGGTAACTCGCGATGTCGTCCCAGCGGAGTTGCGAAAACGAGGTGCGACCGTGGATGTCGTGGAAGCCTATCGCAACGTCATCCCAGAAGGCGCCGCGCAACGAGCACAGGAAGTGTTCCGCGACCCTCTTCCCGATTGGGTCACATTCGCCAGTTCCTCCGCGGTGGACCATTTACTGCAACTGGTTGGCGCCCCGGTGTTGAAAAACATCCGCATCGCTACAATTGGCCCAGTGACCTCGCGTACGGTGGAAAACCACAGCTTGCGTGTGACGACGGAGGCTCGGACGCATACCGTCGAAGGGTTGGTGCATGCCCTGGCTGCATAGAAGTTTTTGGATAGGTCCGGCGCTAATTGCCATCACGCTGGCATTGCTGGCGGCCATCGTTTCGCACCCGCGCATTTGGCGTATCTACCGCTCTGAACTAGCCGACAGCAGGCGCGAAAGACGTTTTCTGGCGGCGGTCGGATTTTTCGTAACGGCCCTCGTGGTGCGCGGTATCACGCTTGCCATCCACAACCACATTGGGCCGTTTCACGATATCAGCATGCATGGACGCCACATTCACCATCTCGTTTGGGGTATTTTGCTGTTGCTGGGCGTCGGGTATACGTGGCTGAATGGGGTCGGAATTGACGGCTGGATCAGCCGGCTCACTTCGCTCGTCTTCGGTGTCGCCGCCGCACTCACATTGGACGAATTCGCACTCTGGCTCAACTTGAGCGACGTCTATTGGCAGCGCCAAGGGCGTGAGAGTTATGAGGCGCTGGGTCTCTTCGGCAGTATTCTGGCCGTAGGCGTACTCGGCATACCGTTCTTCCGCGGCATCGTGCACGAGGTTGGCAAGCCGCATAGCCGTACCGGCTCCGCCAAGTAGAATTGACATCTCGCTAGCTGGGCAATTTGCTCAGCGTGTTTGTACCAGTGCCGGAGCCCGGCGACTCAGCAAGGTATTCACGTTGTAACGCAAACGCATGAACGGTTGTCTACCGAGCAAAAGGGGGCTTGAATTTCTAAGTCCACGATTAAGGGCGAGCTCGTTTCCAATACCGCATTCAGACCTGTGCCGCAGTTCTTTTCAGAATCCGAAATCTTTCCCCTATGAAATGCCGGAAACTAGCCGACGGCGAGTGGGATCGGTGCGTTCTCCTGCAATTGAATCCCTGGCGCACTCGCTCCGCGGCACCTAGAATGTTTGCTGATTTCGATTGAGAAGAGAATGCCACATAAACATGTTCTGATTACGGGCGGAGCTGGTTTCATCGGCGCTCACGTTTCGAATGAACTCTTAGAGCACGGTTACGTAATACGTGTGTTGGACGCCCTTGTTCCGCAAGTGCATGGGCCGGGTCGCCTTCGGCCGGAATACCTGAACAGAGAGGTGGAACTGCTGGTTGGCGATATTCGCGATCCACTGTTACTTGCACGATCCCTGCGGGGAATTGACGCGGTTGTAAATTTAGTGGCTCTGGTCGGGGTGGGTCAGAGCATGTATCAGATTGATGAGTATACGAGCGTCAATAACGGCGGGACCGCCGCGTTAATGCAGGCGCTCAGTATAAAGCCAGTAGAAGCCGTGGTCGTGGCGTCAAGCATGAGCGTCTATGGCGAGGGGCTTTATTCCGATGCAGACGGAAAGCCTCGGATCGCTCCGCCTCGAACGCTCGACCAATTGAAGACCGGCAGCTGGGAAATTGCCGATGAACAGGGTAGACCCTTACTTCCCATCCCGACTCCCGAGGATAAAACGCCAGCCTTGGCATCGGTCTATGCCTTATCGAAATTCGACCAGGAGATGATGACCCTACTGGTTGGCCGCGCCTATGGCATACGCGCAGTGGCTTTGCGCTTCTTTAACACTTATGGACCTTACCAGGCGCTTTCGAATCCCTACACAGGCGTCCTCAGCAACTTTGCGGCGCGAGTACTGAATGGAAAGCCTCCGTTGATCTATGAAGACGGCCTGCAGAAACGCGATTTCGTCAGCGTCTATGATGTGGCCTCTGCCTGCCGAATGGCATTGGAATCGAAGTCGGCCGACGGTCAAGCTTTCAACATCTCCTCGGGTGAGGCTATGACGGTCGGTGAAATTGCGTGTAAAACCATTCGGTGCCTCGGCTCGGCGGGACTCGCGCCGGAAATAACCGGAAAATACCGAGTGGGCGATATTCGACATTGCTTTGCCGATATCTCGCGCGCGAAGAACGTCCTCGGATGGAGACCTAATGTCCCGTTGGAGCGGGGCTTAGACGATCTGGCGGCGTGGCTCGAAGGTCAGAAGACCCCCGACCGTGCCATGCAGGCGCGTGAAGAGCTCGCGGTAAGAGGTCTGATGTTATGAGGCGCGGCGATGCGTCCGAGATCGTTAGCCCAAGTGCCGGATTAGTTGAGTGGTTTCGTCCGGGAGAATACGAGCGAGTGGAGTCGGTGCTTGCGACGGCACGCGCCTTGGGCATACGCGAAATGCGCACGGGCATCTGCTGGGCCGATTGGTACACGTCTGAAGGAGATGGCTGGTACGCGTGGCTTCTTCCTCGCCTGGCGGCCGATTTCAGTGTTCTACCTTGCTTTATTTATACGCCTCCTTCTCTAGGTATTGCGCCAAAATTCTCTTCGCCTCCGCAAACACCGAAAGCCTATGCCGACTTCATCGATGTGATGATAACCCGGTTCGGCAACCTGTTTGAGTGGCTTGAACTTTGGGACAACCCGGGCCACCCGAATGAATGGGACTCGCGAATGGACCCCGGCTGGACAATTTTCAGCGAAATGATAGGCGGGGCCGCTTACTGGATTCATAAACGGGGGAAAAAGGCAGTTCTGCCTGGCATGTGGCCATTGAATCTTCAGTGGCTGGAGTTAATGCACGAACGTGGCGTTCTCTCACATATCGACGCTGTTGGCGTGCATGGATTTCCAAGCAGCGTGGAATTTGGATGGCGTGGTTGGGCACAGGAAGTTGACGACGTGAGAAAGTGCCTGGCGCGGCTTGGTGTTAAGGCCGAAGTTTGGATCACGGAGGCAGGGTTTTCCACTTGGAGAGGAGACGAACAATCGCAAGTTCAAGCTTTCGCGGATGCAATGAATGCGCCGGCGGACCGAATCTATTGGCGTGAATTGTTCGACAGGCCCGCTGTAGCCGGCAGCCCCAATTCACAGGATTCCGACGAGCGGGATTATCACTACGGATTACTTCGCGCAGACTCTAGCCCGAAGTTACTGCACCGGCTTTTGTCCGAAGGCGGGTTGAAGTCTGTGATGGACTCGGCCCGCTTTGTGGCGCGGCCGCGTTCCAGTTTTGCCGCGAAACGCACGTTAATTACCGGAGGAGCGGGCTTTATTGGGACGAATTTGGCGGATCGGCTGCTAAGTGAGGGCAATGACGTAACGGTTTTTGACAACCTATCTCGCAAAGGCGTCGACAGAAATGTTGCTTGGCTTCAGGAAAAATATGGCAGCAAGGTCAAAATAGAAATAGGAGACGTGCGGGATGCAGCTCACCTGAAATCCGCCGTTCGCTCAGCGGGGCAGGTTTTTCATTTTGCCGCCCAGGTCGCCGTAACGACAAGTTTGGTCGACCCCCGTCACGATTACGAGGTGAATATCGGGGGCACGCTGAACCTGCTGGAGGCGATTAGAGCAACCGGCAATCCGCCTCCCTTGGTCTTTACATCCACCAATAAGGTATACGGAGCCCTGGCTGATCTTGGCCTGCAAAAGAACTGCACGCGGTACCAACCGCTAGATGCAGTGCTCCGGACGGGCATCAGCGAAGAACGGCCCTTGGATTTCCACAGTCCCTATGGTTGCTCAAAAGGCGCGGCGGATCAGTACGTTCTAGATTACGCGAGGACATTTAATATTCCAGCGGTTGTGTTTCGGATGAGCTGTATTTACGGGCCCCACCAGATGGGGACCGAGGATCAAGGCTGGATTGCCCATTTCCTTATTCGAGCGCTTAAGGGTGAACCTATTGTTATCTGCGGCGATGGAATGCAGGTTAGAGACGTACTGTTTGTAGATGATCTGCTTGATGCGTTTCTGCTGGCTCAGGCAAATTGCCGCATGTTATCAGGGCAGGCTTTCAATATCGGAGGAGGCTTAGGCAACACCATTAGCCTTATAGAACTTCTGGACTTAATCGGCACATTACAGAATCGACAACCGCAGGTACAGATGGATGATTGGAGAGTGGGCGACCAGCGCTACTACGTCTCCGATACCCGAAGATTCAAAGCAGCCACCGGCTGGGCGGCCAGAGTAAGCGTTCGAGAAGGCGTACGGCGGCTTTATGAGTGGTTAAAAGAGGCACATGGCGCTGCGGCGCCGCAGATTTTGTCGGGAGGCAGCCATGCGGTTCTCGCTCATTAATCCTCCTTGGAGCTTTGAAGGGAGTATTTATTTCGGCTGCCGCGAGCCGCATTTACCGCTGGAATTCGGCTACTCGCGCGCGCTGCTGGAATCGGCTGGTCACGAGGTGCAGATCGTGGACGGCCAACTGAACAATTTGACTCTGAAGGAGATCCGAGACAGAGTCTCTGATTTTGAGACGGATTTCGCGGTAATCACCACAGCGCCCAGTTACCTATTCTGGCGTTGTGCTCCTCCCGAGTTGCGAGTACCCCGGCTGGTGTTCGACACGCTGAGAGATCTGCCCTGCAAATTGGTTGGAGTGGGACCGCACGCCTCCACAACTCCCAGGGCCGCGCTATCTAAGCTGGGCGCCGATATTGTGGTTACGGGGGAATGCGAGGAGGTTTTGCCCAAATTAAGCGGAGACTGGGCAAACATCGAATCCATTTGTTATCTCGTTCCAAACGGAGTTCGCACACAGGGTGGAGTTCATGCCTGCAACATGGACGAGCTGCCTGCTCTGAAGTGGGATTCTGCCGCGATCACCCGGCATGTGCATCATCACCATCGCTTCGACGCACCGCCAATAGGGCCCGGAGCAGAGATGGAGACTTCACGCGGGTGCCCTTACCATTGCACATTCTGCGCTAAAGACAACTTCCGGAATGCATTCCGGCGGCGGCCGCTTGACATAGTGGCGCAAGAGCTTGACGGCTTGATCGAAGCAGGTGTTGAGTATGTTTATTTTATCGATGAAATCTTCTTAGCTTATCGTCCGGTTCTGGAAATGATAGCCGCTCGGAACATCAAGTTTGGAATTCAGACCAGAATCGACTTGTGGAGCACAGAGATGATAGATCTGCTTGGGAAGGCGGGCTGTGTCTCGATTGAGGCCGGCGTTGAGAGCATCACCGAGACCGGGCGCGACCTGTTGGCGAAGAAATGTAAGCTATCGACGGCCGAGATTACTAACCGGCTGCTTCATGCGAAAGAGCGAGTGCCTTTTGTTCAGGCCAATTTGTTGGATTGCCAATCGGACGACCCGCGGGAAGTAGAGGCCTGGCGTGATCAATTGCTCCAGCGAGGAGTTTGGGCGAACAAGCCGGTGCCGTTGTTCCCGTACCCCGGTTCTCCCGACTATACGCAACGTTGGGGAAAGCCCGACGATAGCGCATGGGAACGGGCGCACGAATTTTATCTGAAGCAATTCGACGGTTTTAGTGATATTCAGGAACAACGCCCCTCGACACTGATCCAACTAGAGGTTCAGAGCTAAACGGCATGCAGGAGGACCATCTCAAAAGAATTCTCTTGACGGGCGATACAGCAGGCGGCGTGTGGACGTTTACGCTCGAACTAGCGGCGGGGCTAATCAGTCGGGGCTATGACGTATGCCTTGCTAGCTTTGGGCCCTCGGTTTCCCGTTCACAGATAATACAAGCCTCCGCTATCGGCGGGCTTCGCTGGCTTCATCATGCTTCGAAGCTCGAATGGATGAATGAGCCTTGGGAGGACATTCGCGGTGCAGGACGTTGGTTGCGGCAAGTCGTGGAGCGAGAGCAGCCCGATCTGATTCATCTGAATACTCTTTGTCATGCTGATTTGATAGAGGACGTACCGGTTGTTGCCACGGTCCATTCTTCGGTGGCAGCTTGGTGGGAGGCGGTAAAAGGCTCCGTTCTTCCATCCGCTTGGCTGCGGTACCAGATGGAAGTGAAATCCTCCCTCTCGGCGGCCACAGTGCTCACAGCTCCTTCGCAAAATGCCTTGATCGATGTACAAAAATACTTTGGCGCAGAGCTAGGGCAATCATTCGCCATCTACAACGGCGTGGAGCATGAATCGTTCCAACAACGGCGATAAAGAGCCGTTCATTTTGTCCGCCGGACGATTGTGGGACGAGGCGAAGAATGTAATGGCACTTGCAAGTCTTGCTCCGCATCTTGAATGGCCGGTGTATCTTGCGGGCGGCACAGGCCATCAGAATAAAACCACCACAGCTTCTTAACGATTGCCATCTGCTGGGTCATCTGAGCACAACGGAGCTCGCTAAATGGTATTCGCGAGCGGCGATTTATGTTCTACCCGCACGCTACGAGCCTTTCGGACTATCCATTCTAGAGGCGGCACTGTCTGGGTGCGCACTCGTATTGGGTGACATTCCCAGTCTTCGTGAAATCTGGTTGGATAACGCGGTCTTCGTCAATCCAGACGACGCTGTGTCGCTCAGAACGGCGTTGACCGAACTAATTCGGGATTCGAACTATAGGCAGGGGATGTCAAGGCGGGCTGCCGCTCGGGCCAGCGAGTTTTCCCGGTCCCGGATGGTATCTGAATACATATCCACCTACCAGCGTGCCCGCCAAGTCCACCGCACGGAGAACCGGAGGGTTGCTTGCGTTTCGTGATTTTCACCCACTCGCTGGTATCAGACTGGAATCACGGCAACGCCCATTTTTTGCGAGGCATTGCCACGGAACTGCTGAGCCGCGGTCACCGGGTAAATATATTTGAACCTGAGGATAGCTGGAGCCGGCAAAATCTGTTGCGGGAGCATGGACAAGCGGCCCTGGACGATTTCCACACTGCTTATCCGCATCTCACCAGCACGGTATATGACAGACAGACACTCGATCTCAATGAGACTCTGCGTTGGGCCGACGTGGTTATCGCGCATGAATGGAATTCCCCCGAGTTGATTGCGGAAATTGGAGCGCACCGGGCTACCCACGATTACCAGTTGTACTTCCATGACACTCATCACCGCAGCCTGACTGAACGGCATGCTATGGCGGCCTATGACTTAAGCCACTTTGATGGGGTGCTGGCATACGGCGCGGTCATTCGAGATGCGTATCTGAGGCGTGGGTGGGCTCGCAATGCGTGGACTTGGCATGAAGCAGCCGACACTCGGATATTCCGTCCTCTGCCTTCGGATCGTAAGGATGGCGATTTGGTGTGGATCGGCAATTGGGGAGACGACGAACGTGTTGACGCTCTGCGCGAATTTCTTATCGAACCCGTGAAGCAGTTGGGATTAAAAACTCGTGTCTACGGCGTCAGGTATCCGAAGGAGGCTTTGCAGGAACTTGCCGATGCGGGCATCGAATACGGAGGATGGCTGCCGAATCATAGAGTGCCGGAGGTGTTCGCCAGATACCGCGTTACGATCCATGTTCCGCGCCGCCCTTATGTGGACGCTCTGCCGGGAATTCCGACTATAAGACCATTTCGAGGCAATGGCCTGCGGCATTCCTTTGATCTCCGCCCCTTGGACTGATTCAGAGCATCTATTTAACGCTGGTGACGATCTCCTATTTGCGGGGAACGGAGGAGAAATGGTGTCGCAGCTAGCGAGAGTTCTGAATGAAACTGATCTTGCCGGGCGTCTCACTTCGCATGGGTTGAAAACAATCCGGGCGCGCCACACTTGCGCCCACCGGGTCGATGAATTGCTCTCGTTCATCGAGTCGCCGTTGGAACTCGCCGTATCGGCTGGAAGGAATTAACGATGCGGATCGCCTTCTTTGGTTCCAGCCTGGTTTCGGCTTACTGGAATGGCGCTGCCACTTATTATCGCGGAATTGTCCGATCAATGTTCGAACGGGGGCACCGTATAACATTCTATGAGCCGGATGCCTGGGAACGGCAGGCGCATCGGGACATGGACGACCCCTTTTGGGCCGCAGTTGTCGTATACCCGGCCGAGCGGAACGCCGCGCTCCGGGCTGTCGAGAGTGCCCGAGGCTCAGACCTGATTGTCAAGGCAAGCGGAGTCGGAGTGTTCGACGACCTTTTGGAAGAGGCCGTAGCCGGTCTCAAGAATAGCTCGAATTCGGTGGTTTTTTGGGATGTGGATGCGCCTGCCACTCTGGACCGGTTACTCAACGACTCCGACGATCCGTTTATACCGCTTATCCCGCGGTATGACGCAGTGTTTACCTACGGCGGCGGCGAGCCGGTAGTTCGTGCTTATTGTGCCCTGGGAGCACGCCAGTGCGTTCCCATCTACAACGCCTTGGACGCGCATACTCATTTCCCTGTGGCTCCTGACGAGCGCTTTTCGGCGACCTGGGATTTCTCGGAAATCGCCTCCCAGACCGCGAGGCGCGTGTGGAGGAATTCTTTTTGACGCCGGCGGAACACCATCCCGAGTTTCACTTCCTCTTAGGAGGCTCCGGCTGGGACGACAAACCGAAGAGCTCAAACGTCACATATTACAACCACGTCTATACTCGGGATCATAATGCGTTCAACTCAACTCCCCGGGCTGTTTTGAATGTCACCCGAGAGAGCATGGCGCGCTATGGATTTTCACCGGCAACTCGTGTCTTTGAGGCTGCCGGAGCGGCGGCCTGCATGATTACCGATTCCTGGGAGGGAATCGATCTGTTCTTCGAACCGGGAAAAGAGATTCTCGCGGCGCGAACGGGCGATGAGGTTGTTGAACATTTGAGTTCGCTCACTGGCCGCAAAGCAGCCGAGATTGGCGGTGCGGCCTATCAGCGGGTATTAGCCGAACATACCTATGCTCACCGCGCGGCGCAGATCGACGCCCTGCTAGGCGTTTCTCAGACTGAGCCTGTCGGAGTAACGCCGTGAACGCTGCGTTTGACATCGTGATTTTCGGGCTGACGGTTACGTCTTCATGGGGTAATGGCCATGCTACTACCTGGCGCGGTTTGATTAAGGGGCTCGCGTCCAGAGGTCATCGAATTCTATTTCTTGAACGCAATGCACCTTGGTATGCGGGAAACCGCGACGATCCGCATCCGGACGGCGCCGCGACAGTGATCTATGAAGATCTGAACGAGTTGATGACAGGTTTGGAAGCGGCCGTTAGATCGGCGCGCGTAGTAATCGTCGGATCGTATGTTCCAGACGGTATTCGCATTGGGGAATGGGTGACTTCCGTTGCTAATGGTAAATGTGTGTTCTACGACATAGATACTCCTATCACCATGGCCAAGCTTGAGGAGGGGAACGCCGGTTATATCACGCCCGAATTGATTCGGCGCTACCACGCCTATTGTCGTTTACAGGCGGTCCACTTTTGCGGAAAATCGAGACGCGTTATGGTTCCCCCATGGCCCGCCCTCTTTACTGCTCGATAGATCAGGACAAGTACAAACCGTTGAATCAACCCACAAGCTGGGATTTAGGATATCTGGGGACGTACAGCTCAGACCGCCAACCCTCTTTGGATGCGCTGTTGCTTGATCCGGCCGTGAAATGGAAAGAAGGCCGGTTTGCAGTGGTTGGACCCCAATATCCAACGGCCATCAAATGGCCTCGAAATGTCGAACGGACCATCCACCTCTCGCCTCGGGAGCACCCCGTCTTTTACGGAGCTCAACGCTTTACGCTGAACATCACCCGGGAAGCAATGAAAAAGACCGGCTATTCCCCCAGTGTTCGCCTCTTTGAAGCTGGAGCGTGCGGCGTACCCGTCATTAGCGACTGGTGGGAAGGCCTCGACAGCTTTTTTAGAATTGGGCGAGAGATATTGGTTGCGCGGAATGGCGAGGATGTACTCCGCTATCTGCGTGATTATCCGGAGCCGGAACGTTTGGGCCTTGCATTAGCGGCGCGCAAGCGAGTGCTGGCGGAACATTCTCCGGCGGCGCGGGCGGCTCAACTCGAAGGTTATTTGAAGGAGATAGATGACAACGTTTCTCCTGGTGCGGCACGCCGAAACGGACGCAGTGGGAAAATCGCTGGCGGGCTGGCAGAGCGGCCACAGGCTGAATGCAACGGGAAAGGAACAAGCGCAACAACTCGCCCGGTCTCTCTCTCGCCTGCCAATACAAGCGATTTACACGAGCCCCCTGGAACGGGCGGTTGAAACGGCGGAGGCCATCGCAGTGCAACATGGATTGACGCCGGCGATTCGCGAGACTTTGGGAGAGATTCACTTTGGGGAGTGGGAGGGCCGTACGTTTGCCGAATTGACTGACGATTCGGAATGGCATCGTTTCAATGTGGCTAGGAGCTTAGTCCGGGCGCCGAATGGCGAGGTAATGATTGAGGTTCAAACTCGAATGCTCCGTGAAGTAGAGGAACTCCGCAGCCGGCACGACATCGGCAATGTTGTGCTGGTAAGTCATCTCGACCCCTTGCGGGCGCTGGTAGCTCATTATCTCGGCATGCCTCTTGATCTGATTCTGAGGTTCGAGCTTAGGCCCGCGTCCGTGTCTCTGGTTCGGTTTTCCGATGGCATTCCATCTGTCTTGTGCTTGAACTATGGCGTCGAGATGCCCGTATGAAGTTCGTCATCTTCGGTTTGTCCGTAAGCTCATCATGGGGTAACGGCCACGCAACACTGTGGCGAGGCTTATGTGCGGCTCTCGCCAAGCGTGGGCATCGCGTTGTTTTTTTTGAGCGGGACGTGCCGTATTATGCCGCCACTCGCGATTTGTTTACCCTTCCGGAGGGACATCTCCTTTTCTACGACAATTGGGAGGAGGCGGCCTTGATTGCCCGGAAGCAGCTTGCCGATGCAGACGTAGCCATGGTCACCTCTTACTGCCCCGATGCTCTCGCCGCGTCCGATCTGGTCCTGGATTCCCCGGCCGAGGTGCGGTGTTTTTACGATTTGGATACGCCAATTACGCTCGACCGGCTTGAACGTGGTCAGCCGGTTGACTATATTGGCCCTCGTGGATTGCGGGACTTTGATCTAACCCTTAGCTACGCGGGAGGACCGGCGCTTGACAAGCTGCGGAATATCCTCGGGGCAAGGGCCGTTGCTCCGCTCTATGGCAGTGTCGACCCTTCAACCCACTATCCTGTAGCCCCAGGACAAAGATATTCCGCCGATCTGTCTTATCTGGGAACGTCCGCTAAGGACCGCCACGCTCGCCTTGTCTCGCTGTTTGTCGAGCCCGCCAAGCAGTTCCCCAATCGCAGATTCGTGCTCGGCGGGTCCATGTACGACGATACCTTTCCTTGGCAGCCCAATATTTTTCTGGAAAGCCACGTTTCGCCTGCCGATCATCCGGCCTTCTATTGTTCTTCGCGGCTGAATCTGAACGTGACGCGGCAGGCGATGGCCGATAACGGCTACTGTCCTTCCGGCAGGCTGTTTGAGGCCGCGGCCTGTGGAGCCGCTATTTTGAGCGACAATTGGCCCGGATTGGATCGCTTCCTGAAACCGAACGTAGATATCTTGATTGCATCCGATACACAGGATGCGATTGACGCATTGGAAAGATCTCCCGAAGAACTGAAGCGAATCGGCCAAGCAGCCAGGGAAAGAACGCTCGAACAGCACACGGCTGATGCTCGGGCGCAGGAACTCAAGGTGATCATGAGCGACTTTCAAAACTCTGCCGCGGAGGCCAGTTGAATGTGGGGCATTATTCCTGCAGCGGGAAAGGGTACGCGCATCCAACCGCTGGCATTCTCAAAAGAACTGCTCCCGGTGTGCGGTAACACGAACGGATTGCACCGGCCCAGGGCGGTAAGCGATTATCTTGTGGAACGCCTTGTGCTTGGCGGTGCTACTCGGATTTGTTTCGTCATATCTCCCGGCAAATCGGACATTCTGGAGTACTACGGCGGCTCGGCCTATTCGGCATCGTTGTGTTATGTAATTCAACCTAGCCCGGCGGGTTTGTGCGATTCCATTTTCCGGGCTCTGCCGGTGATCGATAGACATAGCCCGGTTTTGCTTGGCCTGCCTGACACTATCTGGTTTCCGGAGGACGGATTCAAGAGCCTTCCGGACGATTGTCTCTCGTTCCTGCTGTTTCCGGTGCAGCACCCGCAGCATTTTGATGCCGTAGTGCTGGACGGCTCCGACCGTGTTCTCGAGATCCAGGTCAAGCATCCTTCGCCGTCCACGCATTGGATTTGGGGCGCGTTCAAGATGCCGGGATTCTTATTAGAGGAGTTATACAGCTTGTGGTGCGATCGCGATCGCGCTGATGAATATATAGGAACTCTGATCAATGCATGGCTGAGCAAAGGAGGTGTCGCACATGGCTTCCGAACCGGCCGCAGTTATGTCGATGTCGGCACCATGGATGGATACATGGAGGCAATGCGAGTTTTGAGCCGGCCTGGCACGGCGGACGCAGTTTCAATTGAAGTGGAGGTTGAGAAGTGAACGTTCTGGCGGCAATGGACCAAGAACAGATCCGCAAGCGGGCATCTGAACTCGGCGAATGGTTTCATAACATCAATCTCGGCGGAGTACAAACGGCGCCTAATCACTTCCTGGGTGACTACCCTTCCTGCAAATGGCGTGTTTTCGAGGCAAGTATTCCAGCCGACCTTACCGGGAAGACAGTTTTGGATATCGGCTGCAACGGAGGTTTCTACTCCATTGAAATGAAACGCCGCGGCGCCGCACGGGTCGTAAGCATCGATTCTGATCCTGGATATCTGGAACAGGCGCGATTCGCCGCTGAAGTCAGCGGGCTGGATATCGAGTTCCGGGAGCTGGATGTTTACAACGTAGCAGCCCTGCGTGAAACATTCGACATCGTCTTATTCATGGGTGTGCTGTATCACCTCCGCCATCCGCTGCTTGCCCTTGATTTGCTTCATAAGCATTCCGTAAAGGAGACACTAGTGTTTCAATCTCTAATACGTGGCAGCCGGAACATCCTGCCTCTAGAAAACAACTATCCTTTTACCGAAATGGATATTTTCAATACTGCGGGTTATCCAATCATGCACTTTGTCGAACACAACTACGCGGACGATCCGACAAATTGGTGGATACCCAATCGCGCTTGCGTGGAAGCCATGTTGAGAAGCGCGGGTTTTGATATTCTGCAACGGCCCGAAGAAGAAGTTTATATCTGCCGGAGGCAACAGCATGGTTGAGGCGGTCATGCTCTGGAACGAACCCAATAACCTGTCACATTGGAATTTTGAGTTAGATCCGGACTGGGCCATTTATTCAACCATGGTGAAGCAGGCTTCAATTGCCATTCGCGCTGAGAACCCGTCGCTGCCGCGTGTTTTGGGAGGAATCTCGCCCATCGATCCCCATTTTCTTTGGAACCTGCAGCGCCAGTGCGTTCTATCGCATGTTGACGTGGTGGCGCTCCACGGTTTTCCGCTCGATTGGAACCATTGGACAATAAACGACTGGCCTTCGAAGCTTGAAGAGATCAGAGCCGTTACGGCACTTCCGCTGTGGATCTCGGAGGTGGGTGTGTCTACCTTTGGCGCCGATGAAGTTCAGGTGTTCGGATTGAAACGCACCGCAGATCTGCTGATTGGCCGGGTGGAGCGCATTCACTGGTATAGCTTGTACGATTTGCCTCGCACTTGGCCGGCGACGACGCGGCATCGGGAAGCTGAAGGATCTTCCTATTACCGGCATTTCTATATGGGGCTCGTTCGGGAGGATGGAACCAGAAAGCCGGCGTTCCACGATTTCGGGCAGTACGTCCCGGAGTTCGGGATTTGTCAGTGGTTTCATTTTGAAGACCCCCGGCTTGAAAGTGCCGTGGACCTCCTTAAAGAACTCGGCGTTCGCCGGCTTAGGACCGGCCTTAGTTGGGCGGACAGTTTCCGCCCGGACGCCGAAAAATGGTTTGATCGTCAGATGGCAATGCTGGATGGATTTGACGTTACCCTTACTTTTTGTTTCACGCCCGAGCATCTGGGTTTGGCCCCGAATCACACGAGTCCGCCAAAGAACACACAAGGGTTTGCGGATTTCTGCTCGCAGATGACTAAGCGGTATGCAAGTTGACGTCGCATCTGCCGTGCAAATTTCCGATTATGCCGCACTGGCGTCTGCTGCGTATGCGAAAGGAGTCCGTTCTCTTAAACGCAGAGACGTTCCGCGGGCGCTTGAGTTTTTTGATACTGCCCAGCGCCATGGCTACGGCATCACAGAGTGTGCGGCAGCCCGCTGGGATTGTTGGATGTTGCTTGGCCGGTTCGAGCGAGCATGGCAGGAAAGTGATCTGATCGCCGAAAGCGGTTCCAAATCTCCCGGCCAATTTTGGGACGGGAGTTCATGGAGCGGCAAGCAGGTAATGCTGCGTTGTCTGCACGGGTTGGGAGACGCAATTCAGTTCATCAGGTATGCTCCGTTGTTGAAACGGACCTGCAGCCGCCTTAGCGTTCAGACCCATCCCCAGCTTGTAACTCTGTTGGAAGGTGTGTCCGGCGTGGATCGGGTGTTCACTTGGGACCAGCCCGACGCGGCTTGGGATATGCAAATGGAAGTAACGGAGCTGCCCAGGGCGTTCCGTTCCACCGCTTCCGATCTGCCCTCCACAACCCCCTACATCCATATTCCCGAGGATCGCGCCGCTTGGGGAGCAGGCTTTTGCCGACGGGGAGGCAATTTGCGAGTCGGTATCTCCTGGCAGGCTGGCCCTTGGGACGCAGCCCGCTCGTTCGCTCTTACGGAAATATCCCAGCTCACGAGGAGCGACGGCCTTTGCACTTTCTACGGGCTCCAAAAGGGGGCTGATTCGGAGGAACTGTACTCTTTCGCAAACATTTGTGATCTGGAGATCCACACCACCGACATTCGCGATACCGCCGCTTTGATCGTGAACCTCGACTTGATAATCACCGTGGATACAATGACCGCCCACCTCGCTGGAGCGCTAGGCCGTCCAGTTTGGATATTGCTGCCGTTCAAAGCGGATTGGCGGTGGATGTTGGATCGAAACGATTCACCCTGGTATCCCACCGCCCGGTTATTCAGACAGAAGCGGTCTGGAGAATGGACGGCGGTTATCGAAGAAGTCCGCGCCGCTCTTGCCGCAATATCACGGTGAGCGGCGCTTACTTTGCCTTTGCCTTTGCTTTTGATTTTGCGGTCGCTGAGCGCCACGTTTGACCAGACTGAAAGAAAGCGATTAGTGCGAGTCCCTATGTTGATCGCGCCACTTCCAATAGTCCGATTGTTCCCGCTTCTTGGCCTTGGCCCAATCGTGATCCTTCTTGTGATGCTCCTTTAAGTATTGATGCCAAGAGTCGTTCTCGCTGTCGCTCCACTGGTGTGTCGGAGCTTGATCGTGATGATCTTGCGCGTACAATGTTCCTACCGGCGCAAGCAGACTCACGGCCAAGACAACCGAACCTAAAAATCTGTACATTAAAGCTCCTTAAAGAATGGGCGTAATACATCTGCCCATCTTCGTTATTTAGATGCGGCACAAACTATCGCGTTACATTGACGGTGCGGCCAACTCCTCGCTGAAACTAATGCCGGATCGCAGCATCGAACGAGAGTGTCTCAATCACCAGTCGTGTTGGTAGGAGCCGACTAGTTTGCAGATCGGCATCGACAGCTTCGCGGCTGCAATTCCAGACCCCGCTGCCAATCTAACCGCCAGCCCCGAAGAGCGCCTTCACCACCTGCTTGAGGAAATCGAATTGGCCGATCAGGCCGGGCTCGATGTCTTCGGAATAGGCGAACATCACCGGCCGGAATTTCTAGATTCCGCTCCTGCGGTTATCCTCGCCGCCGCTGCAACCCGCACCACGAACATCCGGCTCACCAGTGCTGTAACCGTCCTCAGCGCCGCCGACCCGGTGCGTGTATTTCAGGAATTTGCAACTCTCGATTTGATCTCTCACGGCCGTGCTGAGATCGTCGCCGGACGCGGCTCCTTCGTCGAATCTTATCCGCTCTTTGGTCTGAAGCTCGAAGATTATGATTCGCTATTCGCGGAAAAGCTCGATCTGCTGCTCGCCATTCGCGATAACACTCATGTCCACTGGTCCGGCAAGCATCGGGCCGCCCTCACTGGCCAAGCTGTATATCCGCGTCCTCTGCAAAACCCGCTTCCTATTTGGATTGGCGTCGGCGGTACGCCGGCTTCGTTTGCGCGAGCCGGGGCGCTGGGCCTTCCTCTCATGGTCGCCATCATAGGCGGCGAGCCGCATCGCTTCCGCCCTCTCATCGATCTCTACCGCGAAGCGGGCCGCCGCGCCGGCCATTCTCCCGATCAATTAACCGTCGGTCTGCATTCCATCGGCTTTCTTGCGGACACAACTGCGCAGGCCGCCGACGATTTTTATCCTGGTTACGCGCACACGTTCACTGAGATCGGCAAGGAACGCGGCTGGCCGCCCACAACGCGCGCGCAATTCGATGCGGCACGCGGCCCAACCGGCGCGCTGCTAATCGGCGATGCCGGGACAGTGGCCAAAAAGATTCTATACGTAAACGAAGCTCTGGGCGGCATCTCCCGAATCACATTCCAAATGGGCGTATCAACTCTTCCCCATCGCAAAATGATGCATGCTATTGAGCTCCTCGGAAGTAAACTTGCCCCGCTCGTGCGCAGCGAATTGTCGGCTTCGCAAACCGCCGGCATCTAAACTTGAAATTTGGAAGCAGTTCACATTATTGGCGCCGGCCTTGCTGGCTGCGAATCCGCGTATCAAGCAGCGGAAGCCGGTGCAAACGTTGTCCTTTATGAAATGCGTCCGCACCAGCGAACGCCCGCGCACAGAACCGATTCTTTCGGCGAACTTGTCTGCAGCAATTCTCTGAAGAGCGAGCAGGTTCATTCAGCGCCCTGGCTCTTAAAACAGGAAATGCGGGCGCTCGATTCTCTTCTTATGCGCGCCGCAAACCTGGCGCGCGTCCCCGGCGGCCATGCGCTCACGGTTGATCGCGAAGTGTTTTCGGCCAAGATCACGAAGGCCATTGAATCTCACCCGCGCATACGGATTCATCGCGGTGAGGTAACATCGCTGCCGCCCCAGGGCATAGTTATCGTCGCCAGCGGTCCTTTAACCAGTGAACCGCTCGCTCAGGAAATTACCCGCATCACGGGCTCCGGCAGGCTCTTTTTCTATGACAGCATCAGCCCCATCGTGGCCGCCGATTCCGTCGACATGTCTGTCGCATTCCGCGCATCCCGCTACGGTAAATCGCTCGATGGCAGCGACGATTACATCAATTGCCCGTTCAATAAAGATCAATACGACGCCTTTATCGACGCGCTTCTTGCCGCTGAATTTTACGAACCTCACATCCCGGGCGACACGACTCCCTATTTCGAAGGTTGCCTGCCAATTGAAGAGATAGCTCGCCGCGGCCGCGACACCTTGCGCTTTGGACCCATGAAACCTGCCGGGTTGGATAATCCGCGCACCGGCCGCTGGGCCTACGCCATTGTCCAGCTTCGCCAGGAAAACCAGCGCGCCGACAGCTATAACTTAGTCGGCTTCCAAAACCACATGCGCTTCGGCGGCCAAGCCCGTGTGTTCCGCATGATTCCCGGTCTTGAAAATGCCGAATTTCTCCGTTTCGGCCAGATGCATCGCAACACTTATATCAATTCGCCCGCGCTGCTCCAGCCAACGTTACAGTTGAAGACCAATCCGCGGATCTTTTTCGCGGGACAGATTTCAGGCGTGGAAGGCTATGCCGAATCCATCGCCACCGGCTTGCTTGCAGGCCGGAGTGCGGCGGCTCTTGTGCGTGGTGAAGCCCCAACGGCGTTCCCGCGCCAGACGGCACTCGGAAGTTTGTGCCACTACATCACGCAAGCCGACCCCCGGCATTTCCAACCTGCCAATATCACGTTCGATCTCCTTCCGGCGCTCGACGAAGAGACTAAGAGCCGCTTCAAGCACGACAAGAAAGCGCGTCATGCCGAGGTCTGCCGGCGCGCCGAAAGAGCATTCCAAGAGTTTGTCCATGGCCACCATACGCGAGTCTGCGTCGAAGTATCTGGCTGAACTCACACGGCGCGGCGCTTCCAGGCACACGCTCCGCAACTACCGGTCCGACCTCGAGCAGTTCGCCAACTATTTCGAACCGCCCGGTCAAACCGCCCCTCCTTTGGAAACGCTCGATCTCCCCATGATGCGTGAATGGCTGGCCGGTCTTTACGATGCTGGTCTTACCGTTATCAGCGTCCGCCGCAAACTGGCCGCCGTGCGCGCGATGTTCAAGTTCCTCATGCAGGAACGGCTAATCGCCAAGAACGTGGCCGCCCGCCTTCGCACGCCCAAAACTAAGCAGCGCCTGCCGGAAGTGATGAGCGCCGAGAAGACCAACAACATGCTCGACGCGGTAGAAGGCAGCTGCCTGGTCGAAATGCCGTCCAAAGAACGCGACCTCGCCTTTTTGGAACTGCTCTATGGCTGCGGCATCCGCGTGAGTGAGTTAGTCGGCATCGACCTTGATGATATAGATCTCCGCGAAGGTTGGCTGCGCGTCCGCGGCAAGGGCGACAAAGAACGCCAGGTGCCGGTTGGCGAACGGGCCGTTGCAGCCGTCCAGCGTTATCTCGAAACCCGCGCTGCGCCTGCTGGCGAAGAGGCGCTGTTCCTAAACTCACGAGGCGCGCGTCTGGGTGACCGTCAAGTCCGCCGGCTAGTCAAACTCTACGCGATTCTCGCCACCGGCGACTCCACCGTTCACCCCCACAGCTTCCGCCATGCTTACGCAACACACCTGTTAAGCGATGGCGCGGACCTGCGGGCGATTCAGGAACTCCTCGGCCATGCGCGTCTTTCTACAACTCAAAAGTATACGCAGGTATCGCTCAGGGATCTTCAGATGGTCTACGACAAAGCTCACCCGAAAGCCTAAGGCAGTATCCATCCGCGCCCGTAGTGTCACCTGCGAGCCGATGGCAACTCCGTAGTTGTCCGTACCAGCACACTTTTTGGGTCCAGGCAGGTCCCCTCTCAGTCTGTGCGTCTGAGAGATATCCCAACTGCAACCGGCTCGACCGGACGCCCAAGACCCAAAAAAAGCGTGAATCAGGCGGAGCTTGCCAGGTGAAGTCCGGTAGGTAGCGCCTGCTTTTCCAGGTAGCTCATTGCGAGATCTATAGCCAGGAGGTAGGCGTTTTCGTTTTGGTAGCTGCAGGCCAGGAACAGGGCGGGTTTGCCGGAAGGGAACAGAACAACCAGCGGCTTGCACTTATCTGCTTGCGGGAAGTTAGATGAAGTAACTGAGCTTCTCTGGAGTATCTGCCATCTGCGCCGCGCACCGGCTGCAGTTACTGGGGGAAAAACCGCTAGCAGCTGACCGGCTGTACCCATCCGCGAGATCATTTCGTACTCCGCTGTGAGGCCTTCGGTTGTTCCGAGGACGGCGACGAAGAGCTTCGATTCCGTTAGGAGATTTCGGATACGTTGCTGCCAGCAACCGCCCTCCAGATATTCTCTTGCGGCTCCTAAGGGACTTAGGCCCTCGCCTGGTCTGCCGAGCGCGATTACCGGACCGATGTTCCAGAAGCGGTCAACCAGGAGTTCCTCAAGGGTGAGCGTTTTGGGTGCGAGGATGCTTCCGGCGCCGAATTTCCGGGTTATGCGCAGTTCGTCGTCGGAGAAGGAGCGGAGGAAGAGTACGGGTGCGCGATTGTCGGCGGCCCGGACTTCCGTAATACCAAGCGCCGCGAGTTGCTGCGCTTCGCGGTAAAGGCGCGAGGCCAAGTCTGCGAATGGCGAGTAAACGAACCGGCCGAAGAGGCCGTGGATTGGGAACACTGCCGCCGCCAGAAGCGCGACCGGAAGCGCCGTGACGTAAACATACAGGGAAAGAGCGGCTATCTTAGCGGATTTCCGGAGACGCCGCCGGTCCCAAGCGACACGAGGCCTGGCGGCCTTTGGATAGGAATGCCTGGTTTGGCGGGCCAATTGCCGGTGCCGGATCGATGCCAGGAAACCCTTTGTTGCTGCGAAGCACAGCAAGCCGCAACCGATCCAAATACCGGCGATGCTGCCCGGATCCTCGTGCGCGGCCATACCATGCAAGGTTCCCCAAGCGCAGACGAACAGAAACCAGCATGTCACAAGCGTGAAGAGCAGCATTGCCGCTATCGAGCCGCGAGCAACTAGCCTGGCCCAAAGCAGCATAGCGATGCCGGCGAGGAGCATTTGCGCGGAGTTGCTCCAGGAGCCGGTTCCTGCGAATATGGGCATCGGGCTGAGTACAGCCAATGCGACTCCGGCGGCTGCAGGAAGTCCCGAACATGCACGGATCCATCGAAGGTCGCGGACCGAGGGTGTCAAATCGACGAGGGTCGCCGGTGTTCCGGAACCAGGCGGAGGCTCTTGCCGCGCGCCGCAATGAACGCAAAACAGATGCGCGGGGCCGATCTGCCGACCGCAAGACTGGCAAAACACTATTGGTTCAGGTTAGCGCGTTTGGGCGATGGGAATGTCGGCATGGCGCCTCTTGAAGAGCGCGACGGAAGCTTTGCTCTCGGCGCGACCCTCCATCAGAAATGGGCGGCTGCGTTTTGTGTTGGCTATGCAGCCGCTGGCGGGGATGGTGACGCCCTTGTCGAAGTTGGAATTCAATACTACGTGGGCGAAGGTGTGAGACGGAATCCGAAGCACGCCGTGCTATGTTTCCGCAAGGCAATTCGGTGCAGGAATATCAGTTATTCGGCAAAGCCTCGTCGTGCCAGATATCGAAATAGTCGTCTGCAATTAGCCGTGACTTCAAATGGACAACAGCCCACCCTCCGCGACTCGCGAAGGATGGGTCTGATGAAGGGCGCAAAAGGGAGCAGCTACGCAGTTCTAGCTTTGCTCCGCTGCTTGCCCATCTGGCTCATGAACTCGCGCATCGTGGCGATCTGGCCTGGCGAGCGTTTCTCCGACCACTCCTCGAAGCGCTTGGCGGCATTTTCCATGTGGACTAGAAAATATTGGTTCTTCCACATCTCACGGCCCTGCTGCAGCCCGGGCCGCATGCGCTCGAAGACACCGAAGAACTCGCCGCTGGTTTCGAAGAAGAGATCCTCGTGCAGCAGGCCATAATCAAGCAGGGCGCAGGCTTGCTCCCAGTAACTGATTACCATCATCAAATTGGTACCGCCTTCGGTACCGGGGGCGGCAATCCTCATCCCCTCTTCAAAGGTCTCGGGCCAGTAGTTCTGGAAGAACCAGTCGCGCGCTTTACGCAGGCGCTCTTCGCGGCGCTCTTCGTAAACCTGAAGGTGTAGCTGGGCTTGCTCGAAAGTCGGCTTCTTTTCCATTTTCAGTCTCCTTTTCTCTGTTCCATAAGTCAAATTGTCTACCTGCATAAGGTAGTCGAACCGACGCGGCCGAAATCGACACCGGCGGCTGAATTTCTTTGCCTCCTGACTAGTTCACCATGTTTACTCTCCCAGCCCTCCTCGTATTTTTCGGAGGTCGGCGTGAAATCTTGTCAAGCCATGCTTCCGGCCGCCTTTTCGATAGTTTGGAACGGATGACGTCGCTATCCGGAAGCCATCGTACCTTGACGGATTAAACGCGCGCTAACCGTAGAAGTGCATTTACATTGTCCTGAAGTCCGCATATGGAAGATCACGCCTGCGGCTGCGGCACATGCCACCCAACGCCGTTTCTCCATCACGAATCCAAAAATACAAACTAAATACAAACTGCGATAAGGTCGATAGAGAGCCTGCTAATCTTATTGCAATCTGCCGCATGACTGTACTGGACTGGCTGCTCGATTCGGACCCAGCTATTCGCTGGCAGGTGTTGCGCGATCTTGTCCGTGCGTCGGCCGAGATCATCGCAGAGGAGCGTGCGCGGACGGTTACAGACGGCTGGGGGGCTAGACTGCTATCGTTGCAAGGCGAAGACGGCCAGTGGGCGGGCGGGGCGTGCTTCCCGGCGCCGAGCTTCCACAAGTGGGACAGGAAACAGGGCCAGCCCTGGATCTCCACGCTGCCGACACTTCAACTGTTGCATGATTTCGGGATCGATCCGCGCTCTGAGCGGGTCGCCCAAGCGGTGGCGCTGGTGCGAGAACACTGCCGCTGGGAGCATGCTGGGCAGCCGTTTTTCAGCGGTGAGGTGGAGCCATGCATCAACGGCAGGACCGTTACGTTGGGCATTTACTTTCGTCAGAATGTGGACGGGATCGTCGAGCGCCTCATCAGCGAACAACTCGAGGATGGCGGTTGGAACTGCGAAACAGAGCGCGGGTCCGTCCGCTCGTCCTTCGCAACCACGATTAACGTCCTGGAAGGTCTGTTGGCCCATGAGCGCGCAACCGGCGGCTCTGCGGAATCCATTGCGGCTCGGCACCGGGGCGAGGAGTATCTTCTGGAGCGGAATCTGTTTCGACGTAAGAGCACAGGCGAAGTGGTCAACCCCTCCTGGTTGCAATTCTCGTTTCCCGTCCGCTGGCGCTACGACGTGCTGCGTGCTCTTGAATACTTCCGCGCGGCGGGCGATGTACCGGACGCACGTATTGACGAGGCGATCAATTTGCTCCGAACCAAGAAGCAGAAAGAAGGCGCCTGGCTGTTGGAGAATACGCATCCCGGCAAGGTCTATTTTGCGCTGGAGGATGGCGACAACCGGCCTAGTCGATGGAACACGCTGAGGGCGATGCGTGTCCTCAATTGGTATGAGAAGTTCGCTGCCTGAACCGCGATTCCACCCCTCACTGATCGAGCATAGATACTATCGAAAGAGAGGTCAGAGCATGAACAAGATCACACCGTTTCTGTGGTTCAACGACAACGCCGAAGATGCCGCGGAGTTTTATCTCTCGGTATTTCCGGAAGCGAAGAAGCTGGGAGAGCTGCGTTCGAGCGGCGTGGGGCCTTGGCCCGCCGGAAAAATCGCCACTATCGCCATCGAACTTATGGGCCAGCAAATGACGTTCCTCAACGGTGGGGCCGCGCAGGCGCTCACGCCGGCTTTCTCGTACTCCGTCGCGTGCAAAGACCAGGCCGAGATTGACCGCTACTGGGACAAGCTGCTTGCGGGCGGCAAGCCCATGGCCTGCGGCTGGCTGACGGACAAGTTCGGCCTGTGCTGGCAAATCGTGCCGGAGAAGATTGGCGAGATCCTGAAGCATCCTAGGGCGATGGCGGCGATGATGAAAATGGTGAAGTTCGACATCGCCACACTGGAGGCCGCGGCGAAGGAGTAGCGGCGGCCGAATCACCAAGACCGTTGGCCGGCTCCAGTCTGCGGTCCCGATGTCCAGTTGACCATCTTGGAATTAGCGGTGGGCGCATCCGGGCCAACAACACGGGCGTCGTTTTCCATCCTTAAGGCTTGAACAGCCCCACTCGATTCGGCGGTTTCTGGTTTCTGCTTTCTTGGCTGACTCAATCCAACATATCCACTCGTTGCGTGCGAGCGGTGTAATGTCCTCCCATGCTGATAACGCTTCCGGGTGGGATGTAAGTGCTTTTTTCAAATCTGCGGGCGCTTCGTGAACCACACCGTTAGAAATTGTTTTTTGCGGCATAGATAAGCTCACCTTTCGCAGGCTCCAATCGCGCGACGATCTCTTGCTGAGCAAAGGATGTTGATCGTTCGGTCATGGCGAGGTCCCTGACGCTCAGCTTATGCCTTTCCCGGTCAACCGACCATCCGAGCGGTAGGCGAACAGAGCGGCGGTTGTTCGAGGCCATACGCTTCACTACGCCACAGATCGCTTTCGGGCTGAAGCCAGACTCCCCCTTTTTTTGGCCCTTGTTAATAGTTCCATGCGGCGTCGGTGTGCCGGCAGCGTAATCGATCGGTGCGACCGGTTCAGAGGATGTTTGCCCCATTTGCCGCTATGGGCGCAACCGCCAGCGATTTCCGATCCATCCCGCGATCCACGCGAGCAGAAACCCGTAGCAAAGGGCCCAGATGACGTGGTCTTGGGTGCCAAAGCCGACTTGCGCTACTACGATCACGAGGACAAGTATGCATACAACGATCATCGCTTGTGCCGGTAATGACCTGATGCCGTTCGGGACGCGAGTGCCAGAGGAGGCTTGCCACCCCTCGCCGAACCATCCAGCGAACCACCCCAGAATGTAACCGCAGCAAAAACCCTCAACGGGGTGCTCGCGCGCCACCGCGTGGCGCTCTGTATACGCGAGCAGAACAGCAAGAACGATGACGACGATTGCGGTCTGTCCCCGAAGCGTCTTGGTGAATTGAGACAGGAGACTGACCACGAGATCCTTTCCAAGAAACAGCCATAGCTCAGCCTTCGATGACGAGGTTCGCTCAAAATCCTCGAAGTTTTGAAGCATCTCCGCTCGATGGCGCCGCAAGTATTCTTGAGGGTAGAAATTCAGCAGCAGTCCATATATTGCCGACGAGCGCGACGTTCTGTGCCGGTCAATCTGCGGCATAACGTTGGCTGATTCCCAGCTGCCGGCGCACCAAAGCGGAGAGAGTCGAAAGCCGCTCGCTTTCGGCCTTCAAAGCAGCCTGCCCGAGGCCCGTGAGCTTGTAGTAGATCCTGCGTGGGTCCTGCGTGTTGCTTTCGGCAACCAGGCCGGCCGCAATCATGCGGTCAAGCGATCCATAGAGCGTTCCAGGACCCATCTTGACTGCACCTCGAGAGTCCGCCTTGACCTGCTGCATAATGTTGTAGCCGTGGCGTTCGCCGCCATACAGGGCCAGCAGGATATGGAAGACCGCCGGCGTGAGCGGACCTGTAGGTGTCGACATGCTCATGTGCCTATGATATATCTGCGACGGATACAACCAACATCCTGCGTCGGCTACAGTACGAACCTCACGCGTGGCTGGTATCGAGTTCGCCTTGGGCTCCAAACGGCGCATCGCATTGGCGATTTGACCGCAGTGCGAGCTACCGGCCGGGCTGACTACTGCTGAAGGGCATGAGCCGAATCTGCTTCGCAAGGTTATAGGCGGTCGAGAGATCGCTGTCGCTGTACACGAGCACGCGCCCAATAACCAGTACCGAATTGTTCGGCGAGGATATCCGCTTCATGCCGCCCGGTACCTGTCCTTTCCAGTCTGCCGCAGTGATGAAGTAGTCGCCCGCTTGCGTGCCGCTGGTGCGCGTGCCGGCATAGGCGAAGTCAACGTCAAACGGGTCGGTGAACTGCACGCTGTAATAGCGCCCGGAGAAGTCCGGCACATGCAAAACCTGCGGTCCTTTAGTGAGGTCCAACCAGCCGACCGTAAGGAGCGTGTCGTGGTTCACGCCAACAGTCATCAAATTCGAACTTCCAGGCGGCAGCGATGTGTGAAGAGGATCTTCAAAAAGCTTTTGGGGCTCAGTATAGAGCGTATTGATCGGCACGGGGCCGTCGCCGAACCCTTGATCGACGATCGCTCTTTTGAAGTGGTTAGTCACGAGGTGTGGCCAAAAGTAGATGAAGAGGAACGCGCCGGCCACCCATGCCACAACCATGACCGAGCCGAATGTAATGAGATGCTTGTGTTTCATAGGCGGCATCATTGTGTTTCAACGACCGGCGGCACCTTGTACTTGCCGTTCAGAATGGTTGCGCCAGGCAGATACACGCGCAACCAGAGTATGAACTTGCCTGTGGGTGCGGGCAGCCAATTGGACTCATGGCCTGCCGGAGTGGCGTTCTGGATGTAAATGGCGACGGAGCCGTCGGCATTCGGAACGAGGCCGGAGCGATCGCTGACGCTGTACCGGTTGATCGGATTCGGCACAAAGTGATTCCGCGCATCGCCCAAGGTGAGCGACCAGAATGCATCGTTCGGCGGGAGTTGTCCTGCCGCAAAGTGCATGATGTAGTCGTGCTGGCCGGAGAGCTTTTGGCCCGTGCTATCTACTTTCGTTGTCCAGTACACCGCTTCTTGCGGTACGTTTATTGGGCCAGGAAATGTTTGGGCGCAGGCGGCCCTGAACAAGATGCCATTGCCGGGCTCGCCGCATCCGTACATGGTGGTCCAGCCGTTGACCTTCGTAACATAGGCGTGCGCGATGATCTGGAACGTGATGAACGCCAGCACGCCGCCTGTGATGATGCCCTGCACGACGTCCGAGACGATGTTCCTCCGCCACAGGAAGGCGGGCAATCTGGAAACGCCGCTGCGATCCTGAGAGCGACGGGGCTGATTTGCATTTGTCATCTCAATCACCGCCTACTGCCTTTCGCTCACCCAAAACTTGTTCGACGCGACTTGCACTCCGCTTAGAGTATGGATACGAACCCTACTTGATGCCGTAGCCACGATGCTCCTGACGGACGCGGGCGATGAGGACATGAAAGACCGCCCGCGTTAGCACTGGTGTAAGGCCGCACTTGCTCATGGCTTGAGTATATATCCGTAACGGATATAACGCAACACCTCGCCAAAAGTTGTAAGTATATTTTGCGTTAAAGCAGCCGATCGGTGAGTCTGCCGCGCCGGTCCACAACGTGGCCATCAGGCGCGCGGAATCCGGTAGACTCAGCCGGTAGTTTTGAACAAGGTAGTTCCAGGTGCGAGCATATTGTTGGGACGTGTGCTCTGTCCAAAAAACTCCGATCTCTGTTTGTCCAGGCGTCCTAATGGAGCTGTTCTGTTCGCCTACGAGCCTGGTGATGTTGTAGTTGGCAGCCCATTCTTCGGTGGAGAGCCGGGTCGGTTCGGCCGGTAGAAATTGAGAAGCAGAAGCGAGAGTAAAGGGGCGCATTTCTCCCAGCCAAGGTGTAGCGGCGGCGCAATCCGGGTATCCAGCAATCGCGTCCGTAACGTTTGGGGCCATTGACATTCACACGAATGTCGCCGGGCCAGTAGGAAGCTGGACTCCGAACGACATCGTGGCCAATTACGGCGAACACACCACAGTCACTGCCGATCCTTCAACGAACGGTAGCGTCGAAGTTCACCTCAGTTAGGTTCGTTTTTTATTTGGCCCGAATGCTGGTCCGATTTCGCTTATAGAGACAGAGGGCAGTTCAGATGAGAAAAGCAGTCAAGATTCTAATTTTATTCGCCATTGCCGTTGGTGTTCTCTCGATCGGTACAAAGTCTGCGAGCGCAGAGGAATGCGACAACTTCCTACCCAAGAAAGACTGCACGATCAACGTTGAATTCGGCAGCGGCGTTCATGAAGACGTGGCAGTTTTGCCAGGCAACAAGATCTGTGTGGTCGTATCGAACAAACCACCATTCGCGAGCTGCTCGGTTACGGCTAGCCCGTCAGCATTGACGCGGGACCTAAGTTCCTCAATTGGATCATTTCTAACGACACTCGGTGGACTCGGTGCAATTGGAAGCAATCCAAAAACTCCCAAGGCCCTCCCGGCACCGCAAGGCACGGCAGAAAATCCGAATCCTCCAAATGAAGACGCCAAGGCCATTGAGGAGGAATACAACGCCGCCAAAGTTGAGGAAGCAGCCGCCCTGACAAATCTTCAAGCGGTGAGCGGAGACTACAAAAGCGTTCAGGATCAGATTAAGGCGCTTTGGTCCCCAACAAACGATTCAGAAAGATATGTCAGCCAGCATATCGGTTCGGTAAAGAGCCTGTTAATTGCGAGAGTCAATGATCCGCAGAACCATCCGGAACCGAGTATCGCAAGCGCGAAGGTCGCTGTTGCGGCTCTTAACGATTCGGTAGCTGCATTCAGGAAGAAATACGCCGGAGACAGCTCCGTCGCTCCATGGCTCGTCAAATTCTCAGAAAAGCTGGACGATGTGAACGGAGTCGCTGATACCTATGCGGATTACGTGAACGACTTGCTTCACGCGAAAGCTGGATTCAAGCAGGCCCTGGATGAGCTGCGGAATGCCAAGCCGTTGTACACCTCGCAAACGATCAATCTGAGGGCGTTTAGTAATAAGCAGGTCGCTCTTACCCTGAGCTGTAAAGACGATATCACTTCTTCTCCAAGCGCTGACAACATCGTCTTCACTGCCTATTATGTCAAGCTTCCTATCTTCGATTTATCGGCCGGGGTGATCTTTACCTTGCTCGGCCGGCACCAGATCGGTGTCGTTGGTCCCACGGCTGCTCAGAACCAAACGGGACAAGATCCAAATGGAACGTTCGCGGTCACCGACAGTTCCAAATTTCAGGTGATTCCCATGGCCTTGGTCGAACTTCACACTCGCGGGTTCAAGTGCGGGAATTTTGTGTGCAATTACGGTGGGGTTATTGGCGCGGGACCCAACAATGCCGCAGGTTCAACCGTTGCAGAATTCTTCGAGGGAGCTTCCTTCGCGGTCCAGAGAGTGTCGTTCCTCTTTGGCTTTCACGACGGCAGGGTCGAGGAGCTTGGAGGAGGTTACAAGATCGGAGACCCACCGCCGTCTTCTGGATACTCGCCAATCATTACCCGGGCGTGGACCGTGCATCCCGCGTTTGGAATCACGTACAGAATTCCATTGCGCTAGATGAACGGAGGCCTGCGTCCGTCGATCCTTTTTGCTGCCACCTGTCCTTATCACGCACAAACCACGGATTTGAATTCCCGACACTGTCCCGAACTCCCTGATCTGGAAAGCTTCTGAGATTAGCGACTCAGAGAGGATAGACTCCTATCGGAAGTGCCGAGGCGAGTAAGGCCGCTCATGCCCTTCGAATCCAGGTCGGCATCTCGGGGATGGGTTGATCTGTTTCCGCACCCTAACGGAAGCAGTTCTTATTCGAACCGGCTATCGTCAGCAGAGTTGATCGACGCCTCCCTCGCCTCAGCCAAAATCAGCGCCACAGCTACGCGAAATTAATGGTCGAAAAGCTCACTTCCATCCAAACAAATACCCAAGAACTCTCCGGAATATCGCCGGGAACCGCTCAAAAATTGATCGTAAATGCGCTTATTTGAGGCTGGTGTCGCCTTCTGATCCCCAACTCCGCCGAATCTTCGCTAGCGAGGCCATCTCCCGGTCGGCCCATCCCCCAAGCTCCATCACGCCCTGGTTCAATCCTCAACCAAAATTTCGACCCCGACAATTCCAAACAATCGCCCGGAAACTCCTCGAAACCCAAGAACAAATCCGGAATGCTGTGCGTTAAACAGCCTGATTCCGGTCATCCGCAACTAATCCTCGCTTCTCGCTCGCGCCATCTTTCCACGGGACTGTTTCACGGTCACAAAAAAATAAATATATCTTCCGTTTCTTATCAATCTCTTACAGCCCTACGCTTAAGCGCGCTCCAACCTCGGCCCTTTATCCTGGCCTCGGAAGGGATTTCTCCGCCCAATGCAAACTCAATCGCTAAGGCGCCCCGGTCGCCCTCGGTTCCAACCCACCGCCGGTCACCGCAAGCTAGCCCGTTCTCTCGCCTCGCAAGGCATTCCGCAAGACCGGATCGCCGTTTTTGTAGGCGTCTCTCCCAAAACCCTCCGCAAGCACCTCCGCCGCGAACTCACATTGGGCTCCATCGAAGCAAACATGGCCGTCCTCATGGTTCTTCATAAGATGGCCTGCTCCGGGAAACGCAATCACCTCGCCGCAACGATTTTCTGGGCTAAAAGCAGGTGCGGATTCTCCGCCGCCGGTCCCATTTATTTCCCACCGCCCTCTATATATATATTTATAGGCGGGAAAAACCCCTCGCTCTCGCCGCGAACGGAGGTCAAATATAACTGATCTAAGCGGCCTGAAAATCAGAGGACCGGGCCAATGCGCCAAGGGGCGAATTCGTGATGGCCCAATTTCTCGGCCTGGGTGCGCTCACCGCCAGCCACCCGAATCAGTGCGTCAAAAATCTCTCTGCCTACTTGCTCAATCGTGGCGTCGCCATCGGCAATGCGGCCGGCGTTGATGTCCATGTTCCCCGTCATGCGGTTGTACATGCGTGTGTTGCTGGCGATTTTGTAGACCGGAATGCTGGGAAAGCCGATAGCGCTGCCTCGTCCGGTGGTGAAGGCGATCAGGTTGACGCCGCCGGCGGCCAAGCCGGTAATGGAGACCGGATCGTAACCAGGCGTGTTCATGAAAATGAAACCTGATGAGGTGATGCGCTCTGAATAATCCAGGACATCTTCCATGGTGCTCGTGCCCGCTTTGGCAACGGCGCCCAGCGACTTTTCAAGAATGTTAGTAAGCCCTCCTTCTTTGTTGCCGGGAGAAGGATTGTCGTTGAAGCTGCCGCCGAACTGGCGTAAATATTTTTTATAGTTCTCGATCTGCGCTAGCAGTTTACGGGCGATTTCAGGGGTTCGGGCGCGCCGCATGAGCAGGTGTTCGGCACCGATGATTTCGGTGGTTTCGGCCAGTACGACCGCCGCGCCTTGCTCAACAAGCAGATCGCAACAGTGCCCTAAAGCGGGGTTAGCCGTGATTCCAGAGAAGGAATCGGAACCGCCGCAGTTCAGGCCGACGCAAAGTTTCGAGACGGGCAGTTCAGTGCGCTGTTCGCTAGCGGCGCGTTCGATGTATTCGTGAATTTTTTTGCGGGCGGCTTCGAGAGTGCCAAGCGTGCCGCCGGACTGCTGCAAAGTCAGGCCTTGCAGGGCGGCGGGGGTTGTTTTGGCCGATCCATTGCCGCGGCCCAGGTAATGATCGATCTGGTTGACCTCGCACCCCAGGCCGAGGATGATGGCGGCTGAAACGTTAGGGTGATCCAGTACGCCTTCAAGCGTGCGTTGCAGCTGTTCGGTGTCGGGACCCATAGCTTGGCCGCAGCCTTCGCCATGTGGGAAAGCAACGATGCCGTCGACGTTTTCAGGCAGCTTTTCGTCGGCGAAACTTTGGGCTATGAGCTCAGATGTGTAGGCTGCGCAATTACTGGCGGCCACAACGGCGATGTAGTTGCGTGTGCCGGCGCGTCCGTCCGCGCGCTGATAGCCGCGAAATGTTTTCTGCTTGCCAGGTGAAGCTTTGGCGGGCGGTGCGGATGGTACAACATTGGCAGAGTCTAGATCTTTGTATCCCAGATTGTGAGTATGAACGTGATCACCAGCTTTGATAGCGGCAGTTGTGAAGCCGATCAGGTTTCCGTAGCGCTGAACGGGCGCGCCCAAACTAAAATCGTGAAGAGCCACTTTGTGGCCGGCCGGGATGACCGCGTTCGTAATCAGTCGCAGCGAATTGATGATGATCGCTTGGCCGGCGGGCAGGGTCAGGCGGGCGATGGCTACGTTGTCATCGGGATGAAGAAGGATGACGGCGTTTTCAGCGGAGGGGGGCGCTTCAATATCGTAAAGCATGACTGTATCGTGAATCATTATGGTAGATCATAACTGCTACTTTTACGGGGTGTCGATCTCCACTTCTATCAGTGTCTTCTCCTAGAATGACGCATCCTCGAATTGCCACCTATAGGCTACAGCTCCATGCGGAGTTTGGCTTTGACGCCGCCGCCGAAGTAGCCTGCTATTTGCAGGATTTGGGGATCTCTCATGTGTATTGTTCGCCGTATTTGCAAGCGGCGCCCGGCAGCAAGCACGGTTACGACGTGGTCGATCATCACCGGGTGAACGAAGAATTAGGAGGCGGCGAGGCGCACGAACGTTTTTTGGAGCGGCTGGACGAATGCAATTTGGGCCAAGTGCTGGATATCGTGCCCAATCACATGGCCATTAGCGGCCGCCGCAACCGCTGGTGGTGGGACGTGCTGGAAAATGGGCAGTCGAGCCGGTATTCCACCTACTTCGACATTGACTGGCAACCGTATGAAGAGAAGCTGCGCAATAAGCTGCTGATGCCGATTTTAGGCGACCACTATGGACGGGTGTTGGAGCGCGGGGAAATACAAGTGAAACGCAGAGGAGGCGATTTCTTTGTGCAGTACGCCGACCATGAACTGCCGCTGGCTCCGCGATCTTTAGCGCCGATTCTGATGGAAGCGGCGGCGGAAACGGGCTCGGATTATCTAGCTTTCATCGCCGATTCGTTGTCCCGCCTGCCCAAGCCGACACTGACCGATCGCGCTAGCGTAGACGAACGGCATCGCGATAAGCATTTCTTGAGCGAGTTAATGGAACGCTTGTTCGGCGAAACCAGGTTCATTGCGGATTCGGTGGATGCCGTCTTGAAGCGCCTCAACGCAAATCAAGACCGGCTGCATGAGGTGTTGGAACAGCAGACTTACCGGCTTGCTTACTGGCAGGCCTCGAAGCAGGACCTGGGTTACCGCCGGTTTTTCGACGTGAATGCGCTGGTGGGGCTGCGGATGGAAAATCCGCAGGCGTTTTCTGATTCGCACGCTTTGATTTTGCGCTGGATGCACGAAGGCAAATTGGATGGGGTTCGAATCGATCATCCCGACGGACTGATGGACCCGAGAAACTATTTCGAACGGTTGCGCGGGGAGGCGGGCGGCATCTGGCTGCTGGCGGAAAAAATCTTAGAACCGGGCGAGACCTTTCGTGCCTGGCTGGCCGCTGGATGGCACCACCGGTTACGACTATTTGAACCAGGCCGGTGGGCTGTTGGTGGATTCGGCGAACGAAGAAGAATTCAACAGGATTTACCAGGATTTTACAGGCGAGACAACCGATTACCCAGCCATCTGCCGCGAAAAGAAGCATCTGGTGCTGCGCGACTTATTGGGCAGTGACGTGACCCGCCTCACGAGTATTTTGGCGGACCTCTTTGAATGCCATCGGAACCGGCGCGATTACACGCGCGTCGATGCGTCCCGGGCATTGCGCGAACTGATTGCCTGCTTTCCCGTGTACCGGACCTATGTGGTTCCGGAAAGAGAGGAGATTACCGATGAAGACCGCCGCTATGTGGATGAAGCGACTGAGGCTGCGAAGGCGAACAGGCAGGAACTTGATGCCGAGTTGTTCGATTTTATACGCGACATTCTGCTGCTGAAGATTCGCGGGAAAGTGGAATCGGAGTTCGTGATGCGCTTCCAGCAATTCACCGGACCCGCGATGGCGAAAGGCGTGGAGGACACGGTTTTTTATTGTTACAACCGCCTGACTTCGCTGAATGAGGTAGGAGGGCATCCCGGGACGTTTGGCGTTTCCGTCGAAGACTTTCATGCGTTTTGCCAGGAGGTGCAGAGCGCCAGGCCGCGAACCATGCTGGCGTCGTCCACGCATGACACCAAGCGAAGCGAGGACGTGCGGTCGCGTATCAGCTTGCTTTCCGAGATTCCGCGCCAGTGGAGCAGGGCGCTCGAGTGCTGGTCGAAACGAACCGAAAAATATAAGACGGGCGATTGCCCCGATCGCAATACCGAGTATCTGATTTACCAGACCATGCTGGGGGCATGGCCCATTGAACCTGATCGGCTGCTGCCGTATTTAGAAAAGGCGGCACGAGAAGCGAAGCGGAAGACCTCGTGGCTTGCGCCGAACGAGCAGTTTGAGGCGGCTATGCGGCACTTTGTAGAAGCGATTTACCGCGACGGCGGCTTTATGGAAAGCTTCCAACGGTTCGTGGAGCCGCTGGTCGAAAAGGGACGGACCAATTCGCTGGCGCTGACCCTGCTGAAGCTCACGTCGCCCGGAGTTCCGGATTTTTATCAGGGCACCGAATTGTGGGATCTCAGCCTAGTTGATCCGGACAACCGCCGCCCGGTAGATTACGCGAAAAGGCGGGCATTGTCGGAGGAGCTGAGGAGCTTGAATGTCTCCGGCGTTGTCCAGCGTGCAGACGAGGGCTTACCGAAGTTATGGACGATCTACCATGCTTTACGAGTCAGACGGGAGAAGCCGGAGGCATTCGGAGACGACGGAGAATATGTTCCTCTGGAAGCGAGGGGGGAACGCGCGGAGCATGCGGTGGCCTATCTGCGGGGCGGGTGTGTTTTAGCACTGGTGCCGCGCTTGTTAATGAAGATGGGGCCGGATTGGAGTGATACGGAGTTGGACCTGCCCACTGGGAAATGGAAGAACAAACTAACCGGAGCGGACACACAAGGTGGGAGCCTCCCAATAGGCACGCTGTTGAAGGATTTTCCTGTGGCGCTCTTGGTGAAGCAATAGGATCTAAATGAATAGTTTCGAAGTTTGGGCTCCAAACGCGCGAACTCTTTCAGTGTTGGTAAATGGTACACCTACGGCAATGCAGCCCGAGGAGGGCGGGTGGTGGAAGGCGGCGGTGGAGGACGCAGGTCCGGGCGGCGATTATGCGTTCTGTATCGATGCCGGCAATCCGCTGCCCGACCCGCGTTCTCCTTATCAGCCCAACGGCGTTCATGGGTTCTCGCGGTTGGTCGACCGCAACAGCTTTAAGTGGACAGATACGAATTGGCAGGCAAGGCCCTTGGCCAGCGGCATTGTCTACGAATTGCACATTGGAACGTTCACCGCTGAAGGAACTTTTGTCGGTGCGATTGAGCGGCTCGATTACCTGGTTGACCTTGGCGTCACGCACGTTGAGTTAATGCCGGTGAACGAATTTTCGGGCGATTGGGGCTGGGGTTATGACGGCGTCGATTTATACGCGCCGTATCACTGCTATGGAACGCCGGACGATCTGAAGCGGCTGGTAGACGCCTGTCACGGCAAGGGGATAGCGGTTCTGCTCGATGTAGTTTACAACCACCTCGGGCCGGCGGGCAATTACCTCTCGCAGTTTGGGCCTTATTTTACCGACGCGTACCGCACGCCGTGGGGACCGGCTATTAATTTCGATCATCGCGGGAGCCGCGAGGTGCGGCGCTTCTTTGCGGATAACGCCTTGATGTGGCTGCGCGATTACCATTTTGACGGACTGCGGCTCGATGCCGTGCATGCTTACTTAGACCGCTCGGCGACGCCGTTTCTGGAGCAGCTGTCTCGCGAAGTGAAGGAGTTGTCCGCGCTGCTGGGGCGGCATTTCGTGCTGATTGCCGAAAGCGATCTGAACGATCCGCGTCTGGTGACTTGCGTGGAAGCGGGAGGCTTAGGGATTGACGCGCAATGGAGCGACGATTTTCATCACGCGCTGCATAGCGCCTTGACGGGCGAGACGAATGGCTATTACGAGGATTTTGGCAAATTAGAACAGTTAGCGACGGCGCTCCGGGAGGTTTTTGTTTATGCGGGCGATTACTCGGAGCATCGGGGAAAGCGGCATGGGCGACGGCCGGCAACAACATTATCGGGGCATCGGTTTCTCGGATATGCCCAGACCCACGATCAGGTCGGTAATCGCGCGAGAGGAGAAAGACTGTCCCACGTGATCAATGCTGGAAGGCAGAAGATTGCGGCGGCTCTGGTGCTGACATCGCCCTTTGTGCCGATGCTCTTCCAAGGAGAAGAATTTGCATCGTCGTCTCCTTTCTTGTACTTCACGCAGCATGAAGATCCGGACCTGGCAAGAGACGTATCGGAGGGCCGCAAAGGAGAATTTGCGGCGTTTGGATGGGATCCGTCGCGTGTGCCGGACCCGCAGAATCCGGAAACGTTTCAGAGATCGAAGATCAAATGGAAAGAGTTGCAAGACGGCGAACATGCGGAACTTTTGAGTTGGTATAAGACGCTGATTGCTTTGCGGCGATCAAGTCCGGCTCTAACCGATGGACGGCTGGAAAAGGTGGAGGTGAGCTTCGACGAACAAGCTCGTTGGTTGGTTATGAGACGCTGCGATGTGGAGGTGGCTTGCAACCTCGCCGATAACCGCCAGGCAGTTCCCGTGAAGCACACCAGAGGCGAGCCTCTCTGCTCGGAAAACGAATGGCATCTCCGGCCGGATTCAATTGAGTTGCCGGGAGCGTCAGTGGCGATATTGTCAGCTCAAGATAGGTAGTGGACGACGGTTGCGGAAGTTTTCCGGAGGGCTGAATCTGGCGAGCAGGCCGCGGGCGCCATCCCACGTCAACTCATATAAACCGGCGAGGGTGTTTGCGTCAAATGCCGCCCCGACTGTGTACTCCGAAACTCGTCAAATCGACCCTCGCGGCCGATCGGATCATATTTGAGAATGTAGTCAGCCGATCCCTCGGAGGTGACGCATGACAGCACGTCGCCCGATTTGCGGCGTTTGAAATAGTCGATAGAAAGCGCTTGTATGTGCGTATAGAGATCACTACGAAAGTCATTGACGACGCGGGCGCTGAGCTTGGCCCAAATGTAATCGGCAGTGAGAGAAATGCCTGCCAGCAGCTTAAAAGAAGTTAATTGGCTCGTGTAAAAGTTATGAAAAAGTTAACGAGACATAGATCTTGCGTCGATAGTTATCACGGGAGCCAGCAGTTCGACGGGACTCGTGCTTTGACCACAAACCATGACGGGACTAAGGCAAAGAATAAGAGTCTGGGGGCTTCCCGCCGCGTTGCTGATGTCATTTTGCGCCTCAAGCGCGCAATCCCGTACGCAAGCAGCAAACCTGAAGCCGATTGGAAGCGCCCGAGAAGCGCACAGCATGACCGCCCAGGAAGCAGCGAAGGCTTATCCCATCCACTTTGTTGCCACCGTTACCTACTACGATCCCTACATCGACCGCCGGCATGGGGCGCTTTTCGTCTGCGACAACACCGGCTGTATTTTCGTGGATCTCCCGGCTCTTCCGATACTTCGCCTGAAGGCAGGCACGGTCATAGATTTGACTGGAGTGAGCGCACCCGGCGATTTTGCGCCGGTTGTGGACAATCCGACGGTGAGGATCATCAGCGAAGGACGGCTGCCGGGGAGGGCGCCGCGCGTAGGTCTCTCACAGTTGTTGTCGACATCACTTGACGGCCAGTGGGTAGAGGTTGAGGGATTGGTGCAGTCTGTCGACATGTCTCGCCAAGACGTTATTTTGACAGTCGCTCTGAGCGATGGAGTAGTGCAGGCGACGACGGTCGAAGACAACGCGCACGATTACAACCAGCTGATAGACGCGAGAGTTTTGATACGGGCGAACGTAGCGCCTTTCTTCACGCGAGACCGTCAAATGACCGGCGCCCGTTTATTCTTTCCAAGTATGGCCGCAGTAACTATAGAAGAAAGGGGGGCAATAAATCCATTCGCGCTGCCGCTTACCCGAATCGATCATCTTCTGCGATTCGAGCCGGGCTCCATTTTCCGGCATCGTGTCCATGTGGAAGGCAGAGTCACACTGCTTTGGCCAGGCAAAATCCTCTGTATTCAGGATGGAGCGCAAGGGGTATGCGCGGCGGTTACACAGAAAACTCCGCTGAATATAGGCGACGTCGTGGATGTGACCGGGTTTCCGGCAATTGGCGAGTACGCGCCTACTTTACGGAAAGCGAGCTACCAAAAAGCCAGAGGTTCTCAAACGATTAAGCCAGAAGCGATCAACGCGAAACTGGCCCTTTCCGGGGAACAGGATGACACGTTAGTAACGATTCGCGCAAAGCTGATCAGTGTGGAACGCGCCTCAACTAACCCGACATTGATCCTGAGTGCCGACAAGCAGGTCTTCTCGGCAATGCTGCCAAATGGATCGATATTGCCAGCTGGATGGATTGAGGGCAGCACCATGCTTTTGACGGGCGTATGCATTCTTAAGGTCGATGCCGGCATGGCTGTGCGTGCCGAAGGGAATCTAAGTCCTTCGTATTTCCAGATCCTGTTGCGGTCTCCGGCGGATGTTCTGGTGGAAATAAGTCCATCGTGGTGGACAGCCGATCACGCCCTTATGGTGCTGGGGATTGTTTTTGGGGGCTCGGTGTTCATTGCGGCTTGGGGGTTTACGCTTAGACGGCGTGTAAGACGGCAGACCGAGGTGATACAAAAGCAGCTGGAAGAAGCGGCAGCGCTAAAAGCGCAGGCAGAGGCGGCTAACCGAGCGAAAAGCGAGTTCCTGGCGAACATGAGCCATGAGATCCGGACACCGATGAACGGCGTTTCCGGAATGATTGGGCTGGCGCTCGAGGAGGCCACGTCACAAGATCAGGCGGAGTATCTCCAGATGGCTCACAACTCGGCGGACAACCTGCTTCGAATTATTAACGACGTTCTGGATTTCTCGAAGGTGGAGGCGGGAAAGCTTGAGCTCGACGAAGTGGAATTCAACCTTGTCGAAAGTATTGAAGACACCTTACGAACGTTCGTTTATCAGGCCTCTCTAAAAAATGTGGAGCTGACGTTTGAGATGGGTGCGGAAGTTCCAGTAATGGTTCGTGGGGATCTGAGTCGGATTCGCCAGATTGTGACCAACCTGGTTGGAAATTCGTTGAAGTTTACCGAACAGGGCGAGGTTGGCGTGCGGATTACGCGGGAAGACCTTTCAGAAGGTGGCCTGAGGCTGCATTTCACGATCAGCGATACGGGAATTGGAATACCGGCGGACAAGCAGTTGGTGATTTTCCAGGCTTTCGCGCAAGCGGATGGATCGACGACCAGAAAATTTGGAGGAACGGGCCTGGGGCTGACAATCTGTTCGCGGTTGGTACAGCTGATGAACGGACGCATTTGGGTGGAGAGCGAACACGGGCAAGGCAGCCAGTTTCACTTTGTAGTCGAACTGCGGAGTGTGCCAGGCGGGACGACGCGGCAAGAGGTGCCATCTGAGAATTTGGCAGGTATGCGAATCCTGATTGCGGACGATAACGCCAGCACGGCGCGGATTCTAGGAAATCTCATGAGCCAACGGGGCATTAAAGTAAGTTGTGCCAGTAGCGGAGGCACTGCTTTGACAATGCTCTTAAGCGCCAACAGGGAAGGAAAGCCTTTTCAAGCGATGCTGGCCGATTCGCAGATGGCGGAAATGGACGGTTACCAACTGGTTCAGGAAACAAAAGCCTGGCCTGAACTGGCGAATTATTTATCTGCAATAATCATGACCTCCGGCCTAAGGGGGGACGTGGCAAGGTGTCAAGCGGAAGGTATTGCAGGTTGTCTATTGAAGCCGGTTCGACAGAAGGAACTGTGGAAGGCCTTACAGCGAGTGGCGGGGGTCTCGCTATTGCCGGATGGCGCCCAGACCGGACGAACTGAACGTTCCGAAGAGAAATATTCGCGCACGCTGCGAATACTTTTGGCCGAAGACAACATAATCAACCAGCGGCTGGCGCAGGTTCTGCTGAAGAAACTCGGACACACTGTAACCGTCGCGAACGACGGGCGCGAGGCGGTGGACCTGTTCGAAGCAGAAGCGTTTGATTTAGTGCTGATGGACGTTCAAATGCCACGCATGGATGGGTTTGAAGCGACCGCCATGATTCGCGCAAAGGAAAAGCAGACGGGTAGGCACATCCCGATTGTCGCGCTGACGGCGCATGCCATGACGGGCGATGAGCAACGCTGTCTGGCGGCCGGCATGGACGGTTATCTCACGAAGCCAATTCAGCAAAAGGCTTTGTGGGCGGCCTTGGACAAGGTGGTCATCGGAGGCGCAAGCAACGCGATAAGCGGAGGAAACTCGATCAAAGGCGAAGAGCTTCCATCGGATCGATTCGAGTCGCCCGGCGTGCCGGAACATATGTGGCAGCGAGGGTGACCAGAAGGAACAGCAACCCGATGCCAACAAATGTGGCAGGGTCGGTAGCACTGGTCTCGAAAAGCAGGTTCTTCATCAATCGCGTCAAGGCCAAGGCCGCAGCGATTCCGATCCCGATGCCGGCTAGCGTCAATGCGAGTCCTTGGCCCATAATCAGGCTTAGAATATCAGCGCGCTGCGCACCCAGAGCCGAGCGGACGCCAAGTTCGCGGAACCGTTGCGTTACCGAGTACGAAACGATACCGTAGATTCCTGTCAGCGATAGAAGCAGGGCGACAGCGGCGAACGCACCTAGCAATTCAACAATCAAACGGCGTTGTCCGACTTCCCGATCAACCAAATCGTCCATTGTTCGGACATCGGCGACGGGCTGATCGCGATCGAGCGCATGCACGTGTTCACGAACCATTCTTGTAAAGCGAAGCGGGTCAGCTTCGGTGCGAATGGCCAGCATCGCGGACGATTGAGGATTCTGCACGAAAGAGAGGTATACAGTCTCGGGCCAAGCGTCGTTTTCGACGTTTTGATGGACATGGGAGACGATTCCTACAATTTGCGCGGGGTGGGGGTCCGTTCCGCCAATCAGAAGGTGCTGGCCAATTGGGTCTTGGCCGTCCGGATACGCCGGCCAGAAACGGCGAGCCGTCACTTCATCGATAATGGTGACGCGTTGAGTGCCGATGGCGTCTTGCTCCGTAAAGTCCCTGCCCCGGCGCATGGGGATAGCGAGAGTCCTGAAATAACCCGGCATGATGACCGAAATGGTTGCGATCGGCCGTTCGTTCAGCCGAAGCGGCGGTTTCGCGGCGTCCTGGACAGGGCTTCCGCCATAGCCGGTCATGGGAAGAGAGGTGGCCGCAGTGGCGCTCTGGATTCCCGGCGACAAATTGACTCGCTCAGTAAGCTCTCTAAAAAATGAGATTTTCTTATAGCCGGTGTCATAGCGCGAGGATGGCAGAGAAACACTCATTGTAAGAAGATTCGAAGGGTTAAAGCCGGGATTAATGCCGCGGACATGAGCCAAGCTTTGCATCAGGAGCGCAGCCGCAATAAGCAGCACGACGGAAAGCGCTATTTGACAAACGACCAAGAGCCCACGACCAGTCAGGCCCGGGAGACTACGCCTTGGAGATCCCATGTTGGCGGCCGCACCGCTGCCCCGCAGAACGCGGATGAGATCGAGCCTGGCAGCGGTTAGCGACGGCGCGAGACCGAAGAGGGTGCCGGTCGAGATCGAGATTGCCGCCGCAAATCCGAGAACAATCCAGTCCAGGTGAATTTCAGATGCGCGCGGCAGGTCGAACGCGGTTATGGAGGGGATGGCGCGCAGAGTCCATGAGGCGAGCAAGACGCCCAATACGCCGCCGGCGAATGAGAACAGAATGCTCTCAGCAAGAAGCTGGCGGATGAGGCGGCCGCGACCGGCTCCCAGTGCGGCCCTGATGGCGAATTCCTGGGAACGGGGTGCGGCCCGCGCCAGCAGCAAACCGGCCACATTGGCGCACGCGATGAGCAGCACAAAGCTCACCGCTCCAAAGAGCATCCAAAGCATGGTGCGAACGCCGGACACAAGTTGCTCCTTCATAGGCGCCAACTCGGCGGGTTTCTTCGATTTAGCATCGAGCATGGAAGGATGAGCCAACGCGTAACGACGATGAATGACGGCCAGTTCAGCGCCAGCCTGTTCGATGGTCAGCTCCGGCTTTATCCGGCCGAATATGGTTAAGAAGGGACTAAGCTGCCGGGACTTGGGTGCGATCACGGGCCATTCGGAAGGCTTTGGGATCCATACGTCCACTCCGGGAAACGGGAACTGGAAACGCGGCGGAAGAACGCCAATGATGGTGTAAGCAGCGGCGTCTAAAATGGCAATCTTTCCGAAGATTTTCGGATCGGCGTTGAAACGGCGCTGCCAGAGAGCGGAGCTGATCATTGCGACGGCCAGACTGCCTGGCGAATCATCGGCCGGGACGAAGCTGCGTCCAAGCGCCGGCTGAATGCCGAGTATCTGAAGAAAACCCGATGACACGCGGACGCCGTTCACGATCTCCGGTTCAGTTCCGCCGGCGAGCGCGAGATTCTCCTGACCGGCATAGGCTGCCATGGCTGTAAAAGAGCGCGCGGAAGCCTGCATTTCTTCAAAGCGCGTAGGCGTGGCCCCACCGGAAATTCGGACAAGTCTATCGGGGTCGCGGTATTCCAGAGGCTTCAGCAGGACGGCGCGCACTACGGTGAACATCGCGGTGTTGGCCCCGATGCCAAGCGCGAGGATGAATGCGATGGTAATCGCGAAGGCTGGGCTCTTCCGCATGACGCGCGCCGCATAGGCGGTGTCCTGCCAGACCGTTTCCAGAACTGTGGTCAAAGTCACGCGATCAAACCTCGTTGCCAGTTTATTAAATCGGGATTGCGGAGGCGCGGTAGAATGGCGGTCTTATGTCAACACCGGCACAACAGCCGTGTCTAGTTGTAGGGACTCCCTGTTATGGAAGACAGGTGACGGATGTTTATGCCGGGTCGCTGCTCAAGCTGCAGATGGCGTGCTTTCAAAGAGGAGTGAGACTACAAGTGCAGATGATGGGGAGCGACGCGCTTATCACGCGGGCGCGGCAGAATATTGTGGCGGATTTCTTGGCGAACGAGGCAGCGACGCATTTGATTTTCATTGACGCTGACATTGGATTCGAGCCGGAGCAAGTGTTCCGGCTGATGGATTTCGGAGCGGATATGTCAGCGGCCATTTACCCTATAAAACGAATCGACTGGCAGAAGGTGAGCGCCGTGGCGGAAGCGAAGAGAACGCCATTGGAATCTTCGGCGCTTTCTTACATGATTGAATTTGCCGAAGAGCGTGTTCAAGTGAAGAACGGGTTTGCGCGAGTGAGCTATGCCGGCACCGGGTTCCTGATGATAAAGAAACAAGTTTTGCTATCGATGATTGAACATTACCCGGAACTGCGGTACGGGCACGACCACAAACCGAACGATAAACTGAGCGGCAGCAAATGGCGATGCGCCCTTTTCAACTGCATGATCGACGATGCGACTGAAACCTATCTCAGCGAAGACTTCAGTTTTTGCAAGCGCTGGACCGACATGGGCGGCGAGATATGGGCGGATCTTGAAAGCCGCCTAACGCATGTCGGCACAATGAGTTTCGAAGGCGATATCTCAACCCAGTTCACGCGGGCGGCGGCGGAATCCTCTTCCGGCTAACCGGCGCTCGGCTTGGTAAGCCGCTTGACCATTTTGAGTTCATTTTTTACGCCGGGGATCATCTCGTAATGCACTTCATCCATAAAAGACTTTATGAGCCGCATACCGAGTCCGCCCGTTCTCTTAGCCGAAGCGAGGTCGGCCAGTTTCAACTGCTCTACGGCCGCGGGATCAAAACCCTGTCCGGTATCAATGACGTCGATCTGAACGGAACTGTCGTCGATCGTCGCGCGGATGGAAACCTTCTTCGTAGAGTCGGAGCTGTAGGCATGCTCCATCACGTTGGAACAGGCTTCGTCAACGGCCAATTCCAGCTTGGCCACATTCATGTCGTCCATGCCCGATTGGGTGCCGATGCTCTTCACAAAATCGCGGATCATCGACAGATTCTCGGTGGAAGAAGGGACGTGCAGTGAAAATGTCCGTTCGAGCGAAGCCATCGCCTAAGTCTCCTTCACCGGTGCGTCCCGATAGCGTTGAACCGCCGCGGGCAGATCGGGCAGGATATCGAAGAGCGCGGAGAATCCTAGTATGTCGAATACCTGAAACACCTTGGGAGCCAGTCCGCAGATCTTGATGTCGCCGCCAGCGGCTCGGATCTCTTCGATAAAGCTCATGAACACGCCCAAGCCGGCGCTTGAAATGTAAGTGAGGCGCGAACATTCCACTACTAACCGGAGACGGCCTGCTTCGAATTCAGCCTGCACGGCTTTCTCGAACTCGGGCGCTGTATGGGCGTCCAGATATCCTTCCAGGGCAAGAACGGAAAGTCCTTGTTGGGTCGATTTGTGAATTGAAAACGGGTTAGCCACGCACCTGTAATCCTCTCATTTGCGCGTATGCCGACTCAAGAAGCCCCGACGCGCAGCACAACCAGTGTCATGTCGTCTTGGGGATGGACGCCGCCAAGAAATTGCTTCACTGCGGCGAGGATAGAATCGCGCGACGCGGCTGCGTCCAGGTGATCGGCCTTTTCAACGGCTTTTATGAGGCGCTGCTCGCCGAACTGCTCCAGAGTGCTATTCATCGCTTCGGTAATGCCATCAGAATAGAACACGACGGCATCACCTTCCGACAGCGCCATCTCAGATACTTTCAACTGGGTACTAAAAACTCTACTTGCGGTGATCCCCAATCCGAGGCCGCCCGGCGCTACCAAGGTGGTAGTGCCGGTAGCGGGTTGCCTCCACACTACCGGGTTGTGTCCGGCTCTTACATATTCGAGTACACGTTTTTCAGCATCCAAGAAACCGAGCGCCATCGTGACGAATACCTTTTTATGTGTGACCCCATGTAAATGGCGGTTCACCTCTTCCACCACGACCGGCAGTTCTGAGTTCGTCTTGGTTATGGAAGACATCAAGCCTTTTGTCAGCGTCATGTAAAGGGCGGCGGGCACACCCTTTCCACTCACATCAGCGACGCCGATACCAATACGTCCATCGGGCAATTTAAAAAAGTCGTAGAGATCTCCGCCCACCTCTAAAGAAGGCGTGCATGAAGCGGCAATGGAATAGCCGGGGATATCGGGCGGAGTCTGCGGCAACATACTTTCCTGTGCACGGCGCGCCACGGAAAATTCGGCCCGAAGCTTTTCACGTTCGGCACGGAAGCCGACCAGGGCTGGAATTGCAGCCCGCGGATCGCCTTCGGAGACGGGTTGACCGCGACGAGAGAACAAGTAAGCGAGAACCAGCAAGCCTCCGAGCGCCGCAATCACTGCCCATGATTCACCACCTTTTTGCACCAGCATCAAGGCTGTGAGCAATATTCCACTCGCGAAATGGAGCGTCAGAACCGAGAGCAAATCGAAGTAGGCGTAAGCGAACCAAAACAGCGTGAAAGTGAGAAACCCCGCTGTCAGCGGAGCCGCAAGCGGCCCGGACACGACGCGGGTCTGCTCGGCAAAGAAGGCGGCAGCAACAGGCGCCACGATCAGCCAAAATAGCCAGGGTGAACGAACTATACGTTTAAACGCTGGTATCGCAAATCCAAAGAAGCCCAGAAAGTATAAGGTTGCGGGAACTCTCAAGCTATCTAGAAGCGGCGCACGACTGTAGAGGACTTCCAGGTTCAGCGGCATTATCCAGCTATGAGGAAATAGACCGCCGCCAACAATCAGAAAAGGAATAGCCACAAGCAAGGGACTGAGTAACACTCCCGCAGCGAGAGATCCACCTGTCGATTTTGCAATTGGCGCGAGCAAACACAACTGCTCCAGTGACATCCACTTGGGCCGGGCGGTGGGCGAAATTCCCCTCCCCACAGCGACGAAACACAGCATTGCCGCGGCTGTGAAGAGCGCTCCAAAGAATCGTCCGCTGTTCGAGCTGGTTAGAAGCGAAGAAAACATGAGTAACGCGCCTGCCACGGAGATTCGAATCGGAAAACGGTGATTCACCTCTCGTCGTGTAATCCAAAGAACGTAAATACCGACAATAGCAACCGTACCCGCCGTGCAAAGCAGGCCAAAGGTTCCAGCCAGAAAGTTCCAGTAATTTTGACGATCCGGGTTATCCGAATCACCTTCGTCGTCGGAATAAAGATAAGCTTTGCGTTCGGCGCTCTCAACGGCTGCATTTTTCGTAACAACTTTGATGCTTTCCTTTACCTCTGTGCGAGGCGCGGGAGTCGTCTTCCAGGCATACTCTTCGGTCTGTGATTCCTCACCCATTGAGTGAACCGGGCCAGTAAATGCCGAGACTTGTGGTCCGGCCATGAAGCGGAAGACGCCGGCAGCAGCCTCCTGGTCAGAGGCGAACGTTTCAGATGGTTTAAAGTGTTCGGGTGCGCGCCAATAGACCAGCAGACCGGCAGAATCGAACCCTACCTCCGCGACCTGGCCGCTCTGCTTCTCCGCGAACCGAATTCGCAAGGAGAGCGGCGACATCCGGCGAGCGTCAGAGTCATCGGGGTGGATTTGCGCATAGTGCGCCAAAGACTTTGACACGCTCGCTACGGCAGATTCCTTCCAACCATTTGTATTCAGCCCGAAGTGCGTTGAAACGTCACGTCCCCGCGTGAGGAGTTGCACGCGCGGCAGCACGGTCCACCTGGTCATGGGCCAATACTTTGGAAACCACGCAATCAGAATCGCCGCGCCCAGAAAAGAAGCGGCTACGGCGATCCAAAGCGGCACCCTGCCTTGAGCGCTAGGGCTCAAGCAACCACCTCTTCGAGGACAATATCGCTCTCGACAACGCGAAGCACTACAGCCGTCAGATCATCAGACGCTTGGCTCTGGTACTTGGAGAGCGCCGAGACCAACGCGGACTGCAGTGGTTCATCGGGACGTTCGAACTCGCGCATCAGGATATTGAGCCATTGATATTCGCGTCTGCCAAAGCGCCGGGAGCGCAAGGAAGTAACACCCGCAGTGAAAAAGATGAGGTGGTCGCCAGGCTGAACGTGTGTTGCACCCTCATGAATCGGCAGCGCGGCGTCGGAGCGGTTGGGAACCGTTACGACGCGTTCCAATTGGGACGAGGTGGTAAGCCCGGCGTCGCGCCGATAAACCAGCAAGCGCGGCGACGTTCCGATGCGCGCGTAGTTAAGCATGTTTCGGCGCGCATCCATTACTCCGTAAGCAAAGCTTAGTTTGCCACCAATTCCCGATTCCAGAAGCTCTACCATGCTGGCTTCGAGTTCCAGAATGATTTGCGCGGGTGAGTGGGGCTGCAGTGACGCGTGCATCAGGACACCTTTCGCCAGCGCTATACAAAGCGCGGAGGCCAGGCCTTGATCACCGCCCTGCGCCACAAAGATGCCGACCCGATTGGCATCGAGCCGGAAAAAATCATAGAAGTCGCCGCCAACGCCGCGGGCGGGCAGGCAACAAGCGGCGAACTGAACACCTGGTATTTCTGGCGGGGCTTGCGGCAATAAACGAAGCTGCGCTTCGCGCGCAGCTAGAATTTCGGCCTGCATGGACATTCGTTCAGCGAGATTTTTGGCGTAGAGCGGCCGTACGTCCTCTTCCCTGACTTGGCGCCCATGCAATGCGAGATACGCAGCCAGCGCTAAGACCGAGGCAGCCAACGCCGCGAGCCAAAACGCAAACGGCGACCAGTATGGGAATACCGCCATAAGCTGCGCCAATTCGTTCACAAATGCCAACGCCGACAAGCTAACCATGGCGGCCAGCAAATCGAACGCAAAGAAAGGCAGTAACAGAGCACTAACTAAAATCGCCATGGCGAGGAGAGAAGAGGAGGGTGTAGGATACTTGGCCGCATCGACTAGAACCGATAACAGGGCGAAGACAATGAGCCAAGTAAACCGGCGTTTTTTGTGAACGCCACTTCGTAATAAGAAGGAGGCAGGGAGAAGCAATCCAGCGACCGCTATCAAGAGAGAATCGTATTGCCTGCCAATCAGAAGCGTCAACCAAGGAAGTCGAGCAAAAGTATAGCGAAGAGCGTCGCGCCGAACGGAAAGGACATCGATGTTCAAAAAGTGAGCGACGCCATGCTGGCAGAGCAGCAACCAGCCTGCAGCAGCTGCACCGAACAAAATGGAGGCGGCGACATCACGGGAAAGAATCCGGCCCGCCAGCAGCGCGTCGAGCGAGGTTAGTTTGCCCGGATAGGCTTCTCGTACTTCACCTTCACCACTGCCATACCCAATCCCCACCAGGCAAGCCCATGAGCGCCAGAACGACAAATGCGGAAGCGGCGGAAATAATGGCAACCTTGATGAAGTTCGCCTCGCTGACGTGAATTGCAAGTTGATCCAGACCAAGCGAGTAAACAAAAACGCTGTAGGAAGCGCAAAACAGCGCGGCTACTACCAGCGTGCGAAAATGCGAGACCTCTTTCTGCAGAGTTCGCTTCGCGTAACGGTACATGGCGTAGAACGCTCCAAACGTCAGGAAAATGCCATAGATCGTATTCAGAATGATGGGGAACTTAGGTTTCTTGGTAACGCCCGACATGAACGCCGACATATCGATACTGGGCTCAATACGTTCGGCGACTATCTTGGAATCGCGCACCGACACAGTAACGTGAAGGTTCAATTCCTTTTTAATAGCGGGTTTAACATCCCACTCAACATCGTTGCGCGCAGGATCATCGACATTGCCGGTTACCTTGGCTGGCCCGAGCTTCACTAGGCTGCTGAGCGCCGCATTTGCCGATAAAACCCTTCGGGCGATGGATTCTACGTCCTGATCGTTCAATGCCTTTGGGGTTCCATCGTTGCTGGCCCTGCCGTTGCCGGAATCACTCGGATTGGAATTCACCTGGAACGCTCCGAAATCGACAGTCGATCGTTTTTCGGCTGTCGATTTGCCAAAGTCGTAGCCGATTACCTGGCCGGTCAATGAAAGGAAAACACGGCACTCGTGGTTATGATCGGGCGATCGAAATAGAACCTGGACGTCGCGCGCGGGCGCCAAGGTGCTCAACGCCGCCAGAGCTGGCTGTTTCGCATCACCATAGTAGGCGAGCAAAGTTTCATTGGTCTCCGCCGTCGCATATTGCTGCCAGCTTGCCACCGGAAGGCCCTTGGATGCGGCGAATTCCTGCGCGCGGCTGATAGAAATTGCACGGTTTGTTGCGCCGGGAATCCGGGCAGTGCTTTCCTCGGTGAGTTGCAGCATTACTCCACCCACGTAAGCCAGCGGGAATAATGCAAAGAACAGAACCCAGAGGAATTTCGTCCGCGGCGCCAGTATCGCCTGCGGCAACAGTTCCTGAAGCCACGCGGCGTTCATATGCGCTTCATCACCATCAACGTAATGTCATCGAACTGCGGAGCGTCTCCCACGAAAAGGTCAATCTCCTGGATGACTCGGTCCACAATGTCGCTGGCTTTACTTTCTCGATGGGCCTTCAGTACCGCGATCAGGCGCTCCAGACTGAATTCCTGTTCGGCAAGATCGTTAGCCTCAGTCACGCCGTCGGAGTAAATGGCCAGTAGGTCACCTTCATGCAGCTCAAAGGTCTGCGCATCATACGCCATGCTGGGAAACAAGCCGAGCGCGATGCCGCTGCATGGCATCAACTCCACGTCGCCCGATTTGCGGAGGATGACACCATCGTTATGCCCGCAATTTACCCACTGGCAGGAGCCAGTCGACGGATCGTATTGCGCAAGGAACGCCGTGGCGTAGCGGTTGGCCGGAGTTGTAGCGTGCAGCAAATTATTCGCCTGCTCCGCGACGGCTGATAGCGGCTGTTCGCGGCTCAACAAGGCTCGCAAAGTGGCTTGAATGTTGCTCATCAGCAAAGCTGCAAACATGCCCTTACCGGAGATATCTACGACACACAGCAAATGTGGGAGATCCGGGGCCGTTCCTCGAATTGGGAGCACGTCGTAATAATCTCCGCCTACTTGCTTCGCTTGGCGATTGCGCGCTGCAATGTCACAGCCGGTTAGTTTCGGCAGTTCGGCGGGGAAGAGGTCGCGCTGAATACTGGCTGCCAGCGCCACCTCCTTTTCCATCTGCTGCCGGACCAGGGTATCCCGGAAATGCCAGGCGTTATCGAAAGAAACGGCTGCCTGAGCCGCCAATCCAGCACCGAATTCGATATCGGCATCGGTGTATGGCTGTTTGTTGAGCCGAGGACCGCAGACGACCACCCCAAACGTTCCGGCTGAACTCCGCAAAGGGAGCAACAACGATCCGGAGGGCAGCGGCGTCTCGGCCGAAGACAAAGTTGGCTCGAGCAGCTGCGCCCAGCGCTCTTTCGACGCCAGCAAAAAATTCAGATCAAGGCCCTTCTGCCGCAGAATTCCCGGGTGATCTGTTTTCCAAGTCACGAGTCCGTACTTCGAGATCACCCAGCGTCCCGCCAAAGTGAGCGTCAGCATCTGCGCGATGTCATCAGGCTCCAACGAAGCGGATAGGCCACGCACCAAATCAATCAGCGCCCGGAGCTCCTGCACCTTCTGCCCAAGCTTCTCATTGCTGCGCACGGTCGCCTCATGCGCTTGTGCATTGGCAATTGAACTAGCTGCTAAGCCCAGCAGCGCCTTAACGAAATCTTCCTCATCGGGTTCCAACGATCCGCGCGCCGGCCTTCCTATCGCCAGTACACCTATGGTTTGATCGGCTTGCCCAATCGGAAAGAATTGACGGAGCTTGGCGGTGCGGCCGATTTCTTCGGTAAATAAATCCCCTTGCGACAGCGCAGGCAGACCGCGCGCCAGGGCAACACGCATATTGCCATCGAGATCGACTGCGATGAGTGCTTTGCCGATCAGGAGGCGGCCCATGACGGTGCGAAGCAGATGAGCCAGAAGATCGGTTAGAGCAAGCGATGAACTCAGCAGTTTGGCCGACTCAAGCAGCGCCTGCAGCCGGGAATCGCCGAGTTTGACCATGCTGGGCTCCAAGATCTACAACGTACCAAACAGGATGCAGCGAACGGGAATGCGATATGATCGTTCGCACCATGTGCGACATAAGCAGACGCAATCTTCTTTTGGCAACGGCCGCGACTGCCGGTTTGAAGGAATCGTTAGCGGGGCAGGAAAGCGCGACGAGCGCCGTTAACGAGGCGGTCTCGCTTGCGCCGGATATTTTCTTTCATCAGGGCGATTTGGATCGCGGCCATTGCAACAACGGCTGGATCGTTTTCAAGGATTATGTTCTGGTGATTGACGCTAATTTTCCTTCCGGCGCCCAAACGATCCTGCCAAAGATTCAGGCCATCACCAAGAAGCCGATTCGCTTTGCCTTCGATACCCATCATCATGGCGACCACGCCTATGGCAATCAAATTTGGGTTGAGAACGGCGCGACGCCAATAGCGCACACCGGCGTCATTGAGGAAATGAAGCGCTACGAAACAGGTTATTACGGCGGGAAACCGGGACGCTGGGAGGATACTGCAAAAACGCGGCCGGATGTGGCCGCAACGCATTTGACGCCACCTTCAGTCTTGTTTCCAAGAGAGCTGTTCTTTGACGATGGCGAGCACAGGGTAGAGTTGATTCATCTCGGGGTCGCGCATACACACGGAGATGCGATGGCTTGGCTTCCGAAAGAGCGAATCTTGTTCAGCGGAGACGCCTGCGTTAACGGGCCCTATAACTTTGTGGGTGATGGGGATGTCGAAAAGTGGATAGGAACGCTGGAGGCAGCAAAGAAGCTGGGCGCTAAGCTCGTATGTCCGGGCCATGGGCCTAAAGGCGCGGCGACGGTTCTCGACGATCAGCAGGCTTACTTTCAGCAGCTTCGCGAGGCGGTAGGCGCACAAGTGCAGGCGAAAAAGAGCGCAAAGGAAATTTACGACTCGATTCCGCAGATTCGCGAGGAACTAACAAATAAGCCGCAGATCTCACGCTATGTAGACAAGGGAGGCGTTTCGGCGCAAATTGAGAAGGTCTACAGCGAAATGACCGGCCACGGGTTCCCGGACGAATTGAAGGCAACGCACACGGCGCGTCTTAGGCACAGGCATTGGCACGCTTTGACGAGCGCCACCTAGCCGGTTCATTGAGTGCTAGTGGACTGCCTTGTTTCCGGTTTTGCAGGAAGCGGAACGCAACGGCATCATTTCCTGGCGCACGGCCGTGTTGTAAACGAACCAGGCCTCAATTGCGGCGGCCTGCATCAGGTCTCCAGGCTGGACCCGATCATAAAAATCCATATTGGAATGATGAGTACGCGTTTGATACTCCATGGGATCTTGCATGAAGCTGAATCCGGGCAAGCCAATCCAGGTGAAGGACGTATGATCGGTGCCGCCGGGTTCTTTGGCGGGAGGCGCGGTGCCGCCAACGACGGTTGTTGCGCCAAGATCGTGCAAAGGCGTTAGCCAGGATTCGAAGATCGGCTTCACCATATCATTACCGCCGATCATGATGCCGCGAAACCGCCCGGTTCCCATATCGTCGTTGTAATAAGCGGAGAGCTTGGAATATTCTGGCCCGAGTTGCATGGTGTCGTGATGCGCAAAGTGCTGTTGCACATAAGCCTTCGAGCCAAGCAAGCCTTGCTCTTCCCCGCCCCAGAGAGCGATGCGAACAGTACGGGACATGGGAAGGTTCAATGCCTGCAGAATACGAACAGCTCTATGGCGACCGCGCTGCCGGTACCATTATCGGTTGCGCCCGTGGCTCCGTGCCAGGAATCGAGGTGCGCACCCAGCATTACTAATTCGTCTTTTTTGGCGACGCCCGGAATCTCGCCGATTACGTTGAATGAATCTGTGTTGGCGGTGAGGAATTCGGCGCGGATATCAAATTCAAGTTCACGGGGATCTTGTGCTGCACAAGACGAGCGATTCGGTTGTAGTGTTCAGGAGTGAGCGCGACAGTGGGAGCGGGGATAGGCTCCTTAGGATTAAAAGAGCCGCCGCTGGTGGCGAAAATTGTTCCGCCATCGCCGTTATAGCCGTATTGCAGAACCACCAGGGCGCCCTCATCGCGATAGAACCGATTCACCTTCTTTTGAAATGCGGCGGCGGTACCTCGCCTTGTGCCGCGGTGCGCCTGGGCGTGCGGGGCCAAACATGTTGATGCGAGATGGATCGGAAACATTTTGGCGAGCAAAAAGTTCTTCTTCAGTCAGGCGATGCGCTAACGGTTCGGTGAGTATGTTGATCTGCTTGGGTTCGGCGGCGAGCACAATTTTGCCCTTGAGCTTGCCTTTGAACGCGGCGAAATCGGCGTCCGTTTTGATAATAGCGATAACAGGTTCGGCAGTGATGACGCCGTTCGTTCCGGGCGTCCATGCAAGAGGCAAACCGATGAGCGGCTGGTATTGCGGCTCAAGCATGTGGGCTGAAAAACGGTTCAGCTTCCAACTTTGGCCAAACGGGCCCCACTTTTCGAGTTTGACGTTCTGCAGCTTGTAGTCACTCAGGCGCTTCACAACCCACTCGGCCGCAGCGCGGTGGCCCGGAGAATTGGTGAGTCGTGGGCCGTAAACATCAGTCAGGTAGAACAGATGATCCATGACTTGCGAGTTCTGAAATGCTTCGGCTTTGATGCGGTTCAAAACGGCGAGATCCGGTGTATCTTCCGCCTCTATAGCGAAAGCAAGAACGAAGAGAGTGGCTGCAATGCGTCGCACGTTGGATGTTTCCCTTGATGTTTCCCTTAGTGAAGCAGGATAGCAGTTTCAGCGCCGGTTGTTCCGATATACTCGGAAACGTTTCTATGGATTGGGCCACTCAAGGCGTTAAGGTTGTCAAGGCAAACGAATTGGATGCGAACACCCCGCAGACACCAGGCATGAGCCGCGCTGCAGCCATTACTCATGCGCGGACTGGCGCATCGAAGCTTTGGGCAGGCACGGTGGTTGTGCAGCCCGATGCAAAGACCGGACCGCACCACCATAGAGAACTTGAAACAGTACTGTACATTGTGAGGGGCCGGGCACGGATGCGCTGGGGCGAGCGATTGGAATTTTCGGATGAGGCGGAGGCGGGCGATTTTATCTACGTGCCGCCATATGTGCCACATCAGGAGATTAATGCAAAGGCCGATGAGGCGTGCGAGGCGGTGGTAGTGAGAAGTGGTCAGGATCCGGTGGTGGTGAACCTTGACATGGAAAGCCCGGAGCCGGCCAGTGCTGGGCGGCAGCGAAACGCCATTTCATCCAATGAGGAAACAGCAGTGAAACGATTAGTTTTGGCTTTGATACTGTGTGCGGCTCAATTCGGCTTGGCTCGAAGCGACGATCCCTGGCAGAGCAACGAATTAATGCAGCCCAAGGAATTGGCCGAGAAGTTGCAATCGACTAACGCGGTCAAACCGCCGATCTTCTATGTTGGCTTTCCGGTGCTGTATCGCGGCGGCCCACACATAGCGGGCGCGACTGTTGGCAGGGCCTTGTTCTAAGGCTGAAGGCCTGGCGGAATTGAAGAAGGCAGTTGGCAATTTTCCGCGCGACCAAGAGTTAGTAGTCTATTGCGGATGCTGCCCGTTTGTGAAGTGTCCGAATATCAGGCCTGCTTACCAGGCGCTGCATGATATGGGGTTTTCACGATTGAAGGTGCTGGTTATAGAGACGAACCTGCACACTGATTGGGTTGCGAAGGGTTATCCGGTGGAAGGGAAAAGCAGAAACTAAGTAATGCGGCGAATCGCAGCAATAAGGCGAGCCACATCCTTTTCAGTGTTGTAGAAATGCGGCGAGATGCGGAGATAGATGCGCCGGGCCGAGATGCTGATGCCCTGCTCGGCAAGCCTTTCGGCCAACGATCCTGAGTCTACACCTGGAATGCAAGCAGTCACAATTTGGGATGGCAGACAAGTGCCCTCAGCTGCGTAGAATTGGGCATTGAGTTTCCGGAGTTCGTCCCGGAGATGATCAGCCAGTCCTAGAACGCGCTTCTCAATATTGGTACTGCCAATTTCTTTCATCAACTTCAGTGACGCTTGCATGGCGTAGAGACAGGCAAACGCCAACATGCCGGGTTCGTACTTCTCAGCAGACTCGCCGAAGCGCGGCGTCCCGTGATGAAGATTTTTCACATTGCGCCAGTCTTTGTCACTTCTCCAGCCGATTACGTTCGGGGGCAGGCGTTTGCGCATCTCCGGATTAACGTAAACAAATGCGGCGCCGTTTGGCGAAATCAGCCACTTATACGCGTCGACAACCAGAAAATCGGGCAGAATCGCGGCGCAATCAAATTGCAGGGCACCTACGCTTTGCGTTCCATCGAGATAAACAACTATGCCGCGGCGACGAAGATTGCCGACGATAGCCGACAGATCGAGACGCAGACCGGTAGTGTAGTTGACTGTGCTGATGGCGACCAGCTTGGTACGTTCGGTAACGTGGTTCTCAAGTTGATCCCAATCGCATTCGACGCCGCGGACACCTCTCGCGGCAGCATGAGCGTAGAGTTGATTCGGAAACTCGTCATGCAAAGTGAGAGTTTCGTCGCCGGCATGCCAATCGACCGACGTCATGGCGAGCGAAAGAGCGTAAGCGGCATTAGGCACGAAGGCGATGTCGTCTGGTTCCGAATGAATCAGCTGGGCGATAGAGGCGCGGATAGGATGAAGATCATCGAACCAGTCTAAAAAGTCGATTGCGGCGGTTTGCTCCCGGCGGGCGAAGTGTTGCTGAGCAGCGGCAATGGAGCGAGCCGGCAACTGACCGAAACTTGCGGTGTTCAAGTAGGTTCGGTTTGCAAGCGATGGAAATTCGTTGCGAACGGCATTCCAATCGACAGCGCTCATGAACTCAGCCTGGCCTGTAAGTGCTGAACTGCTTGCTCTACCAAAACTTCCGATGAAGCACGCGTACGCCGATCAACGAATTCTATTTTTCCATCCACAAGCTTCTTGCCGATGGTGATTCGGTACGGAATACCGATAAGATCGGCATCTTTGAATTTGACTCCCGGGCGTTCGTCCCGATCGTCCAAGAGCGCGTCTAGTCCTTCCTTGTTGCATTCTGCGTAGAGCGATTCGGCGGCTTCGCGCTGTTTAGGATCTGCATAATTAACGGGCGTGATCACAACCGAAAATGGTGCGATAGAGGCAGGAAGCGACATGCCGTCTCTGTCATTAAACAGCTCGATGGCGCAGGTTAGTATGCGCTCAATACCGATACCGTACGAACCCATAATGGGAGTGACTTCTTTGCCATCTTCACCCAGAACTCGTAAATTCATAGACTCCGAATATTTATAGCCGAGCTTGAAAATATGGCCGATTTCGATAGCCTTCGCGATTTCAAGCGCTCCGTTGCAAGTGGAACAGGGGTCGCTGGGAGCGACTTGGCGGAGGTCGAAGTATTCGGGTTGGAAATCCTCACCTGGAGTGACATTCTTCAAGTGGTAATCGTCTTTATTGGCGCCGGTGATCATATTGCGCCGGCCTTTGAGAGCGTTGTCCGCTAATACGCGCATGTTCTTTGCGCCTATGGGCCCAAGCGAACCGGCACTGGCTCCAAACCAATCGACAATCTCGTGCGGGAAAGCTTGGCGCAGCTCAATCGTTTTTAACACGGCACCGAGTTTGGTCTCGCTAACCTGGTGATCGCCGCGCACCATTACCAAGACGGGCTTGCGATCGCCTACCATTACCAAGCTCTTCATTTGCGAGGATTCGGGTAATTTGGTGAATGTGGTCAACTCAGCAATTGTCTTTAAACCTGGAGTGTGGAACTCTTCGGGCGAAAGGTCGCCGTCGGGATCGGGCACAATGGGCAGCGTCGCATGGGCCACAGCTTTTTCAAGATTGGCTGCATAACCGCAGGACGTACAGCGAACAATGAAATCTTCGCCGGCATCGGAACGCACCATGAACTCATGCGATTGACTGCCGCCCATGGCGCCCGAATCGGCTTCTACGACGCTATAGTCGAGACCGCACCGGTCAAAGATTTTTCGATATGCGGCATAGTGCTTCTGGTAGGCAACATCCAGGCCGGCAGCATTGAGATCGAAGGTATAGGAATCCTTCATGATGAACTGGCGCACGCGCAGCAGCCCGGATTTGGGGCGCGGCTCATCACGAAATTTTGTTTGGATCTGATACCAGATCTGCGGCAGTTGCTTATAGCTGCGGAGTTCGCCGCGCGCAATGTCGGTAACCACTTCCTCATGGGTCATGCCGAGGCAGAGGTCGCGGCCGAACCTGTCCTTCAGCCGAAACATGTTGTCGCCCATGATGTCCCAGCGTCCCGATTCCCGCCAGATCTCGGCTGGGTTCAGAGCGGGCAGAAAGATCTCCTGACCGCCGATGGCGTTCATCTCTTCGCGCACAATCCGCTGAATTTTCAGCAAAGAGCGTTGCGCGAGCATCAGATAATTATAAATTCCAGCGGACAGTTGCCGGATGTAACCCGCTCTAAGAAGCAGTTGATGGCTAATTACTTCCGCTTCGGCGGGGTGTTCACGCAACGTGGGTATAAAAAGAGTGCTCCAGCGCATTCGGTTGTAATAGACAATTAGAACAGACAGGCGAAAAAATCATCATCATGAACGAACAACAGAGAATGTCGCAAAGCTTGGCGGAGAGCGATCCACAGATTTATGAAGCCCTGCAGCATGAGTTAGACCGGCAGAACACCCGCATTGAGTTGATTGCCAGCGAAAACTTCACGTCTGAAGCCGTGCTAGAGGCAACTTCGAGTGTCTTCACCAACAAGTACGCCGAGGGCTATCCGGGCAAGCGGTATTACGGCGGGTGCGAGTATGCGGACATTGTGGAGAATTTGGCCCGAGAACGTGGCAAAGAGCTGTTCAAGGCTGAATACATCAACGTGCAGCCGCACTCGGGTTCCCAGGCAAATGAAGCGGCCTATGCGTCGGTATTAAAGCCGGGCGACACGATTCTGGGCATGGATCTTTCGCATGGCGGCCATTTGACGCACGGCCACCCGTTGAATTTCTCGGGCAAGCTCTACAAGGTGGTCGCATATGGAGTCCGGCGCGAGGATGAAGTGATCGATTACGATGCCTTAGCCAAACTCGCCGAGGAACATAAGCCCAAGATGATCATTGCGGGCGCGAGCGCCTATTCGCGCGTGATCGACTTCGCGCGGTTCCGGCAGATTGCCGATTCAGTAGGCGCGGTATTCCTGGTGGACATGGCGCACTATTCGGGCCTGATTGCCGCAGGAGTGTATCCGAATCCTTGCGAACACGCGGACATCGTGACTTCGACGACCCATAAGACCTTGCGTGGGCCGCGTGCGGGAATCATTCTGGCAAAAGAAAAGTTCGGGCCAGCGATTGATAAAGCTGTGTTCCCGGGTGCGCAAGGGGGTCCGCTGGTGCATGTGATTGCGGCGAAGGCTGTCTGCTTTAAGGAAGCGCTGACGACTGAGTTCCGCACTTATCAACGGCAGGTGGTTAAGAACGCAAGAGCTCTAGCCACCTCGTTGCAGGCGGAAGGGTTCCGAATTGTCAGCGGCGGAACGGATTCGCATGTCATGTTGGTGGATGTTTTCGCAAAGGGCGTGAAGGGCAAAGAGGCTGAGAAGGCGCTGGATGAGGCGTATATCACGGTGAATAAGAATACGATTCCGTTCGACCCGAATCCGCCGTTGAATCCGAGCGGGATTCGGTTGGGCAGTCCTGCGGTGACGACGCGCGGCTTCGGCGAAGTGGAGATGAAGGAAGTGGGACGGCTATTTGCGCACGTCTTGAACGATGTGAAGTCAGAACAGGCATTGGCAGAAGCGCGGCGCGGCGTGGCGGTGTTGACGGAGAAGTTTCCTTTGTACGCCTGGAAGCAGGCGGTCGTGATGCATTAGGAGTAGGACTGACTGCTAGTTCTTTGTTATCGTCAAACCGGTGACGGTGAGATCGGTATTGTGAGCGGCGCGAATTCCATAGAGGCCATCGGTGGACTTTAGTTTTCCGGCCGTTACCAGCGCGGATTTTTCGTAGGTCGCAACTACCGTGCCATTGATGGAACATTGCACCTGTCCGCCTTTGACGGACATAGCAATTTCCTGCGTCACTGGCTGTCCAGGACCAGCAGCTTTGTGCACGGCAGCGTTGGCCTCGCGCGGGCCGTTCATCTGAAACGGCTCGGGACCGAATCCGCGTACGATAAAGCTGCCATTGCCGTATGCGGCGCAATAGAGGTAGCTTTGACCGGCAGTTCCCAAATCGTTACCAGCGATGACGATCCCGTAGGGATGAGGATGGGTATTTAGGTTCATGTACTTTGGTTCGGTGAAGGTGGCTTTTACGGTGTAATCGCCGCTTGCTTTATTGGCTGGGTTCCAATAGGTGACTGCCGGACCCGTTGTTATATGAAGGGAATCGCCTTCTTGCGAGAGCTTTGCGTCGTTCACGGTCTGACCGCCGCTCTCGGCAGTGGCATCGGCTTTCCCAGTCCAGCCGGGGACGGAGATGCCGCCGCCCGGGACGGCGTGCGAGGTTTCACTTTGACCCTGGGCATTGATGAGCACCGGGATAAACAGGAAGAGAGCGGCTGAACAGGAGATCAGTTTGGGGTTACGCAAGGGGTTCCTCTTTGAAAAAAAAGTTCGTCAGCACGATTATATGCGTTTTTGGGGAGACGGGCGCGAAGAGGATGGCTGCCGCAATTCGCCCTGAGATTTCTCCGCAGGTTCAGGGGGTGCTTCTCCGGTGTAGCCTGATCTTGTGGGAAAAGATGAGACTTCAGAGGAACTGTCAATAGAAGGTCACGAAGTACGGGTTACGCATCCGGATAAGCTTTACTATTCAAAGCAGACGCAAGTATCGAAGCTTGATCTGGTGCGCTATTATCTGTCGGTTGCGCCGGCAGCTCTCAACGGCATCCGGGATCGTCCACTGGTTCTTAAGCGCTTTGTGAATGGGGCTGAACAGGAGGCTTTTTATCAAAAGCGCGCGCCGGCAGACCGGCCTGCGTGGCTGCGAGCGGTGACGCTGTCTTTCCCATCGGGGCGGACTGCTGAAGAAGTCGTGGTGGATGACGCGTCTGGCCTGGTTTGGGTGGTTAATCTAGGCTGCATCGAGTTGCACCCGCATCCGGTGCGGTCGGGTGATTTGGAGCATCCAGACGAGCTGCGAGTGGACCTTGATCCGGGTCCAGGAGTCAGTTGGGCGGACGTGTGTAAAGTTTCGCTCGAGGTGAAGTCGTTCCTTGAGGAGGTGGGACTGCGCGGCTGGCCGAAGACCAGCGGCTCACGAGGAATGCACGTGAATGTGCGCATTGAACCGCGCTGGACATTTACCGAAGTACGCCGGGCGGCCTTAGCGTTGTCGCGCGCCATTGAAAAGCGTGCGCCGAGCTTGGCCAGTTCCAAGTGGTGGAAGGAGGAGCGGCATGGCGTGTTTCTCGACTATAATCAAAACGCGAAAGACCGAACGACGTGCTCGGCATATTCGGTCCGTCCGCTGCCGGACGCTCGGGTATCGACTCCTCTTGAATGGCGAGAGGTTGCGGAGAGCGATCCAGCCGAGTTCAATATTTTCACGGTTCCGAAGCGTTTCGCAACACTAGGAGATCCACACGCAGGAATGGACGCAGCTGCCGGTTCTTTGGATAAGCTGCTGGAACTGGCGGATCAAGACGAGGCGGCAGGCTTGGGCGATGCTCCATGGCCGCCGCATTTTCGAAAAACGGAGGGCGAAGGGAAACGGGTTGCGCCTTCACGCTCGAAACCCGCTGTCAAGAAGACGCGGGAGAAGATGCCGCTTGTAACGATTGCAAACTCTCCCGATAAGGAGGCCGCGCTAGCCGGTCTGGACAGATGGAAGAACAAGCACGCGGAGGCGGCGGGGCATTTGGCCGTGAACGATGTGTTGGTGGATTCGATGCGAGGACGATCCTCAACATGGACGCGCATCCGCGTGAACCTACGAAATATACCGGAGGCGCTTCGGCCCGCGCAAGAATCTCCCGATCCGGATGACGATCCGACGCGCGAGTGGCGAAGTATGCATGCCTCAAAGCGAGCCGCGAAGAAGAAGAGCACTTGAAATGCCAACGCCAGCCAGTTAGCGGGAGACGCCGAAAATCTGTTGCAGCTCGTGCGGAGGAACCACTTCGAGTTGCGCATAAGTGCAATCGGCTGGCTTCTTGTCAAGACGCCATCTGCGGAATTGGGCGATATGACGAAAGCGGTCGCGTTGCATGTGATCGTAGGCGACTTCGACAACCAGTTCGGGCCGCAGCGGCTCCCAAGAGAGGTCTTTGCCCTGGCTCCAGCGGCTCTGGCCTCCCGGCATGCGTTGCCCTGGTTCGGCAACTCCGGGATCTCCGGAAGCCCATTCCTTCCAAGGGTGATGAGCAAGAGCGTTCTTGCGATATGGAGCGAGATACTCAATGAGTTCAAAGCGTTTCTCTACGGAGAAACTGGCGCAAACGCCGACATGCTGGAGCGCACCTGAATCGTTATAAAGACCGAGCAGGAGCGAACCTAAAGAGCCGTCGCCCTTTTTATGCCAGCGGAAGCCAGCGACTACGCAATCGCAATCGCGCTCATGTTTCACTTTGAGCATGACGCGCTTGTTGGGCTCATAGACCCCAAGAACCGGCTTGGCGATTACGCCGTCGAGGCCCGCGCCCTCGAAGCGTCGAAACCAATCGGACGCGAGGCTTAAATCGGAGGTCGCCGGAGTAAGGTGAATGGGCGGAGCGACCGAGGAGAGGAGTTTCTCGAGCAGCTGGCGGCGAAGCTGGAAGGGTTCATCCAGGAGGTTGCGGTCGTTTTCGCAGAGCAGATCGAAGAATACGACCGAGGCGGGGCGTTGCTGCGAAAGCAGACGCACGCGTGAAGCGGCTGGATGAAGCCGGAGCTGGAGCTCATCGAAATCGAGCGCGTTGTTCTTAACGATGACGAGTTCGCCATCGAGCACGCAGCGAGCGGGCAGGGATGATCGGAGAGGATCGAGCAGTTCGGGAAAATAGCGATTGAGCGGTTTTTCATCGCGGCTTTGGATGACGATCTCATCCGCATCGCGAAAGATGAGCGCACGAAATCCGTCCCACTTGGGCTCAAAAATCCAGCCGTCGTCAGACGGTAGTTCTTCGACTCGCTTAGCCAACATCGGCAAGATAGGTGGATTTACAGGAAGATTCACGACGTCATGGTCATGATATCCCGCAGGCGTTTCACGGCGGGGACTGGCGAGCCGGTTAGAATTAACGGTGGTTTCATACAGTCGAATCTTCTTACTGTCGCCTGCGAAAGCCAGCGGCAAGCGCTATTCCTATCTTCTGCGGGAACAGGCGGATTTCGATTTGGCAGTGCGGTTTCGGCAGGAGGGCGCAACGATTGGCGAAGTCTACGCATTCATCAGCGGCTTGTATTTTCGGGGGAAGATGGCTTATGTCAAAGCGTTTGGCTCCGCTCCCGACGGGCTTCCGCCGGAGTTGGTTATCATGCCTGGTCTTGGCTTAGTCACACCCGGCACAATCGTCGACATGGAACAGCTTCGAGCTATTGCGGAGGTGCCGGTGGATGAAAACAATCCTGTTTATCGCGAGGCGTTGCTGAAAGCAGCGAGGCTGCTGGACGAAAAGGCCGAAGGACGATGCTCGTATGTGCTGCTGGGCAGCGTCGCGACCGGCAAGTATACTGGGCCGCTTCTGGAAGTGTTTGGCGAGCGTCTGTTGTTTCCCGCCGACTTTGCCGGCCGGGGCGATATGAGCCGCGGAGGACTGATGTTGCGCCATGCCGTTTCGGGAGTTGAGTTGGACTATATACCGGTGCAAGGAGCGCGATTGCGCGGTTCCCGGCCACCTAAACTGGAAAGATCGAAGTCGGAGGGAATACGATGAAGCTGTTTTTAATTGCGGTCGTTCTGGGCGGCTTGGTGCTGCATGCTCAGAAAGTAGATCCGATGGAAGGAATTTGGCAGGGCTATGACGGGGAGTGGGGGCATGTCTCCCGGCAACTGGTGGGGCTGGCTGAGGCGATTCCGGCGGAGAAGTTTGGTTGGCGCCCGGCGACTGGTGTGCGATCAGTGAGCGAGGTGCTTATGCATATTGCGCTGGCAAACTTTTATTTGCTCAGTGTGACAGGACCTAAGATGCCGGCGGACATGAAGTCCGCGGATATGGAGAAGACTGTAACTGCGAAGCCGGAGGTAATTAGCTGGTTGAAGCGTTCATTAGAGGCGGTAAAAAACGCGCATGCCGGCACAAGCGCGGCAGACCTTCAGCGCGGCGTGAAGATAAGCGGCAGAGATGCAAAAGTAGACGGGATGTACCTGCGAATTATTGTTCATGCGAACGAGCACATGGGGCAGTTGATAGCGTACGCGCGTATGAATGGAATTGTGCCGCCGTGGTCGGAGGGTGTAGCGAAGTGAAAATGGCGTGAATGGAATTCGCGCCAGTCCCAAATTTCGAGGGTGATTCATTCGGACGGGTCAGGAGGGATTGACGCGACGTCGAGCCAGAAGTGAGCAGCCGAGCGAATAATGCGGAAGAAGCCATCGAGGTCGGCGGCTTTGTTCAGATAGCAGTTGGCGTGCAGCTGGTAGGCTTCGCTAACGTCTTTTTCGGAACTGGATGTCGTCAGAACGGCGATGGGGATCAGGCGCAGGCGCGTGTCCAATTTGATTTGGCGAAGGATTTCGCGGGAATCGGATTTGGGGAGGTTGAAATCGAGGAAGATGAGGCCGGGCGACGGAGCATTGCTGTAGACGCCTTCGCGGCGCAGGAATTGAAGGGCCTCGTCGCCATCGGTGACTACGTGGATCTCAACCGATGGCTGAAGCGGGCGCAAGGCTTCCTGCATGAGGCGGACGTCGGCAGGATTGTCTTCGACGATGAGGATATCTCTACGGTTGAACACGCGTTAATAATTTTAAGCCGCGGAAGGTTCGCGCGTTATTTTGCCGACATGCCTGCATAGACGAAATCGGCGAGGGCGTCGGTGTACGTCTCACAAAGATTGGCATGGGCAATTAGGAGGCGGTAGTAAATGGGACCATAGATGACGTCCATTACGAGTTCCAAGTCGATATCGGTGCGCATGGTTTGGCCCCGGTAACGCTCCAGACGGCTTTTCGCGTTATCCCGGCGCGGTCGAACCCAGATGGAACGAAAGGCTTCACTCACGTCAGGGTCGTTCTGCGCGGCGGTGATAAAGGCCTTCAAACTGCGGCCGCGTGGAGCATTCAGCAGTTTCACGAAGTTGCGGAGTTGGAGCCGAATGTCTTCGCGCAAGTCGCCGGTGTCAGGGAATGGAAGTTCAATCGCTACAGCTTCGCGCAGAGCTTCAAGAAGAACGGCCGCTTTGTTAGGCCACCAACGATAGATTGTTGACTTACTAGCTCCCGCGCGCTCAGCGATGGCGTCTGTGGAGGCATTTGCGTAGCCGAGTTCCTCCAGGACTTCCAAGGCCGATTGAAGAATACGCGTGCGAGCTTCCTCATCGCGTGGACGACCGCGGCTGCGGACAATGTCGTCTTGTGAAGTTTTTAACGCTGTCGTCATGATCGCAGTTCGATACTCATAAGCTCTTGATCGACTAAAGCATACACGAGTTGCACATTTTCGAAACCTTGGAGTATCGTAAATTATCCGATTAGCAGAATGTGGATTGTCAGAGTCGCCCTAGCTCGGCCATATACCTTTATTGTATTAGCACTGCTCATCTTGATCGTCAGCCCGATTGTAATTTTACGGACACCGACGGACATTTTCCCAAACATTAATATTCCGGTGATCTCGGTCATTTGGAATTACACAGGGCTTAGCCCCGAACAAATGGAAGGTCGGATGATTTCGCCTTACGAGCGAGTCTTGACAACCACGGTAAACGACATTGAGCATTTGGAATCGACATCGCTGAACGGAGTGGCGGTTGACAAAATTTACCTGCAGCCTTCAGCCAATGTGACGACCGGTATTGCGCAGGTGACGGCGGTTTCGCAGACGATCTTGCGGCAGATGCCTCCCGGAGTGAACCCGCCGCTGGTTATTGTCTACAACGCATCGAGCGTACCGATTTTGCAGCTAGCGCTCTCGGGGAAGACGCTGCAAGAGCAAGAACTGAACGACATTGGAATGAACTTTCTGCGGCCGCAACTGGTGACGGTTCCGGGCGCGGCCGTTCCCTACCCGTACGGCGGGAAGCAGCGGCAGGTAATGATCGATCTGAACCCCGCTCAGTTGCAGGCGAAGGGGCTTTCTCCCTTCGACGTAGTGAACGCGGTGAGTTCGCAGAATTTGATTTTGCCGTCGGGCACCGCGAAAATCGGGCAGTTTGAATACGACGTGGACATGAATGCGAGCCCTCAGACGATTCCGGAGATCAGCGACTTTCCGGTGAAGGTGGCGGGGAGCTCCACCATCTATGTGCATGACATTGCAAGCGTGCGGAACGGCTTCGCACCGCAGACAAACATTGTGCGGCAGGACGGAAAGCGCGGCGTGCTGGTAACGATTCTGAAGGCGGGCAATGCATCGACTTTGGACGTGGTTCAAGGCGTGAAAAGTCTGCTGCCGCGAGTGGCGGCGACGCTGCCGCAGGAATTGAAGATTCAGCCACTGGCGGATCAGTCTATTTTCGTGCGGGCGGCGATCAACGGCGTGGTGCGCGAGGCAATTATTGCGGCGTGTTTGACAGGGCTGATGATTCTGCTCTTTTTGGGGAGCTGGCGAAGCACACTGATCATTGCGATCTCGATTCCGTTATCGATTTTGACTTCGATCATTGTGTTGAGCGCGCTGGGCGAGACGATCAACATCATGACGCTGGGGGGACTGGCTCTGGCGGTGGGCATTCTGGTGGACGATGCGACGGTGACGATCGAAAATATCGAGCGCTTTCTGGAAGAGGGGCACTCGCTGCGTGAGGCGATTCTGGACGGGGCGGCGCAGATTTCGGTGCCGGCGCTGGTATCGACGCTTTGTATCTGCATTGTCTTTTTGCCGATGTTTTTCCTGAGCGGCGTGGCTAAGTTCCTGTTCGTGCCGCTGGCGGAAGCGGTGGTGTTCGCGATGCTGGCCTCGTACGCGTTGTCGAGGACTCTGGTGCCGACGCTTGCAATGTACCTGCTGAAGGCGAAGTATCTGGGCAGAACGCGCAATCCGCTAGTGCTGTTTCAGCGCGGCTTTGAGCGGCTGTTTGAGGGAGTGCGCACGCAATATCAAGCGGTGCTGACGACGTTAGTGTACCGGCGCATGTTGTTCATTCCGGCGTTTCTGGGCCTATGCATCGCGGCGGGCGCGCTGATTCCCGTGCTGGGGCGGGACTTCTTCCCAAGCAGCGACACAGGGCAGTTCAAGCTGCATGTGCGAGCTAAGACGGGAACGCGTATTGAAGAGACGGCGCGGTTGTGCGATTTAATCGACACAGCGATTCGGCGGCAGATCCCAAAGGCGGAGTTGGGCAGTGTTCTGGACAATATCGGGCTGCCCTACAGCGGGTTGAACCTTTCGTACAGCAACTCGGGGCAAGTAGGCACGGCCGATGCGGACATCCTGGTGAGCTTGGAGCCGAAGCATCGGCCAACCGACGATTATGTGAAAGAGCTGCGGAGGACTTTGCCGCGCGAATTTCCGGGAATGACGTTCTACTTCTTGCCGGCAGATATCGTAAGCCAGATTTTGAATTTCGGGCTGCCCGCGCCCATCGATATACAGATTGTAGGGAACGAGTTAAATTCCAGCCGAAGTTTTGCCGACCGGGTGCTGCCGCAATTGGAGCAGATACCAGGGGCGGTAGATCTGCATGTCCATCAACTCTTCGACCAGCCGAAACTGCATGTGCAGGTGGACCGGACGAAGGCGGCGGAGAGCGGTTTTACCCAGAACGACGTGGCGCGGAGTTTGCTGACGACGCTGAGCGGGAGCTTCCAGACGCAGCCGACCTTTTGGCTGAATCCGAAGAACGGCGTCAGCTATAACCTGGCCACGCAGACACCGCAATACAACATACAGTCGCTGCAGGACATGCAGAATATACCGATCTCCGGGGCAGCACAGAAACAACCGGAAATTCTAAGCGATGTGGCGGGTATTGGACGGGAAAGCGAGCTCGGGGTGGTGACGCATTACAACATCCGGAGGACAGTGGATATTTACGGGTCCGTACAGGGGCGGGACCTCGGGGCGGTGGGTAGAGATATCCAACGCGTATTGGATAGGAATCGGAAGTACCTGGCGCGAGGAACGGAGCTTGTTTTGCGAGGGCAGGTGGAGACGATGAATACGTCGTTCATCGGCTTGCTGGGTGGATTAGCGGGCGCGATTGTTTTGGTGTACCTGCTGATTGTGGTCAATTTCCAATCGTGGCTCGATCCCTTCATCATTATCACGGCACTGCCGGCGGCGCTGGCGGGAATTGTGCTGTTCCTCTTTGTGACACATACGACGATCAGCGTTCCGGCGTTGATGGGAGCGATTATGTGCATGGGCGTGGCAACTGCCAACAGCATTCTGGTGGTGAGTTTCGCCAAGCAGCGATTGGGCGAGCACGGGAGTGCGATTGAAGCCGCGCTGGAGGCAGGGTCGACGAGGTTCCGGCCGGTGCTGATGACAGCGCTCGCGATGATTATTGGAATGATTCCAATGGCGCTGGGGCTGGGAGAAGGCGGAGAGCAGAATGCGCCGTTAGGGCGGGCGGTGATTGGCGGACTGATGTGCGCAACGCTGGCCACTTTATTCTTCGTTCCAGCGGTGTTCAGCCTGTTGCACTCCTCACGAAAGCGGGAGGAAACAGGGAGAGCTGTGACCTCGGATAAGAGGATGCACGTATGAGAGGCTCGGAGGACTTTATGACTGTAGAAGAACCGAAAATTGAGGCGCCGGTGATGGATAGCAGGAAGCCGCCTCGGCCAGCCTGGAGAATCCTGTTAGTGCTCGCGGTAGGCGTTGCTCTGGCGCTGGGCTATTCCATCTTCACAGGTCTGGCGGCACGGGCCAAGGCCGATACCGCATTATCACAGGAGACGCAGGAGATGTCGATCTCCACGGTCTCGGTGGTTCATCCAAAGGTGACGGCTGGAAATGAGGAGGTGGTGGTACCTGGAAACATGCAGGCATTCATAGACACTCCTATTTGGGCGCGTGCGAGTGGATATCTAAAGGCCTGGTATGTGAATATAGGGCAGCGTGTGAAGCAGGGTGAACTGCTGGCGACGATTGAAGCGCCGGAGGTGGATCAGCAACTGCAACAGGCGCTGGCGGAACTGGCGACGGCGCAGGCCAACTTGAAACTGGCTGAGGTTACGGCCGAACGTTACACAAATCTATTCAAGAGCGATTCAGTAGCTAAGCAGGACGTGGACAATGCAGTGCAGGACGCGGCAGCCAAAACGGCGGCGATGAACTCGGCACAGGCGAACGTGAGCCGCCTAATGGAAATTGTCGGTTACGAAAAGGTGCTGGCGCCTTTCAATGGCGTGATTACGGCGCGCAACGTGGATGTGGGATCGCTGGTGATAGCTGGCGCAAATGGCGGGGGAAAAGAACTGTTCCATCTGGCGTCTACAGCGACGTTGCGTGTGTTTGTGGATGTCCCGGAAGAGTATTCGCCGGCGGTGAAATCGGGCGAGAATGCGTCGCTCACCTTAACTGAATTTCCGGGGCGGCAGTTTCATGGAATAGTGGTGCGGAACGCGAACGCAATCGATATAGCAGCGCGCACCCTGCTGGTGGAAGTGGATGTTAAGAATCCGACTGGCGAGTTGTTGCCCGGATCTTATGTAGCGGTGCATTTGAAGCTGCCGAGCAAGAAACCGGCGGTCACGATTCCCTCGAATGCTTTGCTGTTCCGGTCGGAGGGGTTGCGAACGGTGGTGGTTGAGAACGGACGGACGGAGTTGCGGCCGGTGGTAGTCGGGCGCGATTTTGGAAACGATGTGGAGATCGTCTCGGGTCTGCGGCCGAACGAGTCGGTGGTGGTTAATCCGAGCGACTCGGTATTAGGCGGCGAACAGGTGCGGATCGCGAACGGGGGAACTTCGCGAAGCGGCGAGTAAATTATGAAACGGAAGGTTAGCGCAATAGCGGCCCTAATGACAGCACTGCTGGCGAGCTGCACGGTTGGTCCGAAGTATACGAAGCCAAATGTGCCGCAGGCGCCGGCATTCAGTGAAGCGCCGCCGCAGAGTTATGACGGTTGGAAAGCGGCGCATCCCGGCGACGGCAAGCTGCGCGGAGACTGGTGGGAGTTGTTCCAAGACCCGCGGTTGAGCGCATTGGAAGCGCAAGTAGGGCAGGCGAACCAGACGTTAAAGATCGCGGAGGCAAATTATCGCGAGGCACAGCTGGCCATCAAGTACAACCAGTCGTTCCGATACCCGACCGTGGATGCCGAGCCGAGTATCGCCCGCAACCGGATTTCGACGAATAGCCCCACCGGCTTTAACGGCGAGGGTTATGGCAGCTTTGCTTTGCCGATCAATGTCTCTTATGACGCGGACCTCTGGGGACGGATTCGGAGGACAATCGCGCAAGCTAAGGAGCAGTCCCAGGCGTCGTCGGCGGATCTGGAGAACGTGAAATTGGAGTTGCAGACAGAACTGGCTGCGGACTATTTTGAGGCGCGCAGTTTGGATTCGCAGAAGCGGCTGCTGGATGACACGGTTGTGGCATACCAAAAAGCGCTAACGCTGACGCAGAACCGCTTCAACGGCGGGGTGGCGTCGAAAGCGGAAGTGGCGCAGGCGCAAACGCAATTGGACCAGACGGAGGCGCAGGTGATCGAAGTCGGAGTGGCGCGGGCGCAGTTCGAGCATGCGATTGCGGTGCTGACGGGGAGGGTGCCGGAAGGTTTCAGCTTGCCCTGGAATCCTTTAAAGGATGCGCCACCGGTGATTCCAGCAGGAGTGCCGTCGGAGCTGTTGGAGCGAAGGCCGGACATTGCGCGGATCGAACGGCAGGTGGCAGCGGCGAATGAACAGATTGGGATAGCGCGCGCGGCGTTTTTCCCCGATCTGATGATTGCGGCGACAGGCGGGCTGGAAGCGGGCAGTATTGTGGATTGGTTTACGTGGCCGAGCCGGTACTGGGCGGTGGGACCACAAATGGTGCAGACGATTTTCGATGCCGGGCGGCGCAAGGCGCAGTTGCAAACGGCGCAGGCGGGCTACGATGCGACGGTGGCGAACTACCGGCAGACGTCGCTTTCGGCTTTCCAGGAGATTGAGGATAACCTTTCAACCTTGCGTATTTTGGAAACCGAAGCGAGCAAACAGCACGAGGCAACGGTTTCGGCGGAGAACTCTGAGCAACTGGCGCTGAATCGGTATAAGGGCGGATTGGTGACGTACTTCGAGGTGATTACAGCACAGAGCATCGCCCTGACGAATGAGCGGACGGAAGTAGATTTGCTCATGCGGAGAATGGACGCGAGCGTGCAGCTGATTCGCGCATTGGGCGGCGGCTGGGATACGAGTAAGTTGCCCAAGGCCTAAGGCTGGGGTTATATCGCTGAGGCGAATTGGGGTAGACTCTTGATCTTGGCAAGGAGCGTGGTCCGCTTGATTTGCAGGAGATCGGCGGCACGGGCCTTGTTGCCCCCCGAGGCGGTAAGCGCTTGATTGAGCAATGAGAGTTCAAAAGTGGCGACCACTTCATCGAAATTCAGGCCCTCTTGCGGAAGCTGCACCTGCGGAGCTTTTTCGAGTGTTGTGGCCTCGGACGTATGCATGCGGCGTGCGACGAAATCTGCGGGAACCAGCAGGCGGCGGTCCCCGCTAAGAGCGAACGCCATCTGAATGGCGTGTTCAAGCTGGCGAACGTTGCCGGGCCAATCGAGCTGTTGGAGAAATTGGATCGCTTCCTCGCTGATCTGCTTAGGAGCGGAGTTTTCCGAGGCGCGAATCTTGTCAACAAAGTGCTGGAGCAACAATGGAATATCATCGCGGCGCGCGCGCAACGGCGGCAGGTGAACAGGCACGACATTGAGGCGGTAATAAAGGTCTTCGCGGAAGCGGCGCTCCCGCACGGCTTGTTCGAGATCGACGTTTGACGCCGCGACCACGCGCACATCCACCCGAATGGTTTCCGAACTTCCAACGCGCTGGAATTCCTGCTCTTGCAATACACGGAGGAGTTTCCCTTGCGCTTCGAGAGGCAGGTCGCCGATTTCATCGAGAAATAGAGTGCCGCGGTGGGCTTGCTCGAAGCGGCCGCAGCGGCTCGATACCGCTCCCGTAAATGCGCCTTTGGCATGGCCGAACAATTCGGTTTCGATCAAGCTGGCGGGGAGCGCCGTGCAATTTACGGAAACGAGAGGTTGCGAAGCGCGATTGCTGGCGGCGTGAATGGCTTTAGCTATGACTTCTTTTCCGGTCCCGGTCTCACCGCTGATCAGGATGGTGCAGCGCTTGGCGGCGACCAGTTGAATGATCTCGCAGATCTGGAGCATGGGCCGCTTTGTCCGATCAGAAAGTGCCGCCAGGGAGCGGATTCGGCGGAAGCGCGCAAGGTATTTTGCGATTTGCGAATGGCCTTATGGACGGCAGCGCCGAAAAGATCGGGATCGACATCGCCGAGCAGCACGTAGAACGCCCCGAGACGGGTCAGATGAATCACGTCGTCAATCGACCCGGCCCGATGATGAACGATAACCGGAAGACCGGGTGCTGTGCGGAATGCCGCGGCTAGTGCTTCTTCGCCTGAGCAACTCAGCGACGCAACGCTCAGCACGATTGCTTCGAATGCACCGGCCTTGAGGCGTTCAAGCCCAGCCGAGAGCGAGCTCTCCGCCTGCACATCGACAGCGGGGAAAGTACCGCGTACGCTGGGATCGGTGACCGCTAGATCGGCGCCAATCCATAGAAGTTTTGTTCGCAAGATTAACCCTATATTCCATTCGGTCTATCCGCCTCATGTGTTCGAGTCGTTAGCCGATAGCCTACAGAAGAGATATCGGCAGTAGTGGCAAAAGATTGAGCTTCTTCCGGCAGATTTTTGGCGCAACGCGCAGGCGTTGTTGGTCAGCCCCTTGGGCCGTACACGGAATTCCAAGATTCTTCCGCCATAATTTCGAGTTCATGACCGGCTTCATGACGCCATTCAGCCAGGCGCTTGTCCTTCAACTTAATGAGAAGGCGCTCGTTGCGGTCGGCCTCAAGCACGCGCTGGCGCTGTGCGGCGACTTGCTCATTGCTGCGTTTGATCGCCTCGCGGATGGAAGCCATCCGGGTTCCAAAAGACAACAGGAAAGCAGAGAGCGCCCGCAGTTCCGTGCTGCCTATGGCGGCCTGCGTTTGGACGAACGAGACGGCGTCGGCCTTTTCGCGAACGAGGGCTTGGAGCGACTGCTCCAGTTTGCTTACGGCGGCGATTAAGAGGGCCAGCTTCTCTTTCTCGGCGGTCAGTTGTATACCGCGCAAGCGCAAGACGGAATCGAGACGAAAGGTGAATTTCTGCAAGTTAAAGGGCCGCTGCGATTTCAGCGAGGGAGTTGAGCGTATCCGCGAGTTCGGCCTTTTCGTTGGGCGGTTGGCGCAGAAAGTTCATAATGCGCTCTCTGGATTTTATGCTCGAATCGAGCTTGCTGTTGGAGCCGGAAACGTAGGCTCCAAGTGAAATCAGATCTTCGGAATGCTGGTAGGTGGCCAGCGCTTCACGCAACTTTCCGGCCGCTTTTACCTGTTCGGGCTTCGCGACATGCGAGGCGACGCGCGAAATAGAGCTGAGTATGTCGATGGCAGGATAATGGCCCGACGATCCTAACTGGCGCGAGAGCACGATGTGGCCATCTAGAATGCCGCGTGCCGCATCGGTAATGGGTTCGTTGAGATCGTCACCCTCAACCAGAACGGTGAAGAATCCGGTGATGCTGCCCTTATGGAAATTGCCGGCGCGCTCGAATATCTTTGGCAGCAGAGCGAAGACTGAAGGAGTGTAGCCTTTCTGGCTGGGTGGTTCGCCCGCCGCTAGACCGATCTCGCGCTGCGCCATGGCCAGACGCGTGACCGAGTCCATGACGAGCAGGACGTTCTTGCCTTGATCGCGAAAGTACTCGGCGATGGCGAGCGCCACAAAGCAGGCACGGACGCGCAGCGGGGCAGGCCGGTCGGAAGTGGCCACCACGACTACCGAGCGTTTCCGGCCTTCCGGACCCAATTCTTCTTCGAGGAACCCCCGTACTTCGCGATTGCGTTCGCCAATGAGCGCAACCACCGAAACGTCGGCGGAGTTCTGGCGCGACATGGCGCCGAGCAAGGTGCTCTTGCCCACGCCGCTGCCGCCGAAGAGGCCTATGCGTTGGCCCAAGCCGCAAGGCAGCAGACTGTCGATTGCCCGGATGCCGGTGACTAATGGCTGGCGAATATGCTCGCGCTCGAGCCGGACCGGGCGGAGTGGCGAAGAGATCGTATTTCGCGACGGGCTCAAGCGGCGGCTGCCGTCCATCGGTTTCCCGAAGCCATCGATAACGCGGCCGAGCAGATCGGGCCCAACGCTCATTTGGGAATCTTCGGAACGGGCGTAGATGGAATCGCCCGCTTCGAGCCCGTTAATTTCTTCGAGCGGAATCGAGAGAACATGGCCGTTCCGAAAACCGGCGACTTGCGTGCGAATAACCCGGCCGCGGGCGGTGTGAATCTCGCAGAATGCGCCGACGGGCGAGGCTGGCCCTTGCGATTCGATCAGTAAACCGGTCACGTTTGTAATCACGCCGCGCCAGCGCAACAGGTCGAGCCGGTCCAGATCGGAGATATAAGAACTCAGCCGGACAGGCGCGTCCATCTGGCCTGCGCCGGACGCGGGCGCCGGATCCGGGTTTCCTTTAATCAGGTTCATCGTATTGCCAAGCGGTCCGCAAAACCCCGCTGTATTTCTTGAAGTTGCGTTTCGATGGATGCATCGAGTTCGCCGACCGAGGTTTCAAAGATAATGCCGCCGGATTCGAGACCGGCATCCGCTGAAACCTCAATCGCCGACCGCGTGCCGATGCGCTCTAACGCCGACCGCACGGCATCGGCGGCAGCGGGATAGACGCGCACGCGCGATACCTCGCGGTGCTGAAGCTTCTGCAACGCGGCATGTACGATGCCTTCTATAGATTCCGGATCGGTAGAGAGTTCGCGGTGCAGAATGCGGCGCGCAATAGCCAACGCCAGCTTCACTAGTTCGTGCTCCGCCTCGTTGCGTACTTGCCTCTTGGTCTTCGAGAGATCGTCGATGGCGCGGGCGATTTGCTCGAAGGCCTTCTTCACTTCCCCGGCGGCTTCCGCGCGCCCCTCTCTTATACCAGTCTGGCGCGCCTGCGCGAGTTCGCCTTGATGACGCTGCTCGACCTCCGCTTGACGCCGCTTCCATTCGACGGGTTCCGAGGCGCTGTCCCCAGCCGCCGATTCCGAATAGGAAGGATCTCTTTGCAACCCGGCAGGAAAATTCGAGTTTTCAGCAGCAGGACGCTGACCCGGCCCAGCCGTTTGACCGATACTGCGCCAAGCGATCTCGTCAACGGTTTGAGACTCATCGGCGATTCTGCACAGCATGCGCTAGTCCTCCTCCATCCAGCCGCGCACAATGTTGGCGGCGAAGGCCGGATCTTTGGCGACATGATCCTGAATCTGCAGCAGGAGGATCTTAGATTTACTGTTCATCTCAGGCAGTGCAAGCATCGGAATGGGCAGCGGCACGGCTGTTTTCTCCGCTTCGGCCGCTGCTTGGAGTTGCGACGCCGAAGTGCCGTCCTGGGTGTGCCCAGTACCCGCTGCCAGCGCACCGCCCACTTCGCCCTGAACCGCCTTGCGTCTGCGGCCCAGCATGAATCCAATAAGGAGGAGAAGAATAAGCGCGCCTATACCTCCGCCCATCAGCACACGCCGATCTTCGAGCAGTTTAGCTAACGGCGTCTTTGCTGGCGGGCTAGCGGAGGGTTTAGCCGCAGCGTCCCCTTCTTCGAGTTCGCGGCTCTGCTCAAACGGTAGGCTTTCAATCACCAACTGGTCACCCCGGTCAGCCTGCAGGCCAATGACCGCGGCCACGATATCGTGAACCACCTTAAGTTTTTCCGGCGTCGCAGCCACCAGAACTTTCTTGCGTTGCGGGCCTTTGCCCTGCCATTCGAAATCCTGATCGAAGAGAACCGACGCGGACAGTCGTTTAACGGCTCCGCGAGGCACTTTCACCTGGCGGACGGAGCGGGAGGTTTCAAACGCAGTGCTTTCGGTGCGGCGGGAAGAACCAGAACCGCCGGTACCGCCAGCCAACGGCTTTATGGTGGAGCGCGGCAAGTTGGAGGGAGTACCGGGAACGCCCGCACTTTGCGCGGCGCTCATCACGTCTTCGGTCTTTTGCGAATTGGACATCACCGAACGAGTAGGATCGTATGTCTCGTCGGTCTGCTCACTGGTTGAGAAATCGCAATCGGCGGAAATGCCCACGCGGAACTTCCCCGCCCCGAGAAGCGGTTCCAGAGTCGCTTCCACTTTGCCCATCAGGTCCTTTTCGACTTGATGCTTATATTCAAGCAGGCCGTCGGCGGGATCGTTGAGGTCGTTCGAATTTCTGCGCGGCCGGTTGAGCAGATTACCCTGCATGTCGAGCACGGCGACCGCATCCGGCGACAGGCCTTCGACAGCGCTGGCTACCAAGTTGCTGATGGCGACTACGTTCTGCGGTTGCAGAGCGGAACCGGGCCGCAGATGCACCAGCACGCTGGCCTTGGCCGCCTCGCGCGCATCGAGGAAAACGGATTCTTTCGGGAATGTGACGTGTACCCGGGCCCGATCGATCTGGTTCAGGGCTTTGATAGAGCGTTCCAGTTCGCCTTCGAGGGCGCGCCGGTAATTCACGTGTTCGCTGAAATCGGTCAACGCAATGTTGGTTTGATCGAATAGTTCGAAGCCGATCCGGCCCGATTTGGGCAGCCCGGCGCCGGCAAGTTCCAGCCGTTCATCGTCGACTTTGGCGGAGGGCACGAGAACGGTGGTTCCGTTGTCGGCTAGCCGGTGTTCAGCGCCGCCCTCCTTCAGCTTCGTTACTACAGCGCCCGCATCTTCCGGCGACATGTTAGTGAACAGCGGCTTGAAGTCACCCTCGTGCTGCCACTTGGTGAACAAGGGGAGACCTGCGGCGACGGCGACGATCACCACGGCCAGCCCGATCTTCTGGGCCATGGATAAAGCCCCAAACAGCTTTTTCAGTTGATCCATTTCAGTGCCGCCGCATTAAGGGACATCGGCTCAAATCTGCATCCGCATGATCTCTTCGTAGGCTGAAATTACTTTGTTCCTGACTTGCAGAAGCATTTCGAAATCGAGCTCGGCGCTTTGCGTGGCAAGGATGGTTGAATGCAGTTCCTGAGTGCCGCCCGAAAGGTAGTTTTCAACAGCGCTATCGGCCGCTGCCGTTGAATTTGCCACGTGCTGGATGGCCGATTGCAGGATATGCGGAAAATCACCGCCGGCGGGGGCAGCGGACCCGAGTTGAACCGGTTCAATCGGACGCGGCAATGAGATGGGAGAAATTGGTGCGGCCATTAAGTCTTACCGGTAGCTGTCGCCGGACCGGCCTTATCTGAACAAATCGAGCGAGCGCTGAATCATGTCTTTCACCGAGGAAATGGCGGAGACGTTGGCTTGATATCCGCGCGACGCGCCGAGAAGATCGACCATGTCTTCGGCTGGGTTCACTTTCGGAAACGCCACATATCCGTCCTTATCGGCGTCCGGGTGGCCCGGCAAGTAACGCCGGTCGGGCTCCGACTGATCTACTACCACCTCGCTGATGGCTACGCCGGTAGACTGCCGGCCTGAATCGGAGAACTGGGATTCGAGAAGGGAGGAGAACGGCGATCCAACGGCCTGGGCCTGAAATACCACGTCCTGGCGGCGATACGGGCCGCCCCCCGCGGTACGGGTGGTATCGGCGTTGGCGATATTTTCGACCAAAACTTCCGCGCGTTGGCGTTGCGCAGTCATGCCGGAAGCGCTGACGGAAAGCGACGAAAAGAGGCTCATGATGAGGCGCCTCCTCCCTGAATAGCAGTGCGAATCGCTTTCAGTTCCCCGCGTTGCAAATTCGAAGCGATATTGAATCGCAAGCCGTTTTCCGCGAGCAGCCGCGCTTCGCGATCGAGATCTACATTGTTGCCGTCGTTCTTAACGCGCAAGCCGGGCACTTCAGCCGCAGTGGCCGCAGCGGGCCCGTTGCCTTTGAGAGCGCTTTGCAAAGCAGATTGAAAATCGATGTCTTTGGTTTGATACCCAGGCGTATCGGCGTTGGCGATATTCGAGGCCACCAACCCTTGACGGGTGGACAGCAACGTCATGTATCTGTCAAGCTTGCCGGAAAGAGGATCTAGCATGGTTCCGCATGGACTGGTTGCAAGTAAAGGGCCATAGCCTTGGCGAGCAGGACAGCCTTTTTGCGAGCGGAACACGGTGAAACGGCCCGCCGGCAGGCGGGAACGCCATTTCCGGTGCTCGTGTGCGTCCTTCTGTTGCTAGGGGCGTTTCCTAAGTCATCGAATGTTTGACAAAACATCGAGCGATCCCGTTAAGAAGCTGGCAGGCTTTCAGGCAATAAATTGCCAGCGGTGCCTCTCAGGCTGTTCGGCTCGATAGAAAAGACGCGTAGAGTTGTCTTGCAGCCGGCTGGCTAGGTGCGCGCGCAGGACGCGCGCCAGGGAAAGGGCATCGTTCAAGCGTGCAACCGCGGTGTTAAAGATTTCCTGGCGAGCTTGCGGATCTTGGGCAGTGCGCAAGGCATCTTGCGCTTGGCTGCCGAAAGCTAATGCCCGGCTCTTTACGGCATCAAAATCACCCGCCATGAGAGCCGCTTCTAAAGTTCCATCTGGCATTGTGAGGCGAGCCTTATTATCCTGTTATATTCTTCGACGCCTGGGCTTGTGCGGCGAACAGATCGGTAATTTCCGTCACCTGCGACTCAAGCGATGAAATCGCCGCGTCGGCCGCCGCCATCTGAGCCGTCAGATTGGTTTGCATTTGGGCGATGTAATCCTGCTTGTTGCCAATCTCTGTCGTGAGATTGATAATCGACGTACCAATGGAGTTACTGGCATCGGTGATCAGTCCGCTGGTTGCATTGGTAAGTGCAGTAAGGGTGGTAGAGGCGGTCTGCAGGAACCCGCCGGTGGTTTCCGAGCCAAGGAAATTAAGCACGTCGGATTGCGAAGTGGAGGTGGCTTGGTTAAAGGCGGTGGCATCAAATTGCAAATGGCCATTGGTGTCATACGTAACGCCCAGGCCGGTCAACGAGTTCACGGTGTTTGAGGAACCGGAGTATTCCGCCAATGATTGGAGCGAGGAACTGAGTTCAGCGATAATGCTATCGCCAGCCAGCGCTCCTCCGTTTTGCCCCCGATTCTTAGTCAGTTCGTCAGCGGCGGTGTTAAAACTGGCCACAAAATTGGAAAGCGCCGTGCTCACGCCGTCGGAGTTTTCGGCCACGGTAATATTGGCCGTGCCAGTACCTAGTACATTGACGGTGAGACCGGTGGAAATGGCCAAGCTGCGCGACGTGCTGGTGACGTTGGTCAATTGGCCGTTGACCTGATATGTGACGTTCGATCCCGGAGTCAACGTGGGTACCAAGTTTGCGCCGCTGGCAGTGGTTCCGGCATTGAGTTGAATCGTGGTGGGCCCGTAATCGGACCCCTGGATTGAGAGGCGGTAATCGGGCGACGCCGAACCACCCACGTTAACCACGGTGGCTTGCACGTTGGCTCCGCTCGAGTTGATGGCTTGGACCAGACCATTTAACGAGGCGGACGAGTCGGTAATCTGATAACTTTTCGCAGCCGAAGTCGAGCTGGCGGCGACAGTCAGAGTAAAGGCTGAACCTGCCGCGATGTTCGCGGAGGAAGGATCGGAGACCGTGGTAAGTCCGGCCGGGCTTAGAGTATTCGTCTGCGAGCCGATGTTGCTGACCGTCACCGAGTACGTGCCCGCGAGTTCTCCTGAACTGAGCGACGCCGTCGCGACGGACGGAGTATCGACGGTGGCCGCGTAGGAACCCGATCCAACGGCCGAATTCAGCGCATCGATTGAGCTCTGCACCGCTTGAAAATCGGTGCCCAAAGTCTGCAGCTCACTCTGCTGATCGGCCAAAGTGCTCTGCTCATTTTGCAATTGCGTCAATGGTAACGACGCAATCCCCACGGCGCGCGTGATCACGTTTTGCAGGTCGGTCGAAAAGGAACTGTTGCCCGTGAAAGTGGCGGAGGTATTGCCGGTGGTGGAGGATGTCGACATGAAAATCAGCTCGATGAGGCCGGCGGTCTGCTAGGCGGTCCGCTGGCCTTGTTGGTTAGGAGTTACTTATTGCAGCAGCTTGAGAATCGCCTGCGGTTCGGAGTTGGCCTGAGCGAGCGCGGCAACAGACGTCTGGGTAAGTACTTGCGCCTTGGTCAGGTTAGCGGCGGCGGCCGCCACATCGGCGTCGCGAATCTGTGATTCAGCGGAGGAGAAACTGGAGATCTGCGATTGCGCCAGCTTAGTAGCGTACTGTAATTTGTTTTCGCCGGCGCGACCGAGCCCTGTACCAAACCGAGCGCTGCGATGGCGGTGTTGATGGCGGTGATGGCGAGAGCGGCGTTAGCAGTGGAGTTGTTAGTCGCAGGGGTGACGGCGACGTTAGTGCTAGGGCCGCCAGCGACAGCGCCCCCAGGGGTGGCGGCGAAAATGCCCGCGCCGCCGACGGTGGAGGTAATAACGCCAGCTGTAGTTTCATTGGTGGTAGTAACCGTATCGTTCACGGTGAAACTGTTAGCGCCCTGTAGTGAAATGCCGCCGTTGGAGCCTTGGACCGCATATACGCCCAAGCTGGCGGTCTGGGCATTGATCGCGGCCAGGGCGGCCGCCTGCGTAGTGGTCCCCGAAAGCGTAACGGTGGCAGCCCCCGCGCTTGTCTCGAACTGCATAACCTCGGTATTCGTCACGCCCGCCGTGGTGCCGGCCACGTAGGCGGTATTCGCGCCTGGCGAGGTAAAGGTGGCCGCGCCGTCGGCGATGTAGTTCGAGGTGTTCTCCGCGGTGGAGGTTGCGCCGCCATTGCTGATCCCCGAACCGTCGGCGGCGGTGGCACTATCCTTCACCGAGAAAGCATTCGCACTGCTAAATTGCAGTGTTCCATTGCTGGCGGTACCGGCCGTGATTCCGTAAGCACTCAACTGGCTGTTCAGCCCGGCGAGCACCTGCGCTCCGGTAAAACCAGTGCCTCCGGCTGGGGTAGTCAAAGTAGCCGTGATGGCTTTGGCAGCACCGCCCGAGTATACCTGGAAAGTGTACACCTGGGTGTCGGCAGCGGTCGTCAAGAACTTTGCACCCTTGGCATTAAGGTCGACCGTGTTGCCGCTGAGACTCGCGCCGCCGCCGCCCAGCACATTGGAGTTATTCAAACCAAGGCTGGTGGAATCGACCGCGTTGGCTGAACCGCTGAGATCGATGCTGACGGAGGCATTGGACTGGGTCGAAGCGCCGCCGATATAAACGTTCAGGTTGCTGTTGAAGGTTCCGCCGGCATTCAGGTTGATATTCGCCGCCTGGCGATTAATTTCCGTCAGCAGCCCGGAATATTCCTGATTCAGCGTGGCGCGGCTGCCGGTAAACGTGCCCGAAGCCGATTGCGTCGCCAGCGTCTTCAAGCGGTCGAGAATCGACGAAATATTGCTCAAGCCACCGTCAAGAATTTGCAGTTGGCTGGTGCCGTCGTTCGCATTGGCGACACCTTGCGTCAGTTCGTCGACGCTGCTGCGGTAGCCGTTGGCAACGGCCAAGCCGGCTGCATCGTCACCGCTGGAGTTGATGCGATAGCCGGAAGTGAGCTGCTGAATGGTTTTGCTCTGAAACTGGTTATCAGTGCTGAGATTCTGCTGCGCCATGAGCGAGGCAACATTGGTTTGAATAGAGATCATTTTATTTCCTTTTTCCTTTTCTCTGGCCTTGCCTTCCGGCTCCTTTTCGGCCTCACAAACTATGTCGCACGTTTTGGACGATAGTAGAGAAATATTGTCAACGGCGAATTAGACTTCGGGCCGCGTTCGGGATACTCTATCCATTCCTTCTCGGTTTCCGATCCGTCTGCTAGGCGGTCCGCCGGCCTTGTTGGTTAGGAGTTACTTATTGCAGCAGCTTGAGAATCGCCTGCGGTTCGGAGTTGGCCTGAGCGAGCGCGGCAACAGACGTCTGGGTAAGTACTTGCGCCTTGGTCAGGTTAGCGGCGGCGGCCGCCACATCGGCGTCGCGAATCTGCGATTCAGCGGAGGAGAAACTGGAGATCTGCGATTGCGCCAGCTTGGTAGCGTACTGTAATTTATTTTCGCCGGCGCCGACCGAGCCCTGCACCAGACCGAGCGCGGTAATGGCGCTGTCGATGGCGGTGATCGCAAGAGTGGCGTTAGTAGTGGAGTCATTGGTCGCAGGGGTGACGGTGACGTTGGTGCTGGGGCCGTTAGCGACTGCGCCCCCGGGGGTAGCGGCGAAAATACCCGCGCCGCCGACGGTGGAGGTAATAACGCCAGCCGTGGTTTCATTGGTGGTTGTAACCGTATCGTTCACGGTGAAACTGTTGGCGCCCTGTATCGAAATACCGCCGTTGGCGCCTTGCACCGCGTATACGCCCAAGCTGGCGGTCTGGGCATTGATCGCGGCCAGCGCTTGCGCTTTCGTGGTAGTGCCCGAAAGCGTAACGGTAGCCGCCCCGGCGCTGGTTTCGAATTGCAGCACCTCAGTATTCGTCACGCCCGCCGTGGTGCCGGCCACGTAGGCAGTATTCGCGCCCGGCGAGGTGTACGTGCCCGCACCGTCGGCTATGTAGTTCGAGGTGTTCTCGGCAGTGGAGGTTGTGCCGCCATTGCTTGTCCCCGAGCCGTCGGCGGCGGTTGCGCTGTCGGTCACGGAGAAAGCGCTGGCGCCGCTAAATTGCAGCCTGCCGTTGCTGGCCGTGCTCGCCGTGATTCCGTAAGCGCTCAATTGGCTGTTCAGCCCGCTGAGCACCTGCGCCGCAGTGAAGCCGCCCCCAATAACACCACCGCCGCCGGGATTTGTCAGAGTAGCCGTGATGGCTTTGGCAGCGCCGCCCGAATACACCTGAAAGGTATACGTCTGGGTGTCGCCGCCGGTCTTCAAGAAGGTTGCACCCAAGGCGTTAAGGTCGACCGTGTTGCCGTTGAGACTCGCGCCGCCGCCGCCCAGCACGTTAGTGTTATTCAAACCAAGGCTGGTGGCATCGACCGCATTGGCCGCACCGCTGAGATCGATGTTAATGGAGGCATTGGATTGGGTCGAAGCGCCGCCGATATAAACGTTCAGGTTGCTGTTGAAGGCTCCGCCGGCATTCAGGTTGATATTCGCCGCCTGGCGATTAATTTCCGTCAGCAGCCCGGAATATTCCTGATTCAGCGTGGCGCGGCTGCCGGTAAACGTGCCCGAAGCCGATTGCGTCGCCAGCGTCTTCAAGCGGTCGAGAATCGACGAAATATTGCTCAAGCCACCGTCAAGAATTTGCAGTTGGCTGATACCATCGTTCGCGTTGGCAACACCCTGGGTTAGTTCCGCGACGCTGCTGCGGTAGCCGTTGGCGATGGCGAGACCCGCGGCATCGTCGCCGCTGGAGTTGATGCGATAGCCGGAGGTGAGTTGCTGAATGGTTTTGCTCTGAAACTGGTTATCGACATTCAGATTTTGTTGCGCCATAAGCGAGGCGACATTGGTTTGAATAGAGATCATTAGGCTTCCTTATTGCTTTTATTTGGCCTTCGCCTCGCGGCTTACGTAATCGGCCTCGATAAACGCGTAGGCACGTTGGCTGCCAAACACCGCGCGCTGGGCAATATTAATCAAGGTGCTCGCGATGCGCGGAAGGAAGCTGTCGTTTCGGGGTCCTCTTTGGAGTTTTAGGGCCTCACAGTCCGCGAGACTCAAGCATCACAATCGGGAAGGCTGCTGGGTATGACATTCATCCGCGGAGGTTCAGCAGCTCCCCAAATAATTGCGGCATACCAGCCATGGTTCTCTGGACCTTTGCACGGTAATCCGCGACACACTCGCGCCTGAACTCAAACAATTGGCTTTCGGGCCAAGCGCGTCCGAAGACGTCCATCAGCATTCCTCGGAACTTACCAGAGGGACGCCCACTCCCGCTTTCGCGCTGTTCGGCATAGGCGACTCGCTCGGCTGACGTGAGGGCGCATAAGAGCGGGTGAATCCGTTCGGAAACGACGTTACGGTACAGCTGGATCTGCTGGATAGTGCGGTCTAACGGCAGATCTTTCCAGATCTCCTTCCCGACCAGTAATGTCTCGTTGCGCGTCCAACGCGTCATCGGAAACGCGTCGATGAGCCAGTCGCCCAGATGGATCGCGTTCGCACGCGCTCTCCCATAAAGAAGGATATCTTCTTCGGACCTGGCAAACCACACCGCAAAACTGTCGAGCAATTGTGCAAGTCTGAGCTGGTTGATTTCCTCCCGATACTGGGTGCCGAAAATGCCGACCGATTGGGGAGTCCTCCTGACCAGCGTACAGCAGTTCTTCCGTTAGGATCGGCTCAAAGATGCTATTGCCAGCACCCACAACCACCAGGTCGAACTCCCCAGGCGGGAGCTTCCAGGGTTTGAAATTGGCGTGGTGTACCTCGGCTAAGGCGGGTAAGAGCGAGTTGATCAAATGGAAGCCGAGCCGGTCGCCAAAATTGCCGCAATTGTTATAAGTGAGAACGAGTACGCGCGGGTTGCCCAACGGCCGTCTTTGGCCCGGTTGAATGCGAAGCAATACCTGGTTATCTACGCGCATCGAGTTCTTTACAAGGAAATCCGCGCCATAAACCTCGGAGCAGAGATCGTCAAGGCGGATATCATTCACCCAACCCAGTCCCTTCCGGTCCATGCCTTGCGTGTAGTCGGTTGGATGGTACGAGAAGACGATGGGCAATTGAAACGCGCAGAGCTGTCTGATAAATCCGCGCCAGTCGTGTATATACTCCAGAACGCCCAGTGCCGCCAAGTGCGTGGCCTCCGCCTTTGCGGGCAGGCTTTCCTCATTAAAGTTGCAGAGAATGGTACGTTCGTCGCGTTTGACGAGGTCGCAAGGGAGATATCTGCAATTGTAAGGAAGAAAAGTCTCCAGGGCCATCGCGCCACAGCCTAGATCCAATACAGTCGCGCCGGCGGGAATGAAATCCGCTGCCAGCTTTGCCCGCGCGTTCCAGCTTGGCTTGAGATTACGAGCATCAGACCAGCGCGCCAGGTCTGTGCGGGGTGCAATTAAGGCGGAAGCGGAGGATTCGGCGCTTTTCGGCAGCCAGTCCCGCAACTCCGAGAGGACCTCGTGGACAACTGTCTCCCAATCGCCCGAAGTTTGCTGGCGGAAGAGACGCATAGTTGGATACCAGGGCGAATCGTTACGGCCCAAGAGCCAGCGCCAGTCTGGAATAAACGGCAGGAACATCCATACCGGCTTTCCCAGCGATCCCGCCAGATGGGCTACTGAGGTATCGGCGCTAATTACCAGATCCATGTGCGACAGCGCGGCGGCCGTCTCGATGTAGTCAGTTAGGAAAGGCGCGAGATCACGCGCCTGATCGGTTAGACCCTCGCTTTTTAGTTCTTGGGCTGGCGGTCCCACCTGAAAGCTGAAAAATTCGACATCCCCAAGGCTCATCAGCGGCAGGAGAGAACGTAAGGGAAGAGAGCGATTCCGGTTGTTGACGTGTCCCGGATTCCCGGCCCAGACCAAAGCCACCTTGGGTTTGTCGCTCACTACGCGGGACGCCCAATTGGCCTGAATGTCGGCGGGAATCAGGTAAGAAGCTGGCGGGGGAATGGAATCGAGGTCCGTTCCACACAGCAGAGGAAGAGTCAACAACGGGCAGCAGACCTCGAAATCGCCAATTGGCGAGCCGGTTGGCAGGACGCAGTGCCGGCCCGGAAGACAACTCATGAGCCGGACCAGGGAGTGAGGAACCTCAAGCGCAATGCGGCCGCCGAGCGCGGCTACCAACGGCAGATATCTGGCGAATTGGATGGTGTCGCCCGCGCCCTGCTCGGCATGCAGCAGAATACGTTTCTCCCCCAGGAAGCGGCCATCCCACAAAGGCTGCGCGAAATTTTGCCGCCGGTCTTTCATGGCTTTGCTCTGCCAGCGCCATTCATATTCGCGAAATCCTTCGCGATGTTGGCCGCCCAATAGGAGTGTCAGCGCCAAGCTGTAATGCGCGTCACCACTTTGCGGGTCGCAAAGGCATGCTTGCCGGTGGGCTTCTTCCGACTCCGCGAGACGCCCGAGTCCCATAAAAATATTGCCCATGTTGGACCAGACGCGCCTGAGGCCAGGCTGCAGTTCGTGCTGCCGGCAGCAGCATGCCAAAGCTTCATCGAACCGGCCGAGGAGTTGGAGCGCCACGGCCCGGTTGGTCAGAATGCCAAACTCCTCCGGGCAAGCTTTCAAGCCAAGGTCGCAAATTTTCAGCGCCTCTTCCTCACGCCGCAGGTCAAGCAGGGTCGAGGCCAGATTGCAAAACACTTCAGGGCTGGTAGATCCAAGCTCGACCGCCGCCAGAAAGTGCGGGACGGCCGCGCTTGGCTTTTCCGGCATGAGAGCGTGGGCTAGCGAGGAACGATAGCCGGCATTCTTCGGAGCGGCTTCCACCGCTTTCTCCAGGTTGGCGACCGCCGCGTTGAGGTTACCAGTTTTTGCCTGGGATTCAGCAAGAAGGCACCGTACCCGGGCGTTTAAGGGTGCTAAACGAACGGCCTTTTCCAGCAGGAGGAGCGCTTGTCCGTACTCGCCATTGGACACGTTTGCAGCTGCTTCTTCTAGGGTCCGGTCTAGCGATAGATGCCGCGGCCCACTGGTCTTATTCCGCACCGCAAGAGCCGCCTTTCCTGTTCATTGGTAACACCCGTATAGATAAGGTGCCTAATATGGAGTAGGATCTCGAAAAAAGGCGGTCGGAAACCAATTTTCGAGTGAGCATATCGCCATTTCATTTAGCTGGACTCGGTGGTCCCTCGACGGGTTTCCGAAATGGGTATTTCGGAACCGGAGTGAGTTGCGCAGCTGAAGACCTTCGCCGGCCGCAGCTTCGCGTCAGAAAGACCAGGGATGTCATTTATTCGTCATCCTGATGGACAGGATGAACCGCAATCAGGCGTTGGGGTGATGCTCGGGCGGAGGGTGCTGTGCCGGGGCGCCCGAACCTTTTTGACCCGGTTCAACGCGCATCCCGGAATCGCTAACGATTACGATATCGACGCGGCGATTTTTTTTGCGCCCTTCTTCGGAGGTATTTGAGCCCACTGCATAAGTATCGGCGTAGCCCACTATTGCCATGCGATCGCGCTGAACGCCGTAGCGCTCGTTCAGCATCCGCAGCATGGCAATACTGCGGGCCGCGGAAAGCTCCCAATTACTCCGAAAACGCGCGTTACTGATGGGCAGCGAATCGGTGTGTCCTTCCAGGCGCAAGGAATTCGGCAGCTGGTTGAGCACCGAAGCGACCTTGGCGAGCGTGGGACAGGCGCGCTCGTCGATGGTGTCCTCACCCGGAGGAAAGAAGACGGCCGAGTTCAGACCGATGATTACGCCGCGTTCTTCGACATGGATCTCGACGGAGCCATGCGAAATTTCGTCATTCAGTTTCCTGCGGAGGATTTGGATGGATGAGGTAAGGTCGAGTACAGGCGGGACCGGGTCTACGGGCTTTTCCACTTTGCGCATCGCCGGACCGTGCAACATCGCATTGCCGCGGCCGATGTCATCCACCGTGCCTCCCAAGATTGCGGCAACGCGCGGCGGCATGCTGCCTTCCTTCAACGCCTTTCGGACCGCTTCGGAGATTTCCTTGGCGCGGCTTTTGTCGGTCTGCGAGGAAGCGAACATAACGACGAAAAAAGCGAATAACAAAGTCACCAAATCGGCATAGGAAACAAGCCAGCGTTCGTGATTCTCTTTTTGGGGCGCTTTCCTGCGTGCCATTTTGCTTTCCATGCGCTATGCCGCCGCAGCGGGATTTTCGGTGCGTTCGGCGGTTCGCTCCGGGCGGCCGGGCGGCGGCGCAGCCTGCATGCTTTCGAGGAACGCCTCGAGCTTGCTTTCGAGCAGCTTAGGATTCATCCCTTCCGCCACGCCAATGACTCCTTCGAGAATGAGTTCCTTCGACGCGAGCGATTGTTCCAAGCGCGCCTTGAGTTTTGCCCCCGCGGGCAAGAGCACCAGATTGGCTAGCGCGACCCCGTAGACAGTCGCCACGAAAGCCACAGCAATCCCGTGGCCGACCCGCTCGATGTCCTCAAGATGCTTCATGACCTGAATGAGGCCCAAGACGGCGCCGATGATTCCAATGGTGGGGGAATAACCGCCCGCCGTTTCGAAGACTTTGGCTTCGGCTTCGCCCCGGCGCGCGGCAGCTTCGATTTCGAGTTCCATGATTCGCCGCAGGTCCTGCAAATCGGTGCCGTCGACTGCCAACATCAAAGCCTTTCGCAGAAAAGGATTTTCAAGAGAATCCGCATCGCGTTCCAGCGAGACGATACCGGAGCGGCGCGCCTGGCGCGCGAAATCGAGCAATTGGGCAATGATAGAAGCGCGTTCCGACGTAGTTTCCCAAAACACGTCTTTGACGCGGCGGAGCGCTGCTAGGAGCAGAGGGAACGGCGTAGTGACCATGACGGCGCCCGCCGTGCCCGCGCCGACGATCATCGCCGCGGTGTACTGCGAGAGATCGAGCAGACGGCCGCCTTCGAGCAGCAAACCGCCTAGAATACCGCCCAGTGCAAGCAACAGGCCGAGAAGGGTAGCTAAGTCCAGCTTACGGCGTACAATGGCGCGCTTGCCGGGTTTATTTTCGGCCATTGGCATCTTCTTCTATGGTGGTGATGTCCGGAACCTCGGCAACGCGCGATAACATCGCGGCGCGCTCGGCTGGACGTCCGCTAAGGATGGCATGCCGGAACCGGATGATCCGGTCAAGGATCTCGTCGGCGGTTTCGCGTACTAGGATTTTCTGTCCAGTAGTAAGAGCGATCACCGTATCGGGATTCATTTCGATGTGCTCGATCAAATCGGAGTTGACGACGACTGGAAGCTGATTGAGACGCGTCAAACGGATCATAGATATCTATTCGGCAATGTTGGCGGAAGAAAATATGTTTCTGAAGCCGGGCGGCAAAACCAAGCCGGCGGAATCAGCGATTTCGTGGGATGCGCTAAAGAGCGCTGCATATCGAGATGCAAAGGGAGCAGTACGGCGAGGGGCGGCGTCAATGCCGGCGGATATCCTCTATAGGAGCAAAGGTGTGGATCTGCACGCCGGCAACAGACGAAACACACTGATATTAGCGGTAGCTTCGCGTTTGCGGCAAACACCCTATTAAGGCATGCTGCGCTGCGAACCGTTCTACGCTGCCGCCCGCTGCCGTAGGTGTTCGAGCAACGCAAAGCCGGCGTTGAGACTCTGGGACGAGACCGTCTTGACTTGGGCGGCGGAGGGCTTCTGCCGGGTGGGAGCATGGATCGAGCGCAGACGCTCCACCACGCTTTCAAGTACTTCGCGCTGCTCGGATTCAAGATAGTTGGAAGGTCTTTCCCGCTGGCACGAGCGCATCGCGCTATCTAATTCCTGTTCGAAACGCACCGGATCGGCCAAGTTCCAGGCGGACAAAATGTTCCCAGCATGTTGCGCGACGTTCATCGGATTGAAGTTCCTCCGCCGTCTCTATCGCAAATCCGCAGGAATTTTCTACATTATTGTGTGGCTGGCGATGAATTTTGCCATCTTTTTGGTAAGCGGAGATTTACCCGAGGTAGCTGAATAATGATTTGAGGTTCAGACTGCCATGGGCGGCTAGCGCGGCCTGCATGGCTGTCTGAGCCAGAGACAGCTCGGTAGCCGCTTGCGCGATATCGGCATCCCGCAAACCGCTCAACTGCTGATGCAAGTTGGTCAGGCTGCTGCTGGCGCTGTTCTGGCTCTGCTGTATCCACGTCTCGGTCCCGCCATAAGATGTGGTCGACGTTCCCAACTGGGTCACCGAGGAATTGAGCGCCAGCGCCGCCGCTTGAACACCGGCTTGATCGTTATTCTGCAATGCTTGGCCGAGTGCATAGACGTTCTGAAAGATGTTGCTGGCGGCCGGAGTGCCGTCGGAATTTTGTGCGTCTAAGATCTGTTGCGCCGTTTGCCAGGGTACGATCGAACTGCCGTCGGCGTTCGTAATGGTTGCGGTATTGCCTGCCGTGTTGTTCCTGACCACCCCTCCTGGAACGCTCCAATTGAAGCTGTACGGCTGCGTCGCTGTGTCATCGCCGCCGAAGATGTAGTGTCCGAGAACGGTGGTATTAGCGATAGCAACCAACTGCTGTTCGATCCCCTGTACCTGCTGGCCGAGGATGCTGCGGGTGGTGGCGGTTTGCGTACTGCTGGCGCCTTCCGAGGCAATCGAGGTAACTTGATCGAGCATGTTCGAGGCGCTCGCCAGGGCTCCGTCCGCGCTGCTGGCAACGCTGGCGGCCTGATTCAGGTTCGCCTGCACTTGGGTGACTTGATCGATCTGATTTTGATAGCCCAGGATCGCACCTAAAGCCGCTGGGTCATCGGAGGCTTGGGTCACGCGATAGCCGGAGCTCAATTGCTGGTTGGCTTGGCTAATCTGATTTTCGGTAATGTTCAAATCGGCAAGAAAGGTGGAATTGAAGGCGTCGATTCCAGCAAGCATATTTTAGTTCTCCATTCAAGAAAGCCGCAAAGATTTTGTTACGCCTGCGCTAGGGTTGTGAATAGCGTTTGGAGCATAGTTTTGATGGTCCCGATCACCTGCGCGGAGGCTTGATAGGAGTTCTGGAATTGAAGCAGCAGGGAAGCCTGGTCGTTGAGCGACACGCCGGAGACCTGCGCGCGTAGATTTTGAGCTTGCGCCAACTGTTGGGTTTGCGTCGTTTGATCGGTCGAAGCCGAGGCGGCCTGCTCCCCAACATCCGCCGCCAAGACGCTGTAGAAGGCAGTAAAGCTCTGCCCGTTCAACATGTCGGCTGCGCTTTGCGGATCGGCCAAATGCGCCAGATGCGATGCAATACCGTTGGCCGCCACCGGCGGGCCTGGATCGATGGCGGCCAGTTGCGCGCCCGTGACCGTTGGACTGACCGACAAAGTACCCGCCACCGACGTGGGCGACGTCCCGTCATAACTGAACAATGGCACTCCCGAGACCGCCGGCGGATCGGAACTGATTTGTCCGCTGGTGAGCAGCGTGTTCACACGATCGGCTACGCCTTGCGCCAACTGGTTGAGAGTGCCTTGCTGTTGCCCGTCGCCGATAATCGAAGGAACAGTAGTATTCCGGAAGTTAAGCAGTCCTCCGAGAGTGCCGCCAGAGATCAGAGAGGTGACATCCCGGCCGCTGGAGTCTAACACCTGATCGTCCGGCGCAGCGCCGGGATAGGCAGCTCCGGGAGAGGGCGTGCTGGCCATCGAAAGAGGCATTTGGTTCTGACCGATCACCAGCGGAATCTGGCCACCTAGGAGAACGGTTGACGTACCATCGCTCTGGGTTTGGACGCTGATGGGAGCGAGATTCGAAAGCTGTTCCAATGTGCTGTAGAGCTGCGTCTGCAATCCCGCATTGGAACCGCCGCTTTGCCGGATTTGGGTATTGATAGCGGCGATCTGAGAGGAATACCGGTTGATCTCCGAAATCGTGCTGGACGCTTGCTGGTCGGTTTGAGTGCGAATTTGCTCGATGCTGCTCGATGCCGCGTTAAACGCCTGGGCAAAGCCCTGCGCCGCGGTAATGACCTGCTGCTGGCTAGTGGGATCGGTGGGATTCGCGCTCCAGGCGGAAAAGCTCGAGTAGAGGGTACTCAATGCGCCGGGTACTCCGGTGGTACCGCTAACGTTGAAATTAGCTTGCAGCGCATTCAAACTGGACGACTGCTGCGTGGAATATCCGACCGATTCATTCGCACTCCAAACCGCCTGCTCGGCAGACACATCGCGGGCGCTTTGGACCACCCCTGCCTGCACGCCGCCCCAAACATTGTTTACCGTATCGAAGGGACTGGCTGAAAGGGTCAGGGTTTGCGTGACATAGTCGGGCGTGGAAGCATTGGCGACGTTGCTTTGCACGACGCCTATGGCTTGCTCCAACACGTCCATCGAATTACCCGCGGTTCCCAGCGCGGCAAAAAGGCTACCCATAAATCAGCGCTCTCATGCTTTGAGGCTCAACCCTCCGGAACCCTGGGCCGCCGCCCAACAACCGTCCGCCGTATAGCCGCCGGTAGCGACGGGAGCTGCCGAAAACCACCCTGTATAGAAAGCGGCTGAAGACGCGAGCAACCGCTCCGCTTGTGCGGTGCGCCGGGCAATTTCTTTGAGCGGCTCGAGCCACTGCACACGTTCGTGCGCCGCCAGTTCGGCTGTGGCATCATTCACCGCCAGCCGGAGAGTCAGTTGTTCCAGCCTCGCCGCCGCTTTGCCCAGATGAATCACAGAGCTCTCGGCGGCCCCGATCTGGATAAGGCTCTCGACGGCGCGGCTCATTTCCTGCCCCACGGATTGAAGGGTTTGGGCAGCCGCGTACACGCTCGCCTTGCGTGCCGCATCGCTCTGGCTGGGCTTGGAGAGCATTTAACTTAGCCCTCCAGATGACCTTGCACGACAGCATGACTGACCTGCGCGCTATCAGTGCTGTATTGGCCGGAGCGCACCAGCGAAGCCAGGTTCGAGACTTTGGCCTGCTGAGCGGGCGATGTACTCACTTTAGCGAGCGCAACCAGATTCGTGGCATTTGACAGCTTTACTGTATCGGCCCCGGAACTTTTGCCTGCGGCACTGGACGATTTTTGCTCCGAGCCAACGCTGCCGACCGAATTAGCTCCGCCATTGGGCACCGTTTCTATGCTGCTGTTCCCGATTTTCATGTCTTGTTGACCATTTCTTTGGAGTTTGCCTCCGTATCTCTTATCGGCCCGTCTTGAGAAAAACTAGAGAAGAGACGCCACAGCCGCCAGGCTTCCCTCACTCTGCGCCGGATCGTGAATCTTGACCATCAGTTCCACCTCGCCTTGCGAGATCTGCAGATCGGAGGCGATCTCCGCCGTTGTCTTCCCCTTGCGGCAGAGTCTTAGGATTTGGCCGCGGCGATTCAGATTAACCGAGACTGGCTCGGCGGTCCAACCCGCCGGCGCTCTCCGGCCGCGCTCGCTATCGGCCAGCCTTGTTCGCACTTGTTCCAGTTCGGCCTCAAGCGGTCGAATACGCACGTCGAGTTCCTGCCGTCTGGGAGTATGTTTCGCCAACAACCGTAGTTCCACCTTCAGAGAGAGATAGAGATAGGCGAATAAGAAGGCAACCCCGATGAAGGCGACGGAAAGTGCCGCCGGAAGCCAGACGGAAAGTGAATGGAAATTCGGAATCATTAGCTGTAAGCCCTTTCTTGTTGAGGTATCAGCCCCATCTAATAGCCAGTTCTTCCGCTTGGCCACTTACGTTCCAAGTAAGCGCGCAGCCGCAAAATACCCTGCGCCCGGAGTTGTGAAATTCGCGTGATGTGAAGGTCCATAATGGAACCTATTTCTCGCAGATTCAGTTCTTCTTTGTAGTACAGGCTGAGAACCAATCGCTCATTCTCCGGAATTTTTTTCATGCCCTCGGCGATGACACGTTCGAGTTCAGACCGCTCCAGAATCCGGGCCGGGGATTCCTGATCGTCATCGCCAATGAACTTCAGCAAGCTTAACTCTTCGCCATCTTCAACAATTTCAAGGCTTCCGAGGGATACCGCCCGCAGCTCAACCACCCATTGCTGGTACTCGCTGAGCAGGATGCCCAGTTCAGCCGCTATTTCCTCTTCTCCGGGACTGCGCTGCAGCTTCTGCTCGGCGCTCTGAATGGCTTCCTGCACTAGCCTGACGCGCTTGCGTTTGTGAGTGGGAATACCGTCGAGACCGCGAATGCTGTCGAGAATAGCTCCGCGGATCTTATATTCCGCATAGGTCTTGAGCGTGGCGTTCCGGCTGGGATCGTAATTGTCGACCGCAGCCAGCAACCCGACTATTCCGGCCGAAATCAGATCGTCCAGTTCAACGCTGGGAGGCAATTTTTCATGAATCCGCGCAGCAATCCAGTTCACCTGCGGAAGATGCTCAAGAATGAGCCCCTCCCGTTCTTCGGACGATCTTTCGATTGCTTCGTAGGCGTACATACAAAACGTATTTATGACTCTAGGCGGCCCTGGCCGTGACGGATTGGCGCCCTGTCCCGAAACATTCAAGAATCCGGGCAGCTGAGGCTTCATGTATATCTTCGGGAACTTGCTGGCCGTCCGATAGATAGGAAATTGGGAGATCCGCGCGGATCGCAGTTGAAATAGCCGTTCCCATCGACTCTATTTCGTCCAGGTGCGTAAACAGCAGTTTGGCGGGGCGGAATGCAGCGAAACGTTCGAGGGCACGCTCGATAATCCTTTGACGCAAAATGGCGGGAATGACAAGCTGCACTTCAACGCTGGGTTCGCGGCCGAGCCAGGCGGCTAAATCGCTGTTTTCGAGCATATCGGCGGGCGAAAAACCCGGCGTGTCGATCAGAATCAGCTGCTTGTTACGGTATTCGGCGAGCGCCTGATCGAGGGCCGGTACGGTATGAATAACGTCGAACGCCAGTCCGGCGATGCGCGCATACGACGCCAGTTGTTCCCAACCGCCTACGCGCAGCGTATCGAGCGACAAAATTTGCAGGGGAATTCGCGCCCGCAGGCCGTATTGAATGGCGAGCTTGATGAGAGAAGTGGTTTTTCCCGCGCCCGCCGGGCCAGCCAACAAGACCACCCGTTTTTTGCCGTCGGCGGTTCCGAGTTCCGGAGCAATTCGGAGGCGGCGTTCCAGTTCTGCCGCGATCGCGGCATTGACCCGCTCCACTGAAGTCGGCGGTTCCGCGCGCATAAATGCGCTCCCGGAGACCGCGGCAGGCCGTTGCGACGCGATCGATTCCGCCAACTCTGCCGCCAGGTCTTCCGAAAAATCGGCCGCCAGAAGCCGCGCGCGGATTTCCTCCCTTTCAACGCTCGAGCCGAAGCTTGCGGCGTCGTTGTTGGGCGCACGGCGGCCCACCGTGCGCTTCACCGTTTCAATCTGCTTTCGCAAGTCGGCCAGTTCGCGCGCTAAGCCGTTCCCCGGCGCTGGCGGATGCGCTTGTGACGCGGCCGGAACCGAAGCTGCCAGGCGGTTCGCCTTCTTCTCGACGGCCGGTCGTACGGCACGCCGAAAACGACTTCGTACGAGCCCAGGGAACGCAACTCCAGTTCCGTTTTCTTCGAGTTCATCAGCATGGCATCGGCGCCCAGTTCCAGCCGCGCTTTCTCGATTGCTTCCGGTACCGAATCGGCAAAATACGATTTGATTCTCATCAGATGTTTCCTAAGGACAAAATTTTGACTCCCGGCGGCACTTCATTGTGGGATACCGGGAAGACGTTAACCAAAGAGGACTCCAGCATTTGACGCAAGAAGTAACGCGCGCCGGAAGAGGTCACAACGACCGTCGGGATCTCGCGCCGTTCCAGTTTTCGTTCTACCCGCGCCACCACTTCCCGCGCCACTTGCGGGGCCAGCACCAGGATGCTGTTCTGTTCGCTGTGCTGCACCGCCGATTCGATGCTCTGCTCCATGGCTTGATCAAGGAAATACGCGGGTAATTCCCCTTTTTGGTTGAGGTACGGTTTGACCACGGTTCGCCGAATCGACTGGCGCGTGTATTCAGTCAACAACACCGGATTTCTGGTGGTTGAGCCAGCTTCGCTTAAGGCTTCCAAAATGGACACGCCGTCCCGGATTGAAACGCGCTCACGAAGTAAATTCTGCAGCACTTTCTGTATTGCCCCGAAAGAGAGCAGTTTCGGAACCAAATCTTCGACCAGCTTGGAGTTTTCCTGCCCAACCCGATCGCAAAACAACTTAGCGTCCTGGCGCGAGAATAGTTCTCCGGCGTACTGGCGAATCAGTTCCGCCAGATGGGTGCCCATCACATTCACCGCGTCAACAACGGTGTAACCGGCGCCGCGCGCGGAATCTACCTTATCGGCCGGAACCCACAAAGCCGGTAAACCGAAAGCCGGTTCGCGGGTCGCCTGTCCCGCAAAGCTCTTTTCAGCTTTATTCGTTGGAATTGCCAGTTCACTGCCCGGCAGCAATTCGTAGCGGCCAATCTCGCTGCTCTTCATCAGAATCAGATATTCCCGCGATCGCAAGGACAAGTTATCCGTTACCCGCACGGGAGGCAGGAGATACCCCAGGTTCGATACAAACTGCCGCCGGATGCCGGCAATCCGCTTCAATAGCGGCGATGTTTTGCCGCCAGCCACCAGATTGGCCAGTCCCAAACCGACCTCGATCGCCAGCGGTTCCACTCGCAACAGTGCTTCCAGATCTTCCTTGGGAGCGGCCGCCGGAGCGTTCGTTTCGCCTTCATTTTTGACGGCCCTGTCAATTTTCTTACGCTTTGACCAAGACACCGCTCCCAAGCCTCCTCCTAAAAGGAGGAAAGGGATGGTAGGCAAGCCGGGAAACATCGCCAACACCAGCAGAACACCGGCCGAAAGCATCAATGGCTCGGGCTTGCCAAAGAGCTGGTTCTTGAATTCCTGCCCCACTCGGATATCGGAGTTAGCGCGCGTCACAATGAGTCCACCCGAAACGGAGATCATCAGCGCGGGAATCACCGTCACCAGACCGTCCCCGATCGTGAGAACGGTGTACGTCTGGAGCGCCCGTTTGAGTTCCATCCCGTGCTGCAGCACGCCAATGAGGAAGCCGGCGATAATGTTGATACTGGTAATCAGGATGCTTGCCACGGCGTCGCGCTGCGTGAAGCGCGAAGCGCCATCCATGGAGCCATAGAACTCGGCTTCCGCCCCCAATTGCTTCCGGCGGCGCCGGGCCTCGTTCTCGTCGATCAAACCGGCATTCATTTCCGCATCGATCGACATTTGTTTTCCGGGCATGGCATCCAGCGTGAAACGCGCCGTCACCTCGGAAATGCGCACCGCGCCGTGGTTAATCACCACATACTGAATGGCAATCAGGATCAGGAAAATGACTGCTCCGATCACGTAGTTGCCGCCCACCACGAAATTGCCGAACGCCTCAATCACATTGCCCGCCGCCGCCGTTCCGCTGTTGCCGTTCAGCAGGATCAGCCGCGCTGAGCTGACATTCAAAGCTAAGCGGAACAGCGTGAGCAGCAGCAGAGCGGTAGGGAATACATTAAATTCGACCGGCTTCAAGATGTACATCGTGACCATCAATACGATCACCGACATCATGATGTCCACGACAATCAGAATATCCAGCAAGACCGGCGGCAGCGGCGTGATCAAAGCCACCACAATCGCCAGTACTGCGACGGGCACCGTCAGTTCACCCAGGTTGGGCATCGCGAACTTGCCGACCCCTTTTTTGACAAGCGGGGCGGAGATTACTTGCGGTTGCGTCGACATCTATGGAAGAACAGAGTAAGGCAATTTACCGCCCATCACAAACGGACCGCCCTTCACAGTTTCCGGCCCATTAGGCGATAGACATACGCCAGAATTTCGGCAATCGCTTTATAGAACTCCGGAGAGATTGCACTGCCTACCTCAACGGCGCCGTATAAGGCGCGGGCTAAGGGCGGATTTTCCACGATGGGTACTTCGTTTTGCGTGGCGATCTGGCGGATGCGCAGCGCCAGCCAGTTCTTGCCCTTGGCGACGACAATCGGACAGGCCATGTTGTTGGCGTCGTAACGGATCGCGACGGCAAAGTGGGTCGGATTGACAACTACCGCCGTGGCTTTTGGTACTTCGCGCATCATACGCTTGCGCAGTAATTCTCGCCGTAAACGGCGAATCCGTTGTTTGGTGTGCGGATCGCCTTCGCTGCGCTTGTTCTCGTCGCGGATCTCCTGCTTGGTCATACGCAGGGTGTTCATGTGGCGGCGGTACTGCATCGCAAAGTCCACCGCTCCGAAGACCATGAAAATCGCCGCCGCTTTCCACAACAGGCCGTGAATTGCCCCACCTAACTGGGCGGCCGCCGCCGGCACGCCTTCGAAAGGCAGGCGTAGGGCGAGCGCCGCTTGATCGGCAAAAAACGCCCGGATGACCAGCGCCAGCGTCACGATGAGCAGCGCTGCTTCGAACACCGCCTTCAGGTTCTGGGCGGGCAAGTCCTTTAAGCGGGCTAGCGGATTCAGGCGGTTGGCTTTAGGTATCAGCCGTGTCAGGCTGAAGCCAAGCCGGGTCATTCCCAGATTCACCGCCAGCGCCGCCATGAATAGAATGGCGCCCAGCGCCAGCAGCGGCAGAAGCGTTTCAATAAACAAGCCGCGGATCAGAACCGGCCAATCGCTCGCCGCCATTTCTCCGCGCATGGCTTGTTCGAACAGCCGGCTCATCGCGTGCTCGAACCGGCTGATCCAGCCCGGCAGTAACTTGCCGATCACCGCGACGAAGGCCAGGAATTGCACCGCTGCCAAGGTGCCGCGCGAGGACAGAAATTGGCCCTCTTCGCGCGACTTCTTGAGCCGTTGCGGTGTCGGTTTCTCGGTCTTGTTGTCAGCCACGAACTCTTACCCGAGCAGACCGTGCCGTAACGCCCTGAAAATCTGCTCCGCGTAGCCGGAGTAAAGTTGCGGCGCAATCTTCAGTACCGCCACTAGTGTGATCAGCGTCAACAGCATTTTGAGAGGCGCGGCGCTTTGCCCGAGGTGCAGTTGGGCGCTCATGCGCCCGACCAGCGCGAGCGCGATTTCCGCCATCAGCAGTAAACCGAGAATCGGGCCAGCCAATCGCAGACCTATGGTAAAGACATTCGCGCCGAGTTCAATCACCATTTGGGCCATGCCCCTAGTCAATGCTAATACCCCGGGCGGATAACGGTCGAGACTGAGCGCGAACGCGCGGATTACCTGACTATCGAGACCGGTCGTAAAGAACAGCAATCCGGTCAGCAGGCGCGTGAAGACTTGCAAAACATCGGAATCGGCCTGGGTCGTTGGATCGATCACCGAGGCATAACCGTAGCCCGCCTGCAGACCCAGCAGTTGCGAGCCCATGATGAGCGACTCGGCCAAAAAGCTGACCATCAGTCCCACGGCCACTCCAAACGATGCTTCGCTGAACATCCAGGCGATAATGGCGCCGCTCAAGACTTCCTCAGCGCGGATGGACGGCCAACGCGAGTAGAGCGCCAGCGTGAACGCCAGGGCGAACAGCGAACGAGCCAGCGGTGGCCCGGCATCTTTGAACGGCAGCGGCAAAAAGGAAAAGACGCCTATTACCCGCGTCAGGACCAGCCCGAAAGCGATCGGCAGCGTCGCCGGTATGACGGCATTAACGGGCATACTGCGCCAGATCCCGCAGGACACTCAAGGCATAGCCGGAGGCACGGCCAAGCATCCAGGGCATCAGAAGCAGAAAGGCGGCGAGACAAGCGGCCAGACGCGGGACTGTGCTGAACACCGGGTCCTGCAAAGACGTAGCAATCTGGATCAGATTGATCACAATACCGAGCGCAAACGAGACGACCAGCAAGGGCGCGCATATCCAAAAGGCCGCGAGCAAAGCCTGGCTGACTATATGGATCACCATTTGAGAGGTCACGATTTTTGCCTGGCTCCTTTGCCGGAATTTCGCAGCTGTAAGCACTCGCCCAGGAGCGCAGAGTTGTAAATCCCGCGCCTTCCTGTAAATCTGTTCGGAAGTTCTGGCGAGACCCTTGATGATCTCAAGGTCCCAGAAAACTCTTCATCAATGAGCCGATCACCAGATTCCAGCCATCCACCAGTACAAACAGCAAAATCTTAAAAGGCGCCGAGACCAAGGCGGGCGGCAGTTGCATCATGCCGATCGAGAGCGTCACCGAAGCGACTGCAATGTCGATGACCAGGAACGGCAGAAACAGAACCGCGCCAATCTGAAAGCCGGCTTTCAACTCAGACAAAATGTAGGCCGGAATAAGCACTTTCAGGCTGAGGTCGGAAGCGTTATGCGGCGCCGGCTCGTGGGCAATCTCGACAAACAGCTGAATATCTCTTTCGCGCGCGAAGCGCAGCAGAAACTTCCGCAGTGGGGCCGACCCCAGCTCGAACGCCTGTTCGCCGCTGATCTCGCCCTTTTCAAGCGGCTGCCAGGCGCGCGTGTAGATCTCGGAAAACACCGGCTGAATAATCAGCAAAGACAGAAACAGCGCGAGGCCGGTGAGTACCTGGTTCGAAGGCGCGGTTTGCGTGCCCAGCGCCTGCCGCAGAAAGTGCAGCACGACGGTAATGCGCAGAAAAGGCGTCACGCACATTACGACCGCGGGAAGCAATGACAGCAATGTCATGCCGAGCGCGATCTGCAAGGGGGTCGACAGCATCATTCCGTGTCCAGAGCCCGCACTGATGCCCAGACTGTCGAAGCCCGCCGACGCGGTGGATGCCGCGGCGTTTCTGGGTGCGGCCGCCGCTGCGGACGTGAGCAGGAAGAAAGCGCCCCATGCCATTTTCGCCGGGCGGCAGCCGATCGCAAGAACGCGCCGCATCAGCGCAGCGCATTTTTTCAGCCCGGGCATTCGCTCTCCAGGCCCGGCATGGGATCGGCGCATTGATCACCCGCCGCAAAGAGCGCCACTTGGTTGCACCCGGCCGGCGAAACGCTCACCACCAGCATGCGTCCCGGTAACGAAACGAGGTGCAGCGAATGCTGCGCCGTCAATGCCACCCGCTCCACAACCTGCATTTGGCGGCTTGCGGCAGGAGCCCCCCGGAACTGCCTGAGCGAGATGGCAGCAAGGCCCTTTCGCCGAAGCAGCCAAAGAGCGCCAAACAGCAGCGCCAAAACCAGGAACACCGCCAGATACTGCTGCAGCATACGGCTAACCGTTCATCCTCCGCGCGTTCCCTTGCAGGCTCATTTAGTGGATTAAGTCGAACAGCGTCTGGTTCATCTGATTGGCCGTGGTAATCACCTTCGAACTTGCCTGGTAAGCGCTCTGGAAGACGATCAAGTTAGTGAATTCACTAGCCATGTTGACGTTCGATCCCTCGAGCGCCCCGCCCAGAATCTGTCCCCGTCCGCCCGTCTGCGGCGCACCGACGGCCGGGGTCGCGGTATCGCTCGTGACGATCAGGTTATTGTCGCCGACATTTTGCAGCGATGTCGGGTTCTGAATCGCGGCCAGCGCTAACTGCGCTTCCACTTTCTGAGCGCCGTTCGAGTAGGTTGCCACTACTTCACCGCCATTCTGAATACCCACCGAGGTCAGTTGCGCGGCTTGATTCCCATCCTGTGTCGAAGAAGCGAGATTAGAGGCCTCGGCATACTGGGTAATCTGTCCGTTGCCGCTCGCATCGAATAGATTCCAGTTTACGGCCATGTTTGCGGCGCCGTCGGCCAGACCGTTGATATTCACCGCCGTGGCGGCGGTGCCGCCGGCGGTGCTCATAGTGCCGTCCGTATTAAACGTAATCGTGCCGGGAGCCGCCAACACCGACGTCTGAGCGCCCGCCGTGCCGCCCGCCAGATCGCCTCCTGGAATGGTTACGTCATAAGTCCAGCTATTGGCGGTTGTCGCGCTGCGCGTGAATGTGACCGTCAAATTGTGCGTATTGCCGAGCGAGTCCACCACTTGGACCGGCGACGAGAAAGTGCCGGCCGTCGCGCCAGTCGTCGTACCCGCTACTGCTTGCGCATCAAGGTTGGCGTTGATGGAAAAATTCTGGGTTCCTTTTGGCGGCAGTACCGCTCCGGTGGGCAGCACAATGTTCCCCGTCGGCCCGGCTGTGCTGATAGCGCTGGTTCCCGCCGCCGTCCAGCCCTGCACTGCTTCGCCGGTCTGCGTCCTCAACACTCCCGTAGAGTCTAAAGTGAAATTGCCGTCGCGCGTAAACATCTGCGCATTAGAAGAGCTGTTTACCACAAAGAAGCCATTTCCCTGAATCGCAGACGCCAGCGGCGCCGTACTGGTCTGAATCCCGCCTTGCGAAAAAATCTGGTTGCTGACCGGCACGCTCACGCCCAGTCCCACCTGGAACCCTTTGGTGTCCCCCAGCGATTCACTGAACAAATCTTTAAAGTCGACGGCGCTTCCCTTGAAGCCGTCGGTATTCATGTTCGCCAGGTTGTTGCCGGTCGTGTTGATCGCTTCCGATTCGGCATTGAGAGACGATAGTGCAATCGAAAAAGTGCTTGACATAAATTGTTTTCTTTCTGCTTGGTTTAATGAATCCCGAATGCGCGCAATAACCTATCCGCCGCTGGCCGAGCCAGGGGTCGAAGTGCCGGGTGTCGAACCGGTGGTGGAAGAACTGGAGCTCGCCGCGTCGGAAGGAACCGTTCCCAAGAATTGCTGCGAGAGACCGTCCAGGTCCTGCCGTGAGCCGAGGTTCTGTTCGAGATCGCTGAACTGCGCCAATTGCGTCACGAATGTGGTACCGTCCAGGGGCTGGGTTGGATCCTGGTTCTTCAATTGCGCTACCAGCAATTGCAGGAAGGTGGCTTGATTCGCCAGTGCGTCCGTGCCGCTGGCGCTGGCCGCCGAGTTCGTGCTGGAGCTGGCCGTTCTTGGATTGTTGACCGGCGTTGTCGAAGTGTTGGCCGTCGATGGAAGAAGCGTGCCTATGGAAGACATAAATGCAAAAATTTCCTCTCTATTTCTGAAACGTCATGCTTGAAGCGTCCAGGGCCGTACTTCGTCCCCGAAAGCGGTTAGTTGCTGGTACCAGGCAGGTGCTGTGTTTTGGCGCTGTTGCTGTTGGCCGGCGTTTCCGCTCTGCGAACCGGCATCGGAAGACTGCCCGTTTCCTCCGGAACCAGCGTGTCGTGAATCAGCGTGTTGTGAACCGGACTGCTGTGAGTCGGACTGTGGTGAGCCAGACTGATTGGAATCCGAATCGCGTGCATCCGTCGGCGGCCGCCCCTGAGAGGCAGCTTCACCCGCACCCTGCGGAAAATAGACCTCCGATTGGTAGTGCTGCTCGGCCAGACGGTCGTTCAACTCCGGCAGCCGGTCTTGCAGAGCGCGCGTCAGCGTGCTGTCGGAGGAGCGCACGCTCAAAGCCAGCGATCCGCCTTGATCGACCAGCCGCATGTCGACCCGCTCATCGTTTTCACCGGAAAGCTGCAGGCGCACGCTACGCACCAGTGCATTGCTTCCGGCCGGCTCTTCGTCTAACGTTTCGATCCCGGTTACTGGAGTTGGCGCGCTCGGTTCTGCGGCGGCAGGTCCACTCGACGCGCGATCCGTTTGACTGGACACGGGCATATAGAAGGCCGTCTCGTTCCGTCCTCCAGTTAGGGGCGCCGGCGGGGCGCTCTCGCTGAGTTTAGCCGCAAGGCTGCTTACGCCAGGTCCCGGATCTGCCGGTGCAGCCGGTGTTTGCAATGGGACGTCCGCCCCGGAAGAAGTGCTTTGAGACCCGGTGCCGCTCGCCGCTCCCGTTTTATCGGAAACGCCCGGGCTGATGCGCATGGCGAACGCCAGATCTCCTGCCGTGCCTGCCGCCGGAGGGTTTGGCGCACCCTTCGGGGCTGCTGGATTATGAGCGCTGTTGAAGCCGCCGGCGGAAGCGCTAAGGGCGCTCGCTTTCGCCGCGAGGTTCTGGGCGGCTGCTGCAGCGGAACTATCCAGCGTGGCTGGATTCAGGGTGGGATTTGCAGAGCTTGGGTCAGCGCCGTTCGCCGCCGCAGCAGAGGCATGCGGCGTTCGATGCGATGAGGAACCTCGACCGCCTGGCGGGCGCTGAGCCGCCACTTCATCGGTGTGGTGAACGGCAGCCGAAGAGCTTGCCGCCGGTGAGTGGCCGGAACTCTGTTCTCTATTCGCCTGGTAAGCAGAATTGGCGGAGGCTGTATTCGACAGGTTCGGCAGCCCGCCAAGTGCGCTCCAGATACCGCTCTGCAGAGGTGTTCGGGATGCCGACGCCATGCTGTCGCCGCTCAAGCCGTCTCCTGTTCCCGTCGAAGCGGTCTGGAAAGTGGCTTGCAGGAGTTGCTCGAATGACCCCTCGACCGGATCACCCGCCGCCGTCTCACTGGCGCTCGCGCCTGAACCAGGGTATTCAGTGGAACCGGCCGAGGCTGCCTGCCAGTCGCCACTATTAATGAAGGAAGCGGATTCAACCCCAGGCATCATCGCTTCCCAGCTAACGCAACTCTTCTGCCATTCCCTCCAGCGTTGCCTTTTAGGCCATTTCCAAGCATTCGAGCCATCGGCGAGTCGGCATTGTGTCAGAAACCTGACGAAGCCCGGATCCATATCGTCAATATGATGCCGTCCTGTCCCGCTCCTGCCTCGCCAGAGATGCTCTCGCCGTGGCAAACACGCGTCCAACTAATCTGCCGGCAAACTTTGGCAGCCCAGTTCGTCGATTGTCCCCGCTCCCGCCATATTGGCCCTCCGTTTGCACTGCACCCCCACGACACATGGACCCACTCACCGCAGCAGCGGCCAGCGGCCTGCAAGCCCGCATGGATTCTCTCGACCTTCTGGCCAATAATATGGCCAACACGTCTACCAGCGGCTATAAAGCGGACCGCGAGTTCTATGGCACTTATCTCTCCGCTGCGGCATTGGGCAACCTGGATCCAGCCACCGCGGACTCGCCCGTGGTCGAGCGCCGCTGGACGGATTTCGCCCAGGGTCCGCTCATCTCGACTGGCAACTCGACCGACGTGGCGTTATCCGGCAAAGGCTTTTTCGCGGTGAACGGCCCCAACGGCCCGCTGTACACGCGGAATGGCAGTTTTCAGATTTCAACGCAAGGCGTCTTAACAACCGCTGACGGTTATCCCGTAAGGCTCACCGGCGGTCAGACGGTACAGACACAACCCGGCGCGCCGCTCGAAGTGGCGCCCGATGGGCAAGTATCGCAGAATGGGAACGCTCTAGGCCAATTAGAACTGGTTGACTTCGCCGAGGCCAGCCAGCTGCAAAAAAGCGCCGGGGCTTACTTCCAGAGTCCCGATCCGAAAACAATCGCTCCCGTCCCGGCCGCCGGCGTGCAAGTGGCGCAAGGAAAGCTCGAATCGTCGAATGCCGTTCCCGCGGAATCGGCGGCACGCATGGTGACGCTGCTCCGCCACTTTGAAATGTTGCAGAAAGCGGTAAAGATTGGCGCGGAGATGAATCAACAGGCCATGCAGGAAGTGGCGCGCGTCGGGAGCTAGCGGGTCCACGCCAGGGAACAGCCGCTTATCCCAAATGAAGCACCGTCGCAAATCCGGAAGAATTCAAAAAGGAACCCAACATGATTAGAGCCCTGTACAGCGCCGCCAGCGGCATGACGGCCCAGCAGTTGAACGTCGACAATATCGCTAACAACTTAGCTAATTCGAATACTACCGGCTATAAGATGCGCCGGGCGCAATTTGAAGACCTGATCTACCAAAGCATGATTCAGCCCGGGGCTTCCGCCGGACAGCAGACCACCGTTCCGGCCGGCTTGCAGCTAGGCCTGGGCACGCGCGCCGCTTCAAATGAGATTCTCTTCACCCAGGGGGCCTTTGCGCAGACCAGTAATCCGCTCGATCTGGCGATTCAGGGTAGTGGTTTCTTCCAGATCCTCCAACCCTCGGGCACTCTCGCCTACAGCCGCGCCGGCTCGTTCCAACTGGACCGCAACGGCAACGTGGTGGACCCGAACGGCAACACTCTGCAACCGCAAATCACTCTTCCGGCGACAGCGCAAAATGTGACCATCGCGCAGGATGGCACGGTAAGCTACACTTTGCCGGGCCAGACAGTGGCGCAAAAAGCGGGACAGATCCAGCTGGCGAACTTCCAGAACCCTGGCGGGTTGAATAGTATTGGGAACAGTCTCTATCTCCCGACCGACGCCTCGGGGGACGCGCAGATTGGCGTTCCTGGCGGCCCCGAAGGACTGGGAACACTGGCGCAGGGCTACACCGAGCAATCGAATGTGGATGTGGTGAGCGAGTTTGTCGAACTCATTCAGAGCCAGCGCGCCTACGAAGCCAATTCGAAAGTGGTGAAGGCCGCTGACGAAATGTATCAGCAAGTCAACCAATTGACGCAATAAGAACGAGGCGCTAGAAGGTTGCTTGTTGACCATAACCAGACTTACGCGTTTATTTCCGCTGCCGCTGTTGCTGGCGCTGGCAGCGGCCAGTCGGATTGTACTGGCGGATGAAGCTTGTCAAACCATTGCGGGCGATTGGATTACGGGAAGCGACCTGGCGCGCGTGGTGCCTGCTTTGGGCGGCTTGCCGCCAGACCTGCCGGTGAGCTACGCGCCGGTTCCCGGATTGCAGCGCATCTTCCACCCGGATGAATTGCGCCGCCTCGCAACAGCTCACGGCCTTGAAGATCCGCATTGGAAAACAAACTTGTGCTTCGTTTGGCCGCTGGCTCCCTTGTCGCGCGATGCCATCCGGACGGCGATGGAGAAAACCCTAGAGGGGCGCAACCCGCTTCTCGAAATTCTCAATGAAAGCCAGGTCGGCGCGCCGGCGGGCGAATTGATCTTTCCACTCTCCGGGCTGAGTGCGGTCTCGGACAAGCCCGTCGTTTGGAAGGGGTACGTGGCCTACGCCTCCCATCGCCGCTTCAATATTTGGGTAAGCGTTCGCATTCGTATCCGCGAGACCCGTATGCTGGCGAATGGTCCGTTGCATTACGGAGAGCGGATCACGGCCGCCCAGTGCCGGGCGCAGAACTATGAAGGGCCGCTGACGCGCGGCCTGTCCTATGCGGCGGCAGACCAGGTAGCGGGCCTGGTGGCGCGCCGCGATATTGCAGACGGCAGCGTGCTGCTCGATGGAATGTTTGAATCGGCCAAAGATGTGGAACGCGGCGATCTCGTCACGGTACTCGTCGAAAACGGCAACGCGCGGATTGAAACGCAAGGCGTGGCCGAACGGGCTGGACGGCGCGGGGAAGTCATTGTCGTCCGCAATCCACGCTCCGGCGTGAAGTATAAAGCGCGCATTGAAGACCCGGCGAAAGTGCTCGTGGTTCCCGGCGGCGCGGCCGGGTTGGTGGTCGACGGGGAAACCGCTGCGCCCGCACCCGCGTTGCATACTGCGCGGGCGCCTGCGACTCAAGAGAAGACACTATGAAACACCGCGTTATCATATGCATTTGGGCAAGCGTTTGTGTTTTCGCTTTTAGCTCCAGTGTCGGTGCGGAACCACCGGCAGTCCTGAAAAAACTGCTGAAGAAAAACAACCAGCCTTCGGAACTCGATAAGTACGTAGAGGAGGCACACAAGCGTGCGGCTGCGGCCGTGGCCGAGAGTCCCGGTTCTCTTTGGTCCACGCCCGCTATCTGGAATAATCTGGCCATCGATGAACGCGCCCGCATGGTCGACGACGTGGTTACCATCGTTGTGAACGAAAATGCCTCGGCCGTTTCGACCGGGGCGACCAAGACCTCGCGTGCTTCCAGCGCCAATTCGTCTATCACGCAAGCCCTCGGCGTTCTGCCTACCGCCGGCAAACTGGCGAACCTGGCGAACGTCGCCTCGAACACGTCGCTGAACGGCCAGGGGACCACCTCGCGCCAAACCACCTTGACCGCCACCATTACCGCCCGCGTCACCGACGTACTGCCGAATGGCTACCTGGTGATTGAAGGCCGCAAGACGGTCCTGGTGAATTCGGAAAATCAAATCGTTACCGTTCGCGGCGTCGTACGGCCAGCGGACTTAAGCAACATCAACACCATTCAATCGGGCAGCGTCGGCGAGATGGAATTAAAAATCGACGGCCGGGGCGTAGTGAACGACGTCATTCATCGTCCCAACTTTGTCTACCGGCTGCTCCTCGGCCTGCTCCCGTTCTAAAGAAGTTTTATTTGCGACTCTTAAGCCATCTCATGTGTATCAACCGCTTGCCTCTGCTGTGCGCTTTCCTGGCCTGTGCCGCGCCGTTATCTGCCGCCGGCGAAGAGCAGGGTGTGCGCTTGAAAGAGCTGGTCTCCATTGAAGGCGTGCGCGACAATCAGCTGGTCGGTTACGGCCTCGTCGTGGGACTGAATGGCACAGGAGACCGCCAGCTGACTCTGTTTTCCGCCCAGAGCCTTACCAACTTGCTGCAGCGTATGGGGGTAACCGTAAACGCCTCCGCCATGATAGTCAAGAACACGGCGGCAGTTTTAATCACCGCCACCCTGCCGCCCTACGCGCAACCCGGCACCAGCGTCGATGCCACGGTCGCGGCCATCGGCGACGCGAGCAATTTACAGGGAGGGCTGCTGATCCTCTCAACGCTGCACGGAGTTAACGGACAATCGTACGCCACCGTGCAAGGGACGGTGGTTACCGCCGGTTTCTCAGCCGGCCGCGGCGCAGCGAACTCGCAAACGGTCAATCATCCGACCGCCGGGCGCATTCCTAATGGCGCCATAATCGAACGCGCCGCCCCCTCGGTACCCATCGGCAGCACAGTCAAGCTGCAGCTCAAGGAAGAGGACTTCGAAACCTCGGCGCGCATCAGCGCCGCCGTCAACCAGCGTTTCCCGAGCCGGGACGCCATTGCACACGCTGACAATTCCGGCCTGGTCAGCGTGACCGTGCCGCCGGAATTCGCCGCCAGGCCCATCGAATTTGTCGCGGAACTGGAGCGCCTTACGGTAGAACCCGACCGCATAGCACGCGTGGTCATCAATGAGAGGACCGGGACGGTCGTGCTCGGCAACCGCGTGAGAATTGCGCCGGTGGCCATCATGCACGGGAATTTGACCGTCCAAATTCAGACCCGCGAGCTCGCGGTCCCGAGCGGGCCTTTTTCGTCGGCGCCCGGCACTACTGTCCCTGAAACTACCGTGACCGCTAAAGACGAGAAATCGCGAAATCTGGTTCTGAAAGAGGGGGCGACCGTCGAGGAATTAGTGAAAGCGCTCGCGTCAATCGGTTCCACCACGCGGGATGTCGTGGCAATTTTTGAAAGCTTGAAAGCCGCCGGCGCGCTCGACGCCGAACTGGACATTATCTAGAAAATCGATTAAATATGACTATCGCCGACATGTCACCGCTCCTCGCCGACCCGGGCAGCCTCGACGCCCCGAAGAAGCCAGCTAAGCTCGCTCAAGCCGCTCAGCAATTCGAATCCTTGATGATTGGGGAAATGCTCAAAACCGCGCGCGAGGACAGCTCCGAAGGTTGGCTGGGCAGCGGTTCGGACAGCAGCGCGGAAACGGCCATGGGAATGGCGGAAACCCAGTTCGCTCAAGCGATGGCCGCGCGAGGAGGGTTCGGCCTCGCGAAAATGATTGAACGTTCCATGTCGCGTACCGGTCAATCCGCGCCGCCGGACACCGTCCCAAGCAGCGCGGCCAAATACTGACGACCCCTTCGCGATGCGAACCGGCTTGAGGGGCCATACGCCGCAAAAATAAAGCAGCTATTCCACAGAAGCGTTGCCGCCTGTCAGTACTACTATGACCGTTTAGCCCAAGTTCTCAAAACGAGTAAGCCGCCTGAAGCCGCGCATCGGCCATGTCTTCGAAGTATGCTCCGTAGACGGGCATCTCAGCCTTTGTGTGGGAGCCTGCTGCGGGCCAGTCCGCTGCCGCGACCCACGGCTTGTTCATCGCCTCGCTCGAACCCTGCTGGCGAACCGCCTCCTCCCAGCCCTCCAGGAGGACGCCCAGCAATCTGCCAACCTCAGAAATCGGCTCAACCGTTTGCTTGGCGTGCGCATCGAGCAATCGCACTTGCATGTAGCTGTAGAGCCTCTTCAAATTTTGGCTGATCTCCCCGCCTTTGGCGTGATCGAGCGAAATCAGGAGTTCGGTGATAATCCCAAGTGCCTTGTTGATCGCCTTGGAACGGCCGCCGATATCGCCGCAACCAATACACCGTTCCGCCTGCCGCACCGAGTCAAGCGCGCCCTGATACAGCGCCACCACCAGATTAATCGGGTTCTCGCTGAACACTTTACCTTCCGTATATGCCTGATAAGGGTTGGGATTACTCTGATTGCTCATCTTGCCTTTCCTTCGCTAAAGCTTTATCGCCAATCTTTTCAAAAATTCTAACCATCAATCATCCCCGGGGACGCAAATGCGTGGATGCGCGCCGCCAAACAGAAGAGTAAATTCCACCTGCTTCCGAGCATCTTTGATCGCGCAACATGTAGCCCCGCCCCCCTCCTTCCGATATAACCTCTGGGGAGGTAAAACTCACAGCGCATGTTTTCGATCATAGGCATCGTTATCGTCATTGGTGCCATTATGGGCGGCTACCTGATGGAACATGGCAAATTACTGGTCCTTATGCAGCCGGCCGAGTTGGTCATCATCGGCGGTTCGGCTTTAGGCACACTCTTGATTGCCAATCCTCTACCGGTCATTGTTAAGCTTCTTAAGGGATTTAGCGGCGTCCTCGGCGGCGATAAATACAGTAAGGACCGCTATCTTGACACCTTGAAAATGCTGAACGACCTGTTCTCGCGCGGCCGCAAGGGCGGCATCAGCAGCTTAGAGCCGGATGTGGAAGCTCCCGACAAAAGCGAGGTATTTAAAAAGTACGATTTTGTCATGAAAGATCATCATGTACTCGATTTTATTTGCGATACCTTACGCATGGCGATGACCGGGACTGTCTCGCATTTCGATTTAGATCAGATGATCGAACTCGATCTGGAAGTGCATCACAGCGAAGTCGCGGTTCCAGTTGCGGCGCTCAATTCGGTGGCTGACGCGCTGCCCGGATTGGGCATTGTCGCTGCGGTATTGGGCGTAGTCATCACCATGGGTGCTATCGGCGGGCCGCCGGCCGAAATCGGCCACAAAGTCGCAGCTGCGCTTGTCGGCACGTTCCTGGGCATTCTCCTGTGCTACGGTTTCTTCGGTCCCCTAGCGGCAGCCATGACAAAGATTAACGACGGGGAAGCCGGCTATTACAACTGTCTGCGCACCGGCCTAATCGCCTTCGTGCGCGGCGCTGCACCGATCTTGGCTGTCGAGTTCTCGCGCCGCTCCATTCCCCAGTCTGTCCGGCCTACCTTCAAAGAAATGGAAGCCGCCTGCAAAGGCATTAAGGGCGACGCCAAAGCCGCTTAAGGCCATCAACTATGTCCGCGCCCGCTACTCCGCCCATTATTATCATTAAGAAAAAGGGAGGCCATGGAGGCCATCATGGGGGCGCGTGGAAGGTCGCCTACGCCGATTTTGTCACGGCCATGATGGCGCTGTTCATCGTGCTCTGGCTGTTAAGCGCCAGCAACGACGTCCAACAGGCTGTAGCCGGCTATTTTCGCGATCCTAAGGGCTTTGGCAAGCAGATGGGCAGCTCCATGGGCGGCAGCGGTGAAAGCCTGACCATCACCAAAAGCAACATGTCCCTGCTCAAAGGGCAACTCGAGCAAGCCATGAAGAAAAGCCCGCAATTCGAAAAGATAAAGGACTACGTGCAGATGACCATCACGGGAGACGGCTTGCGGATCGAACTGATCGAAACCGATAAAGGTATGTTTTTCGCAAGTGGTCAAGCCGGCCCTACCGAAACCGGCAAAGATCTCCTTAGCAAGCTGGCGCAGGAACTCGGCAAGATGAAGAATTCATTGCTGATTGAAGGTCACACAGACGCCAAGCCCTACGGCGGCTCGGCCTATTCCAACTGGGAGCTATCGGCTGACCGGGCTAACTCAGCGCGCAAAATCATGCAGGAAAATGGCCTGCGGCCCGATCAAGTGGCGCAAGTCCGCGGCTTCGCCGATCAGCAACTGCGAGTACCTGGCAATCCGGAAGACGCTTCCAACCGCCGCATTTCTATCATTGTTCAGTATCCGCAGACGACGGGGCCCGAAGAACCGAAGGCAAAGGGGACCAAAGCGGGCTCGGAGAGTGGCACGGCACACGGCGGGGCGGAAGCCGAAGCACCCGCCAGCCATAGTGAACTGCATAAGTCCGCTGAGCCGGCCAATGCCAAACCAGGCGGCTCGAATAAAAAATAGCCGTTCCCGATTCTCTACTTTGCGCTCATTTCAGCGATAGAGCCGTATCTTAACCTGGAAGTGCGCGGAAGATGGCTTATCCTGTGACCGGGAACTCCGGTCCCCTTAGGACTGAAATTGCGGTTGGAACAAACGAGTGCCGCTTATCCGTCAAGGGCGAACGGCTGGTGGCTCGACGGGTCTTTTCCGATGTCGTGATTGCCATGCACGTGCCTTCCGTCAAATTCGCGGGGCTGTTGCGATTCACGGTATCGTCCGAGCAGAGTCACAACGAGTCGAAGGCAGTCCACGGCTTTCTAGAGGCCGCTCTTGCCGAGGTATTCGATGGACTAAGGTCAATGGGGTCTGACCCTCGAAACCTTGCCGTTTATGTAATCGGCGGAGCCGTCTTACGCTCCGCGAAAGAGTCTCAATCGGCTAAACGACTATACCCCGCCGCGCGCCGCGCTTTTTGGCAGGAAGGCATAGTTGTGAAAGGCGATGATCTGGGCGGCCATCACGCACGCAGTATCTGGCTCGACGGTGATAGCGGGCGCTTGATCGTGCGAAGCTATGGTTCACCCGCCGATAATCCGTCGTCTTCTCAGAATCTAATCCCGAACGGCAATCAATCCTCAAGCTCACACCATCAATTCGCCTGCTAGTTTTCTTGCCGCCAACCCTGCCTTGCCAGTTTTCTTGATTAAAGAAATCTGCTGTTTGGCCGATAACTCTTCAGGTACCCTTTTGACCAACTCAGAAACCAGAGCAAAGGGCGCTAATGCGCGTCGCCAAACAGGAGAGAACCTCCGCCAAGATTTGAGGGGTGCGCTCCACACTGCGATCGTTTTGCGCTAGTTCCCGAGCAAGCACTCGTGCGTTCAATGAAATATTTTTTTCTCTTGGTTCTATCCGGCCTCCTCGCGGCCGCGGCAAACCCATCGGATTCGGCTTCCAATATTACGGTCACCCAAGCCATGCAGGAGTCGTTGAAAAAGCAGCGCGATTCCCTCGAAAAACAGCGCCAGGCCATTCACCGGCAATCGGCCGGTCAGGAGCCCGCCGCCCGCAACTCCGTGGCCGAATTTATCGACCCGATCCCCGATCGGATCCAAGCGGATTGTCCCGCACTGGCTTCTGAGACCGTCGCCTCACTCATCGCTACGGCGGCGAAAAAACAATCCCTGCAAGCGGAACTGCTGCACGCCGTGATGAAACAAGAATCGGCATTCAAGCCTTGCGCCGTTTCCATCAAAGGGGCGCAGGGACTCATGCAGCTTATGCCTGCCACTGCCCGGGAGCTTCATATTGACGATGTTTTTGATCCTGAGCAAAACGTACAGGCAGGGGCTGCATATCTAAAACAACTGTTGGGTCGCTACAATGGCGATTTGCGTCTAGCGCTCATCGCTTACAACGCCGGTCCTGGACGCGCCGATCAACCCACTGGACAACCCTACCCTCTCGAAACGCAGAACTATGTTGCCAATATTTTTGCAGAATTAGGAATCAGCCAGTGGGAGGGCAATTCCTCCGACTCTGCTCCGCTGGAAGAAGTTTCCGAGCAGCAAGCTGGCGAAATGACGGCCGAACAGCCGGATCCGGCGAAAGATCAAGCGGCCAAGCAACAGCAGCTCAGCCAACCTGTCGCTGACGCTGTTCCGGCAAAACCAGCGAAACCCTGATATCGATAGCCAGGTCCGCCATCGTATCCTGGGCGCCACAGGTTTTGCGCGAGTTCCTATAAAGCATGATTGGTAAACAGGAATTTACCTCCGCTGGCCAGTACCAGATTCCAATCGCTCGGTGCTGTCAAATCTGCTACACGTTTCATGGCTGGCCTGTCGACTACCAAGTAATACCGTTGCGGGGCATGCCATAGCTTTTGAAATTCCGTGTCGTCAATGAACACTGCCGCGTGTTCCGGAGCATACGATCCATAAACCAGATTGTTGAAACGACCGTTGAGCAGCAAAGCGCTGCGGTTAGTGTAGAAGAACACCGAAGAAAAATCGTAGTAATGGTGATTCACAATAAGCGTGCCGGGTGGTGAGCGGAGCAGCGCCTCGGCTAGCGGCCGCGATGACATGTAAGGGTCGAAAACGATCATGGCCAGCCGCGCTGCGTGAAAAAAAACGATCATCATTAACGCCGCGGCCAGAAACGCCCGCTTTCCTTTGGCCCACAGCGTCCCCACGCAGCCAATGAAGAAGGCCGCTCCGGCTACCGCCAGCGGCAAGCGCAAATAAGCAAACGATTCAAGCGTAAGGTCTTCCATGTGTCCGAGCGAAAGGGTGTAAGCGTTCGGATGGCTCGAAAGCGCACTCGCAATGTCTCCCGGCGTGGGTAAGCCTCTCACTGAGTAAAGAATGCCGAGCACTAGCAACCCCGCCAGACCAGCTATCGCAGCGAGAATGCGCCTGCCCCCGCGGATCCAGCTGTTCTCGTTTATCAACGCACACCCTAACAGGAGCGCAACCGCCGGATAAATCGGCATCGAATAGTACTCCTGCGTCGTCGAGAATGTGAAGAATACCATCACAAATCCGATCCAGCAGAGCGCCAGTAAACGCGTCTTCCCCGCCCTGTCCACCGGCTTGAACGAGAGCTTGGCTACGGCTGGCAGGTAGACGCTCCAGGGAAATAGCCAAAGCAGGTGAAACAGCCAGAAATACAACCTGGGCACCGTGTCATAATCGCGCGGATATCTCATATTGAGAAACCGCAGTAATTGCTCGTTGAAGAAGTAGAACCAAAAGAAGCCGTGGTACTCGCCCGGTGCGCTCCGCATCGTGAAGACAAGATAGGGCGGATTGCGCAGTGTTGCCAGCACATGCCAAGGCGCCGCGATCGCGGCAATGATAAGGGCGCCGCTAACCGGCCGAAGACGACGCCAAGTGCTTTTCAAGAGGAGTTGCCTGGTGAAAAACAAATAGGTCAGCCCCGCCCCAATCGGAAAGACGATTCCGATGAGGCTCTTCCACAAAAGACCCACGCCCATGCTGGCCGCCATCAGAATCGCCCACAGGGCAGGCCTTTGCTCTTCGTCGTCCAGCGCGCGCATGAACGACCACATCGTGAGCCCAATCGTAAATGTCAGCATCACGTCCGGGATAAGGATGCGGGTGAACAAAAACAGTCCTACACACGTGGAGACACAGACTCCCGCGTAAAACCCCACCCGCCTCCCGAAAGCCCAAGTCCCAAAAGCCGCCGTCAAAATCGCCAATGCGACACTGGCTGCGGCTACCGGAAGCCTGGCAATCCAATCGGCAACACCGAATAATTTAAAGAAGACCGCGATGATCCAATAAATCAACGGCGCTTTTTCAAGATAAGGAACGCCATCCAGTCGCGCCGTCACCCAGTCGCCGGAGGAGAGCATGTTGTGCGCTATCTGTGCCTGCACCGCGTCTACATCGTCCATCAGCGAGGGCGGCGAGATTACGCATCCGAAAAAAATCGCCGAAGAAATGGCCGCCACGGCAAGATAAACGCGCCAGGTTTTCCGGGGCTCGTTGGAAGGGGAAGGTGGATCGAAACTTCGTTCTTTAGGGGGAATATCGTCGGAAGCGTTCAGCGGCAAGGTTTACTGGTCCGTGAGCGGCAAATGCGCCAGTTATCAAAATAGCAGCCCGCCAGAACGTCCGAACCGCACTGCGACGATTGTTATACTTCTTCTTGGGACAGGTTGATGCCTGTTTGGGGTGCATGAGAATGAGTTCTACGAGGAATCTCTATGCCTCCGTCACGTATGGCGTCCCCAACCGCCCTTTGTAGCTTGCCCTTGAATTCCCGTAGACCTGGCTCCTGCCCGTATCTACCTTCGTTATTCGGCATCTGGTTAACGAACAAATGAGCAGGCGCGTCCATTTAATAGGTCTGCTCTGCGTATTTGTTGCACCATCAATAGAGCCAGCCAGCCCACGAATGGCCCGCGACATCGAAAAGGTCGAGCATTACGCGGATAACCTCAGCGTTTGGCAGACCAGGGCAAGACTCATCCGGCTCGGAATCTTGTCGGGAGCGCAGTTACTCCCATTGCCCCAAAAGACGCCGCTCGGAACAATCTTCTCTCATCGCCGCATTCGCGCAGGTTATTCGGTTGAGAACATCGCATTCCAATCGGCGCCCGGCTTCTATGTATTTGGAAACCTCTACCGCCCGCTGCATGCCCCCGGCAGGTCGCCCGCAATCCTGGTTCCGCACGGTCACTTCAAATCTAAAATATGGTTTGCCCGAGCGCGACCTGAAAATCAGATCCTGTGCGCCCGTTTAGCGCAGCTCGGCGCCGTGGTCTTTACCTACGACATGGTTGGCTGGGGCGATTCCACGCAAGTCAGCCATCACGTTCCGAATGTCCTGCAACTGCAACTTTGGGATAGTATTCGCGCAGTCGATTTTCTTCAATCGCTGCCCTATGTTGACGGCGGACGAATCGGTGTCACCGGCGCATCGGGCGGAGCCACTCAAGCCATTTATTTGGCTGCGGTCGATTCCAGAATCAAAGCAAGCATGCCCGTCGTTATGGTAAGCGCAAAGTATACCGGCCACGAGCGCTGCGAAGACGGCATGCCGGTGCACGATGTGCCGGGCGAAACCAGAACCAACAATGCCGAGATCGCCGCCGCCGTCGCCCCTAGACCCCTTTTGATCGTTTCGGACGGCGCGGATTGGACTAAAGATTTCCCCACCGATGCCTACCCTTATGTGCAGAAAATCTACAGTCTGTTTGACGCAAGTTCTGCCGTCGAGAATGTGCACTTGGCAAACGAAAAGCACGATTACGGCCCCAGCAAGCGAGCACTCGCTTATCGTTTCTTCGTAAAGAACCTCGGCCTTCAGTCGATGCCTTTTCAGGCCTCCGGCAAACCTTCCCAATCGGCGGAGTTAGACCCAGAACAGATCCGGCTCGAATCGCAGGAAGACCAGACGGTTCGCAAGTGGATGGCTCTTCCGTCGGCGAGATCCTTCTCCTGCGAGCAAGCGGTCAGCCAACTCCTGCGGAATAGTTCCATTACTTGCCCCGCGGGCGGTCTTTAGTCGACGCATCTCTGATAGACTCGCAAGCTTGTTCATATGGCTGAAATTCCTATTACGGACACTGTCCAGGCAACCACCGATATCGAAATCAACGATGCGTCCGCGCTGACACTGGCCCATCTAAGAGCCTTAAAATTTACCGATATTCCAATCATTGGGGATTTCGATAAGCCTCTCGATCAAACCAGCATTGAACACGCCAGCTTCGGCCTCAGCATTTCCTCGCCTGCATTATTACTCGCCGGCAGCACTAAACTCGTTGTTACCGCCGCTGCCGCAGGCACGCTCATCATTTGCAAAGCTTCGCACAAAACTCTTTTCCCGTCCGATGGCTTTTCGCCGGACGTAGCTATACAGAGCGGCGAATGCTGGATGGGAATCGAGATCGCGACGTCGTTAAAAGAGAGTATTGATGTTTCGGCCGATGGCATTGGAATAGAAGTCCAGGGTACGGCCGGAGCTACTTTCGGAACATACCGATTATTCAAGGCGGAAGCTGGGGCGCTACCGCCGCTGCGCACGGGTCTTCATACCGTTCTCGAAAGCTATTCTGTGCCAACCAGCGCCCAGGACTTGTGGAATCTGCCCTTGGGAATAGCCCATACTGCGGAGACCAGCGGCTCGCTCAAGTTCCGTCTAAGCTATTCCGTTCCGGTTAACGTAACCCCGTTAGCTTCAGCCGATCTTCCATTTAACTTTAAAGTGGCAGCCGCTCCGCAGTTCACCTTCGAGGCCGGTGGAGAAATCGGTATGAGTGGCGATTTTGTCGTTCGCGCTTATAAAACAACTCCAACTGATCTTGTTTTTGGGGTTTTTAAAAAGAAGGCTTCAACTATAGAAGTAAATTTTGAGCTTTCCGCTGGTATCGCCGGCGAATTAGGCAAGACAGACGTGCTATCCGCTTTTGTTGGCGCTCTCTTTCCTGACGCAAGGCCGGCAGAAGCGGGATTTTCAGACGATCAGAGCGACGTGCTTGAAGACGCGCTGGAGTCATGCGCAAGCAGTAATTTGGCGGTTGCACTGAACGGGGCGTGTGCGGCATCGACCACCGATGAATCCGCCATCGTGTATCGGATAGACCTTTCCTCAGCCAACACATTAGAAACGGACAGCGCGCTTAATAGCGCTCTTAAGGGCGACTGGACTTTGCTCGATTCTCTTCCAAATTCCCGCAAACTACGCAACATTTGCAAAGAGATACACGACCGGCAGCACAAGATCGACGTTAATCTCCTCGGCTTTTACAACGCGGTCTCGATAGCGGATTATTGGAAGTCCTGCACGATTCTGCACGACGAGAATGGCCAGATAGTGCTGATAGACAAAGCCGGGGCCAATTCGTTGAAAGCCGCCACAACGCCCTATCGGGCGAACGGCGAGAAATTACGCTCCGCGCTGGCGCAGCAATTCCTGGCCACCGTGACATATGCCGCAGCCACTTCGAAAGAGCCGGTGCCGGACTTTACCGTGCGCCAGACATATGACCGTTACTCAGCCCAGATGTCCACCTCCGATCTGAAACCGCTGATCAGGCTTGGGCTGGAGCTTCAACTGATCCCGGCGAGTAATTGGCAGCAACAGCTGATTGCCGGCCAAAGATTCAATCATGCAAAGTGCAGCATCGACGCTGCTTATAACTGCGCCGACGCAATGAAGTTGTTCTACTCCGATGTGAATGCGCTATTACCTCACACGCGTGATGAATTTGATCGTATCGGACGCTCCACCATGGCCAGCCTCATTGACGCATTAGAGCCGCTGTCTCAGGCGCGTCTTGAAGCATTGCAGAGCGACACCATCTGGAGCGCCATGAATGCGCTGGGAAACCGGTCGGGATTCAGAACCATAGCCGGCCTCAGCGCATTGCATGACGCGGAATTGGAACTTATTGGCGCTGACTGGATGGATATACGCTGGTGGGCGGATTCGATGCTGAAGGTCGCCCCCAAGCTGACCAGAGTCTTGCAACTAGCCTCCGATATTAAGAGCGATACGCAGTTCACTCAAGCTCGTAAAGATCTGCAGTCGGTTCTGGCTTCTGTCGCCGCAAATACCCGGGCACGCTTTGCGCAGGGTTGGGGCATTCTGGTGATGTATGTCCTTTCCAGCCAGTCGGCTTCTCTCGCAATGGATCTCGGCTGGAATGGGGTTTTCCAGCACTACGAATCAGGTACAAAAACAGCCGTTGGCACCGCGCACTAAAATGCGCGCGTTGCTTGCCGGGGCGTTGCTCGTAAGTATCGGCGGGGCGATTGCCGGCTACGCGCCTCCAGCCCGACCATTTCAATTCGCGATCCTGGGCGATCGCACCGGCGGCGCTGTTCCAGGAGTATTCTCTGAAGCGCTGCGCGAGACGGTGCTCGACCATCCCGAGTTCATCGTTACGGTTGGCGACGCTATTCAGGGCGGCGACGATTTGACCATGGACGCAGAATGGCGCGACGTCCTTAAGACGGTCCAGCCCTACAGCCGGTACAAGATCTTCTTTACTCCTGGCAATCACGACGTGTGGTCAATCGCTTCGGCGCAGGCGTTCGAGAAATATACCAAGCATCCATTGCACTACAGCTTCGATTACCATCAGGCTCATTTTACGATTCTCGACAATAGCCGCAGCGATGAACTGAATGCCGAAGAGATCGCGTTCTTAAGGAAGGACTTGGAGCTTCATCAAGCGCAGCCCGTGAAGTTTATCGTCTCGCATCGGCCGTCTTGGATTCTGCAAGTCGTACTGCAAAATCCGGCGTTTCCGCTGCATCAACTGGCGCTGCGCTACGGGGTGAAATACGTGATTGCCGGCCATATTCACCAGATGCTGCATTTCGAGCTGGACGGGGTTACGTATCTTTCGATGGCCAGTTCAGGCGGCCATCTGCGGGAGAGCAAGACCTATGAACGCGGATGGTTTTTCCAGCACACGCTGGTAACAGTGAATGGGAATACCGCCAAGTTTGAGATCAAGGAACTACCGCCTCCTTATGGCAAAGACCGCGTGAGCACGGCTGCCGATTGGGGAGTGGCCGGATTGGCGCCGACGTATACTCGTAAGTAATCTCAAAGTTTAGGTTTTCGGATCCGGTATGCACTGTGCTGGTTTCCCAGCAGACACATACGACCGCTACGTATTGGGGCTTCTCGAAGAACCGGATCGCTCGGAGCTAGAGACCCAGATACAGGAGCAGTGCCCCGCCTGTTTGAGCGGCGTGCAACGCAGCATGAACCTTTGGCTGGTGTTTGCGACGACGCTCGAAAACGCAGAACCGTCTGAAGATTTCCGCGGCCGGCTGGTGCGAATTGCCGAACTGAGCCGCAAGGTTCTGACATTCCCTAAGAGCTCAGCGCTGCGCGGCCGGACGAACATCCTCACCTCTACGCTGCTGGTGATCTGCGCCGCGCTGGCCGTGCTGCTGGTGATCACATGGTATGCCGGCAGGCAATCCGTTCGGCTCGACAACACGCCCATTACGGGAGAACTTGAGAAGCTGGCTCAGGAAAACGCTAAGCTGCAAATCAAATCGCAGGCAGAAGAGACTAACCGGAAATCGATAGAGAACAGGCTCGGATTTGCCGGACAGAAGGCGCTTCAAGACGGGAAGCGGTTGGAACAGGAACTTACCAAAGCACGAGCCGACGTCGAGCAATACAAAGCAGAGCTCATACGGCAACAGAAAGCATCGGTCGACAACCAAACGCTGCTGGAACTTTTGGCAAGTCCAGGAGTCCGGCTGACGGCCATGAAGGGCGAAGCAGCCAGCAGCGTCACTGCGTATGTTATTGTGACGGAAAACTCGCGGCTCATTTTTGTAGCTTACAATTTGCCGCAACCGTTAGGGGACCATAAATACCAGCTCTGGATCCTGCGTAAGGACGACCCCAAGACGGTAAGCGCAGGCCTCTTCAGGCCAGCCGATAAAGGCCCAACCCTGGTTCAATTCGATCGAGGGTCCGTGGTGTCGAACATTGCCGCGGTCGCCTTGACTGAAGAGGCGGCCGAGGGCAGCGACGCTCCTACTGGCACCAAACTGCTGGAGACCGGAAGCGGCACGGCGGTTAGCGCAGCAAGTCCTCCAGCTGGATCTTAGCTTCGGTTCCAGCGTCGCGGTACTTGACGATGATCGGGGTGTAGAGCGAGATGCCCCACTCTTTACCGACGCCTGACTTCACGATACGCGATCCAGCGACGACAACCGCTTCTTCCGGGATCACTAGAGGCGCATCGCCAGTCGCACGGTGCACGGTTTCCTTTACGAGGTCATAGACGGGCGTGGAGCGATTGAGAATGGTGCCGCTGCCTAAGACCGCGCGGCGTTTGATGATGGTGCCTTCGTAGACGCCGCAGTTACCGCCAATAAGAACATCGTCCTCGATGATGACGGGCATAGCGCCGATGGGTTCCAGTACACCGCCCACCTGAGACGCGGCCGAGATGTGGCAGTTCCTGCCAATCTGAGCGCAGCTGCCAATCAACGCGTGAGAATCGACCATGGCGCCATCGTCGACGTATGCGCCTACGTTGATGTACATGGGGGGCATGCACGTGACGCCACGGCCCACGTAGCAGCCATCGCGCAGGCTTGAACCGCCGGGCACCACGCGGACGCCGTCAGACGCGCTGAGGTGCTTCAGCGGGTAGGTCGATTTGTCAAAGAACTGGCCCGACATTTCGACAATTCCACCCATGCGAAAGCCAAGCAGGATGCCCTTCTTGACCCAGGTGTTCACGCGCCAGCCGGTAGGCTGAGAAACGTCAGGCTCCGCGGAGCGCACCGCTCCGCGATTTAGTAAGTCACGAAATTCCGAGGAAAAGCTTTTTGTGCTCTTCGGAGTAAGTGGCTGGTTTCTGTTCAAATAAATCCTCGACTGCTTTTTGTAATGACTCGCTCAAACGCGCGCTCCTGCCAGTAGGCCGAGCGATTCGAGGACAGCTTCGATTCTCTTTTGCGATGCGGGCTGCGGGCCGACAACGGGCAAGCGCCAAACGGGCTCGCAGAGGCCCATACGGGCCATGGCGAACTTCACCGGCCCGGGACTTGTCTCCACGAAATTTATCTCGATTAGTTCCTGATACTTACGCTGGATCTGGCGAGCGTGCGCGAAATCGCCACGCAGCGCGCCATGAGCCAGTTCAGTGAACTCGCCTGGAATCTGATTTGAGACGACGGAAATAACACCGCGTCCGCCAAGAGCAGTTAAAGGCAACGTGACAGCGTCGTCACCGGAAAGAACGATGAAGGATTCAGGAACGCGCATGGCGATGCTGGCCATTTGCGAGATGCTGCCGGATGCTTCTTTCACACCGATGATGTTGGGAATCTCGGCTAGGCGAAGGATAGTGGCTGGTTCGACGTTCACCGATGTCCGGGGCTGAACGCTATAGACAAGAATGGGCAGCGACGTGGACTCGGCGATAGCGCGGTAGTGCTGGTAGAGACCTTCCTGAGTCGGCTTGTTGTAGTAAGGCGTGACGGAGAGGATGCCATTTACGCCAAGCTTCTTGAGATCGGCGATGACACTGATAACTTCAGCGGTGTTGTAGCCGCCCGCGCCAGCGACAACGGGGACGCGCCCGCGCGATTGCTCGACGGTGATTTCGACGACACGCAGATGCTCCGCATGGGACAGCGTAGGGCTTTCGCCGGTGGTGCCGCAAGGGACAAGGAAATCGATTCCGGCGTCTATCTGCCGGTCGACGAGCGCGCGCATAGTTCGCTCATCGAGTGAGCCGTCGGACTGGAACGGGGTAATTAGCGCAGTGCCACAGCCGGTAAACATGTTTCCTCCTTAGCTAAACAGAACTTCTTCAAAGGTATAGACGCCTTTGCGGTCTAAAATCCATCTTGCCGCTTTGAGGGCGCCACGCGCAAATCCTTCGCGGCTGCGGGCGGTGTGGCGGAGTGTAATTGTATCGGCCGCTGAATCGAAACCGATTTCGTGCGTACCAGGATGCTTGCCCGCGCGGTTTGAACTTACGTCGATGGTGCGCGGGTAGCCAGCTTGCTTCATGGCTTCGACTAGATGAATCAGCGTGCCGGAACGCGCGTCTTTTTTTTCATCGTGATGAATTTCCCAGGCCCAGGCGCCGTATTCCTTTTCGTCGCGCAGCAATTGCGCAGCGAGCGCAGTGATTTTACTGAAAACAGCGACGCCGATGGAGAAGTTCGGACTCCAGACAAGACCCGTGCCGGATTGCTCAACTACTCTGGTGACGTCAACGAGGTGATCGAGCCAGCCGGTGGTACCTGTGACGGCATTGATCTTGAGTCCCGCTAAGCGCTTCAGATTAGCGGGCGCGGTTTCGGGCGTGGAAAATTCGATAGCAACATCGACTTTACTGAAAGCTTCGGGCGTCATGCCCGCACCATTGACGTTGTTGAACTCGTCCAGACGCTGAACGACTTCGAAATCGTATTCAGGCGAAAGCTGTTCGATGAGCTTGCCCATTTTGCCATAGCCGACGAGCGCCAGTTTTTTCTTTTGAGGCATTAGGCGAACACCGCCGGGTCGAGTTCAGAGAAGAATTCCTGGTGCAAAGCGGCGACGGCAGCCGGCAGGTCGGAATCGGCGATGACGAAGCCGAGATTCAGCAACGATGCGCCCTGGGAGATCATGCGGATGTTCATTTTCGATAAAACCTGGAAGGCGCGGCCAGCGATGCCGGGGGTGTGGCGGATGTTTTCGCCGACCAAACAGACAATTGCCTGCATTTTTTCGACATTTATTTCAGCAAACTGACCAATTTCCCGGATTAAATCAGGGAGGTTCTCTGTATTATCTAACGTTAACGAGACGGAGACTTCAGATGTGGAGAGCATGTCGACGCTGGTTTCGTAGCGATCAAAGATCTCAAAGATGCGGCGAAGAAAGCCATGCGCCATTAACATGCGCGTGGAACGGACGCTAACGACGGTAATGTCGCGCTTGCAGGAAATTGATTTTACGGGGTTAAGACAAGGAACGGCTTCGGCGGTGATGCGAGTACCCTCCACTTCAGGACGCCTGGAATTGAGAATTAGAACGGGAATGTCTTTCTCGACGGCGGGCAGAACCGTAGCCGGGTGAAGAACTTTTGCGCCAAAAAACGCCATTTCAGCGGCTTCAGCGAACGAGATACTCTTTACCCGATGGCCGCCCGGAATGATGCGGGGGTCGGCAGTGAGCATGCCATCGACGTCGGTCCAAATTTGAATTTCTTCAGCATCGAGGGCAGCACCGATGATGGCGGCGGAGAAATCGGATCCGCCACGGCCAAGAGTGGTGGTGAGACCGTCGAGAGTTGCGCCGATGAAACCGCCCATGACGACGACAGAGGTTTCAGCAACAGGAGCGACCTCTTCGACAAGGCGTTTGTGGGTTTCGTCGAGAAGAGGTTGGGCTTGAGTGAAACGATCGTCAGTAACGATGACGCGTCGGGAATCGACGTGCTGGGTGGGGATACCGGCAGCGCGAAAAGCAAAGCTGACGATGAGGCTTGAGAGACGCTCGCCGACGCTGGCGATGGCGTCCATGGAACGAGGTGATAGTTCGCCGACAACTGAAAGACCTTTGACCAGTTCATCAAGCCATTCGAAGTGGGTCCGAATGTAGCGGTCGAGTTCAGCAGAGGCAGGACCGGCGAGCGCCAAGCCATGCATGAGGTGATGACCGCGCAGTTCATCGACAATAGTGAGCGCCTGGTCGCGCCGTCCAGCAGCGGCCTCGGTGGCGGCTTCGAGGAGTTTGTTGGTGGTCTTGCCCATAGCAGAGACGACGACGATGGGACGGCGGGGTTCGTAGCTTTTGACGATGGCGGTAACGCGCGCTACGGCTTGCTCAGATTCCACGGACGAGCCGCCGAATTTCATGACTATCATGAGGCAACCTAGTCGAGGAAGCCTTCCGAGGCCATTAATTCGGCGTTGAGAACAGCGGCTCCGGCTGCGCCGCGAATGGTGTTGTGACCACAGGCGACTAACTTGATATCGAGCACGGGGCATTCGCGGATGCGCCCTACGGTGACGGCCATACCGTTTTCGCGCATCGCGTCGCGACGCGGTTGAGGACGGTCAGATTGCGGCGCATAAACAAGCGGATGCACAGGGGCACTAGGGAGCTTGCGGTGTTGAGGAACGCTCTGGAAATTTTTGATAGCGGACTGCACTTCGGCCAGGGTGGGCTTCTGAGCGAATTCGACGGAGGCGTTGACAACGTGTCCATCGACAACGGAGACGCGGTTGCAATGAGCGCTGACACGGGCGGCGAGTGGGACGGATTGACCGTAGGCAATGCTGCCGAGGATTTTCTGCGTTTCCTGCTGCATCTTCTCCTCTTCAGAACCGATGAAGGGGACGATGTTGCCGATGATATCCATGGACGCAACACCCGGATAGCCGCGCCGGAAACGGCTTGCAGAGTGGCTGCGACGACGCGCTGAATACCGAATTTGGCTAATGGGGCGAGGGCCATGGTGAGGACGATGGTGGAGCAGTTCGGGTTAGTGACGATCATGCCTTTCCAACCGCGATTGCGCTGCTGAGCATGAAGGAGTTCGAGGTGGCCGGGGTTGACTTCAGCGACGACGAGAGGGACGTCGGGCTCCATGCGATAGTTGCGGGAATTGGAGACGACGATGTGACCGGCCTGGGCAAATTCGCGTTCAATTTCGGTAGCGATGGAGGCGTCCATAGCAGAGAAGACGAGACGGGGCGCACCGGCAGGCTTCGATTCGGAGACAACGATTTCGGCGGTTTCGGAAGGGATATCGCCATCGAGACGCCAGGATGTAGCGTCTTTGAGCTTCTTACCGGCGGAGCGATCACTGGCTCCGAGCCAAGTCAATCTGAACCAGGGATGGCCTTGCAAGAAGCGGATGAAGTGCTGGCCCACCATGCCGGTGCCGCCAAGGATGCCTACTTCGATGGGGTTCATAACTTTCTTCACGCGACCGAGCGCGATAACCTTTCGACGAGTTGCTTGTAGATTTCGACGGCGGCGGTGAGCTCGGACTTCGCGATACGCTCCTCGGAAGTGTGCGCAACGTGGATGGTGCCGGGACCAAGCAAATAGGGCTGACCCCAGGCATCACCGAACGCCGGAATGTCGGTGGTATAAGCGACGACGGTAGTTTCAAATCCGCTGAGCGAGCCGAGATGCACGGCCGGTATGAAGAGAACTTCGGTTGCTTCGGCATCGGGAGCGGCGGCCGCGATGATCTGCTTGCGAATGTCAGTGACGTCACCAACAACGCGGATGAAAATTTCGGCGCGGGCATCGTCGGGGATGACGTTGGGAGCGCGACCACCGGCGATGGTACCGATGTTCAGAGTGCTGGGGCCGAGGATGGGATCGACCGGAAGAGGGATTTTGCGAATGCGATCAAGCGCGTCGAGGAGCTTTTCGATAGCGGACTCGCCGAGTTCGGGATAGGCGGAATGGGCCATGCGGCCGGTGGCGACGATTTCGAAACGCAACGCGCCTTTGGAGCCGAGAGCAAGCCGGTTTTCCGTAGGCTCACCGTTGATGATGAACTTACTGCCGCGCGGCGTGTTGACGGCTGCGAGCGCGCCGGCACTGTTGCGCTCTTCACCAACCACGAAGAGCAGACCGAAATTGCGCTTGCCTTCCGAAAGCAGAGTTTCAGCGGCAAGGATCATGGAGGCGATGATGCCTTTGGTGTCGCAAGCGCCCCGACCCCAGATTTGTTCGCCATCATCGCGCGAAGGAATGAACGGCGGCACAGTATCCATGTGCGTGGAAAGTACGACAATGGGATCGCCGAAGCGGACGAAGACGTTATCGCGATCGGCTTCAACGGGGAGCCGCTCGGCGACGCCATCGAAACGGCGCGCAAGATCGCTCAAGCAATCGAAGAGGTAATTGCCGATTTCGCGCTCATTCGGGGTTATCGATTCGATATCGATAAGGGTCCGCGTCAACTCGAAAACGTTCATGATCGGATTCGTCAAGCCTGCACCTCACGTTTCGGGCGAAGACCGAGAGAAGGCGGGTTGAAGGGCGTTGAAATTGACAGGATAGCAGAGGGTTTTTCCCGCCTATAAATATATAGCTGGTTCGGTGGGGAATAAATCGGTTGGAAGGCGCAGCGGGATTTGGCCCAAAAGATGGCGGCGGCGAGGTGTTTGGGTTTGCCGGAACGGGCCATTTTGTGGAGGGCATTTAGAACGGCTAGATTGGCTTCGATGGCACCGAGGGTGAGTTCACGGCGGAGGTGTTTGCGGAGAGTTTTCGGCGAGATGCCCATTATGCGGGCGATACGGTCTTGCGGGATGCCCCGGGAGGCGAGAAGGCGGGCGAGTTTACGGTGGTTTTCGGTAGGGCGGAATGAGGGGCGACCGGGGCGGTTCTTCGCGGGTTGCATAGATAGATGTAGGAATGCCTTTCGAGGCCAGGATAAGGGCGTGGGCGGAGGGCGAAATTTCGGTGTGGGCGGTAAGTGGCTGATTCTAAATGGGAGATAGATTTTTCGTTCTGTGACTACTGAAATTCAGTGACAGAGCCGAGTAGTCTGCCAACGGGTATTCTTTGTCCACCTTTGCCAGTTTCGATCCGGTGTAGGAAGCAACACCGCAGGGAATAATTTAATCATCGGCCTCAGCAGTGGTGTCCTGTTCAGAAAGATGACCTGAGGCCGCCGCATATCGAGACTGGTTCAGAACCATTAATCGGCATAAGATTTCCTCGCTTGATAGTTCAACCGGCCAACCATAAGCTTCAGCAACTGCTTCGTCTAATTGCAAATGAAGCTGGGCAAGCCACGCGGGTCGCTCGTTATAGAGATCGGTGAGCGTGCGCTTTCTTAGTTGGAGCTCAGCGTCGGAGTTAATTGGAAGAATCCTTTCCGGGAATGTGGCAACTACCTCACCGTCTCGTTTTACAAGGTTCGTCGGATTTAACCATGCTTCACGTAAATCATTGAGGTGCGAAGCAGCCCTAGCTATGGCTTTCGCCCGGGCATCGGAATGATACGTCCCGTACTTGGCTAGACTCAGGCCGTCTGGGAACGGAAACGTCTCAAATGCAACGTCTTTGTTATACCGCCGCTGGTTTCCTGCACCCAAACGATTGCCCTGAGCTGTGGCCCAGATTTCATGAATCCGTGAACTCAGGATGCCAAAGGTGACGTCATCCTCACGAGCAATCGCGAAGAGACTCCCTTGGATTAGCACCCTCGCAGGCGCGAAAATGAAAATTCGATGCTCGGAACTTTCTGGAGTTATGATGAACCGGTGCTTGCTGGCCAAAGCTTTACGCATCTTAGGTCGGGGACGCTGAAATTCCCAATATTTCACAAACAGTCGATTCTCCGGGCTACGACATTTCTCCGGATTACGCCGAAAGGGCGTGACACGTTCAGCCACGATCCTGAACGGACCTTCATATAACATGGCCTGTGCCTCTGTAAGTTCGTAACCGAAATCGATCACCCAGCGGTCGCTCACTCGACCAACGATGTCATCGATGTCATAAAGTCGGGCGACGACGTCCGCATTCGGGCGACCGTTCGGGTTTAGTGGGGCCTTTAAGAGTTCCCGTGCCTCATGACCGGCAATATCGAACGGTCCCGTAAGCTTTACGCCTTGAAACGCCACGCCGGAGTTTTCAGATAGGCGACGAGCCGTTGTTACGTCTGTTCCGGTTGTGAGATCCGGGTTGATCCGCTGCACGGAGGATCCGTTCAGTTTGGTTTCGAGGTGCTGGCGCCTCTCCGTGTTTGCAGCGCATACGATGCTCACGCGCACTGCCGCGCCTTCAACGATCCACGGCTCGTTGGTCCAGGCGTTGTAGACTAAATCACGACCGTTTCCAGCAAGAAGGTCAAGTGGTGCTCGACTTGCTCCCTTTGCGATGGACTTCGTGGCGACCAAGCCGAATGCCTGGATTTCGTCAGCCATCACTTTCTCAGCAGCTTTCGTGACCCAATAGACAACCAGATCTGCTCTAGGGGCAACACGCCCAGCGTAGGCCGTTCTGAGCCGCGCTACATATTCTTCTCCAAGAATGTTCCGGTGCTCGCGATCTCCGAGAAATGGAGGGTTGCCGATAATGCAATCTGCAGGTGGCCACTCTGCCTCCGAGCCATCCGGATTGATGATTGCGTCTCGACACGCTATATGTTCTAACGGTCTTAGAATAGGGTCACGAGCGAGACCCCAACCATGGCGCAACATCCACTGAATTTGTCCTATCCAGATTGTGATCCGTGCCAGTTCCGCTGCGTACACATTGACTTCGATGCCCAGAACCGACTGTGGTCCAACTGCGGGAAAAAATTTAGGAAGGCCAAGTGCGGCAGCTTCGGTAATGACTTGATGTTCGAGATCTTTAAGTCCCAATAGAGCGAGGTATAGGAAGTTACCAGAACCGCAGGCCGGGTCCATAACGCGGAACGATTCAAGCCGATGTAGAAATGCTTGGCAGCGAATTCTTGCCTCACTGAAGTACTTACTCACGACCGCGCCAGCTGGGTGCCTTCGGTGTTGGGCTTTGAGCGCAGAAACTTCGTCAGTGGTTAGATGAAGTCCCTGCGAGACGTCAACGCCTGGCTTGTCTGATCTTTTCGCAATCCCCTCGCGATATTGCAACATTAGCGCCGCAAGCTCTTTTCGTACTGACTCCCATTCGAAGCGCAGCGGATCAAGCACGACTGGGCCGACGATCCGCATGATGGATTGTGCATCTGTAAAATGCGCTCCGAGTTGGCTTCTCTTGTCAGGATCCAGACCGCGTTCAAACAACGTGCCAAAAATGGAGGGCTCGATCGAGCTCCAATCTAGGCGTGATACTTCCAGGATCTCTTGTATTTCGGATCGATCAAGTGGGATGACGACATCATCGTCGAATAGCCCCCCGTTAAACCAGTCGATCTCGTCCAGCCCCAGGAGTCCACCCGCCTTCATTGTGCGAAAAAGGCTGCCCGCAAGATCTACAAATATCTGGGGCTTGCGTGCAGCGAGCTCCAGTAGTTTGGAGAATAGCTTCTGGGGGAGTAGTCCGATATGCTCCGCAAACATCGAGAAGAGCATCTTGTTCATGAAGTGAGCTACGCGGTGCGGATCGTTATCACGGTCACGGAGCTGTTGAGCCAGTTTTGCAAAGCGGGCAGCAGCGGTCTCTGTCAACTGTAGGCGGGTTAAACCTGGACGCAGCTGTTCTGGATCACTAAAGGCCCATTTCAGCAGTCTTCGCTTCTCCTCCAGCAGAAGATCTGCGAGCGTCAGAGCGTACGTCGTTTCTACGGTATAGGTGAAATTTGTGTGTATAACGATCATGTCCATATCGGACACAATCAGCAGAGGGGGATTAGACAACGATGGGGAGTACTGCTGCAGCTGAGCATATGCCTGGGTAAGATTGCTGTGTTTCCCTTTGTACTCCCACCCAAAATGGTCCTTCTTCCAAACATCCGCGAAGCCGTCTCCCCCAATAGTTTTCTCAGCGCCCGCATCGAAACAATACGCTGTACCAGTAGGATCTGCCTCGGCAGGTGTTTTCTCTTCGAGCATACGGCACAAGTCGAGGAAGTGCTCGTGAGACCCCTGGCGCTCTCGGAGCATTACGTTGCTCCACTTTTCGACAAATTGCTGAGCGGTCATTGATGAACTAAATCATGATGCCACAATTGGCCCTTTGTTCGTGCTGTGAGTCGCCGGCTAGATACAGCTCTCTGACTTTATCTGAGCGAGCGCGACCACTTGGGTGCAGGAATGGCCGAGTTTAACTAGGGAGCCGAACATTGACTTCATGAAATCCATCGAATATAGCGTTGTTCTCAATAGATTTCTGGTTTGCCCCCGGTCTGGCGAGCTTCTGATGGTAGTCTTGAGCCGGCAGCCGAACTCTAGTTCTTTGTAGGCAGATCTGCTTGCTTTGTTAATGTTGCATTCAATCGCAGCTGCGTACCGGGTATAGTTCCGGTGCCGGCGAGAGTGTTTCCCTGCAATGTACCATTTAATTCCAAGTCAAATTCATTCCGCCCCATCACATTTGGAACGCCGGAATTGTACTGTTTAATGTGTACGCGGGCGGTAAGAGCGTTTCCTTGCTGCGCATAAGTGCCCGTGTAGAGAAAACCGCTATCACCGCCGAAGACACGGCCGCCGATCAAAGTGATGACGCCCGCTCCCCAACCTTGCACGCCGGTAAATTGAACGGTCCAAAAACCTTCCATAAACAGAATACCTCGCTTCTGTTTTATTCTATCGCCTCTCGGTCAGCCGCTCACGGGTTCACTTTCACACATAGTAGGAACAAGGGGCTGCGGAGCCGATATCGCCAACAAGCCACGCAGGATCTCGCCGGGAATGATTATGAGGCCGTTTATGGCGTGCGCCTTTGATCAGACATGGAGGATCGATAACAGTTTGAGATTCCGATGAAAGATCGGCGACTTCATCAACCGTTCCGAAAAGATGGACATATCCGCCATGATTTCGGACCATTCCATTGACCGAGCCATGAATGATAGCGCATGCACGTCGTTCTACATCGATATCGCCTGTACTCATTCCTCTGAGATCGAGCATCACGCCGGATCGCACAATCGCACCCACTGTGATCATGCCCCGAAACAAAAGGTCTTCCTCTATCGAAAATGGACCTTCAATTTTATCGTTACGATCCTGCATTCCTGCCCCGCCAAGTCTCGATTATTACGATTCTACATTGAAAAGAGATGGTGAGAACTGAACGCAGTCACAACACACACCGCGTAACGTGTGCGATGCGCTGCTATTATTCTTCGGAATTGTCGTCACGAAAATTCAGATTCAGGCAATTGTTCAATTCTTTTCCTAGATGGTCCCGAGTGGTCCTAACGTACTGCGCCATCCCACCATAACGCTGTTTCAGGTGCCCCAAATCGACCACGGATAGCCCAGTCAAGGTTGGTTTACCCTTGGCGTCTATCGGGTACCGTGCTGACTGTGAAGCCACGTCATGGTGATGTATCTCGGATAACAGGGCTCCGAACGCAGTCCGATCTTGATTCGATGCCCACGCGTCGCAGGTAGGATGAAGCTGCTTGAGCGTCTCCCAAAGATTTCTAAGCCCGTGTTCGCTTCTGGCTTTTTCCTCGCTTCGCAGCAGAACATTTCTATCGAAGTCAGGGAATACATGCGGCCACCATTTCACAATAAAGAAGATTACATCTTTGAGCGCCAGCTCAAGATAGTGGCGATAGCACAACAGGATTGGATATAACAAGGCGGCGCCGGGACCGTCTGCCATTTCATCCGCCTTCAGTCCGTCAACTAGCCTATTTCCGGCTTCCAGGAAACCCAGCATATAGAGCTCCCAACGGCCCTCTTCCGAACGCTCGCCGGGTTGCATTGCATTGTACAAGTGAAGCGGATCAACACACGCCCCCGTGACGCTTGGCACGTACATTCCGTCTCCGGGTGTTGGGAAAGAATCTCCCCAGTACCGAAATTCAGTATGTTGCAAATCAAGCGTCTCGCCGTCACTCAGTTCAAACGCCTTCATACCAGGCTGTTCAGATTTCTCGAACGATTTCACAAGCACATGATAACGTCCTCCTGGGTCACCCTTTATTCGTCAAAAATTGCACGTTGCCGCGACCGAGGCCCTTAATTTCTGACCCGTTTTTGCACGCGTACAAAGTGGAGCATTGTCCAGAAACTGCCTTCGGAAGGTTTTCGGACGGACGAATCCTTACCGTCCTGTTTATGACCAATCGGTGCCTGAAACAAGGTAGCTGATTTCGCTAGGTCCAGTGGTCAACAAAACCGGAGTTTGGATACTGACGTGCGTTACAGTTCGGTCTCAAAAAGCGTTCTCGGCAACTCCGACTGCCGGACAATGCTTCCTAACGTGCCGCGGCGGAGCGGATCGTGAAACGCAACGGGAATGGTTATTGTCGTTGCCTCCAGTCGCTTTTGCATGATGTGGTGACTCCCGCGCTGGCGCGCAATGACGAATCCATTTTGTTCGAGAATGCGACAGACCTCCGAGCGCGAAAGAACCCGGAGTTTACCCAACCGGAACCTCAACCTGGGTTACAGACCTCGTTGTGAGCGCGACGAGCGATTTCCGACGGTGACGCCGTTTCGAAAAACAAGGTCAGCGCCTCGATCAGATTCGTACGCGATTCTTCGATCGACGCACCCTCGCTGGCGATATCGAGTTCGGGGCACAATGCAACGTATCCATCGTCCTCGCGCTCGATAATTGCCGTTAACCGCTGGGCTGCCCTCATGATCCGAGTCTACACCGGGGCTGGAGTGCTGCGACCGGGTGTCCCAATTCACAAACGAAGAATTAGTAAGCCTTGGCGCCTCGTCGCAAACTCAGCAATAAGAATCGCGTTCCCCACGGATCGGTCGAAGGGCGACCCTGGTGGAAAACAGCCGAATCGGGGATAATATTGAGAGAGTAATGAGTTCGCAAGTGCTTACCCCCAACACTGAAGCCGCCATTCTCGCGCGGATCATTCAGGCCGACGACCGTCAACTCACGCCTGAAGCGGCCCAGTACCTGCTTTCAATGAGATTGCCGTCCAGTGATGAAGACCGGGTAAATGAGTTGTCGGCGAAAGCGCGAGCGGGTTCGCTCACAGACGCCGAAACCCAGGAACTCGACAGCTACCTGCATATCGGCAGCCTGTTGGCCGTTATGCAATCGAAGGCGCGGCTGCTCTTAAAACACGCTCCTGCTAAGCAGCAGTGAACCCAAGACTTTCTTTCGTTGTTCGGACCCGAGCAGCGAATCGATGCGAGTATTGCGGCCTGGCGGAATTATCTTTACCGTTGCCTTTTCAGATGGACCACATCCGCGCTGAGAAACACGGCGGCGAAACAATCGAGGACAATCTGGCGTTGGCTCGTCCTCACTGCAATCGTCACAAAGGGCCGAATATCGCGGGTTTTGACGGTGCGACAGGTCAGCTCGTCAGGTTGTTCAATCCCCGCACTGACATCTGGCGACAACATTTCGAGGTTGACGGCATTCAATTGCGCGGCAAAACAGCGATCAGGCGAGTGACGGTCGAGGTTTTGGGAATGAACAGCGCGGACCAGCTTTTTGTCAGAAGCGCTCTGCTGAAGGAATAGACGGTTCGCAGCGGGAATCGAGGGGTCGGGTGATACCCGAAACGATGTGGCTGATTTAGCCCGGTCCACTCGAAGTCTAGTCGGACAAGTGGGTTTTGCGTTTCCTCAGATTCCGCCCGGCACAGCAAGGGTACATGAGGCGTGAGGGAGGCGGTTCATTCGGTCTGCCGATCTAGCCGATGAACGCCGAGAGCTGAATAGATTGCCGATCAGGAGATAATTGGGATTGAGACTGATCCGTGACCATTCAAATCACCAGACCCGAAATTGAAGCGATCATTAACCAGCGCTTGGAAAGCGGCTCTTTCAAGGATGCCGAGGATGTTATCCTTCAAGCGCTGAAATCGTCCGAAGCCGAAGCACATGGAAGCCGGAAAAGGCGTAGCGAAGCAATCGATCGGCTCATGAAATTCGGCGAAACGCATGGGTTATCGCTTGGCGGCACGACGATCCGCGAGTTGCGAGAAGAGGCGCGCCGTTGAGCCAAGTTGTACTCGACGCTTCGATTACGTTGTCCTGGTGCTTCCCTGAGGAGAAAACACCGCTGTCGCTAAGGGTCTTGGAAAGATTGAAGGCCGGTGATGAGGCACTCGTTCCGTTCTTCTGGTCGCTTGAAGTCCTGAATACGTTATTGATTGGCGAGAGACGAGGACGAATTTCAGCGGAACAAACACTGGCCTTCCTGGCACATCTTGAAGCATTGCAACCGACCTTCGACCATGCTTCATTTGAAGAGGTCAACGGGCCTATTCAAGAGATTTGCCGTGATCACGCCATAACGCCCTATGACGCGGTTTACCTGGAATTGGCAATGCGCGCCGATTGCCCTCTTGCTACCCAGGATCAGGCTCAGAAAGCCGTCGCGGCTGTGCTGAAAGTTCGGTGTCTATAAGGCAGGCGCGAAAAGTGGTACCCCGAAGATACCCCAAGAGCGCGTGTTGCAGGTTCAACGTCATTCCAGTATCGATTGAATGATCCGATTAGTTTTGGGCTTTCGGCGCTTCAGACTCAGGTGGGTTGCGGAGGTCGATAATGCGGCTGCCTTCGGCGGGAGAGAACAGCTTGGCATCTGGTTCGCCGATCGTGATGTCGGATAGCTCGAACCGCTGCGTGCCAAAGCGCGGGTCGTCCCTGACACTGATGATGTTCAGACCGAGTTTGGGAGAGAACCAGAATTCGCGACTGGTGTTGATAGGGCTGTCGTTGCCGATTTCACCCGCCGGAATGACGAATCGTCTCGCGCGTGCCGATGGTCTCCACTCCTCCCATGGTTTGCGTTCCGAGAGACTGGATTCCAGGGTGTATCTTATTGGCGCCCCCGAGAGGTTGAACGGCAGTCAGCGGAGGCTGCCGGAATTCCAATTGGCAGGTGTTCTCGCTGGGTATACAGATATACTGCTGCTTAATAATCGGATCGGTGATCTCTGTTTGGTTCACAAACGACTGTTGCTTTCCATTTTGAGGAACAAGCATGCGTCGCTCCTGAAATATCCGGCCAGCGGAATCGCGCGCGATCAGACGATGGTTGACCAAAGTTATTCTTGAGCCATCAGGCAAAGCTCGGACCCATTCGGTGTTCACTGTGGCGGTGAATGGAGCATTAGGAAGGTTCGGGATGAAGATGCTGATTAATCTTTCTCGAGTGCCGCCATCAGGGAGGGCAGGACGAGTTTGGGGGACTGCGCCAGACATAGGGATGCAAGCAGCAGCGGGATTGTAACGAGAGCGTTATAGTTCATGCCGGACCCTGCGATTAAGTTTATCCATTTTTTACGCGCAATAGTTAGAAGGCCGAGATCCGGCATAGCTTCATAGGTGGGTTATCGGAAGCGCGTGGCGGCAGGTACACTCGCCGGCACGCGCTATTCCAAGTTCGCCAAGCCAGGCTTACGCTTCCGGCAGCCAGTAGGTGTTCCGCCACCGCTCGAAACCCGTAAGCCAGGGCAGTTCCTGACGGAGTGCGTTAATGTCGGCGTGGTACCCGACATTCTGGAACCACCTGAACATGACGGTGGTTTCGCGACCAGCGTCTTTCTCGAAGTCTTCCCAAGATATTTGGGAATAGCTTGCCTCGAATGTCTGCGCGATCTGGTCGAGGAACAATTCATCTCCCGCCAGATCCGTTGCCGAACCGTGCCATTTTCCGGGGTGTTCCAAAGCCATCGCTACGAAAGCGCCGATGTCGTCGACGGCGACTTGCTGCAGGATCGTCTCAGGAGTAAGCGGCAAGCTTAGTTGTCCCTTGGCAATCTGATCCTTGCTGCGCAGCCAGTTCTCCATAAAGTACACCGGCCGCACGATTGTGTAGGGCATGCCGGTTCCTCGAAGGTGTTCCTCAATTTTCCATTTGCTGTCGAAATGGGGAATTCCGGTATTCTGGTCTGCACTGCCGACCGAACTATAAATGAAATGACTGATTTCAGAGCGATGCGCCGCGTCGATGAGAGCGACACCCTGTCGTATCTCGGCCTCCACGCCGCTTTCGTACGGGGTCTGAACTGCGAACACGCCGTACACACCTTCCAGTGCGCTCAAAAGAGACGGTTTGTCCTCGTAATCGCCACGCGCGATTTCGACCCCGGGCTGGTTCATTAGCGCACGCGCTTCCGGTTTGTCGAGATCGCGTGTGAGAGCGCGAACCGGATAGCCCTTCTGGCGTAAATGCCGGACCACGGCTCCGCCTTGGTTGCCGGTGGCTCCTGTCACTAAGATCAATCGTTTTTCGTTGGAACGTTTGGCCATGTCTATAGCATGACCGATGAGGCATTTCGCCGGTCCTAGATGTCGGCGTGTTCTCTAGGAACGCCGGCGAAGGGTCGGCCATCCCTGAAACGAGGCAGCTGATTTCCCAGGTCCACTGGCATGTCGGAGTTTGATGCTGCCGCGCGCTTACGGTTCGGTCTCAAAAAGCGTTCTCGGCAACTCGGACTGCCGGACAATGCTTCCCAACGTGCCCGCGGCGGAGCGGATCGTGAAGTGAAACGGGAACGGTTATTGCGTTGCCTCCAGTCGTTTTTGCATGATTCGGTGACTCCCGCGCTGGCGCGCAACGACGAACCCATTTTGTTCGAGAATGCAACAGACCTCCGAGCCCGAAAGAACCCGGAGTTTACCCGACCGGCACCTCAACCTGGGTTATAAAGCTCCTCGTTGTGAGCCCGACGAGCGATTTCCGACGGTGACGCCGTCTCGAAAAACAACGTCAGCGCCTCGATCAGATTCGTACGCGACTCTTCGATCGACGCACCCCCGCTGGCGATATCGAGTTCGGGGCACAATGCAACGCAGCCGTCGTCCTCGCGCTCGATAATTGCTGTTAACCGCTGGGCTGCGCTCATGATCCGAGTCTACACCGAGGCTGGAGTGCTGGGACCGGGGTGTTTTAATTGATAACCGAAGAATGAGTAGCTTGGCCGCTCTTAGCAAACTCAGCAATCAGAATTACGTTCCCACGGATCAGTTCAAGGGCGATTCGGGTGGGACACTGCCAACTCTCCTACAGGATTACTTTCGGAGAGGACCCAAGACATGGCAATCTGGGGAGGATTGTCGCCGCCATGGGCAGTAACTATGTCGAGGCCAATTTTCTTTGTGTATGTCCAAATAGCACTGTCGGCGGCCTCTCGGTCAGCGTAGGTCAAACAGGTGAACTGAGCCCGGATCGATTGCCCGATCAGGTGACAATTGGGATTGAGACTCTGCATTACCTAGCCCGCTACACACACCGGGTTGCTATTTCCAACCATCGGCTCGTAAATGTTACAGATGGCAAGGTCACTTTCCGCTGGAAGGATTATGCCCACGGCAGCAAACAAAGTTAATGACAGTAACCGCCGAAGAGTTTCTGCGGCGGTTACTGCTCCACGTTCTGCCCCGGGGTTTTGTGCGCATTCGCTTCTTTGGCTTTCTGGTCAATCGCCGTCCCCTTTTGTAAACTGGCGCTGTCCGCAGTGTCAAGAACCCATGTTGCTCACCGAGAGGTTCACGGCTCTGCAGATCCGCACTGCAAGGAGCAACCTTATTGACAGTTCTTGATCGCTGCAAGATCTGGCGCCGCTCTTTATCTGCTTCGGAGGATTTGTTTGACGTGTGTCTCGACAACCGGGTGTGCCGCGCATCGCCACGTCGCAAATGCCCATCAGCTTCCGTTACTGCTGGTTTACTCGACTTGGAACGCCATCAATGGGTTGGCTGGCCACTCCTGCCGCCCTCCAGCGCCGCGAGAAGTGGAAACAGTATTCAAACCCCTTCTGCCAAATCCTGCCGCGTCCGCCGCAAACGCAAGCGCCTTCCTTCAAACGCCTCTATCCGAAGTGATCCGGCCCGAAGACACTCCGTTCTCAACCTTATACTCTCCGGATCGCTCCAGATAGAGCCCTAACGTTGGGGCGCCACCCATTTGTGAAGAGCCCAAACTCCAATAACACTGTGAATCGCCAATTTCGCCATTCTTTCACGCAGCCTGGATTTGGCTGCGATGCGGCTCAAACTAGCCGCAGCTCGTAATCAGCAATCGGCACAACCACCCAACCCGTGGTAAAGAACCTTGTCGGATGCAGAACCGCACTTCAGAGAACGGGCCTAGAACGCCGTCGGTACGGCCGTATTTCTCACATAGTGGAAATGCGAATGTAGCGGCGAATATCGCTTAGATTGGCGAGAATCCCGACTACAACCGTCGCCAACGTCAGATAACCCAGGGCTTTTGCAATCTTCACGCGTTCCTCCCGGTAGTTGCGGCTTTATCATAGCAACTCTGCCGCAGCGCCCGATAGGAGTAAAATTTGCTCAGGGCGCGTTTCCGCCGTTCTCTACTGTGAGCGTCCGATTGGCGAGGGCAGATGGATGAAGAGTAATACCGATCGGACGTTTAGAAATGCGGCAGCAGCTTCGATCGATGAAATCGACGTCCTCTGGATCAACGCGGGTCTGAGCTGCGACGGCGATACGATCGCAATGACGGCGGCCACGCAGCCAAGCATCGAAGACCTGGCGCTGGGAGCGCTGCCCTGGGTTCCTAAAATCAAATTGCACAACTTGTTCCTCGCGTACGAAAACGGGGAGGATTTTCTGCGCCGTTTTCACCAGGCCGCCCGCGGCGAACTGGCGCCATTTATTCTTGTCGTCGAAGGGTCGATCCCCAACGAAGGAAACAAAGCCGAAGGATACTGGGCCTCGTTCGGAACAGACAATGAAACCGGCCAGCCGATTACCACTTGCGAATGGATTGATCGTCTAGCGCCTAAGGCATGGGCCGTCATGGCGGCGGGCACCTGCGCCACTTACGGCGGAATTCATGCAATGGAAGGCAATCCAACCGGCTGCATGGGCCTTGCCGACTACCTGGGATGGAAGTGGAAATCGGAAGCCGGAATCCCGCTCGTATGTGTTCCGGGCTGTCCGGTGCAGCCCGACAATTTCATGGAAACACTGCTCTATCTTCTCCACATGTCAGTGGGACGTGCGCCCATGATTCCCCTTGACGATGCGCTGCGGCCGACATGGCTTTTCGGACAAACGGTACACGAAGGCTGTGACCGGGGCGGCTATTACGAGCAGGCCGAATTTGCCGAAGAGTATGGATCGCGCACGTGCATCGTGAAATTGGGCTGCTGGGGTCCGGTGGTGCAATGCAACGTGGGAAAGAGGGGCTGGATGGCAGGAATCGGTGGGTGCCCGAATGTTGGAGGTATTTGCATTGGCTGTACGATGCCTGGGTTTCCCGACAAGTTCATGCCGTTCATGAATCAACCGCCTGGATCGCTTTTATCTTCGAGCGCCGTGATGACATACGGCCGCGCCATTCATGCCCTTCGCCGTTTTACGCAGGCGTCGCTAAATAAGGAGCCTAGCTGGCGAGGCTATCGGGGAGCAGATTGACAATGCTTTCTCGAATGAGCGCTCCGCCATTGGATCTGGGCGATATCAAAGAAGCGGAAGCGGTTCTGGCCGATCTCGCCAGTGTCTTCTTTCAGGCTCCTCCGCCGGGCCCAAAGTCCGCGCAAACTCAGAAAGATCTCGGGCCCAGCCTCGAGGCTCGATACAGAGTTCTGCTGGACCAGATTCCAGCCGTCGTGTTCATGGCTTACCTGGATGAAGGTATTGGAGAAGCCTACGTCAGCCCGCAGATTGAAGCAACGCTCGGATTTTCGCAGGAAGAGTGGCTGGAAGATCCGGTTCGCTGGTACCAGCGAATACATCCCGGCGACAAAGACCGCTGGAGCATGGAAGCGGCGGAAATGTTTCTTTCCGGGAAGCCGCTGCGTTCGTCGTACCGGGTCCTGGCTCGCGATGGCCATGTCGTCTGGTTTCATTGTGAAGCGAGGCTTGTCCGGCGAAACGACGGCCAGCCCTGGTTCATTCACGGAGTTGGATTCGACATCACCGAACTCAAGCAGGTGCAGGAGGCGCTGCAAGAGGAACGGAATGTGGTCTCGGCGATTTTCGATACGGTGGGCGCGTTGGTGGTGGTTCTCGACACGCAGGGCCGGATTATGCGATTCAACCGCGCCTGCGAGCAGACAACCGGGTATAGCTTCGAAGACGTCAAGGGCAAGCAGGTTTGGGAGTTGTTCCTGATCGCCGATGAATTCGAGCGCTTCAAGGAGATCTTTGAGCAGCTCAGGACTGGGGCGATTTCAAAGGACTACGAAAGCTTTTGGCTGACTAGGAGCGGCGAAAAACGGCTGATCTCGTGGTCGAGCACAATTCTCCCCGGACCAAACGGCGAAGCGACGCACATTGTAGCGACTGGTATCGACATTACCGAACGCAAGCGGCTTGAAAGGGCCGTTCTCGAGATCGGCGCGCGCGAGCAGCGGCGTATTGGGCAAGATCTGCACGATGGGCTGGGGCAGCACCTCACCGGGGTGGCTTTCATGGGCAAGGTGCTGGAAGACCGGTTAGCCGAGGCATCGCTTGCGGAAGCAGCGGACGCCGCCAAAATCGTAAGGCTGGTGAACGAATCGATTAAGATGACACGGGACTTGGCCCGGGGCCTATTGCCCGTGGTTTCGGAGGCGCGCGGTTTGATGTCGGCGCTTGACCGTTGGGCGGCGGAGGTGAGTGAGTTGTTTCACGTCACCTGCCGTTTCGAGTGTCTCAATCCGGTTCTCATTCACGATGAAGCGTTGGCCGATCACTTGTACCACCTGGCGCAAGAAGCCGTGAATAACGCCATCAAGCACGGGCGCGCAAAGCGCATTACCATTGGGCTCAGCGCGGTAAAGAACGGCGGCAGACTGACCATCGGGGATGACGGCCGCGGGTTCGAGCCCATTTCCAACAACCCGCCTGGTCTTGGGCTGCGCATTATGAACTATCGCGCCAAAATGATAGGCGGATCGCTCGATGTACAATCGTTGCCGGGCCGCGGGACGATGGTGACTTGTTTTTTCCCAATTTTGCATCATATGTCCCAGGAACAAGATGCTAGCTGAATCTCACGCCGCCTCACGGGCGGCACGGAGTACGGTTTTTATCGTGGATGATCACCCGATCCTCCGGGAGGGACTGGCCCTTCTCATCAATCGGGAGCCGGATCTGGCTGTGTGCGGCGATGCCGAAGAGGCGCATTCGGCCTTGGCGCTCATTGAGGCAATGCGGCCGGACGTAGCCGTGGTTGACATCTCTCTGAACGGACCGGACGGCCTGGATCTGCTTAAGACCATCCGGACGCGCGATCCGAATTTGCCTGTGTTGATTCTTTCGATGCTGGATGAACTACTGTATGCCGAGCGGGCGCTGCGTGCCGGAGCCAGCGGTTACATAATGAAACAAGAGGCGACGGAGATGGTTCTGGTTGCCATCCGGCGAATTCTGGATGGGCAAATCTACCTAAGCGACCGAATGGCCGACAAGATGTTGCACCGGTTGGTGGGAGACGCTCCGCCCCGGGAGCAATCGCCCATCGCCGACCTTACGGATCGTGAGCTGGAAGTGTTCCGGTTAATTGGCAGCGGCCACGGAACGCGGCAGATTTCTGAGGAACTTCACATCAGCGTGAAGACCGTTGAATCCTATCAAGCGCATATCAAAGAAAAGTTGATGCTGAAGAATTCCCGCGAACTGGTGCAGCGCGCCATTCAATGGACGATGCGCGAAAAGGCCAGCTAAGGCTCTTTACCTGGGAATCTTCCATAAGCGCCAAGATGAGGCCTCAGGAGGATTAAACTTCGCACGGAGTGCTGGGTTTAGCTAGGGCCCCACGATTCTCGACATGGCGGTACCGATCGGCCTCAAGCTGATGACGAAGAAGCAGGAAACGGAGATTCTCGTTGTCCGAGGTATTCCGCGCCGCTGCGCATCGTACGAATTCGACACGCGGAATCTCAAAGCCTCGTTCTTCATGGCGGCGACACAAATCCCAGGATGTTCATTTCGAGGTCAGGCCGAAGGCCGTCGGATGCTTTGGTTGATATAGACCGATTTCGCCTCCACCGGGCAACCGCAGCTTTGTAATCGAGCCCCAGCGGGCTTCCTGAATTTCTGAACAGGCAACGCCTTTACTCGCAAGCGAAGCGATCTCTGCGGTCAGATCATTGCACATGAGATAGAGCTCGTAGAGGCTAGCGCCTGCCGGATGGAAGGCCGCTTCGGCTTGGGGGAGAGCAAAGATTAGCCACCCGCGACCGGCATCGACTGAAGTGAAACCGAGGATATCCCTGAAAAAGGCGCGATCCGCCCCGGCGTCTTTGCTGTGGATAACGAAATGCGTGCCATTGATCAATGTCGTTAATCCCGCTTCGTCACTTAATCATAGATGTTTGCGCTCAACTTGCCAGCATCAAGGACGAGGCGGCCAACCGCTACACCACGTTGTCGGCCTAGTGCTGGAAAAAAACTCCAGCAATGCGTCGGCGCAATCCGGATTACCACGAACTCCGGCGTATTAGGCTTGAGACGTGGGATGGCTCAGACCGTGCAAATGCGTAGCTTTCGCGCTGACGCTCGGGGACCGCTTTGCGGCATGCCGAGTGAAATAAACGAGCACCCGCCAACTGACATTGCCGGAAGCTTTGCAGGCGCTTTCGATTAGCTATGGATAGTGATATTCAGGCCCTCTTCGGGAGTTGGAACCTGAAACCATTTACAAATGACCCTGAACTCCGTTTCTGTTGTACTGGCGAAATAGAGGCCCTCAGGTTTGCTTTCGTTCCGGAGCAGGAGACGACGTAGACATTCCTCTTCGTCGACGTCCAGAAAGTGGAGTATATGAGAACTGCCGGCTCTTTCAGACAAATTTCGCACCCATGCACGTTCAGCAATGGTGTTCCCAGCGAAATCAAGTACAACGCTGGCTCCAACTCGGAGCATGTCCACGATGAGAGGTCCCATAACTGACCGACACCGACGGGACCGCTTCAGATAATCGTCGAAAGATGAAATCCCATCAGACAGTTTCGAAAGCCACACATCCTCCGAAACTAGGACCGCGCGATGATCGGCAGCAAGTTCGCGGGCGAGTGTTGTCTTGCCTGCTGCAAGCCGTCCTGCAATGAAGTGTAAGGTCCCCTTGCCGCATAGTGATTCCAACGGATTCTCCTTCGTATGCCCAATCAATCGGAGCGTGGAGACCGGCTTGTCGCGCGGGCATCAGTGTATCCCCGCAGTTTCCCGTTTAGCGAACCTCTGAACGCTGAAGGAAATCGGCAGGCCAACCACGATCATGTGCACCAAAAGCCCCTGAACCAAATCACGATATGCATAAGGGCCCACCGCGTGAAGCGCGGAAAGCGGCAGAACAATCAGGCGCATCACAAGCTCGACAGCCGCGCCAAAGAACAATCCGCAAACCAAAGGATGTTCGATTAAGAATCTCAGTTTGCGGCTGGCTGCAAAATAAACAGCCGCTGCTGAGAAGGCAATCAAGAAGTGCAGGAGCACCCCGAGAACGTAGGTGGCCCCGCCTCCGCGGAAAGCCTGCGGACCCAGCAAACCACCAGCGATCGCCAGGGGAATTTTCGCTCCAAATAAGATGAGCGCTTGTGTGAGATCGAGCATTCCAGCTATTAGACCGCCCACTGCGATTGCCAAAAAGGTATTACTGGCGCCCGGCAGCCGGCGAGCGGAACCATCAACGATAGTGCTTTCGTGCAATGGAATACCAACCTCCTGAATGAGCATAAGCTCGCTCGATGCGGATGCAAACAGACAAGCGGCGACTAGCTGCGACTTTGCTGTGAATCGTGCATTGGATACGCCCAGCTGGTGTGAGCAGAAGCGTCCAGATCGATAAAATGGACATGTTGCCCCGCATTGGTGTCCAGCGCCGCGCCCTTTCTTTTTGGCCCCTCCAGATGGGAGGATGGATGCTTTATGGGTTGGCAACAGCGGTATCCTACATCCCCTTTCGTCACATGCGTGAACAAGTGGATTACCGGATCGCATTCCTCTGCTCTACGTTTTTGGCTAGCTTTGTTCTGTATGCCTCTTGTGGGTTGCTCTGGCGCAGGTCGACCCCGTTAGCTTCTGCTCTATTCCTGTCCGTGGTACTTTCTTACGTTCTGGGAGTTACATGCACCGTGGTATCGGCTCTGGCGGCGCTCCACTTGGCTGGCTCTCGGACACCGCTCAGCTGGAGTATAGTCGCCGCCCAAGCATTCGAAGCGACCATCGTGTTGATCGCGTGGAGCGCGCTTTACTTCGGGATTAAGCATTACGAAACCGCCGAGGTGCAGAGGGGCAGAGCGTTGGCGGCAGAAGCGACCGCGCGGGAAGCCCAACTGCAGGCGCTCCGATACCAGTTGCAGCCGCACTTTCTGTTCAACACGTTAAACGCAATCTCGTCCCTCGTCGTAATGAAGCAGCCCGAACTGGCTACTGAAGTCATCGCAAAGCTTGCCGCTCTGCTGCGAAATACCCTCAACCTTCCAGAAGCTCATACTGTGACCCTCCGAGAAGAGCTCGCCGTGATCGAGGAATATCTTTCCATCGAACAGATCCGCTTTGGATCTCGTCTTGCCGTTGCGCTGGAAGTCGATTCAGAGGTCTACGCGGCTCAGGTTCCGCGGTTTATTTTGCAACCACTTGTAGAGAATGCGATACGGCATGGTATCGCACGTTGTCCGAACGGGGGGAAGGTCGCCATTAGAGCTTCTGCGATCGAAGGGCGGCTCCGAATCGAGGTCGAGAACGACCGTACGACGGCCGAACAACAGTCCGGTGAAAGAGGACATGGACTTGGCCTGCCGAACACCAGGACCCGGCTAGAAAAGCTTTACGGAGAGCATGGCAGCCTGACGGTCTCGACTGCGCAGAACAACCGGTTCTTAATCTCGATGTGGTTTCCTCTGACAAAAGAGTCGTCTACAGTCCCTTCAGAGGCCGGCCAATGAATGTTCGGGTTCTGGTGGTTGACGATGAGCCTTTAGCTCGCGCCGGAATCACTGCGCGCTTAGCTGGCTATTCCGACATGTTGGTCGTTGGGGAGTGCAGTACTGGCGAGGAGGCGCTCATTTCAATTCCACGCGTGTCGCCTGATCTGATTTTTATCGACGTTGAGATGCCTGGCATTTCCGGATTGGATCTCCTGCGAAGCTTGCCTAAGGAGCAAGCCAGGTGCATTGTGTTTCTTACAGCACATGAAGAGTACGCCCTGGACGCGTTTAATGTTGAAGCGCTCGACTACATTCTCAAACCCATTGAGGAGGCGCGATTTGCAGCCTGTATTGAACGTGCTAGGCGGATGTTATCTCTCCATCGACAGGAGGCGAATTTGGAGAAGCTTTATGGACTGCTAGCGACCACGGACAAACGGGACAACGGAGGTGTTATCAAGCGTTTCCCGGTGCGGCGAGGCAATGAATTTACATTCGTCCAGGTTGGGGATGTGGATTGGATCGAGGGGCTGGGAGACTATGCCGGATTGCACGTTGGCAATAAAACCCATTTGATACGAGAACCTCTCAATTCATTGGAAGTCCGTCTCGACAGGAGGCAGTTCGTACGGATTCACCGCTCGACGATTGTTCAGGTGGAGCGCATTGTACGCATGGAGCCTTCAACAAATCGAGATGCGGTTCTAATGCTGCGCGACGGCAATACGTTGCGCGTGAGCCGAACCTATCGCTCACGTCTGGAAGAAGTTCTGCATTCGTCCTAGCGGATGGTTCAACAAACAAATGTCGGTCTCGATGCCCTGCCGCCAGCCAAGATCGGCGACTTCGATTTGGCTTCGGCCGATATCCACGAGGCGACTGATCATGAGCGGGAGATCCGATTCGCGCAAAAAATGATGAACGACTGCTTCTGCGTCAGGCTTCCGGAAACGACCCAAAAGTCCGGGTTCTGATTTCTCAGATTAGGGCCGGTAAACTCAACCTGGAATCCGCTTGGCTAGTCCTCCGTTATTCGTTTAGTGGTTGCGTAAGACCAAGGGTCAGGGAATGGCTTGCGCTTTAATCCGACCTCATGTTAGACCGTAGCGTTTATAGGGGAATCCCCGATCTTCTCATCGTGGTTTCCATGAAAGGTAAAACAGGGTCACCCTGCTTGTGAGGCGCGGCGTGTTCGCGATTCAATCAAGTGGGTACGGGATGTACCGGCGAAGCAACTTTGAGCCGTACATTTCAACCGCAGAATCGGGAACTCCGCAGGTTCCCCATACGAAGGAGCCAGGTATGCCAACCGACACCGTTCCTTATGGGCGTAAGACACAGACGCCCTCACCCATCGCCGAAGTACACATTTTGTGGATCACCGCCGGTTTGGGGTGCGACGGAGATTCAGTCTCTATCACCGCAGCCACTCAACCTGGCATAGAAGATGTGATTCTAGGCGCCATTCCCGGGCTCCCCAAGGTGCATCTGCACAACCCGGTTCTAGCCTATGAAAACGGCGACGATTTTCTTAAATATTGGTATCTGGCCGAACAGGGCAAGCTGGAGCCTTTCGTCCTGGTGGTGGAAGGGTCCATCCCGAATGAAAAGATCAAGAAAGAAGGCTACTGGGCCGCGCTGGGGACTGATTCCAAAACCGGTCAGCCGATCACCACTAACGAATGGATTGACCGGCTTGCGCCTAAAGCGCTGGCCATTGTCTGCGCGGGCACATGTGCCACTTATGGGGGCATCCATGCGATGCAGGGCAATCCCACCGGCTGCATGGGCCTTGCCGATTACCTGGGCTGGGACTGGCGTTCGAAGGCTGGCCTCCCGATTGTCAATGTGCCCGGTTGTCCGGTCCAACCGGATAACTTCATGGAGACTCTGCTCTACCTCCTTTATCAGGTGGCTGGTCTCGCTCCCATGATTCCGCTGGACGATCAACTGCGGCCTACCTGGCTTTTCGGGAAGACTGTACACGAAGGCTGTGATCGGGCTGGCTACTACGAGCAAGGAGATTTCGCCGAGGATTACAACTCTCCGAAGTGCATCGTCAAATTGGGATGCTGGGGTCCGGTGGTGAACTGCAATGTCCCCAAGCGCGGATGGATGAACGGAATGGGCGGCTGCCCGAATGTGGGTGGTATTTGCATCGGATGCACCATGCCCGGATTCCCCGATAAATTTATGCCGTTTATGGATGAGCCGCCGGGCGCGAAGTTGTCGGCCGGCACAATTGGCGTCTACGGGCGCGCGATCCGCGCGTTGCGGTCCTTCACTAACGAAACCGTCAACAAGGAACCGAGATGGCGGCATCCGCGCACCGAATTGACTACCGGCTATCGTCCCAGCTCGTACTGAAAGAAGGAATTTACCATGAGTACAACCACAGCACCAGAAATACAGACCTCCGGCAAAACCGGAAAACTGGTTGAGATGAACTGGGACCCCATTACCCGCATCGTCGGCAGTCTGGGTATCTTCACGAAAATCGATTTTGACAATCGCAAAGTGGCCGAATGCCACAGCACGTCTTCCATTTTCCGCGGGTATAGCATCTTCATGAAGGGCAAAGACCCGCGCGACGCCCATTTCATTACCAGCCGGATTTGCGGCATCTGCGGCGACAATCACGCGACTTGCGCGACGTATGCGCAAAATATGGCTTTCGGGGTACGCCCGCCTCCGCTCGGCGAATGGATTGTCAACCTAGGCGAGGCTGCGGAATATATGTTTGATCACAACATCTTCCAGGACAACCTGGTGGGTGTCGATTTCTGCGAGCAGATGGTGAAGGAAACCAACCCCGGCGTGTTTGCGAAAGCCGAGCAAACGGCTGCCCCGCATTCCAACCTGCATGGCTACCGGACCATTGCCGATATCATGCGCGCGCTCAATCCGTTCACCGGCGCTTTCTATTTGGAAGCGCTGCAAATGAGCCGTATGACGCGCGAAATGTTCTGCCTGATGGAAGGCCGGCACGTGCATCCGTCAACTCTGTATCCGGGCGGCGTGGGTACCGTGCCCACTGTCCAACTCTTTACCGATTACATCGTCCGCTTGATGAAATATGTGGAGTTTATGAAGAAGGTAGTGCCGCTGCACGACGACCTCTTCGATTTCTTCTACGACGCGCTGCCGGGGTATGAGGAAGTGGGACGCCGGCGAATTCTTCTCGGTTGCTGGGGTTCCTTCAACGATCCAGAACATTGCGATTACACGTACAAAAACATGTCGAACTGGGGCCGGAAGATGTTCGTCACCCCCGGCGTGGTTGTGGATGGCGAACTGGTCACCACCGATCTGGTGGACATCAATCTGAACATTCGTATTCTGCTGGGCAGTTCTTACTACGACGATTGGCAAAATGGCCAAACCTTCGTTACCCATGATCCATTGGGGAATCCGGTAGATCAGCGTCATCCTTGGAACCAGACCACCACTCCCAGACCGCAGAAGCGCGATTTCAAAGACAAGTACACCTGGGTGATGTCTCCACGCTGGTATGACAAACGAACTGGCGATTATCTTGCGCTCGACACCGGTGGCGGACCCATTGCCCGGTTCTGGGCCACTGCGCTCGCCGGGTTGGTCGATATCGGTTACATCAAAGCGACAGGCAAAAGCGTCAAGATTTACTTGCCGAAGACGGCATCGCTGCCTGAAGTCGAGTTTGAATGGAAGATACCGAAGTGGAGCAACGCGATTGAACGGGATCGCGCCCGGACCTATTTCCAGGCGTACTCCGCGGCTGCTGCTTTGTACTTTGCCGAGCAGGCTTTTAAGGAGTTGCACGCCGGCAGGACGCGGACTTGGTCCGACTTTACAGTACCCGAAGATGCCATCGGCTGCGGCTTCCATGAGGCTGTTCGAGGCGTGCTTTCGCATCATGTGGTGATCAAGAACGGCAAGATCGCCAATTATCACCCGTATCCGCCAACGCCTTGGAACGCCAATCCGCGCGACATTTACGGCACTCCAGGCCCATACGAGGATGCGGTACAGAATACGCCGATCTTCGAGGAAAACGGACGCGATAAGTTCAAGGGCATCGATATTATGCGCGCTGTCCGGAGCTTCGATCCGTGTCTCCCGTGCGGCGTACACATGTACGACGGCGGCGGCCAGATTCTCGAAACCCGTCATTCGCCCATGTTCGGTTTGAATAGCTAACTGATTCGCTACAAGGAAACTACAAATGCCCGCAAATCCTGAGTTCCAGCGGAGGCTCGGATCTATTGAGGAGTTGCTTCGCAAAATTGAATCGGCGGCCGACCCGAGTCTGCGGACCACCGTGCAGGAGTTGGTTGAGTTGGTCATGAGCTTGCACGGCGCCGGGCTGGAGCGCATTCTTGAACTCCTCGGTGGTACCGGCGATTCGGGAGAAGCCGCTATTCAAAAATTAGGGCGTGACGAGCTGGTAGCCAGCCTGCTGGTTTTGTACGGGCTTCATCCGCTCGGCGTTGAGGCGCGCGTCATACGGGCGCTCGACAAGGCAGGTTCGCGTCTGCGCTCGCACGGAGGCTCGGCGGAGCTGCTGAGTGTTCAGGAGGGCGCTGTCCGGTTGCGGCTTCATGCCGAAGGCCACGGTTGCGGCTCGACCGCGCAATCTCTGAAGGAGATTGTCGAGGAAGCGATTTATCAAGCGGCTCCCGACTTGACCGCGTTGAACATTGAGGGCGCCGAGGAGAAGCAAGGCTTCGTTCCCCTGGAAATGTTGCAAACAAGTATGCCGGTCCTGAATGGCCACGCGAAGGGAGGATTGTGAGCGAGACGCCGGCAACCGGTTCTTTTGACGTTCTGCGCAGATTCGTACGGCGTCCTTCCACGGCCGAGCGTTGCGAAATGTGCAGCCTGGAATTGGCGGCCAGCCACCAGCATCTTCTAGAACCCAGCAGCCGCAAACTGATGTGCGCCTGCGAGGCCTGCGCCATTCTCTTCAGCAACCAAGGGCAAACCAAATATAAGCGAGTCCCCCGCCGTATCCGCTTCCTGGTGGACTTTCGAATGACAGACAGCCAGTGGGACGGATTGATGATGCCCATCAACATGGCTTTCTTCTTTAAGAGCACGCCGCTGGACCGCGTGGCGGCTCTCTACCCCAGCCCGGCAGGGGCCACTGAGTCGCTGCTTTCCTTTGACACCTGGGACGAGATTGCACATGAGAACCCTGTGCTGGAAAGTATGGAAGAGGACGTGGAGGCGCTTCTGGTGAATCGGATTGGCCATGCTCGGGGCTTCTCAAATCCCGAATACTATTTGGCGCCTATCGATGAGTGCTTCAAACTGGTTGGTCTGATCCGCAGCCGCTGGCAGGGGCTGTCGGGCGGCACGGAGGTCTGGCGGGAGATAGGTCAATTCTTTACGGAGCTCAAGGCTAGGTCGCCGCAAGTCTCGGAGACATGCCGTGCCTGATCTCAGCATCACCGTTGAGAAGGCGGAAGTGGTTCCGTTTGCGGCATCCCCGACGCTTGCTTTCAAGCTGCGGGTGGTTAACGCCAGCCAGGCGGAGACAATCCATACGGTTGTCTTGCGTTGCCAGATCCAGATTGAAGTCACGCGCCGGAAATATACCGCGCAGGACCAGGAGCGGCTGCGCGATCTTTTCGGCGAGCCGGCGAGGTGGGGACAAACGCTGCGGAACCTGTTATGGGTCAACGCCAGCGTCGTGATCCCGCAATTCACCGGCGCCACCACGGTCGATCTGCAAGTGCCGTGCACGTTCGATTTCAGCGTGGCTACTACTAAATACTTCAACGGCTTGGCGGATGGCGAGATTCCAGTTTGTCTGATGTTCAGCGGTACCGTGTTTTACGCGGATCCCACGGGAGCATTGCAAGTGGCGCCCATTTCCTGGGAGAAAGAGACGAAATTCCGGCTGCCGCTCAAGATTTGGAAAGACATGATGGACGCCTACTATCCCAACACCGCATGGCTATGTCTTCGGCGGGACATTTTTGAAGAATTGCACCACTTCAAGATTCAGCGCGGCATACCCACTTGGGAGCGGACATTCGAGGGGATGCTGGCGGCGCTGAAGGAAGAGACCGTGCCGCAATGAACATCGGGACGGTCGAAAAAATTGCCGACGCTGTGCTCTATGAAGGCTATCTTCTCTACCCTTACCGGTCATCGGCGGTGAAGAACCAGCAACGGTTTAATTTCGGCGTGCTCTATCCCCGCGAGTATTGTGAATTCCAAGCCGGATCGGAAGCCTGGGAAATGAAAACCGAATGCCTGGCGCTTGGCGACGCCTCTGCGGCCGTGGAGGTCAAAGTACGCTTCCTGCAATTAGTGGCGCGGGAGTCGCGGCAGGAAGGCCAGGAGCGGGATGTTTGCATGCCCCCTTGCGCCCTGAAATCTCCTGAGTCTAGACCTGTTCGACAGCAATTTACGTTCGATGGCGGCCTTGCGGGTGAGCTGGAGCTTGGAGCGTCACAGCTTGATAATCGGCTCTTTAAGTTGACTCTGAACATCCGGAACCGCGCGAAGCTCGCTCCTACGAACAAGATGGACCGCGACGAGATGTTATTGCAATCCTTGGTTTCGGTTCACAGCATTCTCCAGATAGCGGGGGGCGAGTTTGTTTCGTTACTCGATCCGCCCGAGCAGCTGAAAACGGCCGCGGCGGGATGTCAAAACACCGGCGCATGGCCGGTGCTCGCCGGAGAAGAAGGACAACGGGACATGCTTCTATCCGCGCCAATCATCCTTTACGATTACCCGCAGATTGCGCCTGAAAGCGCGGGAGATCTTTTCGATGGCACTGAAATCGACGAGATCCTGGCGCTGCGGATTTTAACTCTGACCGATGCCGAGAAGCTGGAGGTCAGGAACGGAGACGATCGTGCGCGCCGGATTTTGGAACGAACCGAGATGCTGCCGCCGGAACATTTTCAGAAGCTTCATGGCGCCCTCCGCGGCTTAAGCGCGCGCCCGGAAGGATCGCAATGAACGAGTGGGAATGGCAATTGCTTGAGGACAAACCGGTTCTTGATCGTTGTATGGCGAACGGTGTTGAATTCAAGGTCGGAGACCACGTCAGCCTGCGTCCCCGCCCGCGCGGCGACATCATGGATATCGCTTTGGCCGGAAAAATCGCCATCATTGAGGGCATGGAGCAGGACTACGAGGGCAAGGTATATTTGGCCGTCGTAATTGCGGAGGATCCAGGTAAGGATTTGGGCATGCTGCGGCAGCCGGGACATCGTTTTTTCTTCAGCCTCGATGAAATTGACCCAATTGCCTCCGGGGGTGCGAACGCATGACGAACTCGCGGATTCTCATTGCGTGCATCGGAAACATCTTTCTGGGCGACGACGGATTCGGCGTGGAGGTTGCTCGTCGGCTCGCCGGTAGGCCGTTGCCGCCGGATGTCATTTTGAAGGATTTCGGCATTCGCGGCTTCGATCTGACCTATGCGCTTCTCGAACCGTACAAACTCGTGATCCTGGTGGACGCTTGTCCGCGCGGGGGCCCGCCTGGCGACGTTTATCTGATCGAGCCGGATCCGGCTGGTACGAACATCCCGAGCCCGTTGGAAGCGCACGCCATGAATCCGATCAGCGTCCTCCAAGCGGTCAAGTCAATGGGTGGGCCGCCGAATCGAATCCTCCTCGTGGGCTGCGAACCTGCCGATCTTGGATCGGATGAGGAGGGCAAGCTTGGTTTAAGCGAACCGGTCGCGGCCGCCATCGATGAGGCCATCCGCATGATCGAGACGCTTGTCTCGAAAGCCCTTGACGGGGAGCCGGTGGAAGCGCTATTGCAATCGCAATGAGAAAAGGAGAAGCCATGTCAATGGAACTGATGGAACACATGAACGGTCAAGATGCGAACGACGGAAAGGAAACTCTATTCCTTTTAGGAGGCGTGGCCATGGTCGTTTTCGGCGCTGGACTTATTCTATCCACGCCGGTCATACGCCGTTATCTGAGCGGCATGCGAATCGGAAGCCTGATACAAGCGGCGGTTCCGGATGTCGAACGGTACATGAAACTGCGAGCGATGTGACGAACGCAGCACCGGAAACCGCTGTGGGGCGCTATGTGCTTGACAAGAGCGCGAGCAAGTTCACGGTGCGCGCCTTTGCAACTGGAATGCTGGCATCCATGGGGCACAACCCCACCATAGCGATTCGCGATTTTACCGGCGACGCTAGTTTTGATCCCGCCGATGCGGCAAAAGCTTCTCTGCGCATTCAGATCCGGGCCGATTCACTGGAAGTGACGGATGATATTAAGAGCAAAGATCGCAAGGAAATAGAAAGCTTGATGAATCAGAAGGTGCTCGAAAGCGCGAAGTATCCCTCCATCGCGTTCGAAAGTACCGCAACCTCCGCCACCCAATTGAGCGAGGGACGGTTCCAAGTGAATTTGAACGGCACTCTGACATTGCACGGCGTAACGGGAAGATTGCCCGTAACTGCCCAGGTGACGCTCATTGGCGATAGGTTGCGGGCTTCCGGCGAGTTCGCTTTGCTGCAGAGCAACTTCGGCATCCCGCTAGTGAGCGTTGCCGGGGGCGCGTTGAAATTGAAAGATGAGTTGAAGTTCGCATTCGACATCGTCGCTCGAAAGCAGGAGTGAAATATGTGCCTGGCTATACCCGGAAAAATCGTCGAGTTGCTGGTTGAGGATCGAGATCTCGCGGTGGTGGATGTCCTGGGAGTGCGGCGGAGAGTCGATCTCGGGCTGCTGCAGGAAGATCGTCCTTGTGCGGGCGATTGGGTCCTCATCCATGTGGGCTTTGCGATGAGCAAGATCAGTGAAGCGGATGCGCTTGACCAAATGCGCATGCTCACGGAACTCGGCGAGCAGGATGCGGCGTTGCAGGAGGTGCAGGGCTACGGCCTCGGCGAATCGGAGGAGACGGCCTACAAGGCTGGCCCGTGAAGTTCGTCATACGGAAGGAGAACAAACCATGCGCTTTGTCGATGAGTTTCGTAACCCGGAGTTGATCACCAGGACAGCCGATGAAATCGTCCGGCTAGCCGATCCTGGACGGCACTACCGCTTTATGGAGGTATGCGGCGGCCACACTCACGCCATCTACCGCTTTGGACTGAAAGATCTTTTGCCGCCGAATATTGAACTGGTCCACGGGCCAGGCTGTCCGGTGTGCGTGCTCCCCATGGGGAGAATCGACGACGGACTTTCAATCGCAGAGCATCCCAACGTCATCTTCACTGCTTTCGGCGATATGATGCGCGTCCCCGGTACGCGTGGAAGCCCGCTTGAGTATAAGGCTCGCGGCATGGATGTGCGCATAGTCTATTCGCCTTCCGATGCCTTGAAACTCGCGCGCGCAAATCCCGGCGAACATGTCATGTTCTTTGCCATCGGCTTTGAGACTACAGCTCCGTCCACGGCGCTCACGCTCATGCGGGCTAAGAAAGAAAATCTGCGGAATTTCTCCGTTTTCTGTAACCACGTCACCATCATTCCGGCAATCCGGGCGATTCTCGATTCTCCCGACATGCGCATCGATGCATTTATCGGACCAGGCCATGTATCGACGGTAATTGGATGCCGTCCTTATGGATGGATTTCCAGCAACGAAGGCAAACCGATCGTTGTCGCCGGATTCGAGCCGCTCGATGTTCTTCAGTCAATCGTCATGTTGCTGCGTCAACTGAATGAGAATCAACAGAAGGTAGAGAACCAGTACAAGCGCGTAGTCCCGTGGGAAGGAAATCGCGGGGCGCTTAAGGCCATGGCGGAAACCTTTGAATTGCGGCCGTATTTTGAATGGCGGGGATTGGGCTTCATCTCGCAGTCCGCTCTACGAATTCGCGAAGCATATGCCGAATGGGACGCGGAACGGCGCTTTTCCGTGCCGGGCGTGCGAGTCACAGATCCAAAAGCCGCGCAATGTGGAGAAGTGCTCAAAGGCGTTTTGAAGCCCGCGCAGTGCAAGCTGTTCGGCAGGGAATGCACTCCGGAACATCCGGTAGGGGCCCTGATGGTATCGTCGGAAGGCTCTTGCGCCGCTTATTTCAACTACGAACATCGCAAGGCGGCTGTGTTGACTCATTTGTCGGCGGTGTGAGATGGCAACCACGCTTCCAAAGATCCGCTTCCGGGATCCTCAAGTGGAGATGGCGCACGGAGCCGGGGGCATTGCGAGCCGGCGACTGATAGACGGCCTGTTTGCGCCCATTTTGTTCAAATCGCCGAAGGAACCTCTGGGAGATGCCGCCCACATCAATATCAACGGAACGCGTGTCGCCATGACCACTGACAGCTTCGTCGTCAGGCCGCTCCGTTTTTCCGGCGGCTCAATTGGAGAACTGGCCGTAAACGGAACCGTAAACGACCTTGCGGTTTCGGGAGCGAAAGCCGAGGCTCTGGTGGTCAGCTATGTGCTGGAAGCGGGACTTCCGACGGACATTCTGGAAGCGGAGGTGCGCGCCATGGCAAACGCCGCGTACCGGGCGGGCGTCGTCATTGCGGGCGGCGATACGAAAGTGGTGGAGCATGGCAAAGCCGACCAGATGTACATCACAACTTCCGGAATCGGGCGGCTCATCCCGGGCGTAAGCATCTCGCCCGCCGCGGTCTGTCCGGGCGACAAAATTCTGCTTTCCGGTCCCATCGGCGACCACGGCATTACAATCCTACTGGCGCGCGGCGAACTCGATCTGGAAGCAGATCTGCGCTCCGATACACGCTCCGTTTTGCCCATGGTGGAGGCTTTGGCAGAAGCCGTCGGGGCGCCATCCACTGGATGCGCGATCCCACTAGAGGCGGTGTAGCTACTTCGCTAAATGAACTGGCGCGCGATTGCGGATTGGGAATTCTGCTGTCGGAAGATCGGATTCCGGTGCACGATGCCGTACGCGGGGCTTGCGAACTGTTAGGGCTTGACCCGCTTCACATTGCGAATGAAGGGCAATTTCTCGCGGTGGTGGCCGCGGATTGCGCCGAAGCCGCGCTGGAAGCGTTGCACAAGGCGCAGGGAGGCGAAGACGCCGTTCTTATAGGTGAAGTGGGCGCCCAACCCGCGGGTGCGGTGCTGGTGACGACGCTTTACGGAGGCAGTCGAATAGTGGACATGCTCGTCGGAGATCCCCTGCCAAGGATCTGTTAGGAGAAGCAAATGGTTAAAGCATGCGATTTGGCAAGCGATATCGAAGAGCAACTCCTTGAGCGGAACCGGATCTTTGAGAAATTCTTCGCCCAGGAGTCGCCTCGGCTGGCCCTGGTGTGCCGGGAGATATCCGAAAGGTTTCTGAGCGGAGGACGGCTTCTGGCAATCGGACGCGGACCCTATGCCACCGATGCCCAGCACGTCTCGGTGGAGTTCGTCCATCCCATCATTGTCGGTAAGCGGGCGTTGCCGGCTTTAGATTTGTCGCTCCTCCCTCGGCCCTGGCTTGATGTGATCCTTAGGCCCGAAGACATAGTCATGGGGTTTGGACCACCCCAGGGCGATCCCGAAATCGAAGAAGCGCTCGCCATGGCGGCCGCGCGCGGAGCGATGACGATGGCGCTGCCCGGCCGGAGCGGCTCCTATTGGCTCGAATCTCAAACCCGCGATCCCTTCATCCATCAGGAACTGATTGAGATTCTGTATCACACATTGTGGGAAACGGTGCATGTCTTTTTCGAGCATAGGCAGATGGGAGACGACATAGGCGGCGCCGGATTTTTGTACCCGTTTCTCGGCGAGGAAAAACAGGAGACTGGCGATATCGTACACGAAGTCGCCGCGTCCATCCGGACAAAAGTTCAGGAGGACGCGCGCCTGCGCGCCCAGGTGGCTTGCGAAGAGTCCGAACAGATAGTCGCCACCGCGCGCGCTATCCATAGGCGCATAACTCAAGGCGGCAAGCTGATCATTTTCGGAAACGGAGGCTCGGCTACCGACGCTAACGATTGGGCGGTTGATTGTGTGCTCCCGCCCGCGGGATACCGGCCGGTCCCTGCCATCTCATTGGCCATGGAACCCGCTAACCTCACCGCGATTGCCAATGATGTTGGCGTTGACGTTATTTTTCTCCGTCAGCTAATCGCGCACGCTAAGGCGGAGGACGTGGCCATCGCCATCTCAACAAGCGGAGGATCGCGCAACCTCATCATGGCGCTTGAGGAGGCGCGGAAGCGAGGGTTGCTCACAGTGGCGCTCCTGGGCTACGACGGAGGCGAGATTCTCCGCCGCGGCTTGGCCGACTTCCCGCTGATAGTTCGATCCGATTACATTCCGCGTATTCAAGAAGTACAGGCGTCGACTTATCATTTGATTCGCGAAGCTCTGGAGGTGCTTGACCATGGCCAGGTTTGAACTCTATGGAACATCAAGCTGCCCCTACACCCAGGAAATGAGGGAATGGCTCGAATGGAGAGGCCAGGAGTATGTCGAATACGACGTAGAAACCGATGCCGCCGCTCGCGCCCGTATGCTCGCTATTTCCGGCGGAAACCGCACCGTTCCTATATTGGTGGAGGGCGGCGATGTTGTGCAGGCCGGCTGGCAGGGCCGGGGCTGCGTAGTGGCGGGATGACCCATGAAGAGCGCCTGCGGCATTCGGGTTCGCGGCGTCGTACAGGGTGTCGGATTTCGGCCATTCGTGTTTCGCTTGGCCCAAGCCAATAGGCTCGCGGGCTGGGTGTTAAACGACGAAGACGGCGTAGAGATCCATCTGGAGGGTGCCGAGCCCGCGCTTAACGCGTTCGTACTCTCTCTCCAAACGAACCGCCCAACGGCGGCCAGCATTACGGAAATCGACGTTCACCGCGCCCAGCCCGCCGGGTACAACGAATTCACGATTCGGGAAAGCCGGCTCCGGGAACGCCGCCCCAGCACCCGGATTTCGCCGGACTTGCCGGTGTGCGATTCCTGCCTCGAAGAATTGTTTGATGCTTCGAGCCGCCGTTATCATTATCCGTACATCAACTGCACTAACTGCGGCCCGCGCCACTCAGTGATTTTGAGCCTGCCCTACGACCGGGACAACACCACCATGCGCGATTGGGCTTTAGATGAATACTGCCTTGAGCAGTACAGCGATCCCACTGATCGCCGTTTCCATGCACAGCCAGTTGCTTGCCCGGCTTGTGGTCCTCACTATCGCCTGCGAACGGCAGACGGGACGGTCACCGGCGACGAGGCCGCTATCGCCCAGGCTGTGAAGGCGCTAAATGCCGGCGCGATCGCGGCGATTAAAGGATTGGGCGGTTATCACTTAGCGTGCGATGCGGGAAATGCGGCGGCCGTGGGATCGTTGCGCGGCCGGAAGTTTCGCAAAGAGAAGCCTTTTGCTTTGATGGTCCCGAGCGTTGCCGCGGCTTGTGATTTAGTGGATCTCTCGCCTGCGGCCGAGTCGCTCTTAACTTCGGTGGCGCGGCCCATTGTCATAGCTCCAGCCAGGAAACATTTTCCCGGCGTGTCTCCCGAAAACGACAATCTGGGGGTGATGCTGCCGTATACTCCGCTCCATCACCTGCTCTTCGCCGCGGGCGCTCCACAAGTTCTGGTGATGACCAGCGCGAATCGTTCGAATGAGCCGATTGCATATCAAGATCAGGAAGCGCTGACGCAACTCGCGGGAATTGCCGACGCATTTCTAATTGGCGACCGTCCCATCGCGCGCCGGATTGAGGATTCCATCGCCACTGCGGGAACTTTCGGTCCCGTGATTCTCCGCCGTTCTCGAGGCTATGCTCCCAGCGTCGTGACAGTCATTCCAATTGCGCATCCGGTTTTAGCGACTGGCGCCGATCTGAAAAATACCGTCACGCTGGTTGTGAATGGTCAGGCTTTGATGAGCCAGCATATTGGCGATCTGGATCAATACCAGGCGTTTCAGTCTTTTCAAGAGGCCATCGGGGACTTGGTTTCGATGTATCAAATGAGCTTGACGGATCTCATCATCGCTCACGACGCTCATCCGCAGTATCGCTCCTCAATACATGCGCTCACGCTGGGCGGTGTGGAGTCGCCGCATTCCATTCAGCACCACCGGGCGCATATTGCCTCCGTTCTGGCGGAGCGCGCGGCCTGGGAGAAACGCGTTTTAGGTGTAAGCTTCGACGGGACGGGATACGGAGACGATGGAACCATTTGGGGAGGCGAGATCTTCACCGGAAGCGTTCTTGAGGGTTTTGAACGCGTCGCGCACCTGCGTCCCGCGGCGCTCGCCGGTGGCGATGCCGCCGCGCGATACCCGGTTCAGGCCGCCGCCGGATTCCTTGTCCAGGTGGACGGATTGCCCGATCTCAACGCGGAGCTATTCAGGTTTTCCGCACGCCACCGGGATTCAGCCAAGTTGATTCAAAAAGGGGTCAGGACATTTACCACCACATCGGTCGGCAGGCTGTTCGATGCCGCAGCCGCGCTGTTGGGTTTCACGCGCGAAGTAACCTTTGAAGGTCAGGCCGCCATGTGGGTTGAGCGCCTGGCCAAGGCGGCGAGTTTCGCGCAGCCATATTCGTTCCCGTTCACTGGACAGGAATTGGATTTTCGCCCGCTGCTCCGATCGCTGGTGCAGGACCGTCTGCGAGGAAGAGATCCGGCCGTCTGCGCGCGTGCCTTCCAGTGCGGCCTCGCTCAAGGTCTCTATACCGCCGTGACCCGATTGTGCGAAAGCTTCGGGTTGGATACCGTGGTGTTTTCAGGCGGCGTCTTCCAGAACGAGTTACTGATGTTCGATTTAAAATCCTTTTTTGCCGGCGGGAACATCGATATTTGGACAAACTGTTGCGTACCGCCTAACGATGGAGGCATCAGCTTGGGACAAGCGGCCCTCGCGGCGTTCGCGTATCTCGGCAAAATGCGTCGATTCCATGCATGAACTTTCAATAGCGATGAGCATAGTGGAGATAGCCGAGGAAGAAGCTCTCAAAAGAGCAAGCCTGCGGGTGAACGCGGTTCATCTGAAGCTTGGCGCTCTGGCGGGCGTGGTGAAAGCTGCATTGCTCTCGTCGTACGAGTTGGCTTGCGAGGGCACAAGCCTGGCGGGATCCAGTTTGGTGATCGAAGAAGTTCCCATTATGGTGTATTGCGGGAAATGCCTGGCGCCGCGCATGCTCGATTCGCCGCAGTGGTTCGTTTGTCCCGAATGCCAGACGCCCGTATCCGAAATTTTGCAGGGACGGGAGCTTCAAGTGGTCGCCATGGAGATACAGGAATGAGTACGCAACCCCGGCTGGTGGAAGTAAGGCAGAATGTTCTCAAGCAGAACGATCTTGTGGCTCGCGAACTGCGGCAGCGGTTCCACGATGCCGGCGTTTATGTGGTGAGCCTGGTATCGAGTCCAGGGTCCGGGAAGACCGCCTTTCTTGAGAAAACATTGGCGCTCCTGCGGCCAAACCACCGTGTGGCAGCTCTTGTCGGCGACCTGGCCACGGAAAATGACGCAGCACGCTTGGCTTGCGCCCAAGTCCCTGTAAAGCAAATCACCACCGGAACTCTTTGCCATTTGGAAGCTGCCATGGTGCTGAAGGCGCTGGACGGCTGGGACCTCGGCAAATTGGATTTCCTGTTCATTGAGAACGTGGGAAACCTGGTGTGCCCCTCTTCTTACGATCTCGGCGAAGATTTGCGGCTGGTGCTTCTTTCAGTGACGGAAGGTGAAGACAAGCCCCTCAAGTATCCAACTATTTTCAATACCGCGGATGTGGCCATACTGACCAAGATGGATTTGGCTGAAGCCGTCGAGTTTGATTCGACGGCTGCGGACGCCAACATCCAGCGCGTGCGTCCCGGCATGGCGACGTTGAGGGTTTCTTCGAAAAATGCCGCTGGAATGAGTGCTTGGATAGACTTCCTTACGTCTGCAAGAGCCGGTCAGCATCGGAAAGCCGCGCCTGTTTAACCCATTGCATCACCTGCTGTTCGATCAGATGTTTTCGCACAGATACGACGGCCGCCGGTAACCGGCAGTTGCAACTCGCACTCAAGTTGATCTGGTTGGGATCGCTCCGCCGAGGCCGCGACGGTGCTAACATTGCGGCGATGCGCTTGCTCCGGAAAAGCGTGCTTCTTTGTGCTCTCGCGGTGTCCGTGACGGTCGCGGCCGACCTGAACGGTATTTGGACCGGACAGGCGCCGGGGCAGCGCGGCGCTAAAGACGATATCGCGTTTCAGTTCAAGGTCACCAGAACCGGAAGCATCACGGGAAAGCTTTTCGGCGATGAAATCGACCTCCCCATTGAGGAAGCCTCGCTCGTTGGCGACAAACTGAAGTTTTCGATCATCACCACGAACTATTACAGCGGCACGAAGGTGAAATTCCTGTATAGCGGCACCATTACGGGAGATCAGATAGAACTCACCCGTGAACGAGTGTTAAAGCCGGACGAGGAACATCAGTCGGAAGAACCCACGAAACACACATTTACATTGAAAAAACTAGTTTCTTGAGGAATCAGGACCGTTCGCACGCGCCTGCTGGCCCACTTGCTGATATGGTTGAGAGAAAGATTTCGTGCAAGCGAAACATTCTCGGCAAACGTGCCGATCATACACGGCGACGATGGATTCCCGCCCTAACATAAATAGATTGTCCGGCTCGGCGCTGTTTCGAACTGCATTTTTTTTATTGTCCGCCGCAGCGGCTTTCCCTGCCGATCAAGGGGAGAGTTCCAAATACTCGCTCGATCAGGGCACCCAATTCATCAAGACCTATTGCGCGGCATGCCATTCCGGCAAGAGCCCCGCGGGAAATTTTCACGCCGCCGATCTGTCGCCCCAGACGAGCTTTCACGATAAGGCCGAGACCTGGAGCAAGGTCATCTTTCGCGTCCGGAATAGCGAGATGCCGCCCAAAGGGATGCCTGCTCCGTCGGTCGACGAGCGGGAACAGTTTTCAAGCTGGGCTCAAAATGCGTTGCAAGTCGAAGCCTGCGCGGCCGGCATTTTTCCGGGGCCTGCGCCCATACGCCGCTTGAGTCGCGCTCAGTATGGCGCCACGATTCGTGACCTGCTCAACTTGCACGTCGATGCCGGCAGTGCGCTCCCCCTCGATGGCGCGGGCGGGGAAGGTTTCGACAATGCGGCGGAGACTCTTTTCATATCTCCGATTCACGCCGAAAAGTATCTCGATGCCGCCAAACTCGCCCTCGATTCGGCTGCCAAAGACCCGAGATCCAGGGTCCGCTTCCTGATTGCCCAGCCTGGACCCAGCGTCACGAATGACGCCGCCGCGCATACCATCCTCAGCGAATTTCTACCCCGCGCTTTTCGGCGGCCGCTTCAGAGCGGTGAACTCGCGTCATATTTACAGGTGTTCCATGCAGCTTTGATGCGCGGTGATTCGTTTGATGAGGCGGTGCTTTTCGCTTTGCGGGCCGCGCTGATGTCCCCGCAATTTTTATTTCGTTCCGAAACTCCGAATCCCGCGCCGGACATGCGGCCCCTTGACGACTATGCCTTGGCCTCCCGCCTTTCCTATTTCCTCTGGGGCAGCATGCCTGACAGTCTTCTCATGGCTCTTGCGGAGACGGGCAAACTCAAGGATCCTGAAATTCTGACAGGGCAAGTAGCGCGCATGCTGCGCAATACGAAGTCGTTCGATTTCGCCCAGAGCTTTGTGGAGCAGTGGCTTCGCACCCGCGATCTGGGCAAAAGTATCGAGCCGGATACCGGACTGTTTCCAGCGTGGAAAGATGCCGAACTGCAGGGGGACATCCGTTATCAGCCCATCCTGTTCTTCCGTGAAATTCTCGCCAGCGATCTTTCCGTGCTCAACCTTCTGGATTCGGACTTTACCATCGCCACTCGAAAGCTGCAGAAGCTGTACGGACTCAACGTAAAACAATTCAAAGATTCACAACCGACTCGAATCGACCTGCCCCCTAACAGTAATCGTGGTGGCTTGCTCGGCATGTCCGCGGTTTTGGCCGTGTCCTCGCATCCTCAGCGCACGAGTCCAGTCCTGCGCGGCAAGTGGTTGCTGGAGACGATTCTTGGAACTCCGCCGCCTCCGCCCCCTCCCAATGTCCCTCCGCTCGAGGAAGGCGCAGCGGTAGCTTCCCAAACTGTCAGGGAACGGTTAGCGCAGCATCGCGCAAATCCGGTTTGCGCAACCTGTCACGCGCGGATTGACCCGATGGGCTTTGCTCTCGAAAACTACGACGTGATGGGAAAATGGCGAACCGAGGAAGCCGGCAAACCGATCGATGCGAAGGGCGAGCTGCCCGATGGCACGTCATTTAACGGGCCCGCCGAGCTCAAGGCCATGCTACTCGAGCGGAAGGATGTGTTTTTACGTAATCTCACCAATAAACTGCTCGGATACGCTCTTGGCAGGGGACTTACCCTGCAGGATTCTTGTACCGTCGATGCCATCGTGACAGAAGTAAAACGCAACGACTATCGCGCCGATGCCTTAATCAACGCGATCGTCCTGAGTACCCCGTTTCGCTTTCAGGCCGGTGCAGTACCGGATGCGAAAACGACCATCCCCGGGTTAAACTCCAATTTGTGGACATCTACCCCGAACACCCCGAGAAAAACACTTCAACGGCGGCCACTTTCTTTGACTCGCCGTTTGGGGCTTGCCACGGCACATGAGGCCGAAGCGGACAACTAAGTGGATTTTGCGAGAGCGTTTACACAATCCTTTGTACACCCTCCTACCCTACCGTCCCCCGGCAATCGAACGCGTTACTTCCGACTGTAACCAAATTGAAATACTCAAAAACCCTGAAGTAATCCCCACCAATCTTTTCAAAACCGCTTCAGAATCACAAACAATCCCGGTAAATACATCCGAAAATTTCTTAAATTCGGTTCGCTCCAACTGTAAAAGAGCAACCACCCGCTTTTAAGACCTTCGAGCCCCGCACCCGCAATCCTCGCCCAGTTCAAAAAACTGAAAACTTTTATCTCCCACGTTTTCATCCACTTACCTCTTCAGAAAACCATACTCCACTTCCCCGGTTCTCTACCCTGATATGTATGGATACCTGTGAACTCTCTGTCGGCTCTGGAAACCACCCCCCAACACCGCTTCCAAGTCGTTTAGTCCATCTAGCGCTGCTGGGCCGCCACGCCCGCCCTAACCCTCACAAAGTGCGCACTCGCATCACCGAAAAAAAGAAGCCAATTCCGCAGCGCTTCGCGCCGCGCGCTCAGTACCCAGGCCAGCTTGCGCCAATTCAAACCCGCCTTGCCCAAACCACCCCCGCTGTCGCCTTCCAGGTTCATCCCGCGAAGCACAACCCAGCGTCCATGACCCCGATTTATTCCCCATTCCCCTTATATATATTTATAGGCGGGAAAAACCCCGCCCCACCTGCGAAGATCCGGGACCGATCCAGACACTCGGCTCACCTACCAAAAGTGAAAATGCACGGCAATTTACATCTTCCAAAAACAATAGCCGCCTCTGGTATTACTGCTGAATTCTCTGGTATTCACTTCAGGATCTGCCCTCGATTTTTCAACGTTTCAAGAGATTGGCCTATGGATTGCCCAACTGCAACAGACAGGGCTTGGAGACTAAAAGAAATGATTTACTCACCATTAAACAGATTTTCGCGGGTGTTCCAGCGGGCCGTGCTCGCCACGCTTGCCGCATCGGTCCTCCTGGCTCAAACCATCACCACAGGTGAGGTTGCCGGAACCGTAAGCGATCCAACCGGAGCGGTCGTTCCCGGCGCTGTTGTGGCATTGAGAAATTTGGATAACGGCCAGACACGTTCAAGCAACGCATCCCAATCGGGAGGCTACCGGTTCACCACATTGCCGCCTGGCAATTACCAACTCTCCGCCTCAAGTCCCGGTCTGAAGTCCGATAGCGGCTCCGTGCTCGTCTCCATCGGACAAGTCGCCAATATCAATCTGGTTGTCAAGCCCCAGGGTTCCAAAGAGATCGTCATGGTCACCGATTCAGTCCCCTTGCTGCAGTCGGAAAACGCCAACATCAGCAGCACATACAGCTCGCGTCAGATTCAAGATCTCCCCATGCCGGGCGGGGACACGACAACTCCGGCGTTTACCGCTCCCGGCATAGTCGTGAACACGGGAAGCGGCTACGGGAATTTCAGTTCCTACGGCTTGCCCGGCAACTCCAATCTCTTTACGGTGAACGGAAACGATAATAACGATCCGTATTTGAACCTCAACAACTCCGGTTCAAGCAACCTGACGCTTGGCGCTAACGAGGTCTCCGAAATTGCGGTGGTTCAGAACGCTTACAGCGTTGCTTACGGACGCCAGGCGGGCGCGCAGGTGAATGAGGTCACAAAATCGGGCGCCAACGAGTTCCATGGCAACTTGAACTGGAATTGGAATGGCGCGCTTCTGAACGCCAACGATTTCTTTAAGAATGCCAGCGGTACTCCGCGCGGAAGGGCGAATTCAAATCAGTATGCCGCTTCTATCGGCGGTCCGGTGATTAAGAACAAAACCTTCTTCTTTCTGGACACCGAAGGCATTCGCTACATTCTTCCGTCAGCCGGGTTCGCTTCCATACCCAGCCCGCAGCTCGAAGCCTACGCGCTTGCCCACGTCCAACCCTCGCAGGCCGCCCTCTATCAGAATGCTTTCAACCTGTACAACAGTTCTTCCGGCGCCAGCCGCGCGGTTCCCGTTACCACCGGTTCAGGCCCGCTGCAAGATCCTAGTGGAAGTCTCGGATGCGGAGATCTCGCTGGCACTCCCACCGGCTCGGGAGGTACTTTCGGCGCCGACACTCCTTGCGCCTCCGCGTTTGGGGTAAACACCATCAACCAGAACAAAGAGTGGTTGATGGTCGCCCGCGCCGATCAGCAGCTCAATGACAAGCAAAAAATCTTCTTCAGATTCAGAACCGATCACGGCCAGCAGCCGACGTTCACTAGCGCCATCAATCCGGCTTTCAATTCCCAAAGCATCCAGCCTGAGTATGAGGGGCAAGTTGATTACACCTACGTCATCTCCCCGAATATCGTTAACCAGGCCATTGGCTCGGCCATGTGGTACTCGGCGGAATTCGGTCCCGCCAGCATTCCCGCGTCGCTATCGGCATTTCCCACTTTCTTTAACTTCTCGGGGAACGGCGGCGCCAGCGGCAGTGGCGGGGCTTTTACGCCCATCGGCTTTCTGACGAACGTCTACCCGCAAGGCCGAAACGTCGCTCAAGGCCAGGTGATCGACGATCTTTCCATCGTTCGCGGGAACCACACCTTTAGAGTTGGTGGAAACTATCGCAAGAACCAGGTCACTGACATCGGGCCTCAAACCTTGACGCAGGGCGGTCAATACATTTTCGGGAGCATGGCTGATTTTGTGACCGGCAGCTTAGTTTCCGGAAATAGCCTTTATCAGCAATCCTTCACGAATTTCGCCGCCGCGCACACCAGGTTTTACAATCTCGGCGTCTACCTGCAGGACGAGTGGGCCATCAAGAGCAACCTTAAATTGACTCTGGGCGTACGTTTCGACCGCACTGGAGATCCCTCCTGTCTCGGCGGCTGTTTCTCGCGCTACAACGGTGCCTGGGATCCCACGGCCGCTTACGCATCAATCCCGTACAACCAATCCATTGCGAGTGGGCTCACGCAGGAATTCGGATCGATAGAGCCAGTGGTGTATCAGCCGCGTATCGGCTTCGTCTACAGCCCAACCAGGAAGACCGTCATCCGTGGCGGAGCTGGCATCTTCTCCGATCTCGCGCCGGGCGATTTGGTCAGTTCCGTATTCGAGAATCCTCCAAATGTGTTTACTCCAACTGTTGAAGCTGGCTTGGTTTCGGCCCCCATTGGCGCTGCTCCTGGCACTGCCCCAGCCACCGCTTCGGCCGCGAACACGGCTTTTCGCCAAGGCTTTGCCTCCGGCTATACCTTGCAGCAGATTCAAGCCATCACGCCATCCACCGCCCAGTTCGTTCCGCCCGGAATCTTTTTGACTCCGAACAAAATTTACAACCCGAAATATGCTGAATGGAGTTTTGGAATTCAGCAGGAACTCGATTCCAAGTCGGCCCTGAGCATCAGCTACGTAGGCAATCATGGCTACGACCTGATCCTCGAGAACGATCTGTTGAACGCTTCGAACGCGGCTGGCCTCCCTGGGTTTGGATTCCTCCCCGCAACCGCCCCCGATCCGCGATTCAACCTGGTCACAAGCGTCGCAAATGACGGTATTTCAAATTACAACGGCATGACCGTGCAATTCCGGCGTTCACTGGGCTACGGCTTTCAAGGTCAGGCCAACTACACCTGGAGCCATGCGCTCGACGATCTCTCCAGCCTGGCTGGAACGCCTTACAACAATTCCAGCTCCTTCACCGGCGTCTTTTATCCCTACAACAAGTCTTTGAATTACAGCAACTCCGATTTTGATATCCGCAACAGTTTCACGGCCGATTTCACCTGGGAAACTCCGTTCAAATTCAGCAATCGCATTGTCGACAAGGTGATTGGCGGCTGGACGATGGGAGGCAAATTCTTCGCGCGCTCAGGGATGCCCTTCAGTGTTGTTGAATCGAATATCGGCAACAGCATCACCCCGGGCGGCGGATACAACAACGGCTTTTTCTCGGCCACTAACGCGCTCCTGGCCACTGTTACTGGCCCTGTCAGCGCCAATTGCGGCCCTTCGGCTGTGAATACGCCCTGCCTCTCGGCATCTTCGTTCAGCGATGCCGGCTTTTGGTAATCTGCCTCGCAACTCCTTCCGTGGGCCCGGTTACTACGACATCGATTACACAATCTACAAAGTCATCCCCATACGTGAACGGTTCCGTTTTCAGATTGGGGCTAGTTTTTACAACATCATGAACCACCCCAATTTCGGCGCGCCGAATTTCGCGGCAAACGCCGGCGGCTTTGGTTCAATCACCAGCACCGTATCGCCGCCCACCAGCGCGTACGGCTCTTTCCAGGGGTCGGCAGTCTCAGGCCGCGTGATCGTCACCACTGCCACGTTGAACTTTTAATCGCTCAGGCGCGCTGCATAGGAAGCGTCGCAGAGGATCGTCTATGCTGGCCTCTGGAGGCGGCCGCATGGAAGGCATGACACTGACGGAAATCGCGATGGGCTATTCGCGCAGTCGAATGGTCGCGGCAGCCGCCCGTTTGGGCTTAGCCGATGCTCTGGGCGTCGACCCGCGGCCGATTGAGCAGTTAGCCGATGCGTGCGGCGCTCAACCGGCCTCGCTTTACCGGCTGCTGCGAGCTCTCGCCAGCTTCGGCATGGTTGCTGAGACCACGCCTGGAAATTTCGTGTTAACGGAATTTGGCAAGCCGCTCCGGAAAGATGCACCCAATTCGGAGTGGGCCGCCGTCGTATTCTGGGCCGACCTGCTCGCCGACAGCTGGTCGTACTTGACAGAGTGCGTGCGAACCGGTCAGAGTGCTGCACGCATTATGGAGCGGGAAGGGGTGGCGTCGCGCTGGTCAAAGGACCCGAACGCCAGAGCTATCTTCGGCGCCGTTATGGGTACTGCCCCAGCGGAGGATTATGCACCTATCGCGCGAGCCTGGGAGTTTGAGAAGTACCACACCGTTGCCGATCTGGGAGGAGGCGGAGGAGCGTTGCTCGCGGCGGTTCTGAAAAGCTTTTCGAATTTACGAGGAATGCTGGTGGACCGGCCGGAATTTGTGGAAAAAGCGGCAGAACGCTTCGAGAGAGAAGGTCTCGCCGCGCGCTGCCGGACATCCGGCGCTGATCTGTCCAAGGCCGTGCCTGCCGGCGCGGACGTGTACATGTTGAAACACGTGCTTCATGGCTACGACGATGAGGGCGCGGTCGAGATTCTCAGTCGCTGCCGCTCCGTTCTACCCGATGGCGGCCGGGTTTTAGTGATCGAATTTGTGCTGCCCGATGTTGTCGATCGCGTCGACCCGGCATTGGAACGGCGTTTAATGAGTGACCTGAACATGCTGGCAGTGACTGGAGGCAAAGAGCGCAGCGCCGTTGAATGGAAAAACCTTCTGCGAAGCGCTGGATTCGAGTGCAAACGGATAATACCGGTTCCTGGCGATTTGGTCTCCATTATCGAGGCTGCCGCTTGAGATAACCTCGGGACTTATGGCTGATGTTGCGGCGATTGTTTTGGCGGCGGGCAAATCGTCGCGAATGGGTTCGCAGAAGCAGTTGCTGCGCTTAGGCGAAAAAACGCTGCTGGAGCATACGATTGGGAATGTCCGCGCGGCGGGGGTTTCGGAAATAATTCTCGTGCTTGGCTTCGCCGCTGAGACAATTCAGCAGCAGCTCCAAGCCCGGGATATCAGGATCGTCGTAAATGACGCGTTTGAAAGTGGCATGGGGACCTCGCTGCAACGCGGAATCGATGCCCTGAGCCGGCATGTGAGCGCGGTACTGATTGCGCTAGCGGACCAACCGCTGGTGAAGGCCAAGACGATGGGTGAGTTGATCCGCCAATACCGGCAGCATAAGCCGCAGATTCTGATCCCGACGTATCGCGGGTTTCGCGGCAATCCAGTGTTGATTGACCGCTCCGTTTTCCCGGAGATCGCAGGCTTGAACGGCGATACCGGGTGCCGCGCTATTTTCGGCGACCACCTGGAGAACATTCTGAAAACGCCCGTGAACGATATTGGCGTATTGCTGGATGTGGACCGGAAAGAAGACCTGGCGCTGGTAAGGGAAGCGCACGAACGCGGCGATTATTCGATTGGTGTTTCTGAAGGAGCGGCGGTTGACGCAGCGAAGTCTGAACTGGTGATTATAGGCCGCGAGGCGCTGGCTGTGGCGCTGGCGAAATTCGCACGGCTGCTGCAGTTCAGCGTGACAATAGTGGACCCGCTGCTGGAATTGCGTGATTTTCCGGATGTTGACCGGATTCTGCGCGTACTGGACTTCTCGGAGTTGCCCGCTAATCCGCGAAGAGCGATTGTGGTAGCGAGTCAGGGTAGGTTTGACGAGGAGGCCGTTGAACAGGCCATCTTGAGTGGGGCGGCTTACATAGCTTTAGTAGCGAACAAAAGGAGGTTTCAGGAGGTTCGGAGGAGTCTTGAGTTAAATGGGGTTGCGGAGGAGACAATAAGGCGGTCCATTCCCCAGCAGGTCTGAACATAGGAGCCGAGACCCCGCAGGAGATTGCGTTGAGCATTATGGCCGAGATTGTAGGAGACTTCCGCAAAGCGCGATCGAACTAATTTTTGAGGTGCTCGTCAAACCAGTCGATCGTACGGCGCAATACGTCGGTGCGGTCGGTGGGGTCGTGGAAAGAGTGCCCTTCACCGGCGTAGACCACTAACTCCGTAGGTACGTCCAATGTTTTGAGGGCATGCCAGAATTCGAACGATTGCGGCGAAGGGCATTCGCCGTCGCGCTCGCCGACCACAACCAGGGTTGGCGTCTTCACTTGTTTGATGAAGGTGATGGGAGAGCTCTTCGCATAGACGGCGGGATCGTCATAAACGGAGGCGCCGAAGTAAGGGATCATCCATTCGTCAATGGAGTTCTCGCCATAATAGCTCTGCCAATTTGCTATTCCCGCGCCTGCTACGGCGGCTCGAAAACGGTTGGTTTGAGTGACGGTCCACATGGTCATGTAGCCGCCATAACTCCAGCCGGTCACGCCGATGCGCCGCTCATCGACTGGCAGCTTTTTCAGCACTTCATCGACACCGGTAAGCACGTCGCGCAGATCGCCGCCGCCGAAGTCCTTAACATTAGCTTTGGTGAAATCTTCTCCCTCGCCGTAGCTGCCGCGTGGATTCGGGAAGAAGACAAAGTAGCCGAGGCCGGCCATGACCGACATATCGAAGTGCGCGCTAGGCCAGCCGGCGCCGCGCATTCCGGCAGGACCGCCATGGATCTCGACTATCATCGGATAGCGTTTGGAGGGATTGTAATGCTCGGGATAAACTAACCAGCCTTGGACGCGAAAACCGTCGTTGTTCCATACTAAACTTTCGGCGTTGCCCCAGTGCGGCGCTTCTCCCGAATTTTCGTGCGTGACAGGCTTCCACTCGCCGATCGGTCCGGCCCAGACTTCGGGAGCTCGCTCCCAGGAACTGCGGATGGCGGCGCTGGTACGACCGTCTGAAGCGAGCGAGAAGTTGGGGAAGTTGCCGTCCTGGTGCAGGGCGTCAGTACCTTTCCAGATCATCTCGGTTTTGGCGCTGGAGACGTCAAGCTTCGCAATAGCTCCGCCGCCGTCTACCGATTCGGTAAGGAGAATGCTGTCGTTTCCCTGCCAGACAAACCCGTTTGGCGACGTCTTTGTTTGGGGAGTCAGGTCACGCGCGGGTCCCCCTTCGGAGGGTACAACGAAAGATGTCTCCTCCTAGAAAACCTTCGTCGCTCATTATGCCGCCGATGAAGCCGATGGACTTGCCGTCCGGCGACCAGCGCGGAACCGAGATCTGGCGCTCGGCGGCAGGAGTGTAAACGAGATTCATCTGTCCGGACGGGAGGTCGAGCGAGTAAAGTTTGGCGGTCCACCAGTTGTTATCGGCGGGTCCGGGAGCAGCCGTGGTTGCCATGTGATCCCCTTGCGGAGACCAATCGTATTCGTAGATGTTCAGGTTGGTAGGCGAAACTTCGCGGATCCCTCCGCCGGCCGCATTCACCAAAGTGACGCGCTGATTGCGGATGTCGCCGCCAATAACGCCCACTTGCGCGGGTACGGCTTCCAGGGGTCCGCCGCCACCGCCGCCTTGGGCGTACAGGAAGGCAATTTGCTTGCCGTCGGGAGACCAACGGAGCGCTGTGACGTAGCCTTTTACATTGGTAAGGGAGCGGGCTTTCCCGGAAGGAATATCGGCGAGCCATACCTGATCCTGATCGCCTGTGCCTGCGTTCGAGAAAAAGGCGATTTGTTTGCTGCCGGGCGCCCAGGCGACGCCGTGCTCGCGGAAATCTTCGTGGCCGTTGCCTGCGGTGATACGTGAGCGCAGAGCGTTGGTTCTCCTATCGAACAGATGAATTTCTGTGTTGCCGCGTTGATCGCGCGGCGTTTCTAGCCAGATGAGCCAGTTGCCGTCGGGGGAGATGGAAACGCCCGGGAAGCGCTGCACTTTGTCGAGTTGTTTAAGGACGTCGTCTATTTTTGAAGATTGAGCGAAGGCTCCGCCCGCCAGCCAGAAAGCGAGCAGCAGTTTGAAAACAGGCATGCAACGATTCTACGCGGGAAGGAATTGTGTGCGATAGGCTTATCACTATGACTGACCCGACGCACATGCCCGCTGGCGAACCATTGGAGCGTATTCAATGCCAGTGGTGCCAGGGGATGAACCCGAAAACGGCGCTGGCTTGCCAAGCCTGCGGAGCGCCCCTGGATATCCGCAATCTGGTCAGCGAATCGGGCTGGCGGGAAGCGCCGAGGATACGCGACATGACCGAGATTCATTTCAACGCCAGCACCTGCCAGGTCGAGGGTGAAATCGTCCCGGTTGCGGAAATCAATCTGGGCGCCGCCGATTCCATTTTTTTCGAACATCACGTGATGCTTTGGAAAGAACCGCAGGTGCCGCTGTCGGTGATGCCGCTGGCGGGCGGATTGAAGCGCGTGTTCGGCGGAATGCCGTTTTTGATCAGCGTGGCGACCGGTCCCGGTCGTATTGCGTTTTCGCGCGATGCTTCCGGTGAACTGGTAGTGCTGCCGCTTCATCCTGGAATGGAACTGGATGTGCGCGAGCATGCGTTCTTGTTGTCATCGCACCAGATCGGTTATTCGTTTGTGCGCGTGAAAGGGCTCACCAACATCTTGTTCGGCGGCCAAGGAATGTATATGGACCGCTTTATCACCACCGGCGCGCCAGGATTGCTGATTCTGCACGGCTACGGGAATGTATTCGAGCGCCGGCTAGGGGCGGGTGAAAGCATCATGGTTGAGCCGGGAGCCTTCTTGTACAAAGATTCCACTGTGCAGATGGACGTGGAGTTTCAGCGGCTGGGAAGTGGATTCTTCGGCGGCACGAATATGAGCTTGGCAAAAATGACGGGGCCTGGGCGCGTGGGCATCCAATCCATGTATGTACACCACGCAACCGAGTAAGGAGCCGGCAGTCTGATGTTTTGCGTAAATTGCGGCGGAAAGATTCCGGAGGGAGGCAATTTCTGTGTGAATTGCGGGAGGCGCGTTAACGCTCCGCCTCCTCCAGTTGCTCCGGCAGACCCTGTTATGGCGACCCCGGTGAGCGCGGGAGGCTCGGCAAAATGTTCGTGGTGCGGAGCTGTTTTCGACGCTGCACAAACCACCTGCCCAAAGTGCGGAGCGGCGACGAATGTGTCCTCCGTGGCTACCCGATCCGGCTGGTCAAAATTGCCTGGGCGCAAAGATATGGCCAAGCTGCAGTTTGGAAATTCGGTTTGCCAGATTGAAGGCAAATATGTGCCTGTTGCCGACCTGAAGCTGGCGCCAGAGGACAGCATTTATTTCACTCATCATGTGCTTTTGTGGAAAGACCCGCAAGTGAACGTTACGGCCATGAGCATGAAGGGCGGATGGAGGCGGCTGCTGGGAGGTCTGCCGCTCATCATGACGCAAGCGCAAGGACCGGGGCACATCGCGTTTTCGCAGGATAGCCCGGGCGAATTGATCCCCTTGCCCTTGCAGCACGGGCAGGCAATAGACGTGCGGGAACACCTATTTCTAGCCGCTACCGGCAATGTTGAGTACGATTGGTTTCAAACCAACATCTGGTTTCAAACGCGGAATGGCAACGACACGGAGACGCACTACCCCATGGGACAGGTGATGGACCGATTTTCGGCAGCCGGAGCACCAGGGCTGCTGCTGATACATGCAGCCGGCAATGTTTTCGTTCGCAATCTGGCGCCAGGAGAAAGCATTCTGGTGAAGCCAACGGCGCTGGTCTTTAAGGACCCGGGCGTGCAAATGGATTTGTACTACGAACAACCGCGGCAGGCGTTCGGAGGGTGGCTCACCTCGAACAACGGTTACTTATGGGTGCGGCTTTCCGGCCAGGGGCGGGTGGCGATTCAGTCTGTATTCGATCGGGTGGAGGGAGAGGAACGCAACATCACGGGTTATTCGAGCGCCGGAGCAGGAAGCAATTGGTGGAGCTCATTTTAGAGCCGCTACTGTTGGCCGCCACACTCGGGGCAGAATTTAGCCGCTCGCGGCAGAGATTTGCCGCAGCTCATGCAGAATTTTGATCCCTCCGCCGGTGCTCCGGCAACGGGTGCGACAGGGACCGCCGGAGCCGGCGCCGCGGGCCGCATGGCATTCATCATCTGCTGGCCCATGGCCAACCCGGCGCCTAACGTCATACCGGCACCCGCTCCGCCTCCGCCTTCATTCGCCGCGGCAATGGGCATCGATTGCGCGACTTGAAATTGCGTATAGCGCGACATATCGCCAATCATATTCATGCCAATGCGCTGATCGAGCATTTTTTGCAGTTCCTCGGGCAGCGAAATGCTTTCCACCGTGAAAGTCTCCAGCGCAATACCGAGGTCGGCGAAAACGGGCTGCAGCGCCTCAAGCACTGCTCCCCCTAGCCGAATTTGATTTCCCGCCATATCGAGAAAATCGATGCTGCTGCTGCCAAACATGTCGGTCATCCGTCCGACTATGGTGTTGCGCAGTTGTCCTTCAAGTTCTGAGGCGCGATACACCGGCTTGGTTCCGCTCACCTTTTGATAGAACACCCGGGCATCGGCGATGCAGTATGAGTAAATGCCATAAGCCCGCGCCCGAACGGCCCCGAATTCCTTGTCGCGAATGGTAATGGGCGTCGCGGTTCCCCATTTCTGGTCGGTCTGCAGGCGAGTGGAGTAAAAGTAAACGTCCGATTTAAATGGCGACTGAAAGGCTTTGTCCCAATTCATCAGATTCGTGAGCAGGGGCAGGGTGCGCGTGTTCAACGTGTACAGGCCAGGCTTGAAAACGTCGGCAATCTGGCCTTCATTAACGAAAATGGCCAGTTGCGAATCGCGCACGGTGAGCTTGCCGCCGTTCTGAATTTCCATGTCTTCCATGGGGAAGCGATAGGCGAGCGTGCCATCGCCGGATTCCGTCCAATGAATGACATCGATAAACTGCTTGGAGAAGAAACTCATAGGTGTTCGGTCTCACCCGCAGTATACAACTAGAAAAAGCGCATTTATTCCGCCCGCAGCATGGCCACCGTGTCGATCCGAATAGCGCGGACAACCGCGGGCGCTGCGGCCAGCAAAGCTGCTACAAGAATAGTGAGAGACGGGAGACTTAGAGCGCCTAAATCGGAAGGTTTGACTTCGTACAGCAAGCTTTTTACGTATGGCTCCAAAAATAGGCCGGTAGCTGCGCCGGCGGCAGAGCCCAACAATACCATCGAAAAAACATCGACTGTAACTAGGCGGGCGATATTGCCAGCCGGTGCGCCGACGGCAATCCGAATGCCCAGTTCGCGGCGACGCTGTAGTACGGAGTAGTCGAGGACGCCATAGAGACCAATGCCCGCCAGCAGCAGTCCGACGGCGGCGAAAAACAGAGCGAGCATTGCTAGAAGCCGTTCGCGAACGGTTTGCGCCTGATTAATTTCCAGTTGCGTGCGAATGCTGCTGACGCGGAACTCCGAGCGTGCGCGCGGCACCTCCTGCCGAAGAAGGGGCGCCAGGCCCAGCGGATTTGAACTGGATGTCCGCACCAGAAAGGTCGCCTGGTCTAGTGATTCCGGAGGTGAAAAACGAAGAGGAATATAGGCCGTGGCCGTGATTGGTTCGCGCATATTACGGTAGCGCGCGTCGCTCACCAGGCCCACTATTTCGAAGTGCCGTTTGCCTCTGTCAAACGATTTTCCCACCGGATCTTCGCCGTTGAAATATTCCTTGGCGAAAGCCCGGTTCACAATCGCCGCGCCCGGCGTAGTATCGGTTCGGCGGAAGTCCCTGCCGTCGATCAGCGGGATCTTCATGGTGTCTACCCAACCCGGCGACACCGGAAGAAAGTACGCCAGCAGCTCGTGCGGCGGCGCGCCATTGACCGCAACGAAGCCATTAGAGGTTTTGCCGCTTAAGAGCGGCCAGCCTGCCAGCGCGACGCTTTCAACACCGGACAATGCGCGAAGATGGTCCGCAACCTGATACCACAGTTCGGTTGGCAATGGCCGTTTAGCCACTGTTTCGAGAGTGAGAAGGCGCTCAGACGAAAATCCGGTGGGCTGATTCGACAATTTGTCGAGCGTAGAAAGAAAAACGCCCGCCGCAAAATGAACTACAAAGCAGAACGCAACTTGGATTGCAATCAACAGGTGCATCAAACGACGGCGCGAATGCGGGTCGTCTCCGCCTTTAAGCGCGCTGGCGGGCTTAACCCCCGAGGCGCGCAACGCCGGCAGCATGCCAAACAGAAATGTCACACCAACACTAAGCAGCATGGCGAAGGCCATCACGCGCCAGTCGGCCGGCAGAACGAGACGGGCCGGATTATCGGGCGGATTGATTCTGGCGACTATGAACGGCGCAGACCACCAGGCAAAAAGCGCTCCAATCAAGGTCGCCAATACAGCCAGTAGCGCGCTTTCCACCAAAACCAACTGAACAAGCCGCCACCGTCCGGCACCGATGGACACACGCAGCGCCATCTCGCGCGCTCGAGCCGCCGCTTGAGCCGTGAGCAGATTCGCGACATTAGCGCAGGCGATCAGCAGAACCATGGCTACGATGACGCCCAGAGCGGCCAGCGCGATCCGGTAGCCTTTGCGCATTTCCGAGAGTCCGGCAGCCGCCGGTTCCACTAACACCGTTTGGTTAAGATATTTCGCCAATCTTTGGCGTGGCCAGTTTGTGAAAGTTTTCGCGCGCTCCCCTTGAACCGCGTTCCATATCGCCTGCAAACGATCGCGAACCCGCTCAGCGCTGCCGCCCGGCTTCAGTTGGATGAATGTTCTGATCCAACTCCAGTCGTCGTGCGTGACACCTTCGTGCATCATGGCGGGAAGGAAAATGTCGGTGAATGTACCGGGTTCCGTACCGGTAAATCCCTGCGGTGCGACGCCCACAATCTCATATAGATCGTTGCCCATCTGAAACGTGCGGCCAATCACTTTCGGATCTTGTCCGAAGCGGCGAGCCCAATAATCGTATGACAGGACTGCATAGGCATGTGCTTTGGGCTTAAGGTCGTCGCTTTCGGTCAACAAGCGGCCAAGCGCGGGCTTAAGTCCAAACGAGGAAAACATCCATCCGGAGACATATTGCAGGTGAACTTTCTCAATCTCCTGGTCTGAAGCAAACGTCAGATCGGTCCGGTCCAGATACGAAGCGGCAATAAGCTCGGCATCGTCCTTAACCGCAGCCCGCATTAAAAGGAACTGCGGATATTCGTTACTTTCGCTGGTTCTGAACGAGCCATCGGGGCCAGTGCCGCGCAAGAACATGGCGTACAGGCGATCGGCGTGCGCGACGGGCATGGGACGAAGCAGAAGGGCGTCGATCAGCCGGAATGCCGACGTGCAAGCGCCAACGGCGAGCGCGAGCGACAAGACTGCCGCAGCCGAGGTTGTCCGTTTTTTCGCTAGTTGCCGCCAACCGAACACTAAATCGGCACGCAACGAGTCGACCCAAACGACAATTCGGACATCGCGGCTTTCTTCCCGGTGCCGCAACAGAGACCCGAACGATTTCCGCGCTTCGGCTGGATCGCGGCCCCGCTCCACCGCCTCCTCGATATGTGACGTGAGTTCTTCGTCAATCTCACCGTTTAGGTGATCACTCCGGAAGAGGTTTGAAATTCTGGACCAAACAGACATAATCAGGCCAGCTTCAGAACCCGGTTCACCGCTGACGTCACGGCCTGCCACCGCGACTCTTCGACGGCGAGTTGCTTCTTTCCCGCAACGGTCAATTCGTAGATACGCGCCCGCCTTCCGCCTTCCTTGTTCACCCATTCGGCGCGAATCCAGCCGGCTTCCTCCATGCGGTGCAACGCGGGATAGAGCGAGCCTTCTTCAACCCGCAGGACATCTTCGGAAGTATCGCGGATGGCGGACATAATGGCGTAGCCATGCAGCCGGGGACGGCGGGAGAGAAGCTTTAGAACCAGCAGGTCGAGCGAGCCTTGCAGAGAATCGGATTTCGCCATACTCAGGCTTCTTATTATATAGATATCTCGGTAAAAATGCAAATGCAAGTCTTAGCCGAAAGGCCACCGACGATCTATTTTGAAAGCTTCTTCGCCGCAATGCGCCCGTTGCCCTCGGGAACATGCGCCTTCTCAAAAGTCTTCAGTGAATACTCCAGTCCCATCTTGGCCGCTTCTTCTGGGGGAACGTTCTTTAGGCGTCCAAAAACTTCGACACTCAAGGCGTCCGTGTAGCCGATTTTGTAGAGCGCCTGTAAAAAACCGGTTAAGTTGATCACACCTTCGCCGGGCAACAGGCGTTCGTTGTCTTTGATCTGCTCGGGCGGTAAATTCGGCGCATCGTCATAGTGAACATGTACGATACGCTCCCGCCCCGCGTGAATAATATCGTCAGTGGTCGCTCCGGCGTGATGCCAGTGCCAGGCGTCCAGCAGCAGGCCAACGTTTGGCCCGCATTCTTGGCAGAATTGCAGCATCTCGTTCATTTGCCAGATAAATTCATATTTAAACTGTTTGCGGATGTGCAGCGGCCCCAGGAACTCCAGCGCAAGCCGCACGTTCACGTCGTACAGTGCATGTGCCGCTTCGGTAAATCGATCCTTGTAGATCTTCCGCAGTTCCTCTTTTGGCGTGTCGCTTGATGACATAATCCAAGTCATCATTCGCGGACAGCCAATAGCCGCTGCAAAGGCTGCGGCTTCCCGAAGCTTCGGCATGCCTTTCTGAAACGTATCCTCATCCTTTCGAAACTCGATCGGAAAATCCACGACGGCCGGCCGGACAGTTTAATCCCGCCAGCAGATCTCGCGTTGCATTCGCCCCTGCTTTCATGGCGGGCTCCAGCATGACGTCCGTTCCCGGAAATCCAACCTTCGCGGCTAATCTTGCGAACTCCGGCCACGGCACTCGATTCGAAACCAGAACGCTGTTCAGCGCCAAAAACATGTTATGTTCCGCGGCCAGGCCTTCGG
>CAVQZK010000009.1:0-89754 GCA_963718465.1 Bryobacterales bacterium | reverse complement strand
GGTGCGTTCCGAATCGCTCCGTCGTCCCCGGTTAATGTCACTTGCGAGTGCCTCGTTTCCATTCGCGATTCTTGAGCAACTGATCGATTTCCGTGCTGGCCGCTTCCTGCTCCGCCAAAACGATAGCACCCAGGATGCCTGCGTCGCCGCCAAGCTTTGGAGGTTGAATGTAAGCGTCCAGATGATCGAGAACCTCGGGGTGGCGGACGTAGCCGTTTAGCAGATACGCGAATTCCTGGCGGATGAGCTTGAAGAGCTGAGGCTGCTTCATTACGCCGCCGCCAATCAGAATCCGCTGAGGGGAAAAGCTTACCGTCAGATTCACCAAAGCCAGCGCCAGATAGTGAGCTTCCAACTCCCAGGCGCGGTGATCGGGCGGTAACGTGCCGGCGGGCACGCTCCAACGCTTCTCCATGGCCGGTCCTGAGGCCAAGCCTTCCAGACAATCGCCGTGAAAAGGACACGAGCCGGGAAACGGATCGAGCGAAAAACTATGCGGGATGCGAAGATGGCCCATTTCCGGGTGAACCAGGCCATGTACAACCTGGCCATGCACCATCGCTCCGCCGCCCACCCCGGTTCCTATGGTGAGATAGAGAGCGTCGCTTAACCCCTGCGCCGCGCCCCAACGGCTTTCGCCCAACAGCGCGGCATTTACGTCGGTATCGAACCCAACAGCTACATCCAGCGCACGCGCTACGGTGCCTGCGAGATCAAAATTCTGCCAGCCTTCTTTCGGAGTGGACGTGATAAATCCGTACGAGGGAGACGTTGGCTCTAAATCAAGTGGTCCGAACGATCCTATGCCGATCGCTTCCAGGTCCAGGCCCGCGTTCTCGCGAAAGAAACCGACTACTTGCGCCAGCGTAATTTGCGGCGTTGAAGTGACGAATTGACCCTTGACCAGATCGTCTGGTCCACTGCCGATGCCGCAAACAAACTTAGTTCCGCCCGCTTCGATTCCGCCAAACATTCTCTTGAGTATATGCAAGAGCGTAGCGGATGCAACTACTTACGCTAAGCTTTCAGTTCGCTGAGTTTCTTGCCCACCGCGCCCGGCCCAAAATCAACGCGCGCGTCTTTCAAGCTCAAGCCCACAACTTCGATGCGGTTCAAATCGCAAGTGCCGATGCCGGCTGCTTCGGCCAGCTTGAGCGAATTGTCGCCGCGGATAAAGCACGATGAGCCACGATCGGCTTTCGTGTTGTAGCTCATAACCGCCATTCCCACCGCGTCCGTGCAAACCGGATTCCGCCCGACGATGATCACACCCGGCGTCATTCGTTCCAAACCCTTAAGCCACGGTCCTTCGCCGCCACGCACGGTTTCCACGCCATCGACGATGGCCAGATCGACTGGGCGGATACCGATTTGATCGACTAAAATGCGCGGGACACGATAGCCAGGATCGCGCGGTGAATCGGGATGCAGTTCCGCATCCACGCCCGACGGCGCTTTGGTAGTGCCGGCGTGCAAAACGTCGCCGCGTTCCTTCGTGGCATTTTCATTGCCGCTTGCACCGCAATCGCTGCCGTAAAGCGAGCAAGGCGTGTTGCCGAAGTTGTTCTTCATTGACATCGTGACGCCCGCAATCCAGTGGTTCTTCAGCTTTGAGAGTGAAGCGTAAACGTCGCATTCCGTGAAGGCTTTGTTGATGGTGTAAGCCGGGTACATGTAACCGCCCCACGGCACCTTGAGGCGAACATATTGGTTGTAATTGCCGCGATTTTGTACGTTCTCCCATTCCACCTTGGTACCTAGATTGTTGATAGCGTTCACGTCCAGCCCATAACGGGACCAGAGGCTTAGATCCTGGGAGCAAGGGAAGAAGCTCTCAATCAGGCGCACGCGCTTTGCCCCAGCCTGCGAAAGCAGATGAACTGTTTTGGCGACGGTTGCCCCATCGGTGCGGTAGGGCAGGTCGGGCGTTAACGGGAAGTTCTTCGGATTGCCCGTCAGGTTCAGTTTGATGGCAACCGTCTTTCCCCTCACGAGTGTTTCAATACCGCCGATCTGATTGAAGGCCGTCGATAGCTGGCCCCTGAAATCCTTGTAATCGCGGCAGCGTACGATGGAAACTTTACTCGCAGGTACCTCCGCTTTGGCGAGAGAAGAGAGACCCAGTGCGGCAGCGCCTGTACCAGCAGCCAGCAGTTCGCGCCGGCTTGTCAAAAGGGGAGAAGACTTCATCGATTCACCTCCCTCTTATATTAGTCCCAAAAGGTCGGGGAGGGCGAGGCTAAAACTTCGCCCTACGGCACAACCGCAACCGGAGCCCGCCAAAATGCCGCTTTCTGCCCGGCGGAATCCAGTACAGACACCTGGCACTCGTATTTCCCGGCCGGCAGCGAACCGAGCGCAACATTGAATTTTATCGGCATCGTCGTCAGGCGATTGTTCCAGCCTTTGGTCACCTGAACCGGCTGCGTTTCCAGCGCTTTTTCCTGGATCCCATAAAAACTCACGAAGGCAATCAGTGGCCGGGCGCTCTCAACTCCCGGTTCGTAGGCCTGCAAGTACACGAACATTCCCCGGCTCTTACTGAATACCCGCGTCACGCTCGGAATCAACTTCTGTCCATCCTCCACCAGCGGGTTGCTGGGCTCTTCCTTTTTAGTCTTGTCCTTCACTGCGTTATACAGAGCGTCTCTGAAATCCACTCGCTGGCTGCTCAACACCACCGAACTGATTGGTATCCGCTTTTCCTCCTTATTCAAGTTGGGAACGACAAACGCGGTCTGGTATGTCCCGATTCTGCCGGTCTCGTCGTCGCGCGCCAGAAACTTGATGGAGTACTTACCCGGAAGAAGAGTGAACCCGGTATCGTATTCAATGGGCCGCTTTGCCAATTCGCTCGCCGTGGAGTCGCTCAACTTGATATTTACCTTGTCGCGCACATTAGAGATGGTTGAGCCGTAATCGTCTTTCACCTCTCCGATAAAATCGATGAGCGTGCGTTCCCCGCCGCGCCGCTTGACAAGCGCCAATTCGCGCCCTGGAATCTTCACCACAATTGGCACAAAATATTCGGCGCGGTTCAGCTGGAAGTAATCCACCTCCATCGCAATAGTGAGTTCCGTGATAGGGTCTCCCAGCATCAGCGCGTCTTCAAGCTGCCTTTCTTTATCGGCAGCCGTGAATTTATTGAACTGTTTGCCGGCATAATAGCCCTGGCGATAATCCAGCTTGGCTGATAAGTCGCGTGCCAGCGAGATCTTGACCCGCCGGAATTTCCCGTCTAACGCTGCATTGGTTGTGTAGTAACCAACAACGTAATAACTGGATACGGCCTGCTCCGCCTGCACGATTCCCTTCGTCAGATCGTTGTAATCCAGCAGCGCTTTGCCGCCTGTGTCCGACGCCAGCGAGTAAAGCGTGTCTTGCGATTGCTGGAAATTCGCCGTCTCCGCCAGCGCCGAGTTACCGGTATACATGCCAATCGCGCCCGGCGATCCTTTAGTCGCATCGCCCAGCGGAGCCTCAGCCACCAGCCCGCGCGCGTCAATGGGCCAAAACGAGACGCCCGCGCGGATGGCGGCATTCACCGTGGCGTGCAGTTGCGCCTGGTTATTCAGGCCGTTCAGCCTCAGACCGCCCGCGAAGTAAATCAGCGATTTCTTTTCGTTGAGTTGTCCCAGCATCGTCGCGGCCGTTTGCAAAGCGGACAATTGCCGGTCGGTGTTGAAGATGTTGAACTCGCTATCGTCCTGGCCGAAGGCGGCTCCGGTGTCGGCCGCGCTCGCATCGCTGGTAGAAATATCCAAACCCTCGCGTTCTCCTATAATCATTGTTCCAATGATGCTCAACAGCCGGTTGCGGTCGTCTGTGAAGTCCTGTAGAACGTCGACAGCGCCGCCCGAGTACCTCATAATAGCCACCAGATCGGCCGCCTGCAGTTGTGTCCGGATGAATGTCTTCGCCGCGTTCAGCGCCCGCATCTGGTCCCCTTCCTGCATCGCGGTCATGTCGAAGTACAGCGCCAGCAGTCGCCGGTCTTTGTAGCGAATTTTGCCACCGGCCTCGGGCGAGATATGTGCCAGACCCAACTTGTCGAAGATATGGATGTGTTCGGGCTCGGATGGGAGGGTTGCGCCGGTGTTGGGAGCTTTCGGGAGGTCCTGATGTTCGAAAACGCGGATGGTTTGCGGTATGCCGTTCTCTGTAACCATGAAATCGTTCGCCGTCAGACCTCCCGCCGGACTCCCGTTCTTGTCGGTAACAACAACGGTTTCCACCACCAGCTGAGTGCTGCTGGTGAACGTCGATGGTTGCGTGCCTCCGGGCGGCGCATTCTGCCCTATCTGTTGCGCCAAGGCAGTAGCTATGCAGAGCGATAACGCCGTAACAAGCCGCATGGCGCTAGAACCTCAACCGCAGCGTTGTTTGCATGCTTCGCATCGCGTTCGCAGCCGTTGGCAAGCCGAATTGGGCGCTAGTGACGGCCGTGTTCCAATCGGTAAATGTAACGTGATTCAGCGCATTTGCCGAATCGATCCGCAGTTCCAAATTAAAGCGGTCGTTCAATCGAAACACGCGCCCCATCGAAGCATTCAAGGTGAACTGGGCCGGACCGTTAATGGAATTCCTTCCCGCGTTCCCCCACTCTCCAGGCAGCGGAATCGCGTAAGCCGCCGGATTCAGGAACAAGCCCGAGGGAGCCGCATAGAGCGAAGCCCCGGTGTAGTTCGGGCGCAAAGATCCGGTGACTCCTGTGCCGTTCTGGGGAAACGGCAGAGTAGGAGTCTCCGGCAGTCCACTCCCTGCGGTAATCAAGCTAGCAAAAGTCCAGCCCTTTAAGAGCGTGCCCCTCCAACCCGTCATCAGATCTCCTCCCGCAAGCCCCATGCCGGTGGTGTACTGTATCTGTGCGTTCAGCAGGTGCCGTTGATCGAAGCTTGAACGGCTCCGTTCGGCGCTGAGATTGAGCCAGTTTTGCGCCACCATTGCGTTGGTCCCGCTCCCTGCCGCCGGCGGCATAAGAGTTACGCTCGGGCCGTTGCTTGGCCCCGACGCGCTCGACGTCAACGTGAAACCCTGGCCTCCCAACGTTGCGTCGTCGTCAATGGCTTTCGAAAATGTGTATTGAAGAGTCGCCGTAAATCCGCTATGCAACCTTCGCCTCAACTGCACTTGCCCAGCCTCGCGGGAGGAGTTGCCATTTGAGCCGATGTAAACATATCCTACCGGACAACTCGGGCAACGATTCAGTGCGCCGGTCGGGTATGTATTTGGCAAAAACTCCTGGAGTCCTCGCGTTCCCTTGATGCCCAGATAGCTGGCTGTCATTTGCAGCGACCCCGGCAAATCTCGTTGAACCGATACTTGCCAATTCTGTGCGTAGCCAACTCGGAAGTTCGGGTCCACCGCATATGTGTCGGGAGTAGTAGATGGCGAGACGTTGAATCCGTTCGCCAGGGTGAGCGGATTGGCCGCGCTGTTCTCCACGCTCAAACTCTTCGAAAGTGGCGCTTGCTGAGCCATCTGCGTGGCGATTGTCTGATAAACCGAGGTGTTGTCGTACACTCCATATCCGGCGCGCACAACCAGTGACGATCCTGAGAGCGGACGCCAAGCGATGCCAACGCGTGGCTCAAAACCCCGCTTGTCGGGACGAATGAGTGACGCTGGATATCGCTGCCCGGTAAGCAGGCCGGTTGGATCGCTCCCCAGTACCGGAGCCACCGCTGCAAAGCCTGGGGCGATGTCCAGATTCACCAGCCGCCCGTACAGTTCCGTTATAGGCGCGCCATACTCCCAGCGCATTCCGGCATTCAACGTGAGTTCCGGATTAATTCTCCAGTCGTCTGTAAGATACGCGTCGTAGACCGATTCCCGAAAATATTTGTCGGCATTGCCGAACGCAATGGAACTTGTATCTGGAACACCGAGTAGAAAATCCGTAAAATCCGATCCGCTGGCCGCTCCCGTAAATGAAAAGCTTCCGCGCGGGTTGTCTTGCGACAGGTAATTGAACTGCTGCCGCCGGAAGTCGCCGCCAAACGCTATGTTGTGCCGGCCATGGTTCCATAGCATGGAATCTGATACAGCACCCGTCTGGTTGTGGTTAGAGGCGGGGAGTCCATCGGAAAGCCCCACGATTCCGCTGGAGAAGTTGAGGCTGGGCGGACCCCAGTTCACCGCGTTTTGATTATTGCCTGAGATGCCCGCGTTGCCGGAAACATTTTCGCGGTTTTCAAAGTACGCTGTATGGTGTGTTCCCAACCGGCTGAATTGGTATCCCAGATTCATGAAGACGTGCGAGCCGAAGCGGTGCGACCAATTGGCATTGGCGGCCATTCCCAGAACGGCGGACGTATCAAGAAAGTTGAACAGGTTTGGCGTGCTGCTCCGTGTGTCCTGAAATGCGAACCCTCCATAGACCTGATTTCTCTGGCCAAGCGGCTTACTAAGGCGCGATTGCAGGGCGTCCTGGTGAGTAGCGCTGACAATCGGAATTTGATAGTTGTAGCGCGCGCCGCCGGCGAAATTTGGCAGCGGATAAAAGCTCAACAGAGACAGCGCTTGCGGGCTGAGGCGGCTTTGTGAAATGACGTTGCCGGAAAACGGCAGCCCCGTCGCCGGATCTAAGATCGCACTCGGACTCTGTGAGAGATCGCCACTCCGCTGCCCCAGGGTGGGCATCAGGCCCGGAGTCGCGGTTGCATCGCGGTTTCGCGTCCACTGGTATCCGGCGAAGAAGACAGGTCCATTTTTAAGGAGGTGAGGAATTTTGAGTGGACCTCCCAAGGTCACAACTCCGGTAATGCGGCTGTAGGCCGGTTTAGGCGTATCTTGGCCTGTCAAGGAGAAAGATCTAGCATCCAGCGCGGAATCGTCTCCCATAATGCCAATGCTGCCGTTATACAGTCCATGTCCTCCTGAACGGTTGTTGCCAAATGCCGGGAACTGCGCGAAGGGCGAAGCTGCGCCGTTGTTGCTGCTGCCGTTAATGAGCAACCCGTCGGAAGCGCCCGCGCTTTCGTCCTCCGTCTTTGCCGAGTTCAGCGATGGCGCTGCTTCCTTTGCTGCTAGTTCTCTTGGCGATGGTTCAGAACCGCTTTGGATGGCCGCTGGCGGAGTTGCCGAAGGCGCGCTCATCACGACCGACTTAACTTCGTTGAACGGCAACAGCTTCAGTTCCCACTTTTCCACCGGCAGATTTGGAGCGATGGTTACCTGCCGGCTGACGGAAGAAAAGCCCGTCATCGCCACTTCCACCGTCCAGATGCCGTCAGGTAAATCGGAGAACGTATACACGCCTTGCTGATCTGTGACGCTGATCGGTTTCTTCTCGCCTTGCGTCGCCGTTACGGTAGCCCCGGGAACCGGCAAGCCGCCAAACACGACTTGTCCTGAATATTCGGAAGCGAGTGCGCTTAAGATGGAAAGCCACCCCAACGCAATCCATCTTAGGGTGCCTCTAATTCTCGGAGGCTTTCTCCGCATGGTCAATCACCAGAACTTCAACTGGGCCTTTTTTCGTCTCTAACTTGAGCCCCAGCTGTTCCTGTATCGCAGTGAAAATGGAAGGTCCATTAGGATCGGGCGGAGGCGGACCGTCTCCCGGACCTCCCGGACCTCCCGGTCCCTTGAACATCTGGCCTTGACTTTCGTCGGGTGTCCACTTCAGTTCGAAATCGTAGTTCCCTTTCAGTCCGGTCTGATCGAGGACCGTGCGGCCTAGTTGGTTGGATAGGCCGTCGGCTAAGAACGAGATCTGCGCTCCCTGGCCGATCAACTCGCCCCGTCCCATACGAAGTCCCCGGCCCCGGGTCTTGAACATGCCCTTCGAATCTGGCTTGGGTGGATTCTTAGGATCTGGCGGCTCCGGCGGCGCTAATTCCTCGGCCGTCGCGGCTTTAAGCTTTGGCCCGTTCTTCGCGATAACCAGCGCATAAATTGGAAACTCTTTTGAGTCTTTGTGGAGCGTGAGCTTGAAACGGTCGGCCAAAAGGGCTTGTATCATCAGCTTGCGGCGATCCATCTCCGCCTCCATTTGTTCGTCGCTCATCTTGCGCATGTCGCCTTCGGAGGAAGCCTCTGCTTTGGCATCAATGTCATATCTCTCGGAGTCGAGCCAGGGCGGCCCTCCTGAAATCAGAAAATCTTCGACTCCATACGCCATTCCAATAAGCTTCTTCAAAGAGATGTTCTTGGCTGTAAATCGCCCGCCCGGTTGAATCCCAATCTGCATCCCCCGGCCGCCCGATTTGTTGGGTTTAATAGAAGCAACTTCAAACGCTGGCTCGGATGACGCAGGCGCCGCGGGCGTTTGAGCGCGTCCTTGCGGCGCGTTCATTAAACCGAACGCGATGGGACCCGCTACTGCTGCTACTCCTGCTGCCGCTAATAGTAATTTTCTGCCTGGCCCCAAATTGTTTGTGACGCGCTGAGTCATGATACGAACGATTCGTTTCTTGAGATCGGCCCCGGTGATGCCGGACACGCAGGGCACGGGCGATTCCAGATAAAATTGACAAGTTTTGAGAATGCCCTCGGCATAGATCTCGGGCTCGTTGCCAAGCCGTAGCACCTCTTCGTCGCAGGCGCGCTCCCGTTCTTCCACCAGGCGCGCTCCAATCCACCAGACCAACGGGTGAAACCAAAATACCGCTTCAACAAGCATGTGAAGCGCCGCGCCCAAATTGTCCCGGCGGCGGACGTGGCACAACTCGTGAGTCAGAATCGCATTCAACTGTGCGGGCGCCAGATGCTCCGCGATGCCTTCAGGCAAAATGAGCACTGGACGGAATATGCCAAAAGCCCCCGGCTCCAGCAGGGTTGGCGACGATAGCACCGGCACATCCGCCCGGAGGGGCAATGGCGATGCGGCACGCGCCGCCGCATAAACCTTGCGCCAGCGGACCCACCAGAACAGCGCGATGGTTCCAAAGCCGCATGCCCATATCGCGAATAAGATAGCCGGAACCATGCCTGCCGCCGACGGTGTGGACGGCGTTTGCATCAGCAATGGAGCGGCCGGAGCGATGAACGGCCGGCTGATCGCTTCCATGGTAAGGGAGAATCCAGGCGATGGCCGCACGGTGCTTGCGTTCGACCATCCAAAGCTGCTCCCGAAGCCGACCAGCAAAGAAAACGGCACGAGAAATTTCACCGACGCAATTAGCCAAAGCCAATAGCGCGCCCGGGCGTGGTTCTTCCTTAAGCCGAGCGTAAGAAGGCCAGCCGCCATGGCAAACAATGTGGATTGCCACAGATGATTCGATAAAGCGGAAGTCAGGTCTGCGGGTATCATCGGGTTTCCTTTCTATTCGGCCTTCCGGCTAAATCGGCGAAGCTCTTTTTCGGCCTCTTTGACGTCATCGAGCGTCAACCGGCCGGATTCGATCAAATGCGACATCACCGGTTGTGTGCGGCCGCCAAACAAGCCCAATAAATCGTCAATCAATCTGCTCTGCGCCGCATTGCGGGAAACCACTGCTTCGAAAATGTGCGCGTTGCTGATTTTCCTGACGCGCCGAACGGCATTCTTTCCTTCCAGCCGGTACACAGTGGTCTGCACTGTTGTATAAGACGGCCTGTCGGGGTCGGGGAATGCCTCTTGAATTTCTCGAATCGAAGCTTTTCCTTGATCCCAAAGCGCCTGCATAATCTGAAGTTCTAATTTGGTGAATTTGGTTGCGGCCATACTCAACTCTACTATATCTGTTTGTGAGTCTACTACGGCTTTATGCCCAATGCAAGAGATTTTTTAAAGGCGCGTAAAAGGGATTACCGTTTCACAGTCCGCCAACGAATCCGCGCTACGTCGCCGGGACGCCACGCCGACCAATCCACCGGATCGTTAACCACTGCGGGCAGATCGATGGAGTAGCGGTATTTCTTCTGTCCAATCGATCATGATGATGCGAGTTTGGGGGCTTAAAGCGACCTATATTCCCTTGATCTCGCCGCCGTCCATTCGGATCGATGTGCCTGTCATCCACTTCGCTTCGGGCGCGACCATAAACGCCAGTAGAGCAGCAATCTCTTCCGGCTGGCCGTAGCGACTTATACCCGCTTCTTTCGGAAACTTATTCATCGCTTCCTCAGCGGTCATATTGTTAGCTGGCGCCCATTTTTCCAAAAACGAGCGGCGCCGCCCGGTCATCACAGCGCCGGGCACTATGCTATTGACCTGAACGCCATCTTTGATTCCTTGTTCCGCGAAAGCCTTGGCCAGGGCGACGATGGCTGCGTTCGTTGCGGCCACCGCTGCGAAGCCGGGTTTTGGATCGAGCGCAGCGCTGCCGGACATGAATACCACCGATCCCTTCGAGTCCTTTAGCGCATCCCAAGCGCGTATCGTCAGACGGCGAGCGCCGTGCAGCTTCAGCTCCATGCCTGCTTGCCACTGCTCGTCTGTCATCTCAAATACGTCGATTTGCGGCACTGCTCCCGCTATATTCAGCAGCGCATCAATTCTGCCAAAGCGATCTGATGCAGCTCTAACAAGAGTCTCGGGAGCTTCGGGTCTGCTCAGATCGAGATCGCATATCAGAGGTTCGGCCCCCGCAGCCTTTACAGCCGCCGCTACCTCCGTCAGCGCGTCTGCATTTCGGGCGGCGAGCACAATGGAAGAAAAATCTCGCGCCAGCCGAATCGAGGTAGCCCGGCCGATTCCTTGGCTTGCGCCGGTCACAATCGCAACGGATGGATTCATAGCTGTTTCTTTCTTAATTGGTTTTTACTTGAGCGGCCGCCAAGATGATCTCCACAACCTTTTCTGGAGCGGTGAGCAAAGGCGTGTGGTCGACGGCAAACGTATGAACAACAGCGCCCATTCGCTCTGCCATGAAATGTTGTGTTCTGGGATTGATCATGCGGTCTTCTTCCGCGATCAAGAACCAGGAAGGCTTCGATTTCCAAGCCGGCTTCGGCGCTGGCTCTTGAATGCACTTGAGCGCGATCGGCCGCTGCACCGCTTTGCACAATTGAATCTGTTTTGCCGTCGCGTGATGCGCGAACGCATTAGCGAACCCTTCGTCGGGCATCCAGATCCAGCCGTCATCGTCAGGGGCAAGCTTAGGAGCTTGCGGATGCGGTTCGTCGCGGTAGAAGACCTGGGCGACAGTTTCTCCTTCGTCGGGGGCAAGCGCCGCTACATAGACCAACGCCTTTACACGGTCGTCAGTTGCGGTCGCAATCACCGCGCCTGCATAAGCGTGTCCTGCCACAATCACAGGATCTTTTGTCCGCGAAATGGTGCGTTTAAGCGCGGCAGCGTCATCGCTGAGCGAGGTGAGCGGGAGAGGCGCAGCTACGACCTCAAGCCCTTGCTTGATGAGGGGTAGAATGACCTCGTTCCAACTCGATCCGTCGGCCCAAGCTCCGTGGGCAACGACTACCGTGGTTTTTTCAGGGAATCTCATATCTTGGTTCCTTTCTCCCGATCCGGTGGTTCCAGGTGCAAGTCAACGGCTAGCCGAGAAACTCCCGGATGCGCTCCGCTATGAATTCGCCGGAATCCTCAAGAGCGAAGTGGCCAGTATCGATGAGGTGCAGTTCGGCTTGAGGAATGTCCCGCTGGTAGGCCCTTGCTCCTTCCACTGTGAAGAACGGATCGTTGATTCCCCAAACGATCAACATTCGCGGCTGCTTATTGCGGAAGTATTCGTGCCAGCCCTCGTAAAGTGCAACGTTCGATTGATAGTTGTAAAGAAGATCGAGTTGGATGGAATCGTTGCCCGGACGATCGAGCAAGAACTGGTCGAATGTATAAGCATCGGGACTGATCCGCTTTGGATCTTTGACCCCATGCGTGTACTGAAAGATAGTGGTGTCTTTCGTGAGCAGTCCGCGCACCGGCTTCTCAGTTTCGGCATTGCGATCCGCCCAAAACGGCTTCATCGGATTAAAAGCTTCGCCAATTCCTTCCACATACGCGTTGCCGTTTTGAACTACGATGCCGTTGATCGCGTCCGGATGTTTTGAAGCAATCCGATATCCCACGGGAGCACCGTAATCCTGTAAGTAAATGCTGAACTTCTTCAGGCCAAGAACACTGAAGAGCAATTCCTCTATGTGCTCCGCCAGGTTGTCGAAGGTGTACTCGAACTCCTTCGCGTTTGGTGCATCGCTATAACCGAAGCCGACATAATCCGGCGCGATCACATGGAGGTGATCGGCCAGTTTCGGAATCAGGTCGCGAAACATGTGCGATGAGCTGGGAAAGCCATGCAATAGCACAATGATGGGCGCATCTTTGTCGCCCGCCTCCCGATAGAAAAGTTTTCTCCCGCGCACGGTGGCGTGTTGATAGGTAGTCATATCAGTTCCTTAGAATGGAATGCGTTCAAAACGGAGCCCTGTGTTTGCGATTCGCTCACCAGTGCAGGCCTCACAATTGAAATAATATATGACACCGTTAAATGTGTCAACAATAGTGTTATAATTATTTTTTCGGTTGACTCTAAAGACTTGTTTATGCCGATCACACCAAAAGCTCCCAAAGAATGGATTGACGGATTTCTGTTCGTTGGAAACCAGATGGCTTTAGACTTCTTGAACACAAAACCTTTCTTGACGGAAGGGCCGAAAGAACTCCTGCCTGATGCAGAGGCTCTGGTTCGATGGCTGGCAGCATCTGGTCTACTCACATCGCAAAAAGGCCGGGTTTTGGCCCGCAAGTGGAGCAACATGCCTAAAGCAGCGGCGTTCCTCGAAGAGCTGCTGGCGTTTCGAGAACGCCTGCGAGCTGTGGTGATTCGCCAAGAAGCGGGCACTCCGGTGAAGGACGCATTTATTTCAGAAGTCAACTCGCTACTGGGGCAACATCCCCCGATAATCGCATTGCAGCGGAATGGCGAAAAACTGGAGCGCCAAGTTATCTTCGAGCCAGCGGAACCAGAGGATATTTGGAGTCCGATCGCGATGGCTGTTGCCGAACTGCTGTCGGATGTGCCGCCTTTACGCGTGCGCAAGTGTGAGTCGTGTGTTGTTCATTATTACGACGCGAGCAAAAAGGGTTCGCGCCGATGGTGCAGCATGAACATCTGCGGCAACAAGCTAAAGGTCGCGGCCTATCAGCAGCGCACTCGAGCGGGCAGATGAATAGCTATTGCGTTCCGCTCTCAAATGTATTATTATTCATTAGAGTGAATAATAATACACAGGAGGGACTTTAGTGGCCGCTCACGTTCATCAGCCAGTGGTTTCCCAAGCCCGTGTCTCTAACTTTCGGCATGATCTGGATCTCTCTGTCGAGCAGTTAAACGGGATTTTGGACCTCTCACATCAGGTAAAGCAATCTCGCCAGCGTTTTTCCTCCGCCCTGAAGGGCCGGTACGCCGCTCTGCTTTTCGAAAAGCCCTCACTGCGCACGCGCATGACCTTTGAATTAGCGGTCAAGCAACTTGGCGGCGATTGCGTGGTCCAAACCGGCATGATCAGCGATCGAGAACCGCTCAAAGATGTCGCCCGCAACCTGGCTCGCTGGACCGATGTCATTGTTGCCCGCACCTTCGCCCAGGAAACGGTGGACGAACTTGGCCGCTGGTCGCAATTGCCGGTTGTCAACGCACTTAGCGATCTTTATCACCCCTGCCAAGCCCTTGCCGACGTGTTCACTTTAAAAGAACAATTCGAGCGCCTGCGCGGCCTGAAGCTTGCCTATGTGGGCGACGGCAACAATGTGGCGCATTCCTTGATGCTTTGCTGCGCGCGGCTTGGCATGCACATGTCCATCGCTACACCGGCCGGCTACGGTCCGAACGCGGCCATTGTCTCGCAGGCGATCGACCTAGCGCGGCTTTCCGGCGCTCGCATTGAGGTCATGCACGATCCGATTGAAGCCGTGAAATCCGCGCACGCCATTTATACCGATGTTTGGACCAGCATGGGCCAGGAATCGGAAGCCGATGAACGCAAGCAGCTCTTCGCGCCGTATCAAGTGAACAGCGCTTTACTGGCGGAAGCGCGCCCGGACACGCTCTTTATGCATTGCCTGCCCGCCAAGCGTGGTCAGGAAGTGACCGACGAAGTGATGGAATCGCCGCAAAGCGTCGCTTTCGACCAAGCCGAAAATCGCCTGCACGTGCAAAAAGCGCTTCTTCTGACGCTGCTGCAATAACAAGCGTCACACACTAAAGACTTTCATGGCAGGGCAAGGCGCTCTTGGTGCGCCTGAATGCCCCGCCCGACCAGGAAAAGGAATTTGAATGAATAAAGTAACAACGAAGAAGGTGGCTCTGGCCTACTCGGGCGGTCTTGACACGTCGATCATCATCCCGTGGCTCAAGGAGCATTACAACTGCCAGATTGTCGCGGTATGCGGCGACATCGGCCAGGGTGGGGAAGAACTCGACGGGCTCAAAGAAAAAGCCCTCAAAACTGGCGCATCGGAAGTTTACGTCGAAGACATGCGCGAGGAATTCGTTACCGACTACCTCTGGAAACTGGTCCGTTCCGGCGCGGTTTACGAACATAAGTATCTGCTTGGCACTTCCATCGCACGCCCGTTGCTTGCGAAACGCCAGGCTGAAGTCGCTCTGAAGACCGGCTGCGACGCACTGGCGCACGGCTGCACCGGCAAGGGCAACGACCAAGTCCGCTTCGAGCTTACTTACAAGGCCATTGCGCCCCACCTGAACGTCATCGCTCCCTGGCGCGAGTGGGACATCGTCTCGCGCCAGGACGCCATCGAATACGCCCGGACGCACAATGTTCCCATCGCGCAATCGACCACAAAAATTTATAGCCGCGACCGGAACATCTGGCACATTTCCCACGAAGGCGGCGAACTGGAAGATCCCGCCAACGCCGCGCCCGATCACATCTGGATGCTTTCAAACAGCCCCGCCGATGCACCCTCAAAGCCTGCGGAAGTTAGTATCGGCTTCGAATATGGCGTTCCTGTTTCTCTCAACGGCCAACATCAATTGAGCGGCGTGGCATTGCTTGAAGACTTGAACAAACTGGGCGGCGAACACGGCATCGGCCGGATTGACCTCGTTGAGAACCGCTTCGTCGGGATGAAATCACGGGGCTGCTACGAAACTCCGGGCGGCGCAATCCTCATGGCCGCTGTCCGCGAGCTTGAAGCGCTCACGCTCGACCGCACCACGCTCCACTACAAACAGAAGCTGGCTCTCGACTACGCCGAAATGGTCTATAACGGCCTGTGGTTCACACCGCTTCGCGAATCGCTTGACGCATTTTTCGAACACGTGTCCGAACCCGTCACAGGCGAAATTACTCTGCGTCTCTACAAGGGCAACATCGAGCCCGTCAGCCGCAAGAGCCCCAACTCCCTCTACAGTCTCGATATCGCAAGCTTTACGATGGGCGCCAGCTACGACCAGAAAGACGCGCTCGGCTTCATCAACCTTATCGGGCTGCCTATCAAAGTGCGCGCCTCGTTAAATAAGCAGCCATGAAACTGTGGGGTGGCAGATTCGAAACCGGGCCGTCGGAAGTGTTTGAGCAGTTCTCGGGCTCGTTGCATTTCGATAGCAAGTTGATCTTCGCCGACGTTGAGGGTTCGCAGGCATTCGCGCGCGCCCTGAATCGCATCGGCATCCTGACCGACCCGGAATGCACCCAAATCGTCGCAGCTTTCGCCGAAATCGGCCAGGAAGCGCAAGATCCCAAGTATCTCTTTGGCGCTAGCGACGAAGATGTCCACACCTTTGTTATCCGCAAACTGCAGGAAAAGATCGGCGCTCTCGCGGGGAAGATCCATACGGGGCGCAGCCGCAACGAACAAGTCTCATTGGACGTGCGGATCTATTTACGGGCCGCAGCCGAAACCATTCTTTCGCAAATCGCCGCGCTGCTGGATGCACTTCTCGCGCTGGCGCGCAAGTATCCGACAGCCGTTATTCCCGGTTACACCCACCTGCGCCGCGCGCAAGCCGTTCTCTGGCCGCACTATTTGCTCGCTTATTTCGAAATGCTCACGCGCGATTTCGAACGAATGGAACAGGCGCACTCCCGCATAAACGTTCTGCCTTTGGGTTCGGGCGCGCTGGCGGGCAGCGGCTTTCCGTTCGATCGCCAGGCCATCGCCGCCGACCTCGGCTTCCCGGCCATTACCCGCAACAGCATGGACGTCTCCGCCGACCGGGATTTTGCGTTAGACTTCCTCTACGCCTCAAGCATGGTCATGCTGCATCTCAGCCGCCTTGCGGAAGACTGGATTCTCTACTCCAGCGAGGAGTTTGAATGGCTGTCATTAGGCGATGGCGTCACCAGCGGTTCCAGCCTCATGCCGCAAAAGAAAAATCCCGATTCGCTGGAATTGATCCGAGGCAAATCAGGCCGCGTCTTCGGTGATTTCACCTCTTTATTCGTCACCATGAAGGGCTTGCCGCTCACTTATAATCGCGACATGCAGGAGGACAAAGAACCACTCTTCGACGCGTTTCATCAGACCTCCGGCTCACTCGCTATGGCCAAGGTGGTGGCTGAATCGGTCGTCCTCAATCCCGCAAAACCGGCAGCCGCCGCTGAAGAGAGCTGGGTGGTGGCTACCGATCTTGCCGAAGAACTCGCGCGCAGCGGTGTCGCGTTTCATCGCGCTCACCAGATTGTGGGTCAGTTGGTCCTTGAGAGTGTCAAGTCCGGCAAGAAGCCGTCGCAATGGACCGGCGATTCTCTGGCAGCTTTTGCTCCCGAGTTTAAACCCGAAATGGCGCGCCTGCTCAATCCGATTGAAGGCATGAAAAGCCGCGCACTCCCTGGTGGAACCGCACCAACGGCCGTCGCTGCCGCTATGGATGAAGCTTCCGCCCGTCTCGCCACCCTCCGCGGACGCCTATCGCAATGAACAAAAGCTTTCGCCAGGGGCAAATCCTCCAGATCATTCGTGCAAAGGAGATTTACACGCAAGACGAACTGGCGCGCGAGTTAGGACTGCGTGGCATCCATACCACTCAAGTGACACTCTCTCGCGACATGCGCGAAATCGGCCTGGTCAAAACTCCCGAAGGTTATCGTTCGCTGCCAACCGAGGAAAGTGGCCCCAAGCTATCGGACGTTGTCGATGAATATATGCAAGACATCAAAGTGGCGCAAAACCTAGTGGTCGTGCGGACGTCTCCCGGCAACGCCAATTCCTTGGCTATTGCGATAGATCGTGAGGAACTGGATGAAGTGGTGGGAACTATCGCGGGCGACGATACGGTACTGGTAGTGACGCAGGATTCCGAGACGGCAGGCAGGTTCTGCCGGAAGATGATGGATTTTATTTCTGCCTAATTAGTTGAGAAGCACGACTCACTGCTTCGGCAATCCACCTGTGGAATAAAAGCTTGGGCCTTCGATGATTCCCTCGGGTTTGATAAAGTTGGGCCTTAAATGAAAGCTAATCAGGCAAGGAAGCTTCCAAATGAGCCAGGCATGCGGGGGGAAACCGCCGGTTAGATGGAGACAGAGCAAGTAGTCAAAGCTGCGGCCGGCGTGGTGGCTGGTTTGTATGTAATAGGACTTGTAGGGGTTAACAGATATCTTAGCAGCCTTGGCTTTGCGGCGTTCTCCTTTGCTCATCCACAATACGTCTTCGCTGGCTTTGCAATTATTCTATGCTTTTCTTTCCTGGTGGGGTTTGCCTCTCTTTTTACGGCCAAGGTAATAGTCAGCAATGCCGAGCTAATCCGCATATCTGCCACTTCGTTCTCGCAGTTGCTCCCCACACCGCGTCGAGCCCGGATGAAACTCCGAGGAGCGATAGCGCTTATAACGTTTTTGTTGTGGATATTTGGTGTCAGCTATATCGTTTACTTTTCTATCCTTGAGCCCGGGCGTGTTTGGACCGTACTGGGTGAGCTTGGTGGGGCTTACGCTTTTGCCTTTTGTGGATTTTTGATGATGCTTTCGAGATCGCTACCTTGGGGGAGCAACATACCAGCCCCAATCCGGTCGAAAATTGTCACTTCCTGCGTAATAGGATTCTTGTTATTGAGCCTCCTAGACTTCACGGGCGTATTCTCTGAAGCGTTATACAAACAAATTCCTCGGGCGATGGGAGGTGGCATGCCTGGGCGGGCGCGCATCGCCCTAGACGGGCCAGCAGCGGCGGACTTAGCTGCGACAGGGTTTCCAATTCGGCGCGATGTCCACGTGAGCTTACCCGTAAGCATCGTCACGGAAACAGACGACGAGTTTCTCTTGCTAGCGGGCACCGGCACTTTCCGCATACAGAAACGCTTCGTTAAGGGTTTGCACGCTAAAGTTCCCCCGTATCGAAGCGGACCCTCAGACGCTCTGAAGTGGGAGCGAGCAGATATCGATCAACTCGCCGATCAACTTAGTGAAATCGCGCGATCCAACAGTTGCCCAAAGGGCGAAGTGGCGAGAGTGGAAGGATTTCTACATGACGAGGTGATGCGCGCACGCATTCCTCGTTTATCAGCGAATGTGAGCTGGCAGTGTGGAGACCAGTGTTACCAAGCCATCAATGAATTGGGAGAATTAATTGGGCAGGAAGAAAAGAGATGCGGTTTGGATAGATAGGTTGGTCGCTCCGTGCAGCAAAGCTTGCGGAGCTTACCAGAACTGCTATTGGCCAAGCTTAAGTTCAACAGTCCGAGACGCATTCTGCAGAAAGCCCGTATTGTCCCAAGAGGCTGATCACTTCGTCGCCTTCGAGGTATTTCGCGGTAATTTCACTTGACCATTTAGCTCCACTTTTCAGTGGCTTCAGCGGCTCCCACGCCTTCGCTAGAAGGGCACTGGCAAGCCCGTTGACGGCAACCCAGTTCTGCTCGATGAGGCGTTCTGATCGGCTTTCTAGTTTGGCCTGTATCGTCGAGATACTCTCGTTTTCCGGGTAATTACGCAAAAGTTTGACTACTATCTCTCGCGCTTCGCGCCAGTCGGAACTCGAGATAACGCTTAAAGGATATGGAATGGGGCATGAATTTTCATTGCAGAAGCGCTTTTGCGCATTGAACCCTGCGAAACTAGTGATAATAACTCGCTCCCGCGATAGCAGGCAAGACCTCCGCCCTTCGGATCGACGCTAATGCCGTCATGCCTTAGTCTCAATCCCTGGGCCACGGCTATGACAATGTGCCCCGCCTCGTGGTGAGCTGCGCTACTCAACTTCACGTCTATCGCTTCCCAAATGTATGCCAAAGCCTAATTGTAATATTCATATGGAGCGATACGGCGAACAGTTTGCCCGCAGCGGAGCGGCATTTTCCAATCAGCGGTAAACTGTCTCTATGGCCACCACGACACAACAACTCGACTGGTCCGGCTGCCCGCTGATTCAACGGGATCCTCAGAAAATGGGCGGAGTCCCCAACATTTGCGGGATGCGCATCACGCCGGAAACCGTGCTTGACAACTACGAAGATGGCTTAAGCATTGCCGAAATCATCGAGCAGTTTCCATCGTTGAACGAACAGCAAATTCGCACCATTCTGGCTTACGCCGCGAAGCGCGGCTATCTGACTCGCCCCGCCGCGTGAAGATTGTCTTCGACAACAATATTCCAGCCGGTCTCGCGAGAGCATTGCCAGGACACGAGGTACTGACGTGTCCCAAACTGGGCTGGACCACACTGCGAAACGGAACCCTGTTGAGCACGGCGGAGGCCGATGGGTTTGATTTGATGATCACAGCCGACCAGAATCTCAAGCATCAGCAGAACCTAACAAAACGCCGCATCGCTCTTGTTATTCTCGGTTCCAATCGATGGACGATTGTCCGGCACTATATTGTGCTAATCGCTTCGAGCGTGGAGGCTGCTACGCCGAACAGCTATGTTTTTATCAAGATGCCGGAGGCGAGGCGACCCCGAAGTTAGCCGCTAAGTGGCAAGCTCAAACCCACCTAATGCTGATGTCCATGCGCATGATCGTGCTCATGTTGATGCACATGATCCGCGCCCATTTTGCAGCCACTATCCGAAATTACGCATGGCACGTGCTCAAACTGAATCGTTGTGTGGTGAATGCCAAGCGCACAGCACTTCTCATTGATCCGCTTTAGTATCGCCTCACTCTCCGAATGCGGCATGTCGTCAATCAGCACATGCGAGCTCAACGCATGCGTATCCGAACCCAGTGTCCAGACATGCAGATCATGCACGTCTAACACGCCTTCCACAGCACCCATGGCGTCGGTAATTGCCTTGAGTTCCAGACCCTGCGGCAAACCTTCCAGCAGAATATTCAGCGACTCCCGGATGATGTCCCAAGCTGTATAAATAATCAATCCGGCCAGCGCAATCGAAAGAATCGGATCGACATAAGTCCAGCCAGTAAAGCGAATCGCCACGGCGCCGAGAACAATCGCGCCCGCGCCCACCGCATCACCCAGAAAATGCACCCAAGCCGCGCGAATGTTTAAGTCGCCCTTTTGGCTCCTGTTCAACCCCAGCATGATGGAGCCATTCAGCACCAGAGCGAGCAGCGCCACCCAGAACATCATCTTGTCATCCACAATCTGCGGATGAATCAGCCTGGTCACAGCTTCCCAAAAGATATAGACCGAAACCAGCACCAGCGTAGCGGCGTTCAAGAACGCGGCAACCACGCCCGCCCGCTGATACCCGAAGGTCTTATGTTGATCGGCCGGCTTACCATTCAAGTAGAGACCGATGGCCGCTAAGAGCAACGCCAGCGCGTCGGTGAAGTTGTGCCCGGCGTCCGACAGCAATGCCAAACTGCCCGAGCGCAAGCCCGCATACACTTCGAACGCGGTAAACGCGAGCGTCGCAATGAGCGAAACGCGCAGAATCCAGCCTGTGCCGGTGGCGTGATGATGATGATGGTGCCCCAGAAAAATGAAGCCTCTACCTCCAATTTACGCTATTGGGGTTGATCTGGCGGCTTTTCCCCGGGCTTGTACAGCGAAGGAATCTTTTTCTTCTGCTCTTCCTCGCCCTGGGCATCCTTCTTGCGATCTTTAACTTCCTTGGCGGGCATCATGGCTTCGCGCTCTTTTTGTTCTTTCGCATCGCCTGTAGCCAGTTCGGCGCTGCGCTTGGTTGAATCTTCCAAATTGAGCTCACGGCTATCGCTGGTGGTGTCAATCGCTTCAGTCAGCAGAAACTTATACCGGTCAAGGTCTTTTGGGTCGCTGTCCTGAATTTTGGTCAGCTTGTCAATAAACTCTTTCTCGGCATCGAGAACCACAAGCATGCCTTTGTCCGTAGGTTTGTGGCGGCGCAGCGCGTCGTCTGTTACCGAATCGATTGATTCAATGATGTGGTTGTAATCGTCAAGATTATCGTGGATGAAAATGCTGCGGCCCGGCTTTTCTTTCGCCAGATAGTTTTCAATAATGTCGATGCGCATCTTCGCGAAATGCACATACAGCGCGAGCCTGTCGTTCGGATCTTGCGTCTCGCGGATCTGATCGACTTCGCTGGGGGTCAGAAAATCGCGGTCCTGGGCCAGACAGAGCGCGCTGGCCGCTATCAGTCCCGCGATGGCCGCCTTCATTTCCTCATCACTCCGTTTAATAGTTTATCGTGTATTTCTTCCAGATGACGGTTCGTCTGCTCGGCCCAACCGCGCTGCTGGATGCCCAAATCGCTCACGAGGTCGGATAGCCTGCGTTGCAGCATGGCCACTTTCATTTCTGCCTTTTTATAGAACTTGGCCTTATTCGCCACGGCCAGCGAATCCACGCAAGCGCTTAGCGCGCTGGTCATATTGTCCAGTTGTTCATCGGCTTTGTGGACGTCGCCCTTGTGGTAGAGATCTTTCGCCGTTTCGAACGAAACGTCCGCAAAAGAGAGCGCCATTTCCGATCGGCGCGCCGGATTTTGCTCCGCCTTCAGTTCAGCCAGGATCGATTGTCCATAAGCCGAAGAGGCAAGAGTAAACAACAAGAGCCCAGAGACCGCTGTGAGCGGTCTAAAGTTGAATTTTATCGATTTGAGGGTTGTCATCATCGATTTGCTTCCTTCTCTAAAATCCTGCTGCGTTGGCGGGCGACAAACTCCTGATCGGGAAATTTGCCTTCGCTCATCGCCAGAAACCGTTGGTAACTCGCCAAAGCCGGCTTCACCTGGTGCATCTTGTCCAGCACCATCGCGCGATAGTAAAAATCTCCCGCAGTGTCCGCATTCAAATTATGCACCTGATCGAGGGCTGTCAGCGCCTGTTGGTATTGCTCGGCAAGTACTAGGACCGAGGCGGCTTCGTTCCACGCTTCGACTGAATCGGGCTTAATTTTCGCAGCTGTCAAAAACTCGTTGGCGGCGGGGACAAACTCGCGCCTATCCCGATGGATCCGACCCACCGTCATTCTCAGGTCGTAGTCGTTTGGATTCGCCGCAACCGCTTGCTCCAGCAAAGGCGCAGCCGCATCATTCTGTTTATTCTTGAAATAGGCGGTGGCCAAAGCAAGCCGGTTCGCAGAAGTCGGCGAAAGCTTTACGGCAGCCTCGAATTCCGGAACGGCATCGGCGGGCCGGTTGGCCGTCAGATACAAACGCCCTAGCTGCTCGCGCGCGCCTGGGTCGGCTGGAAATTCGCGGAACAACTCAATCGCCTTATCCTGCTGGTTAGAGTTCAGAAAAGCGCCGGCTATTTCTAAGAGGTAAGATTGCAGGTTTTGATCGAGCCTGGCAGCCTGCTGGTAATGCCCCAGCGCATCCTCAAGCTTGTTCTGGCGCAGCAAACTCTGTCCCAGGCCGAGTTCCGCGCCGGCCAACTTTGGGTCAATGGCCAGCGCCGCCCGGTAAGCATCGACCGCCGCACTAAAATCACCAGTGGCCAGCAGCGCGTCTCCCAGATAGCGTTCCGGACGTGCCAGTTTGGGCTTCTGATTGGCGGCATCGCGCAGCAGCGGAAGCGCATCCGCGGGTTTCTGGTGGCGCAGATCCAGAATTCCGAGATTGAGCTCAGCCTCGTAAAGGCCCGATTTGAGGGCTAGTACTTGCTTCAGATCCACCGCCGCCTCATCGTCCTTTTTCAGGCCAATTTCGGCGAGCGACAAGTTGAAAAACGACGTAAAGTCCTTCGGGTCAGCCGCTGTCAGCTTCGAAAAAATCTGCTCAGCCTGGGCATAATCCTCCCGATCAAGAGCTTTCAGCCCATCGGCTTGGGGATCAGCCAACGCACCCGCAGCCAGATAATAAGCCAAATAAAGGAGGGCCAGCAATCCAGATCCTTTTGCGTTCTATTCTACTCGCCATCAAACGACGCGGTTCTAAGCGTCAGGCGTAAAGCCCCATGGCGCTCTTTACTTTTCTAAGCGTGTCTTCAGTAATGGGCAGCACATGCTCACGGCTGCGTTTCAGCACGGAATCGATATATCCCGCTTCAGACGTCACCTCGCGGTACCGCCGTTGAATGGGTTCCAGCCTGGCAATCACCGCTTCCGCAATGCGCTTCTTGAAGTCTCCATAACGCATCCCCGCAACGCCCTCCTTGCTAATTGAGGGGTCACACGCTTCGCCAATCGTCAAAAGATTCTCTATCCCCGGCCCCATGGTTACAGGATCGACAGCCGGCTCGGAATCGGTAGTCGCCCGCAGAATTTTCTTCTGAATCACTTTCGGTTCATCCAGCAGCGCAATCGCGTGCCCCGATCCTGTCGCCGATTTGCTCATCTTTTGCGTAGGATCGTCCAATCCCATGATGCGCGCGCCAACCACTGGCAAATGAGTAGCGGGCATGACGAATGTTTCTCCATACATGGAATTGAACCGCTGCGCGATATCCCGTGTCAGCTCTAAATGCTGCGATTGATCTTCGCCCACCGGAACAATGCTGGCCCGATAGAGCAGAATATCCGCCGCCATCAGCACCGGATACTGCAGCAAACCATCTCCAATGGTCTCTTGCTTCTCGGTCTTCACCTTGAACTGCGTCATGCGCTGCAGCCAGCCCAGCGGCGTGACGCACGTGAGCAGCCATGCCAGTTCCGCATGGCCCGAGACGCTCGATTGGGCGATGATGGACGATTTCTCCGGGTCGATCCCCGACGCGATGAATAAGGCCGTCGTCTCGCGAATCTTCGTCAGCAGCTCCTTCGGCTCCTGATAGGCCGTGATGGCATGCAGATCGACAATACAGAAGATGCTTTCGTAATCCGCTTGCATCTCCGCCCAACTCTTCAGCGCGCCTAGATAATTGCCGATGTGCAGCTGGCCGGTGGGCTGAACACCCGAAAATACTCGTGCTTTCATTGCTTTCATTTTGTTGAGAGCGAATCTCTATCCTAGAAGATGGCTCCTACAGTGACTAACCCCAACGACGACGCCCTTGCAGTAGTGGACATAGAAAAACTGGTGCACGGCGGCGAAGGCCTAGCGCGGCTTGATGGCCACGTTATCCTCACGCCGTTTGTCTTGCCGGGCGAAAAGGTTTCTCTCAGGACATCGCGGGTGAAGACTGGCTTGCTGCGCGGCACCATCTCTGAGATTGTTGCGTCTTCGCCCGAACGAATCACCCCGCGCTGCGAATACTTCGGCTTCTGCGGCGGCTGTCATTTGCAGCATATAGGCTACGAATTCCAGCTTGTACAAAAACAAAACATCTTGCGCGAAACCCTTCAGCGGCTGGCCGGCTTTACGTATGAATCTGAAATTCCCGTCATCAGCGGCGAGCCTTGGGGCTATCGCAACCGCGTACAACTTCACTTTAAGAACCGCAAATCGGGCTTTCACAAAGCAGGCTCAAATGACATTCAACCCATCAGTCACTGCCACATCTCCGCGCCCATTCTGGTGGAAGCGATAGCCGCTTTTCGCGATGCCGTCAAGAGGCCCGAATTCCCAGACTTTCTTCGCTCGCTTGAGATCTTCACTGACGGCAATGAGCTGCAACTCAACATTCTTGATTCGAACCGGCCGGTGACCGCGCGCTTTTTCGATTGGTCAAAAAGTTTCCTGCCGCCTATAGCCTCGGGAGCGATCACTTACGCCGCCACAGGCCACAGTTTCCGCATCAGCCGTGGTTCTTTCTTCCAGACAAATCGCTTTCTCATCGAACCGCTCGTGAACGAGGTTCTTGGTGATATTTCCGGCGAACACGCGGCAGATCTCTATGCCGGCGTCGGCCTGCTCTCCCTGCCGCTAGCCAAACGCTTCAAGAAAGTGGATGCAGTCGAACGCGGTGGCCCGGCCTTTCGCGATCTGGAGTGGAATGCCCAGGAAGCCGGCCTGGCGAACATCCAACCCAGGCGCGCCTCCGCCGAGGAATTCCTGCGCGAAGTAACGGAAGCGCCGGAACTGATCGTCGCCGACCCGCCACGCGCGGGCCTTGGCGCCGAAGCAACGAAGGAATTGCTCCGTATCAAGCCCAAACGCCTTGTTATCGTCAGTTGCGACCCGGCGACGCTCGCGCGGGATTTGAAAGCGTTGCTTGCCGGGGGCTTCAAGGCCAGTCGGATCAGCTTGATCGATCTGTTTCCACAGACCTTTCATTTCGAGACAATAGTGGGGCTGGAACAAGTCTGATCCTCTTATATAGCGCTCCTAGAGAAGTTGGTCCAACACCAGGGTCTCAAACTCCTTCACTCGTTCGAACAAGGAATCGTTCGTGATAAGCCCGGTAGCTCCTGATTGAATGGCAGTGGCTGCCTGCAAAGCGTCGGGAGTCTTAAGACGATGCGCGGCGCAGATTTTCGCTGTTGTAATCCGCAATCGCAAGACTCGGCGGCACCCACTCCAGATTAGGATATGTGGAAAGCAACGCGTAAAACTCATCGACTTGCCGGTCGTTCGATGCGCGGTATGGCTGCACCAGCAACTCCGCCATCGTAATGGTAGACGTTACTGCCGTCCGATCAGGGTGTTCGAGCCATACGAAAACGTGATCTGTAAAAGCGAGATAACGGGCATTTGCTTCCAACTGATAGATGAAAACGCTTGTGTCCAGGGCAATCCGCTGGTGACGCCGCAGAAAACTGCGGAGGCGCGTCATTTCCAACTCTGGCGTTCCTTCTCGAGATATCGCTCGGGATAGGCGGACTCTGCCAAACCCCTGGTGGAGGTGTGACGCGATTCCGGTCTTTGCAGGACAATCACCCTGGTTCCACGTACAACGATAAGGAGCTTATCGGCCGCCTTCACGCCGAGAGCCTGCCGTGCCTCCCTGGGAATGACAATTTGATTTTTCGAAGACAAAGTAGACTCAGTCATTGCTTTACATTATGACAAATAGCAAAGCGACTCGAAGCGTCTCCCTCATCTCAGCCTGAAACTCTCCCGCAACCCGCTCCATTTCCGCGCAATCAACTCGGCAATATTGAGCGCAATCGCCAACCCCAGCAACATCGGCCAAAGCTGCCAAATAGTGGAAAGCGAACGCCCTCTTGCGTCAAAGATCGCAGCCGACGATGGATTAAACCGCCCACCCGTCAAACTCGCAATTTGATTCAACAACCATTCGTTCGAACCGTAGTCCTGCAACTCTTCCTGAGGACGGTATAACCCGATCTCCGGAAAGGTATTCGATTCGCCCACCGGCCGTATCCGAAACAGACCGCTCGTGTGCCCAACATGCAGCCTTCCTTGATAAACTCGCGACTCAACCCGGTATACTTCAATCGGTTTTTCAAAACCATTCGGGCCTAAGACGTAAATCTGCGGCGCGGTTGCGGGCTCCGGCAAGCCGCTCGCCAGGTGATAACTTACCAAAATGTCGCCGTTGGCTGTATCGAACTGCGCATTCGCCTCAGCCGGATCGGCATGGCTCAGTAAGTCGCGAGTAACATTAATCCAGAACTTGTCGAACCCCGGCCAAGTTACCCAATTCTCCGCCCACCTGCTCTTCGCATCCGACGCAAACACTGCTGCCCGCCCCAACCCGTACTGCCATCTCACATAAAGCGGATCTTTCTTTAAGGGATCGATACTCAGAATCGTCTCCGCGTCTGGCTTGGCTTGAAACCGTGCATAACCCTTCAAGGGCGGCGCATTCTCCAGCCCCGTTCCATCCAGCACTTCCGCCTTCTTATTCACAATGGGAGTCAGCACTCGCTCAACAGCTGTCGACCCGCTGAAATCCTGCACATCCTTCAGCAGAATCTGTTCCAGCCCCTGCGGTTCGTTCAGAAAGTAACTTCGCCCCCCAGACGTAGCAGCCACTTTTTCCAAATAAGTCCGATTTACATCCTGCCCCAGACCCACCGTGGAGATAGTTACCTGGTGATCCGCCGCCTGCTTCGCGAGTTCCATGCTGTCGCCTTCTTCCGAAATTCCATCGGTAAGCAGCACAATATGCTTGTAAGTGCCCTTCGCAGGAATCACCTTTCGATATGCTTCCGCCAGCGCCGGCGCTATTTGCGTTCCGCCGTCCGGGGTAATTCCAGAAACCAGCCTTTTGATCAGCGACTTATCTTCGGCCTTTCGCATCGGCACAGCCCATTGAAACGAGTTATCAAAAATCAGGACGCCAATGCTGTCAATCGGCCGCAGATGATCCACCACTCCAATCGCCGAAAGCCGGGCCAACTCAATCTTCCGCCCTTCCATGGAAGACGATTTATCGATGATCAACACCACGCTGGTACCTTCCGGCGTTTTCGGCGGCGCCAGTTTGGCCGGGAGAGCCTTATCGAGGGCGTCCATCTTTTTCTCTTCTTTGTAGACCTGCCGTTCACCGCCTATCAACATCAATCCGCCGCCGTCTTTGACGTACGATTCAATCCGCTGCTTGCGCGCCGCGCTGAAAGAATTCAAATCGAGATTATTCAAAATCAACAACTGCACGCCCGCCAGATCGCGATCGATCAATGAAACATCGCGCGTCACCTCAAATGCCGCCTCATCAAAAGCCTTCAGCAAATTGCTCTCTGAGCCCGCAGGGTCCTGCGACAGATACAGCACCTTGGCCCGCCGTAATTCAACCGCCTGCTCAAACGGCACTTCGCCCAACCTATCCGAATGAATCATGCCCGAAATTGACGTGGCACCATCCGTTTTCACCCGCGCGTGAACGCGCAGCATGTTTACCCCGCTGGTTAGTTCCACCGGATTGCTGCCCAGCAGTTTTCCTTCCGCCGAAACCTCAACCGTGGCATGCGCCGCTACTGGCGAGTTGACCGCTAAATCGATAGGAATCTGCTCGCCAGCGTACGCAATTCGCGGAACAGCCAGCGACTCCAGCCTAAGCCCCGAGCTTGATCGCCCGGCCAGAGGAATGGTATCCACTGGCACGTGCAAACGCTGCAGTTCGGCTATTGCCCGCGCCGTGCTTCCTTGATTTTCATTGCCATCGCTGATCAGCACCAAGCGTGGAACGTACCCGCTCGGAATCGCCGACATGCTGCTTGTGAAAGCAGTCTCAAAGTTTGTTGCGTCTCCAAAACCATCGGTATCCGCCACCAGACGCAAACCGCGAACGCTTTCCTCCGGTGTCAATGCCCGCGTACGGCTGGCGAATGGAACCACTTTGAGCCAGTTGCCGCCGCTGTGTTTTTCAATCTCTGAAACCAGCGATGCAGCGCGCGCCAAATCTTCCTTCGTTATGCTTTTCGAAATATCTACCAGAACAACCGCGCCCACCCTGTTCCGCGGCAATGTCACCACAGGCTCCGCTATCGCCACCGCGATTGCCGTCAGGCTCAGCCCCTTCATGAGCAAGGTGAGCCGTCTGGCCGTCCCTTGCCACGAGTAGACGATCCAAGCCAGCGGTACTAACGCTAACAGCAAGGCCCAGGCATGAACAAAGCTCATTTCGCCACCAGTTCCGGCTGCGCCTGCGCGGTCTTGGTACTGGCGGTGCCGCCGCCACCGCCCTTGCGAAATCGCGTGGCTCTCTGCCGCCCGTAAAGCAGCCATTCCGCCAGCAGACAGCCCGCGCCCAACAGCGCCAGCCATTTCCACAAATCAATCGCCGCCGCCCGAAATCCTCCGGCAGCAGGCAAACCATGCGCTGCTTTTGTAGAAGGCTTCCACTCAAACTCCGCCACATCGGGAAGCGTCAACGAGACGATTCTCTCCCTGTCGTCCGAAACCACCCGCACTACACTCGGCCTACTGGCGAACAACTGCAAGGCCTTCGCACGAACGGTAAACGGCACTGCAAATCCGTTTTCATCTGTTACCCGAATGCGGTCGGCGTGTTCCCGCGGCTCCAGCGCAACCGTCGCAGCGCCCACTTCTCCGGCACTCACGTCCAACGTCCGAAAAGGCTCCGGAGCCAGCCAGCGCAGAAGATCGGCAAACAAAATGGGCGTGGTCACCTCAAACTTCAACTGCCCTTGCAGCGGATCGAACCCAATCACCGCGATTTTTCCTTCGGTCTGAGTCGCCGCCCGCGCCACCACAATCGGCCCTTCTGTAACGCTCGCTACCGGTATGTCTCCCTCGAAAACTTCAAACACTTCCGCATTCGGAATATGCGCGTCTTTAGCATGCAGGCCCTCCCCAATGGAACTCTCGTTGTACCAGTTCTTGACTACTGCGTCTTCCAAAACATGCGTTACTGGAAGCGGTCCGCCATCGCGCGGCGGCGCAATCCACAGGCTTGGACCTCTCGGCCGCGACTTAGGCGCGAACCCATCTAGAACGAATAGGTCAGCCTTCTCCGCGCCGTTGTATTGCGCCGGATCGTAAAACTTCACGCTCAATTGGTGATTCGCCGTCATCAACGGACGCAAGACTTCCTCGCGCCTGGTGTACACCGCCACGTGCAGCGCACCGCCTTTAGGCAAGTGCAGTGTCGCCACATCATCGGCAAGCAAAGCGTCGTGCGGTGTAACTTCGGCCCTAAGTTCACCAGCCGTGTTAGTAACAAAGTTATACTCGGCAGCCGCCTCTTCCCCCGGAGCCAAACTGAAACTCTTCAACCCAAATGCCGTTCCCGCGAACTGCGTCTTCAAATGCACAGCGCGGCTGTTCGCGCCATAATTCTTTAGTGTTACGGTGGCCTGCCATGCGCTGGAATCGTCTTCATTGCGCTTCACGCCGAGCCGCCGGATACCCACGTTTTCACGAACCGCATTTACCGCAATCGTCCGTAAGTTCGGCAATTCCGGCAAACTCGCAGGGTCATCGCCGCTCATTCGCGGTCCAACATACACGGCTTCGCCGCTTCGGCCCCCCGACCAGGTCAGCGCCTGCTGCGCCAATGAAAGCGCCTGCTCCAGGTTCAATGCCGAAAAACCGGATCTCGATTCTTCCACGGCCTTTATCAATTGAGTCCGGTCCGCGGTGAATGGCGTAACGGGCGCTGCCAGGCTGTCTACTCGCACCACCATCACCCGATCCGCGCTCGAAATCGCCGCGAAATAATCGTGCGCCGCCCGCTTCTCGCGATCGAGAATGGTTCCCTGGCCGCCGTCCTCGGCCGACCATGCAGACGTGTCCAGCAACAGCACGTGGTCGCGTCCCCGCCGCTGCCGGCTGCCCCACTGCAATTGCGCAATGGCCAGCAACAGCAGCAATAAACCGGCAATCTGCAGCAGCAACGACCACGGCTCGCGCATGCGCCGCCTGCTCTGTTGTTCTTCTGCACTGCGCGCCGCTGTCCAAAAGCGCAGCGTGGAAACTACTTTCTTCCGCTTACTACGGTCCAGCAGATAGAGCGCGGCAATCAATCCGCCAAGCACGCCGAACAGCGCCAAAAATTCGCCGGCGGTGAGATTGAGGAAAAACATACCCTACGCGCCTTCGATCATCATAAGCGGGCCAAACATGGCCTCTTCAATCGGCATCGCGGTAGAAAGGCCCGCATACCGCCCGCCATTCCGCATCGCCAGCCGCCGCAACGCCCCCGCGTGGTCGTCGAACGCCGCCGTGTAAGATTCGCGCGCTTCGTCATCGAGCGCAATCTTCAAATTCGTTCCCGTTTCCGCGTCGGTCAATTCTATTTCGCCCCGCCCCGACGGCACCCGGTCTTCCTCGCCCCATAGCTGTATCAGCAATAGTTCATGCCCGAAATCAGCCATGTACTGCAACGGCTTTAGAGCGTCGACGTCATCCAGAAAATCGGACAGAATAATGGTGAGCCCCCGCTGCGGGTAAGTGCTCAAATAAATCCGCGCCGTTTCGAAGTAATTTGTCTTGCCCGTGGGCTCAATTCCACGCAGATAATTCTCGGCCGGCTGGAAGCGGTGCCGCCCTCCGCTGGCTAGAAACGGGTCGAGCAATCGCACGGAAAACGGTTGCAGCAACAGGCTGTCCAACCGCACCAGCCCTACGTATACCAACGCCGCCGCCAGCTTGCGCGCATAATCGAACTTACTCAGATCGCCCGCCGTATGTCCCACCGTCATCGACGTACTCACATCCACCAGCAGCCGCACCGGCACGCGCGGCTCTACCTGGAACATTTTCAAATACAGCTTTTCAAAACGCATGTAAGCGCGCCAGTTCACCGCCCGCAGGTCGTCGCCCTGATGAAAATTCCTGTGGTCTAAGAATTCCTGGCCCGGCCCCGCGAATCTGGAAAGATTGTGCCCGCCCACCAAACCGTTGAACGATTTCTGCCAGTGAAGCGTCAGCCGTTCCAGGCGCTCCAGAAAGTGACGGTCAACAAGTGGCTCCGCCATGCCGCTTTACGACGGAGCAACGCCCTTTAGAACTTTGTCCAGGATGGTCTCGGTGGTCTCGCCATCCGCATGCGCGTCGAAATTCAAGATGATGCGGTGCCGCAGAACCGCGCGTGAAACCACAGTCACATCTTCAATACTTAAATGCAGCCGCCCGCGCATCAGCGCCAACACTCTGCCGCACTCAATCAGTGCTTGCGCCCCGCGCGGCGAACTGCCATACCTTACATAGCGGTTCGTTACATCCGGAACCCCGCGCGTCCCTGGCTGCGTCGCCATCACCAGCTCAATCGCGTAGTTCTGCACATGCGGCGCAACCACCACCTGACGGCAAAACGCTTTCAACTCCGCGATCTGCTCACGCGTCATCACCTGGTGCAATTCCACTTCGTCGCGCTTGGTGGTTACTTCCACAATCCGGTTCAAATCTTCTCGCGACGGATACGTGACCAATATCTTCATCAGGAACCGGTCCAGCTGCGCCTCTGGTAGCGGATAGGTTCCTTCCATCTCAATGGGGTTCTGCGTCGCCATCACCAGAAATGGCGCCTCCAGCAGATAACTGCTTGTGCCGCTGGTGACGGTGCGCTCTTGCATGGCTTCGAGCAGCGCCGATTGCGTCTTTGGCGTAGCACGGTTAATCTCGTCGGCCAGCACCAGATTCGCGAAAATCGGCCCTTGCTGGAAACGCAGATTCTTGCGGCCATACTCGTCGTTCTCCATGATCATGCTGCCCACAATGTCTCCGGGCATCAAATCGGGAGTGAACTGTATGCGCGAATAGCGTAAATCGAGCACCCGCGCGAGCGTCCGCAACAGCGTCGTTTTACCCAATCCCGGCACGCCTTCCAGCAGCACGTGGCCGCCCGCCACCAGGCAGATCAGAACGCCTTCGATGACCTCGGTTTGCCCGACAATGATTTTGCCTATCTCTTCCCGCACCCGCGCGAGTTCCGCCGTGGCCCGTTCAACGTCCGCAGTATAGGCGCTCAGTGTTTCTGACATTTTCAAATATTCTAAGAACCTGCTAAGTCCAGTGTACGGGCAGCGACTCTTAAGGATGAGACGCAAAGACCATATTGCCTGGTTGCACGCCACGCCGCGCACAGTCGTCCAGGTAGATTTTGCCGTAGCTTGCCAGTATGTAGTCCCGCTGAGCAAAGCCCAGACGCTGGGCAGTGCTGTCGATCCATTCGCCCGGCCCTTCTAATTCGAGGAAGTGCCCTATTGGCGTTTCATCAAGCGTAACAGTTCCGGCGTCCGGCCTCTGTCCATCCACCAACTCGGTCCGGTACTTTTCATAGCGGAATACCGGCTCAAAGTCGATCTCTCTTAAGATACGGCATAGCGTCTCAATCGATCCTACGATTGTCTCCAGTTCCGGCCTGCTTTTATACGGACCCGGCGTTCCCGGTCCCTTCCAGGTAATCACGGATTTCGAACCTGACTTCACGTAGCCGCAGCAGCATTTCTGACCGCCGCAACTTCCGGTCACTGGTGTCATAAAGAGTATTCGCTTCAAATTCCCGAGCAACGGATTCCCGGAACCCTAATTCTCTCAATCGCCGCTTGACCGCCTCCAGATCGGTAATCGCAATCTTTACTTCAACTTCCTGGTCATTTTGCGTCGACATGCAGCAGTTCCAGTTTCGCACCCGTATAATGATTGCGAAGTGCGCCTGTAGCTCAGTTGGATAGAGCGAATGACTTCGAATCATTAGGTCGGGGGTTCGAGCCCCTCCGGGCGCACCAAAAACTCGGTTAGATCGCTCATGTCTGGGCAGTCACGCAATCTACGGTGAGCGGCCAAAATGGAATCCACAAACAAAGCGCATCAATTAAGTGCCGACCTTCGGCCACTCTCGACGGCGTCGTGTTTATATAGACAAGCGCGGGTGTTAGCAAGCCGGAGAACACAGCGCCTGCACCTATTCCTATCTTCGAGGGCCGTCCTAAAAAGATACCTATTGCTTACCTTGAGCCGAAGCCGCCCAAACTGCTCCTCGGGTGCGCTAAGGAATTGTTGATCTCTTCTTGCCGCCCGAAGCTGAGTCATGCCGCGTGCGAACTAACTCACGCTATCATTTTGGTTTGGGCGCGATGATGAGTCTGAAACTACCATCCGATAGCTCAACCCAATGGCTCCTAAGCGGAGACCCGGCCATTCGTTGGCAGACGTTGCGCGATCTCTTTGGATCCTCGGAGGAAACCGCTGAACGGGAGCGCAGGAGGGTATCTCGCTATGGCTGGGGAGTTCGCCTTCTCGCTCGGCAAGATTCCGAGGGCGCCTGGGCGGGAGGGCAGTCGTCGGACGGCGGGCTCTACTCACCAAAATGGACCTCAACCACTTATACGATGCTGCTTCTCCGTGACCTAGGTCTACTGCCCAGCCGGCGGACGCGGACGTCCTGCAAGCTCCTCCTTGAGGAAGGGCTCCAGAAAGACGGAGGTATTAATTATGGAGTCTGGGCAAAATGGCGAGGCCGGAACGAGACATGCGTCACCGGAATGGTTCTCTCCATCCTTTCGTGTTTCGAATATGACGACGCCCGTCTTGACACGGTTGCCGGGCATTTGCTCGAACAAGAAATGCCCGATGGAGGGTGGAACTGCCGTTATCCGGATGGCGCAACCCACGCCTCAGTCCATACAACCATAAGCGTGCTCGAAGCCTTGCGGCACTACGAACTTTACCGTGGGCGCCAACTTCGGGCGGTGCGCGCTGCCCAGCGCCGCGGCCGGGAATTCCTCCTGATTCACCGGCTGTTCCGCTCGCACCGCACGGGCGAAATCATTAAGCCGGTATTCACTCAGTTCTCCTTTCCGCCTCGCTGGCACTACGACATCCTCCGCGCTCTCGACTATTTTCAAGCCGTTGACGCCCCTTACGACCAACGCCTTTCAGACGCGCTTGACATCGTTCGGCAAAGCCGAAACGCCAACGGCCGTTGGCCCCTGCAAAACCGCTATCGAGGGAAAACTTATTTCGAAATGGAGCGATTAGGAGCGGCCAGCCGCTGGAACACTCTCCGCGCTCTGCGTGTCCTCAACTGGTGCGAGCGCAAAACGAACCCGGCAGGTTAAGCCTATGGCTGCAATGCCAGGGTTGCTTGACCAGCCGGACCGGAGTACATCAGCTCGATGGAATGGATATTCTTTGCCGCCCCCCGGTACTGGAAGAAAATCAATCCTGCCACCGGAAGCGGCCGGTCTCCTTCCGGAAGCGCCGATTTTTGAAGGTATAGTGCCATCGCCCGCCGCAATTCTATGGGCACATGGACCACCACTGGCATAGATCCTGAATCGCTCTGGCCCCCGGTGCTTATGCCGGTCTTCGACTTCTCTTTTTTGTCCGCTTCTTCAGGCGCTACCCACTCAGGATCTTTCAAGGAACTGGTCACGAACCCGTAGCGCTGGCTGGGCAGAGCGGATTTCTTGCCGTTAATACGCAGTGAAAAACCTTCGGCGGATAGTTTGATTCGCGCGCCTTCCGCACCGAACAAACCTGTTTCCACCACAACATAGTCTTCCGTGGAAAGCGGCCCCTCGGGCTTGGGGACTGAATGTCCCGTGAACTCGGCCGCAATCGTCACTGCGCCAGCCTGAGCATGTGCTTGGTAATCGGCCGGACTCGCTCGCGGCGGCATACCTTTCGCTTCGTTCGCCGGGGCAGCAGCCTTACTCTCAGTGGTCTGTCCATACGCACACACGCATAGGCTTGCCATCAAAATACTTGTAGTCCATACCGGGGTGAAACGCATTCAATTCACAAACTATCATAGGCAAAGCGGTGACCCAAAAATGTTTGCGGCGCTCAGCAATGATGTTCCGCGTGAACTGCTGTTCTTCTTCGCGGGAGTGGTCTCATGTTGGGCTTCATGCTCCTCCGCCGTCTCGCGGCTGACAATCTTGTTGAAGTTGCTCTTCTCGCCATGCGCAGTGTTCTCCTGATAGAGGAGGGCGAGATTATTTTCGTCGAATTTTTCAAACCATTCGATACCTCAATTTTCTGAAGGGTAATTACCGTTCCTGGTCAGACGCTTGCACTTCTGTTTCGTAGCCTCGTAATTTTGGCTGCACTATCCTGCAATACATTTCCAAGTACCTGGCGGTCATCTCATGAACCGGGAAGTTTTCCGCTATGTAGCGCTGGCAGCCTATCCTTGGAATCTGCTCCACGCGGCTGATGGCATCGGCCATTCCCGCTACATCGTGTACCAGAAAACCGTTTTTTCCGTCCTGAATCAGTTCAGCCAAAGCACCTGCGGGAAACGCGATCACCGGAGTACCCTCGGCTATAGCTTCCAATGCCACCAGGCAACTTGTTTCAGGCACCAAGCTTGGTATCAGCAGGCATTTAGCTCGCGCCAGCAGTTGCCGCTTTTCTTCCCCGTCGACGGGCCCAATGAAGCGTGCATTTTCCTCATTGAGTAAGGGCCGGAGTTCACGATCAAAGTATTCCTGGTGTGCTTTATAACCGAAAACCTCACCTGCCAATACGAATGGGACGCCGGCAGTACGGGCTGCAAGGGCCGCCAGATGAAATCCCTTTTCGGGGCAGATCCTCCCCATTGACAGCGCAAAGTGATCCTTCTCTTCTAAAGGTCCAGCGGGAATCGGCACGCCGTTTGGGATATCGGGCAGCAGCTTGGCATTCGCTGGACATGCCCTCCGTTGAGCGGCAGAGACGCAGTGAAGCAACAGATTGCTATTTGGTTGAAAGATCTCTTGCGGATACCAGGACGGAGGAAGATGGAGTGTCGCAATCACCGGCACAGCAGTTTCCGGAATGTAACGCGGGAAGTCGACGCCATGCATATGGATCAGGTCAACCGTGCATTCTCGCAAAACTCTCTGAATTGCGTCGAGCGTCCGGGTTTGGGCCCGTTCTTGAAAATCTTCGGTAAGGCTGTCGTCCATGGCTCCGGTCGAAATCAGTTCACCGGAAGCGTGCGACCCCTCGCAGGCAACTACTAATGACCTGTGGCCTGCTGCCACTAGGGCGTGGTCGATGCGGCTAAGGATCTGCTCTGCTCCGCCTACTGAATCAGGTCCAACTGGCGCAAGAGGATAGGCAACGCTCAGAACGGTAAGTCGCTTCACAGGCCTTTACCAGCTAGTCATCATACGGATATCTCGTCGCCAACTATTTCGATGCAGGGCGATTGCTATGTGAGTCCACTCATTTGAAGATTTCCAGGATTTACCATGGCAACTAAAAAGACAAATCACGACACTCCAAAAGACGAGTCCACCATAGGCGCCGGAGGAGAACTGCACCAGACCGTAGGCGGTGATCGGCCTGTTCTCACCACTCAACAAGGCACTCCCGTCTCTGATGACCAAAACTCATTGAGAATTGGCGCCCGGGGACCAACGCAGCTTGAGGATTTCATTTTCCGCGAGAAACTTTTCCATTTCGATCATGAGCGCATACCTGAGCGCGTGGTTCATGCGCGGGGATATGGAGCGCATGGATACTTCGAAAACTACGAGCCGCTGACTGATATTACGGCGGCAGATATTTTTCAGCGGGCCGGCGAGAAGACGCCCTTATTTCTGCGTTTCTCTACGGTCGCTGGCAACAAGGGCTCGGCCGATTTGGCCCGCGATGTGCGAGGCTTTGCCGTGAAGTTCTACACGAAAATGGGCAACTGGGATCTTGTCGGCAATAACATCCCGGTCTTCTTCATTCAGGATGCCATCAAATTTCCCGATTTGATTCACGCCGCAAAACAGGAGCCGGACCGTGATTTCCCGCAAGCCCAAACGGCGCACGACAACTTCTGGGATTTCATTTCGTTGACTCCGGAAAGCATGCACATGATCATGTGGGCCATGTCGGACCGCGCCATCCCGCGCTCCTTCCGTTTCATGGAGGGTTTTGGAATACACACTTTCCGATTCGTGAACGCAGCGGGAAAATCTACCTTCGTCAAGTTCCACTGGAAACCCAAACTCGGCCTGCAATCGGTTTTGTGGGATGAAGCAGTAAAGATTAACGGCGCCGATCCCGACTTCCACAGGCGCGATCTGTGGAACGCTATCCAATCAGGCGACTTCCCCGAATGGGAGCTAGGGGTTCAGCTGTTCGATCAGAAGTTTGCAGACTCCTTCGATTTCGACATTCTGGACGCTACGAAAATTATCCCGGAAGAGCAGCTTCCAGTGCGCCGAATCGGGCGCATGGTTCTAGACCGGACGGTGGACAACTTCTTCGCGGAAACCGAGCAGGTTGCATTTTGTACCAGCAACGTTGTTCCAGGAATCGACTTTTCAGACGATCCTTTGCTCCAGGGCCGAAACTTCTCCTACCTCGATACGCAGATAAAACGCCTTGGGGGACCGAATTTCACGCACATTCCCATCAACGCGCCCAAGTGTCCCATCCATCTTTTCCAGCAGGACGGGCACATGGCCATGACAAATCCCAAGGGCCGTGCCAACTATGAGCCAAACTCCTGGCCAGGGGCTCAAAGTGGTCCGCGCGAATGTCATAAGACGGGCTATCGATCATTCCCAGCCGAGGCGAGCGGGGCAAAGATAAGAGAACGTTCGGCGACGTTTGCCGATCATTACAGCCAAGCACGCCAGTTCTACGTCAGTCAGACGCCGGTGGAACAGCAACACATTGCCGATGCTTTAATTTTCGAACTGAGCAAAGTGGAGACGCTCGCTATACGCCAGCGATTGGTATCGCATCTCCCCAACATCGATACGGAACTGGCGAATCGCGTAGCGACTGGTTTAGGCCTGCGGGAGATGCCGTCCACTGCAAAGGCGGCCAAGCCGCCCCGCACCGATCTTAAGCCGTCAAAAGCGCTCAGCATTGCGTTGAATGGGCCGTCTTCATTCAAGGGAAGGCTGGTGGGTGCTTTGGTGACCGATGGTGTCGACAGCGCTGTACTTAGTGAACTTAAGAGCGCGTTGGAAGCAGAGGGAGCGATGCTGCAGTTAATTGCGCCTACTGTCGGAGGAGTCAAAGCTAGCGATGGTAAGTGGCTTGAAGCCAATCAAAAGTTGGGCGGCGGACCATCTGTCCTGTACGATGCGGTCGCAATACTTCCTTCGGAGATTGGGGCGAAAGACTTAGCGGAGCATCCCGCCGCGCGAGAATTCATCACCGACGCTTTTGTTCATCTGAAGGTAATAGCTTATACTCCGGCAGCGAAAATGCTTTCCGACAAGGCAGGCTTGACAGGCAAGATGGATCACGGTTTCGTAGAGTTTACCGGCAAAGATTCCATTTCAAGCTTCATCGCCGCTTGCCGAAAGCTACGCGTTTGGGATAGGAACGTAAAATAAAATAGTCTGCACGACGCTGCGCTACTCACTGACCGGACGAAACAGATCATCGTTTGTCCCTGTCCAATTGGTATGAGTAAAAAGGGCAGCTTAGTGCTCAACTTGGTGGGGCCCGCATTTGCCAGACATTCCGCGTGAGCGCAAAATCGCCAAGCAGGCGGGTTTACGCTATGAAATACCCGGCGGTCCGGGCGTCCGAAGAAAAAAAGCCGGTAAAGGTTTTACTTATGTGCATGAGAACGGGCGGCCGGTTCGCGACCGCCGGAGGCTCAAACGCATTTTAAGTCTCGTTATCCCTCCGGCGTGGACCTCGGTCTGGATCAGTCCTCGTGAAGATGCACACATACAAGCTGCCGGGCGGGATGCCCGCGGACGCAAGCAGTATCGATACCATCCCGGTTACCGGCAGATAAAAGACGAAATCAAGTTTCACAAGCTGCTTGCGTTTGGCCGATCTCTCCCCAGAATCAGAGCGGCGGTAAAGCGCGACTTAAAAGTCGAAGGCTTGCCCAAGCGCAAGATACTGGCTACCGTTGTCTCCCTGCTTCAAACAACGTCGGTGCGGGTCGGTAACGACGAATACGCTAAGCAGAACGGTTCTTTTGGCCTTACTACTTTGCGTAATCGGCACGTCAAAGTAAATGGCAGCCAGATCAAATTCCACTTCCGCGGAAAGAGCGGAGTGGAACATACCATCGAGGTTTCAGACCAACGCCTCGCTCGTGTAGTCAGATCCTGCCAGTGTATTCCCGGCCATGAGTTGTTCTGTTATAAGGACGAGGAAGGGCAGGTTCACTCCATTGGTTCCGGCGACGTGAACGAGTACCTTCGTGAGCTTACCGGCGCGGATATAACGGCCAAAGACTTCCGGACGTGGAACGGCAGCTGCCTGGCCATCGTTAATTTGGCGGCACGCGCCCGCGCGTCTGAGAAAACAACCGTAAAGGCAGTGGTGGAAGCCATTAAGAATGTTGCCGCCTCTCTTGGCAACCGGCCGGCCACGTGCAAGAAGTTTTACGTGCATCCAGCCGTTCTCGACGCTTATCAAAGCGGGGAATTGTCTAAGCGGATCGACAGTTTGTCCCTTTTGAGCGGCCGGCTCCCGCTTCGCTACGAAGAAAAGGTGTTGGTGGCTCTTTTGAAGGTGACCGCCGCTGCTTCCAGATGAGAGAGTTTGCATTCTCTCCATTTAAGAGACAAAGATAGAGTATGGCCCCTCCTCTCAATCTTCCGCGGAAACGCGGGATTTTGATCCTGGAGGACGAGATAATCACCGCCCACTATCTCCAGCGGGTTTTAACGTCTTTCGGCTACCAGCTTCTCGGCGTCGCCACTGACGGCCCTTCGGCGCTCGATCTGATGGCGCAGACCAAACCTGACCTGCTGCTGGCGGATATCGGATTGGAAGGAGGCATTGACGGAATTGAGGTGGCAATCCGTGCTCGCCGTTTGTTTGACGTTCCAACGGTTTTCATCACCGCATACAGCGACCCCGATACACTGCGGCGCGCGAAGCTGGTGGAACCCAGGGGTTACTTGGTCAAGCCCATCGCCGAACATGAACTGCACTCGACCGTAGAGCGAGCGTTAGCGCAATCGGGCGGCGCCTCGTCTCAGACCGAATCCCATATTGCGGCAGAGGTTGGGGGCGACGTTGCTTCTCGTCTCGCCCGTGTTCAAATCAATCTTGGGAAACTATGGCAGCAGTTGCCTCTGGAAGCGCAAGACGCGCACAGGCGCGAATTCCTAGCTATAGTTGACTGCCTTGCAGACTCTCGAAAGATTTGGAGCACGGAGCGTCAACGCTAAGCTGATTGCATGGATGCTGAAGCCGCGAGAGAAGGTGGCGGAATGCCGTCGAGTAACGAAAACGATCCAGATCTCTTAGATACGCACGAGACTGGGGCGAGAGCCGTGGAAGGCGTCCAGGTTGATCGCGGCAACGAAGCCGACATCAGTCCGCCGCGTGGATACGCCTTCCCCATTGTCGGGGTGGGTTCCTCCGCCGGCGGCTTGGACGCTGTAGTCCGGCTTCTGAAGGCGTTGCCTGAGGATACCGGCATGGCTTTTGTCCTGGTACAGCACCTCGATCCGAATCGCGAAAGCCAACTCCCTGAGATTCTTGCAACGGCCACCGGTATGCCCGTTCGAACGGTGGAAGACGGCATGATTGTACGCCCCAACGAGGTTTTTGTCATTCCGCCCAATGCCACCATGCTGCTTGAAGACGGCGGTCTGCGCCTGGCCGGACGCCATCCCGGTCTGCACCTCCCTGTCGACGCGTTCTTTCAGTCGTTAGCCCATGTGCAAGGCGCGCGCGCCATTGCCATCGTCCTGTCCGGAAACGCCTCCGACGGCAGCCAGGGCGTCAAGGCAATTAAGCAGGAGTGCGGCCTCACTTTCGCCCAGGATGAGGCCACCGCTCAGCACGTCGGCATGCCCCGGAACGCTATTGCAACCGGCGCGGTTGACTACGTCCTTTCCCCCCGGAAATCGCCCGGGAATTAATTCATCTAAGCAGCCACCCTTTTGTTAACCTTCCCGGTGCAACTCGCGCCGAACAAGAAGTCTTGCCCGAAGGAAACGGCGAACTCAAAAAGATCTTCAGCCTTCTGCGGGCCACCACGAAAGTAGATTTCTATCACTATAAGCGCAACACAATCCGCCGTCGCATTGGCCGGCGCATGATTATCAAACACGCGCGGAATCTTGCCGAATACGCGCGCCTGCTTGAGGAACAGCCCGATGAAGTGAAGGAACTGTATCGCGATCTGCTCATCAGCGTTACGAATTTTTTCCGCGATCCGCCGGTTTTCGCCGAACTGGCTCGCCGTCTCAAAACCTTTCTGGCCGGCCGCAACACCAGTGAGCCGTTCCGGGTTTGGGTGCCGGGCTGCGCTTCTGGCGAGGAGGTCTATTCCATCGCCATCTGCTTAAAAGAGTTGCTCGATGAGTTGCAGCTTTCCACACCCCTTCAACTTTTTGGAACCGATATCAGCGAAGGTGCGCTTGATCGCGCCCGTGCCGGAACATTTCCCGACTTGATATCCCAGGACGTCTCTGCCGACCGCCTGCGCCGCTTTTTCGTTCAAGTCGACCGCGGATTTCAGATCAAGAAATCTATCCGCGAGAGCTGCGTATTTGCCCGCCAGGACGTCACAAACGATCCCCCCTTTGGCCATACCGATCTGATCAGCTGCCGGAACCTGCTGATTTACCTCGATTCCGCTCTCCAGCGCAGGGTAATTCCGGTGTTTCACTACAGCTTAAATCCCGACGGCCTGCTCGTGCTCGGGAACGTGGAATCCATTGCGGCGGCGAACGATCTTTTCAGTACAGTCGATAAACAGCACCACATCTACCAGCGAAAAGCAGTCTCCTCCCGCCTCTTTTTGCAAATTCCGGCCAGGAATGAGAGGCGCGAGATTTCCGATCCGGCCAAATCGCCCATAACGCTTGGCGGAATCGATCTTCAAAAGAAAGTCGATCTCATCATTCAGAGTAAATACGCGCCTTCCGCTGTGCTTGTGAATGCCGAGACGCAAATCTTGAATTTTCGTGGACGCACGGGCTTCTACCTGGAACCCGCTCCCGGGGAAGCCAACCTAAATCTGCTGCGCATGGTGCGTGAAAACCTCTCAGTCCCGCTTCGAAAAGCGCTTGAGAGTGCAGCCAGCCAGAACGTCTCCATTCGCGAAACCGGGATACCGGTACAACATAATGGAGAACGCCGCGACGTCACTATTGAGATCACACCCATCGCCGGTGCATCTCCTGGCGAGCGTTATTTCCTGATTGTTTTTGAAGGCAGTTCTGTCCGGGCCGCCATTGCGCGTGGCCGCGCCGGAGAATCACCCCAAGAAACATCTCCGCTCGAAGAGCAAGCACGCGATTTGCAACAGCAACTCGCTGAAGTACGTGAAAATCTCCGCAACGCGAACGAAGATCACGAGGCTAGTTCCGAAGAACTTAGAGCTGCCAATGAAGAAATAAGGAGCGCTAATGAGGAACTCCAGAGCACCAACGAAGAGCTAAGTACAACCAAAGAAGAGCTCCAAAGCGCAAACGAAGAATTAACCACTCTGAATGAGGAGCTGCAAAACCGCAATCAGAGCCTCGACGCGCTGAATAACGATCTTTTGAATCTCTTGAACGCAGTTGACATTTCTTTCGTGATGGTTGATAATGAACTCCGCTTGCGCCGCTTCAGCGCCGCTGCGGAGAAGGTATTGAATGTCAGCGCGGTCGATATCGGTCACGCCCTTACTCATATCGAGGCGCCGCTCGATCTCAAGGCCTTCCATAGCCCCATGCGGAAGGTCATTGAAACACTGCGCGTGGAAACCTGGGAGATGCAGGATAAAGCCGGGCGCTGGTATTCGGTAACCATACGTCCTTACCGCACCATCGACAATCGCATCTCCGGCGCGGTTATCGTTTTTCTCGACATAGACCCGCTTAAACGGACTCTACGGGCCGTTGAAGAGGCCCGCGACTATGCCGAAGGCATGATTGAAACGGTTCGCGAACCGCTGCTGGTCCTCGATGGCGACTTGCGAATTATGCGGGCGACGCCATCGTTTTACGAAACCTTCCAGGTTTCCCGCGCCGAGACCGAGGGCCGCTTGCTTTACGATTTGGGAAACGGCCAGTGGAACGTTCCCCGCCTGCGCGAACTGATTGGAGAGGCTCTCTTCCGCGATCGGGCGTTCCAGGATTTTGAGGTTGAGCACGCATTCCCGCATATCGGACGCCGCACCATGCGGCTGAATGCGCGCCGAATCTCGCGCGACAACGATGCCCGGCGTTCCGTTCTGCTCGCTATAGAAGATGTGACTCAGCAGCACGAAGCGGCGGAGGTGCGTTACCGGCGTCTCTTCGAAACCGCCAAGGATGGAATATTGATCTTCGATGCGGAAACCGAAAAGCTTACCGACGTCAATCCTTTCTTTCTGGAACTGGTCGGGTATGGACGCGAGAAACTCATCGGCAGCCGCTTACCCTCCATCGAGCCTTTTCAGGCGGCGGAGGAGGCCGCCAGCACCGTCGCCGATGCTCGCTCGCAGTCCGTTGTTCGCCATGACGGCGTGCATTTGCACACCATCGACGGGAAAAACGTTGAAGTCGAACTGGTCGCCAACTGCTATTCGGTCGGCGGCCGGAATGTGGTTCAAGTGAACATCCGCGACGTAACAACGCGCAACACGGCGGTTCAGGCCCTTCGTCAAAGCGAATCGAACTTCCGGCTTCTGGTGGATAGTGTTCGCGACTACGCTCTCTTTCAAATGGACCTTGCCGGCCGGGTCACGAGTTGGAATCCCGGCGCGCAACGCCTGCTTGGCTATAGCGAGCCGGAGATCCTGGGTCAATCAGGTTCCCGGGTCTTCACTCCGGAAGACGTCGCCAGCGGCACCCCGGATCGAGAATTGGAAACCGCAAGGTCTACCGGGAGTGCCGAAGACGAGCGCTGGCACATTCGCAAAGACGGCAGCCGGTTTTTCGCCAGCGGCGTTTTGACTACCGTCCAAGGCGACAACGGCCGCATGCGCGGCTTCGCTAAAGTGATGCGCGATATTACCGACCGGAAACAGGCCGAGGAGCAACTCACTCAGCAGGCTCAATTGCTGGAACTGGCCCAGGATATTATCATCGTCCGCGATCTCAGGGGAACCGTTTCATTCTGGAACAATTCGGCTTCTCTCGCGTACGGCTGGAGCCCGGAAGAAGCGCTCGGGAAGATCACGTACAGCTTACTTAAAACAATCTTTCCGCAGCCGTTAGCTGAAATTCAGGCCATCCTGCTTGCGGAGGGCCGCTGGGAGGGAGAACTGATCCACCAACGCCGCGACGGTTCTCAGCTCACGGTTTGGAGCCGCTGGGCCTTGCAACTGGATTCTAAGGGGAAGCCGGTTTCAATCCTGGAGATCAATAGCGATATCACCGCCCGCAAGCTTGCCGATCAGCAAATTCGGACTTCCCTTCGTGAAAAAGAGGTCCTGCTCAAAGAAATCCACCACCGCGTAAAAAACAATCTTCAGGTCATTGCCAGTCTGCTTAGCCTGCAATCCGAACATTCCAACGATCCAAAGATAGTGGCAATGCTCGACGATATGAAAACCCGCGTTCGTTCCATCGCTGGCATTCACGAAATCCTTTATGGCTCGGCCGATTTGTCACGCATCGATTTCGCGGGTTATCTTAATTCCATCGCCGACGACCTGAAGTCTTTCTATGCCGATACCTTCGATAGAGTAAAGATGATCGTGAAATCGGATCCCGTCCCGCTGGATATTACCCAGGCTGTGCCCTGCGGCCTCATAGTAAATGAGCTTTTGACTAACAGTTTTAAATACGCCTTTCCCGAAGACCGGTCGGGCGTAATAGAAGTCGGGTTCCGCTGCGCGGGCGAGCAATGCATCCTGGAAATTTCAGATAACGGAATCAGTCTGCCTAAGAACGTAGAGCCCCACAATGCGGTTTCCATGGGACTTCAACTCTTGACTCTTTTGGTTCAGCAGATCAAAGGCAAACTAACTGTCGATCGCGAGGGCGGAACGCGCTTCACCATTGCCTTTACGCGAAAACCCGTCTGAAAGCTAACGGAATTAAGTTCAGTTAACGCGTGCCGGAGACGCGCCAAGTACGCTCTGAATTACCGCTTCTAAACCGGCCTCGGAGTATGGTTTAGCGGCGCACAAGAACGGGTACACCATGGTTAGCGGGTTGCGAATAAACGTTTCCGGGTACGCCGTAAGATAAATAACGGGAACTTGTCCCTGCTTGAAGATCTCGATTGACGCCTCAACGCCATCCATTGGACCGTCCAGCCGTACATCCATCAAAACAAGATCCGGCCTGGCTTCGGCAGCCATCTGTATCGCCTCCAGCCCACTTACCGCTGGACCGACCGTGGCATAGCCAAGCCGCTTTAGGAGGTTCTTAAGATCTCGCGCAACGATCTGTTCGTCTTCGACAACTAAAATCTGTTTTCTCAACGATTCCCCCCAATCCTTGCACTAAAACCAATGTTACATCTACGGGACTCGCCGACCCTCCAAAAAGTTACAGTTCCAGGACGCATTCCGTTTCACGATGCTTACTATCGTACCGCAATATTACGTAAAATAAATGGCGCGGCGGCAACTTGATATCGTTCCCAATATGAGGCGGTTGGTGCTGTTGGCCATCTTGTGCGGTCGTGCTTTGACCGCATCTGGAGACGATCGCTGGGTCGTAGCTGCCGATTCGCATTTTCAGATCTATTCGCAATCGGGCGAGGCTGCCGCCCACCGCGCGCTCGTCTGGTTCCAGCAGCTTCGTATGTTCTTCGAACAAAACCGTTTCTTTGGTGATGGTTTCACTGATCAAGCGCGGCCCGCTTTAAGGGTTGTTGGGTTCCGCTCAGAGAGGGAGTATGAGGAATACCGTATTCGCCCGGCGGCTGACGCTTACTACGCTTCCGACGGTAATCTGCATTACATAGTTATGCCGGCGTTGCAGCCTCGCTATTTTGCCACCGCTGCCCATGAATACGCGCACTACGTTGTTCACTCTGCGGGATTGAAGCTGCCCGACTGCTTGAACGAGGGCTTGGCGGAATTCTTTTCCACTTTGCAGGCAAATGGGGACGGCTATTCCGTAGGTGGCGATCTGCCGGCTCGCACGCAAGTTCTGCGGCGCGAACAATGGCTGCCGATGGCCGCGCTGCTCGATTTTACGAACCGTTACACCTCTTCCGAAGCAAGTAAGAGCATTCAGATTTTTTATGCCCAAAGCTGGGCCTTGGTAGACATGCTCATTACTTCTCCGCTATATTCCGACCGCTTTCGCGATCTCCTCTTCGAGTTCGGAGCCGCTCGAACTCTACGCAGGCTTTTCGCAAGGTTTATGGTAAATCGCTCGAAGACATTTCGGCGAGTCTTGAAAATTGGGTCCGCCGCCCGCGTTCCATCCGCCAGATACCCGCTGCGCCTCCAGTGTTGACCGCGCCCCATATAGCTCAATTGAGTGAATCGCAGACGAGTTTCCTGCTGGCGCAACTCTTGCTGGTAGATGGTCGCCTCGGCCTCGCCAAGACCCGTTATGAGGAACGGCTTCGGCAGACGCCGGGCGACCCCAATGTTCACGCCGCCTTAGGAGCCATCGCTCTTCGCCAAGGTAATCGCGAGGAGGCTTTGAAACAATGGCGCGAGGCTGTGACTGAGGGAATCGAAGACTCGGAGCTTTGTTACCGCTATGCACTATTGGCCCAGGAGGCGAACCTGAAAACTCCGGAGGTGAAAGCCGCGTTGGAACGGGCCGTGGCCCTGGCTCCCGATTTTGCCGACGCGCGCTACAACTTGGCGCTCCTTGAAAAAAGCGTCGGCGATTACAAGTCCACCGTCGAACAATTACGCGCCATGCGGGTTCCATCCGGAGCGCGGCGATTTGCTTATTGGATCGCCCTGGCGTCGGCTTTCACTGAACTTGACCGCCGGGACGAAGCAAAGAAAGCCGCCCAACAGGCGATGGATTCGGCACATACGGATGCAGAGAGGCTACAGGCAAGGCAGTTGACATACATCGCCGCGACCGACTTAACTGTTCAATTCTCAACCGATGCCGAAGGCCGCGCGCAAATGGTCACTACGCGAGTTCCCCACGGCACTGCGGATTGGAACCCGTTTATCGAACCGTCCGATCGAATTCAGCACGCCAGCGGCAAACTGAAGGAAGTGCTGTGTACCCATGGCAAGCTGACTGGTTTTCTGGTGCGCACTGGAAACAGCACGGTGCCGGTGGAAGTTCCCGATCCGCTGCATGTTCTGATCCGCAACGGCCCACAGGAATTCTTTTGCGGGCCCATTCAGGAAAAAGAAGTGGAAGCGGATTACGCCATAGTGAGTCTGGCTGGCAAGACCACAAACATTTTGCGGGGGATGACGTTCGATAATCCCGCCGCCCCCAATCAATGATGGGCGAGCGTCGCGGATCGCTCGCCCGATAGCGATTCCGCGTTGCTGAATCGAGACCAGTTGAAAGCATAGAATCCCACAATCGCAAAACATAACGCGGGCACAATAAAACCGCGCGACATGTTGTACGTATCAGCCACATATCCCATCAGTTTCGGCAAAATTGCGCCGCCCATGATAGCCATGACGATAAACGCCGATGCCTTCTTTGCCCTTGCGCCTAATCCGAAGATGCCGAGCGCGAAAATTGTGGGGAACATGATGGACATGAAGAAATAACTCAGGAAAAGGCACACTACCGAGACCCAGCCGAGCTTTAGGAAAACCAGGATTGTAACCAGAAAACTCAGGACGGCATAGACTCCCAGCACCTTATGGGCAGCGAATTTCTTCACCAAACCTGCCCCGGTGAACCGGCCCAACAGGAAACAAACGAATCCCAGCGATGCCAGATTCGATGCTCCCTTATCGCTGATGGCAAGTACGCCATTCCTGGTTTCGAGCCAGCCTTGAAGCGAAGAGTGGCTGCCCATCCAGGCTGCTAACGAATCGGGAATCGCCGGAACTTCAGAGGTCATGTAGTTGATGAAAAAGCTGAAGATTCCGGCCTGGGCGGCCACATAAAAAAACTGCGCTACCACCGCGAAAACAAAATGGGGGTGCGACCAAATGGAATGCGAAACGGTTGGGTCCGAAGAATCCAGCTTGTAATCGTCTTCGGTCTTGATATCGGGAACGTTGGCGAAATAGAAAATCACCGCCAGCACTAACACCACGGCCGCAATGGTCAAGTAAGGAATATAGAGCGTCTGGCTGCCCGTGCTGTTGCCGAGCGTATCTTTGGAATAGAAAAACACGCCGCCCACAATCGGTCCGAAAATCCAGCCGATTCCGTTGCACGATTGCGCCAGATTGATGCGCGTGGCGGCATATCGCTGATCGCCCAGAACTGTTGTGTAGGGGTTGGCGATGGTCTCTAAAAAGGTAAGCCCCGTGGCAATGATGCAGACACCCGCTAGAAACGCCACGAAAGCGGTAGTTGCCGAGACGCCGCCTTCGTGCACCAGCGCGTTGATATGCGTGGCCGGAACGAACCAGAAGCCGCCCAGGGCAACCAATAGCAATCCGGCAATGATGCCGCCCTTATAGCCCAGCTTGCGTGCCAGCCACCCGGCGGGGAGCGACATGAGAAAGTAACCCAGATAATGCGCGAACTGGACCCAAGCCGATTGCGATTTACTAAGTCCCAGTTCCTCCTGGAAATGCTTGTCCATCACATCGATCATGCCATTGCACAGGCCCCACAGCAGAAACAACGATGTGACGAGGACGAAAGTGAACGCCAGGTTCTGGCCGTCGCTTCCGGTAAAAATGCCGCTCTTGCTGTTATTCATGTGGTTGCAGTCTTGAGCCGTGTCAACGGTATGTATAAATTATCAGAGGTACAAGGGCTAGAGCGCGAGAACGGTCGATTTCGCCAACCATCCGGTGGCGCCCATCAGATATCAATCCGCTTTTCGCGGTGGTTCTTAAGATACCAGCAGGGTGTATCGCCTTCGCGCGGGAACAGCGAGTTCACGCAAGGTTGGTCGAAGGGGTCGTCGAACATGTATTGGATCTTATGGTCTTTTTGCGGAACAGCATAATAGGGATTCACTCGCACGGAGCCATATTTGTCCGCTTTGAAGTGGAATAGCAGAGAATCCCCCGCATAGACAACGACCACAGCTAAGGCAAGCCCGGCGAAACCGCGCCGGATGAAGCGCAAAATAATTGCTCGGCCGTCAGCCATTCAATATCGATGACGACATGTCGGGCGAATGCAGATGAATGATGCCGCGGCGCAAGGCCAGGGTCACGGCATGAGTGCGATCTTTTGCGCCGAGCTTGCTCAAAATGCTCTGTACGTGGGCCTTCACCGTGCCGGGAGCGGTGCCCAGCACATCGCCCACTTCTTTGTTGCCAAAGCCGCGAGCCACCAGGGCCAGAACCTCCACTTCGCGCGGCGTGAGCGCCACCTCCGGGAAAAAATTGTTCAAGTGCTGGCTCACTTCAAGTGGTATAAAGCGCTTGCCCGCTTGAACCATGCGGATGGCGCGCACAATCTCGGTGTGTACCATTTCCTTGAGCAGATAGCCGCGAACGCCTGCCTCCAGCGCCCGATAAATATCCTGATCCCCGTCAAAAGACGTGAGTGCAATAAACTTCGCTTCCGGAAATTCGGCTCTAATCGCGCGCACCGCATCGGTGCCGCTCATGTCCGGCAGCCGGAGATCCATCAATGTTACGTCGGGCCGGTGTTCGCGAAACGCATTGATGGCCGCCTTGCCGCAGTTGGCTTCGGCTACCAACTGCAAATCGGGTTCAGTGGCCAATATGGCGGCAATTCCCTTGCGGACCAGATCGTGATCGTCTACTGCAAATATACGAACTGTATTGCTAGCCGCCACCAAAGCCACTCTAACTTATTTGATGTTCAAAAGTCTGCTCGGGTTTGCCTTCCTCAGCGACCGAAGCCGCCAGAGGCAAAATAACGCGGACGCTGGTTCCCTGCCCCAGCGTGCTGCGACGGTCAGATCGGCCCCAATCTCGTCCGCACGCTCTTTCATCCCTACCACGCCGAAATGCCCCAGAGGAGCGTTGCCGGCATCGAAACCCGTGCCATCATCCTCAATGGTGAGTTCCAGTTGATTATTCCCAGCGTGCAAACGAATGCTCAAATGCCTGGCGTGGGCGTGTTGCAATACGTTTGAAATGGCCTCTTGCGAAATCATCAGCAGCTGATACTCCTTCTCCGGCAAAGCGCTAAGTGAGAGGGGTTGGAGGTCTAGCTTAAGTTCGGTCTTGCTCTGTCCGGCGGCTGCCTTGGCGAGCTTAGCCAGCTTCTCTGAAAACTCCGTGGACGACGGACCTCCGCTTCTGAGGCCCCAAAGAGATTGACGCGCTTCGGCAGAGCACTTGGCGGCATCTTGAATCACTTCGCCCAGGAAATTTTTTTCCTTGGAGGCGGGCAGCTTCATCCAAATCGCCTGCAGCTGCATGGTGATACCCGACAGCCCTTGCAGAAGAGTGTCATGCAGCTCGCGGGCGATGCGGGTTCTTTCAGCCAGAACCAGGTCGAAGCGCTGCCTGATTCTTAGGATGCGCATGCGCACCGCAACGAAAATAGCGCATCCCAATACCAGCGCAACGAGTGGGAAAAACCACCAGCGCTGATAAAAACGCGGATCGACGGCGAAACTAAGCGCTGCTGCGTTCTTGCTCCAGACGCCGTCTGCGTTCCGGGCCAGAACTAGAAAACGGAAATTGCCCGGCGGCAGATTAGTAAAAAATGCTTCGCGGCGGTTGCCTGCTTCGGTCCACGTTTTGTCGTAACCGTCCAGCTTATAGCGAAACGTCACCTTTTCCGGCGACACGAAGCTAAGGCCGGCGTAGCGCACTTCCAGGTTTCGATCCGATGGGCTTGGTCCAAGATGTATGCCTTGCTCCGGCGCGACGCGCTTGCCATTTATCACGATCGATGTGATTTCGACAGGCGGCGGAATCGTGTCGCTAGCCAAGTGGTTGGGGTCCACCACCACCAGGCCGTTTGTGGTTGCGAACCAAAGGCGCCCATCATGCGTGCGGTAGGCTGCCGGTTGCACTCCCGCGCGGCACTCAAACCGCAACTGGCCGGTGCTGAACGGAATGCTGTTGATGTAGCGGATTTTGCCGTCGGCGAAATCGCGCAGCTCTTCTTCACTCACGCGAAAGATTCCCTTGCTGGAAGCAATCCAGAGATTTCCGTGGTCGTCGGGCAGGATACTGTAAATCCGATTGTCGAAGAGACCGTCTTTCACTCGCAGATGAGTGACGGCGCCGTTTCGCCAACGCAGCAGTCCCGATCCAAGCGTGCCCATCCAGGCTTCGTGGCGCGCCAAATCCAGATAAAAGCAATCCACCGGATGCGTTACGTCAAGGGCGTACCAATTTGCCTTACCGTCTTTCAGATACGAGAAACCAGCGGCATCGGTACTCACAAACAGCCTGACGATGCGTCCAGCGCTCAATGCCAAGACGCTGGAGGGCGGTCCCAACCCAGCTTTCACGAACCGCTTACCCTGAAATTTGGCAAGGCCGCGGCCGGTGCCAGCCCACAAGACGCCCTCGGAATCCACCACCATTGCGCGCACGGCAGGCGACGGAAGGCCGTCTCTTTCCGTATACGAAGCCACGACCACCCCGTTGTGCAGTTTGTTCAACCCTTTGGACGAACCCACCCAGAGGTCGCCGGAAGGATCCATCTGTAGGCTCAGAATAGTGTCGTCAAGCAGCCCGTTGCGGCGCGTGAACGACTGAAAACGATGCCCATCGAAGAAGTTCAAGCCTTGGCCGAGTGTCCCAATCCATAGCTGCCCTCCCTTATCCTCCACCACCGGGCCAACGTTGTTGCTGAGCAAACCCTCAGTCGTGGAATAGGGCGTGACTTTGCCGTCGGTGAACTGGTCGAGCCCGTCCTTAGTGCCGGCCCAAAGGCTTCCTTCACGATCGAGAAACAGCGACAGGACCAGACTGTGCGAAAGGCCGTCGCGCGTTCGATAAACGCTGATTTCACCGGAATGATAACGGCTGATGCCGTCGTTCGTGCCGATCCAAACTGTACCGTCGGAAGCGGTGATCAGAGCGGAAACTTCGTTGTCGGGCAGCCCTTCAGCCATGGTAAAACGGCGAGTGAATTTGTTGCCGATCTGTTCTGCACCTTGCGGGGTGCCCACCCACACACTGTTGTCCGGAGCGCACGCGAGCGCGGTGGTTTCGTGCATATTCGCGTACGGCTCAAACCGTGAACCGTTCCAGCGGCTCAGACCGGCATCGAGCCCTGCCACGAAACGCGTCCCGTTTGGCGTGACGCAAGTGGACCGTATCTGAACTGTAGTTAGACCGTCTGCGGTAGTGAAGGTGCGAATCTGGCCCGATGAAGTAAGACGCACAAGGCCGCGGTTTGTGCAGATCCACGTGTTCCCATTCTTCTCGGGAACAACGCAGAAGGTATCGTCGCTAGGCAGTCCCTGTTTGGTTGTATAGCGAGTGAATGCGCCGTCCGGTTTGATACGCACCACCCCGCTGCCTACCGATGCTACCCATAGATTGCCGCTGCTGTCTTCGGCGAGCGCGCGAATCAAGCTGCGCTGCAATCCCGCTTCGGCAGCGTTGTCGTACTCGCGGAAATGCACTCCGTCGAAACGGATCAGGCTGTCCTGCGTGCCAAGCCATAAAAACCCATCGCGGCCTTGCAGGATGGAGTAAATGGTGGGTTGCACCAGCCCCTCCTCCTGGCCCCATATTCGATGAGCATACTGAGTAAGTGTCTTGTATGGGTCCAGCGCGAAACCGGGCACCGCCATCGCCACCAAAAGTACGGCTTGCCTCAGCCTGTGGTTCATCTCACTCTTGATGGTATTCCTATCGACTGCCGAAGTTTCATGTTCAAGGCCGTGTTCATTGATACGTACTATGCCAAATGGCGTAGATAGTTCGCAGCCTTTCGGCAGACGCGCGCAGGCACTCATTAGTCGGATAGTGAGTGCAGTGCGAAATGAGCTCCGACATTAATCCCGATCCCTCTGGGAGTCCCCCTTCCCTACCGCCGGCGTCCAAGCATCGCTGGATTGCTTGGATATTACCCCTCTGTGTCTTATTGCTGGGCGGCGGTTACCTGCTTTCGCAGCGCCCAGCCAATTCCTCCAATACTAGCCCTAAAGGATCGGGGAAAAAAGGCAAGGGTGGGGGTGGCGCCATTCCGGTTTCTGTCGAGAAAGTCCAGAAGGGGAACATGGGCGTCTACATCAATGCCCTGGGCACGGTCACCTCCGTTTATACCGCTAATGTGACAAGCCGGGTGGTTGGACAGCTCACGCAGATTTTCTATCGCGAAGGCCAGATGGTTCACAAGGGAGATCTGCTGGCGATCATCGATCCGCGGCCCTATGACGCCGCCTATGTGCAGGCGCAAGGTCAATTGGCCCGCGACCAGGCTATCTTGAGCAACGCACATGCCGACCTCGCTCGCTACGAGGCCGCGTACGCGCAACATGCCATTCCCGAACAGACGCTGAGGACCCAGCAATCGACCCTGGGGCAGTCCGAAGCCGCCATTAAACTCGACCAGGGCACCGTAGATGCGGCGAAAGTTAACGTCGAGTATACCAAGATCACGGCGCCGATAGACGGCCGCGTCGGCCTGCGCCAAGTTGATCCCGGCAATATCGTTCAGGCAAACGGGACAACTACCCTGCTCAGCATCACCCAATTGCAGCCCATCACAGTGATTTTTCCCATGGCGGAAGATTACATTTACGACGTAGCTACCCAGATGCGCACCGGTCACAAGCTGGAAGTAGATGCTTATGACCGCGCAAATCAAACCAAGCTGGCGCAAGGGAGTGTGCTGACGCTGGATAACCAGGTTAACACCACCACCGGCACCGTAAGGGTCCGCGCCACATTCGCCAACAAAGATTTTCGGCTATTTCCAAATGAATTCGTCAATGCGCGGCTGCTTGTAAAAACATTAATGGGAGTGAATATCATTCCCACCGCTGCTATTCAGCGCAATAACGATGTTGCATACGTCTACGTGGTAAATCCGCAAACGTTAACCGTGAAGTCGCGCAATATCAATGTCGCCGCCACCGACGGTTTACAGGCCGCCGTGACGGGCGTTGTCCCTGGCGACGCGCTGGTAACCGATGGCTTCGACAAGCTGCAGGACAACACCAAAATCTCAATCCGGCCGGAGCGCGCTCCGAGCGAGCCAGCGCAGTGAGTCCTTCCCGTCCATTTATTCTCCGGCCCATCGCGACAACGCTCTTGATGGCGGCGATTCTGCTGATTGGGATCGTCGCCTATAAGCAGTTGCCGGTCTCCGCGCTCCCGGAAGTGGATTACCCCACGATGCAGGTAGTCACGTTCTACCCGGGTGCAAGCCCCGATGTGACTGCCTCCGCCATCACCGCGCCACTGGAGCGGCAACTGGGCGAAGTGCCCGGCCTGAATCAGATGCTCTCTACCAGCTCTGACGGCGCGTCGGTAGTCACTCTGCAATTCGTTCTGAGCCTCAACATCGACGTGGCGGAGCAGGAAGTGCAAGCCGCCATCAACGCGGCGCAAACTTACCTGCCCACAGATCTGCCCTTGCCGCCTATCTACAGCAAAACCAACCCGGCGGACGCACCCATTCTCACGCTGGCGCTCACTTCCAATCACATGGCGTTGCAGCAAGTGGAAGACTACGCCGATACCCGACTGGCGCAGAAGATCGCTCAGTTGTCAGGCGTGGGCGCCGTTACCATCAGCGGCGGCCGCAAGCCTGCCGTGCGCATTCAAGCCAACCCCACCCAACTTGCGTCTTACGGCCTCAACCTGGAAGATCTCCATACCGCATTGACCAGTACCAGTCTCGATCAAGCCAAAGGCAGTTTCGACGGCAAGCATCAAGGGTTTCAGATCAATGCGAACGACCAGCTTTTAACCGCCAAAGATTATAACCAGGTGGTGGTTGCCTACAAAAATAATGCGCCCGTGATGTTAAAAGACGTGGCCAACGTCGTGGATGGAATTGAAAACAACAACATGGCCGCCTGGATGAATCAAAATCCAGCCGTCATTGTGAATATTCAACGCCAACCCGGCGCAAATATTATTCAGGTGGTTGACCGCATCATGGCGCTGCTGCCCAAGCTGCGCGCAACAATCCCGTCGTCCATTCAAATCCAGACGCTCACCGACCGCACATTGACCGTGCGGGCGTCTGTCTCCGACGTCGAGTTCGAACTGCTGGTCTGCATCGCGCTGGTGGTGATGGTGATCTTCCTGTTCCTGCGCAATCTTGCTGCAACGTTTATTCCCAGTGTTGCGGTGCCCCTTTCCCTGGTCGGCACGTTTGCCGCCATGTACATGTTGGGCTACAGCCTTAATAACCTCACGCTGATGGCGCTAACCATCTCAACCGGCTTTGTTGTGGATGACGCCATCGTGATGATTGAAAACATCATGCGCTACGTGGAGGAAGGCGAACGGCCGCTCGACGCCGCCTTGAAAGGTGCTGAGCAAATCGGATTCACCATCATTTCGCTCACTGTTTCGCTCATTGCCGTGTTGATTCCCCTGCTGTTCATGGGCGACATTACGGGCCGGCTCTTCCGCGAGTTCGCCGTTACGCTGGCGGTGACTATTCTCATTTCCGCCGTGGTTTCCCTTACGCTCACGCCCATGCTATGCGCCAAGCTGCTGCGGCACAAAAAAGACGCGCACGAAGGCCGGTTCTACAAAGCCTCCGAGGCGGTATTTGAGAAAACCATAGCCTTCTATGGCAAGACTCTAACCGTTGTTTTGAAACATAGAACAACTACTTTGCTGGTGGCCGTGGCAACGCTGGGTCTGACCATCTTTCTCTACATCGTTATCCCCAAGGGATTTTTTCCGGTCCAGGATACCGGCGAGATTCAGGGCGTTTCCGAAGCCGATCAGGGCATTTCGTTCAGCCAGATGTCCGATTTGCAGCAGCGTTTGGCCGCGGTTATTTTGAAAGATCCGGCGGTAGACAGTCTATCTTCGTTCATCGGAGTCGACGGTACCAACACCACCCTCAACTCCGGGCGAATCCAGATTAATTTGAAGCCGGTTGAGCAGCGCAACGCCAACGCAAGCGAAGTCATCCGCCGTCTGCAGCCGGAACTTGCCAAAATCGACGGCATCACGCTGTACATGCAGCCAATTCAAGATTTGACGGTGGAAGATATCGTCAGCCGCACGGAATATCAATACAGCATTGAAGACCCTGACTCGACCGAACTCGCTCAATATACGGCTAAATTCACCGATCGCTTGAAAGAGCTTCCGGAACTTGCCGACGTTGCGAACGATCTCCAGACCCACGGTTTAGGAGCGGCTCTGATGTTTGATCGCGAGACCGCCAGCCGGGTGGGCATTACTCCCGCAACCATTGACGCAACACTCTATGATGCATTCGGGCAGCGTCAGGTCTCGACGCTCTTTACTCAACTGAATCAGTATCACGTGATTCTTGAAGTGCAGCCGCAATTCCGCCAGCAACCAAAGAACTCTACAGGATGTCTACATCAAATCGGCCAACGGCGGCGCGGTGCCGCTCAGCGCCTTCACTTCTTTCCAGAACAAGGCAATGCCCATTCTGATAAGCCACATCGGGCAGTTTCCAGCCACTACGGTTTCGTTTAACCTCGCTCCGCGCGCCTCGCTGGGCGAGGCCGTGGATGCCATCCATAAAGTGGAACAGGAATTGAAGCCGCCCGCCGCCATGCAGACTGCATTTCAGGGTACTGCCCAAGCTTTCGTGGCGTCTTTAACCAACGAACCCTTGCTTATATTAGCCGCGCTGGTGACCGTATATATTGTGCTGGGCGTGCTTTATGAAAGCTACATCCACCCTATAACCATTCTTTCCACTCTGCCTTCGGCTGGAGTCGGCGCGTTGCTTGCGCTTATGGTTTGCCGCCAGGAACTGACGGTGGTTGCCATTATCGGCATTGTTCTTTTAATCGGCATTGTGAAAAAGAACGCCATTATGATGATCGATTTCGCTTTGGAAGCGGAACGCAAAGAGGGCAAGAGTCCATACGATTCCATCTACCAGGCTTCGCTGTTGCGCTTCCGGCCCATCATGATGACCACCATGGCCGCGCTGTTGGGCGCTGTGCCGCTGGCCTTCGGACAAGGAACGGGATCGGAATTGCGGCGTCCGCTTGGCATAACCATCATCGGCGGATTGCTGCTGAGCCAGTTATTGACGTTGTATACGACGCCGGTGATTTATCTGTTCTTCGACAACATCGCCAGACGCTTATCGCGTAAAGATCGGCGGGAGGGTGAACCTGAAACGAAGCCCCGAGCCCCTGGCAAAGAGCCCGCAACCGCATTAGGAGACTAGCGAAAGTGAGCCTGTCTTCCCCGTTTATCAACCGGCCCGTAGCAACGGCTTTAATCACCGTGGCCGTGGGATTGTCCGGAGCGGTTGCGTTTCGTTTGCTGCCGGTCTCTCCCCTGCCTCAGGTTGACTTCCCTACCGTCTCCGTGCAAGCGTCTCTTCCTGGCGCAAGTCCGGAGATCATGGCATCTTCCGTGGCAACGCCGCTGGAACGGCAGTTCGGACGCATTTCGGCAGTCACCGAGATGACCTCTTCCAGTTCGCTGGGTCAAACGAGTATCACCCTGCAATTTGATCTGAACCGCAACATTGATGCGGCAGCCCGCGATGTGGAAGCGGCCATTAATGCCGCCCGCGGCTACTTGCCCGCCGACTTGCCCGGCAATCCCACTTACCGCAAAGTGAATCCCGCCGATGCGCCCATTATGATTCTGGCGCTCACCTCCAGCAAGCTCCCTCCGCCCGCGCTCTATGACGCGGCGTCCACCATTCTGATGCAGCGCATTTCGCAAATCCGCGGAGTGGGTCAGGTGGTCGTCGGTGGAAGTTCCGCTCCCGCGGTCAGAGTGGACCTGAATCCCACTCAGCTTAATCACTATGGTGTCAGTTTAGAGAACGTTCGCACGGCCATCTCGGCGCAAACCGCCAACTCCGCTAAGGGCAGCTTTTCGGACGGCAAACGGAATTGGCTGATTTCCGCCAACGATCAACTCTTCCATGCCGTCGATTATGAGCCGCTGTTGGTGAAAGTATCGAACGGCGCGCCAGTGAGGATCCGCGACGTCGGTACCGTCACGGATTCCGTGCAGACTGTTCGCTCGCTCGGTTTGGCGAACGGCAAACGTGCTGCTTTGCTCATCATCTTCCGCCAACCGGGCGCTAACATCATTACCACGGTTGACGGCATCAAAGCCGCCCTGCCGCAGTTGCATGCGGCAATTGATCCTTCCATTGCTCTCACCATCACGCTCGATCAAACCATCACCATCCGCGCATCGGTCCATGATGTGGAACGCTCACTCATGATCTCGATGAGTCTGGTTGTGCTGGTTGTGTTCCTCTTCCTCCGCGACTGGCGATCGACCCTTATTCCGAGCGTGGCCGTGCCCGTTTCTATTATCGGCACCTGCGGCGTGATGTATCTGGCTGGCTTCAGCATCGACAATTTGTCGCTGATGGCCCTGACTATTTCGACCGGCTTTGTTGTGGACGACGCCATCGTGGTTCTGGAAAACATCACGCGCTTTCGCGAAAAGGGCATGAGTGCTATTGAAGCTGCCTTCAAAGGGGCTGCTGAGATTGGCCCGACGGTGCTTTCCATCAGCATTTCATTGGTGTCGGTGTTCATTCCCATACTTCTGATGGGTGGAATTATTGGCCGGCTCTTTCGCGAATTTGCCGTTACGCTTTCCTGCACCATTATAGTTTCAATGCTCGTCTCCCTTACTACCACGCCCACCATGTGCGCGCGGCTGTTGAAAGACGAACATGGCCACGGCAGGCTTTACCGCTTCACGGAACGCTTCTTTGAATTTCTAATCCGCAATTACGGACGCAGTTTGACATGGGTGTTGCGCCATTCGGCCATTGTGCTGCTCATTGCCATTGGCACCCTGGCGCTGAACATCTACCTCTTCGTAATTGTTCCCAAGGGTTTCTTCCCGCAACAGGACACCGGCCGCATCAACGGCAATTTCATTGGCGATCAAAGCACCTCTTTCCAGTCCATGCAGGATAAGATTGCCCGCCTGGCGCGCATCGTCGAAAAAGATCCTGATATAGCTGCCATGCAGGCTTTCAGTGGCGGTGGTGGCGGCACGACTGTCAATACGGGGCGCTGCTTCGCCACGCTCAAGCCATTGGGTGAACGGAAGAGCACTGCCGACCAGATCATCACGCGCCTGCGCCCGAAACTGAACTCCATTCCCGGCGTTACCCTCTACTTGCAGGCGTCGCAAGACATCCGGGTGGGCGGGCGCCAGAGCGCTGCGCAATACCAGTTCACGATGCAGAGCGACAACTTGGACGAATTGACGCATTGGTCGCCGATTCTCCTCGGACTCATGCGCAAAATGTCCATTGTGACGGACGTCAACAGCGACCAGCAAAATAGCGGCCTGGAGGCAAATCTGGTGATTGACCGTCCAACCGCCTCGCGCCTCGGCATCACGCCGCTCACCCTCGATAATTTGCTTTACGACGCATTTGGCGAACGCGAAGTGGCGCGCACGTTCACGTCCTTGAATCAGTATTTCGTGATTATGGAGGTGTATCCGAAGTTCTGGCAGACGCCTGCCGGGCTCGATGAGGTCTATGCGCCCTCAACTGCCGGCAACCCCATCCCGCTCTCGGCCTTCACCCATTTCCAAACGTCCACGGCCGCCCTCACAGTAAATCATTCGGGCGTTTTCCCGTCGGTAACTATCTCGTTTAATCTGGCTCCTGGTGTCTCGTTGGGCCAGGCTGTGAGCGATATCAATGAAACTGGCCGAAACGCCGGTATGCCTACCACCATCAACACAACCTTCACGGGCACCGCACAGGCGTTTCAATCTTCTTTGCAATCGGAACCCATGCTGATCGCCGCGGCCTTAACGGCAGTCTACATCGTTCTTGGCATTTTGTATGAAAGCCTGATTCATCCCATCACCATCCTTTCTACCTTGCCCTCGGCAGGCGTGGGAGCAATTCTGGCGTTGCTGATTACCAAGAACGACCTCTCCGTCATTGCGCTCATCGGAATCATTCTCCTCATCGGCTTGGTGAAGAAGAACGCAATCATGATGATCGATTTCGCTCTGCAGGCGGAGCGGGAAGACCACAAGTCTCCGAGAGACGCCGTCTTCCAGGCGTGCTTATTGCGGTTCCGTCCCATCATGATGACCACCATGGCGGCGCTCCTCGGCGGCTTGCCGCTGGCGCTTGGCAGAGGAACCGGATCGGAGCTGCGGCGCCCGCTCGGTATCACCATCGTAGGCGGCCTCATTGTCAGTCAGGCGCTGACGCTTTACACAACGCCGGTCATTTACATCTATATGGATCGATTTGCCAGCTGGCTCAGGCGGCTCCGTCATGGCAGCCTGCCGGAAGCGCCCGCGGAGGCATTAGGCCCGGCGCACTGAGGGAAGCCATGCAGACGAATTATAAGATCATCGCGGCTGCCAATCCGGGAGAGCGTTCCGTTACGTTCCTGTTGAACGGCAAGTTCAGCGAGGACGCCATTCCGGAGCTGGCCAACTCCATCTCGGAAGCGTGCGGCGCGCAGCAGAAAGTGTTCATAGACCTGAGCGAGGTGACATTGGTAGATCGAAAAGCTGTGCAGTACTTCTCTGAGCAGGCGCGCCACAACATCAAGCTGGTGAATTGCCCTGTATATCTGCGGCGCTGGATTGGTCAGGTGAGTGATGAAGCGGAATATTAATTGGCTGGCCGCCGGTGCGGCGCTCGGCCTTATCGCGTTAGGAAGTGGTTGCAACCCCGCGCCCAAGTATGCCAAGCCGCCCGCCCCCACGCCTTCGGCGTTCAAAGAAGCTCCTGCGGAATTCAAGGAAGGCGCCGGCTGGAAACTGGCGCAGCCGGGCGACGATAAAATTCGCGCCAAATGGTGGGAAATCTATAACGATCCGCAGTTAAGTGCGCTCGAAGAGCAGGTGGCTATTTCGAACCAGTCTATCGCCGCCGCGGAAGCGAATTTTCGGGCTGCGCGCGCGCTCGTCGTCTCCGCGCGCTCCGCACTGTATCCCACAATTGGAGCGTCGCCTTCCTATTCCAATTCACGCACGTCATCGACATTAATTTCACGGAACGTCAATCTATCGGCGGCCGCTTCCGGGGCGGGTATCGTCCAAAACAATTTCTCGTTGCCTATCGATGTCTCCTATACGGTCGATTTCTGGCACCGCATTCGCAATACCATCGCGCAGAACGCCTATAACGCACAAGCCAGCGCGGCCGACATAGCAACCGCCTTGCTCAGTACTCAGGCTGCATTAGCGAATGATTACTTCGAACTGCGCTCTGTCGACATGCAGCGAAGAATCCTGGAGGACACGCTCGCCAATTACCGCCAGAACGTAGCTCTGACGAACACGCTCTATACGACGGGAATCAATTCCGAACAGGAGCTCACGCAGGCGCAAAATCAATTGGACGTGGCCACCGCCCAAATGACCGATCTGGGAGTGGCGCGCGCGCAGTATGAACACGCCATTGCTGCGCTGATCGGCCAACCCGCCTCGAATTTCTCAATAGCCGCAGGTGAGTTCAACCCGAATCCTCCTCAGATTCCCGTGGCCGTGCCATCGGTGTTGTTGGAAAGAAGGCCGGATATTGCGGCAAACGAGCGCCTCATCGCCGCTGCCAACGCAAACATCGGAATCGCCCGCGCCGCTTACTACCCGAATCTCACCTTGAGCGCTTCCGGCGGGTTTGAAACCAATAGTTTCACCAAGTGGTTTACCTGGCCGAGCCGTTTTTGGTCGCTCGGTCCGACACTTGCCCAGACTTTGTATGATGGCGGCGCGCGCCGTGCCCTGAATGAACAGGCGGATGCCCAGTATGATGCCGCAGTGGCTAATTACCGCCAGACCGTCCTCACCTCATTTCAAGGAGTCGAGGATCAACTAGCCTCCTTGCGCATCCTTTCGCACGAGATCGGAGAGCAGCAAACCGCCACCAAGTCCGCAGCCCGCTATTTAGATCTCGCCACCATACGCTTCAACACCGGCGTGGACAGTTATCTGAATGTGATTACCGCCGAAAATTCGGTGCTCACCAGCCGTCAGACTGAAGTGTCCATCGAACTTCGCCAGATGACGGCCAGCGTGAACCTTGTAATGGACCTCGGTGGCGGTTGGGATCCGGCGCAGCTGCCGCAAATGAAAGATCTTCTCGCCAGACCGCCGCATTGGACGCCGGGCGGCCCGCCTCCGCCAAAATTGCAGCCGGCAACGGGTGAAGCGAACCCCCCACCGCTGAATCCGTCAACACGCTGACCTGCATTCCGGGTGGCCTTCCTCCGATTAGCCACCCGGGCCTAATCACTTTCCATTGACGGATCAAGTATCATTCGGTTGACATGAACGGCAAAGAAACAAAGCTCATTCGCGACCAGTTGCTCCGTGCCATGCGCGGCGATCAAGCGCATCTGGAGTTCGCCTCCGCAATTAAGGATCTTTCGCCGGATCTTCGCGGACGCAAACAGGCACACGCCCCCCACACCGCATGGCAACTGTTGGAACATATGCGGATCGCCCAATGGGACATCCTGGAATTTTCGAGAAATCCGAAACACAAGTCTCCCAAGTGGCCCGAAGGCTATTGGCCTGAAACCGAGACCCCGCCAGACTCCCGCCGCCTGGGACGCCAGCGTACAGGCCTTCGAGAATGATGCCCAGCAAATGGCCGACCTGGTGAAAGACGAGAATCAGGATCTGTTCAAAACAATCGAGCACGGAGAGGGGCAAACGCTTCTGCAAGAAGCGCTGACGTTAGCCGCGCACAATTCCTACCATCTTGGGCAATTGGTTTACCTGAAGAAGATATTGCTCAGTTGAGGTCCATCTCTTCATCAAGTTCGGTGAACAGGTCAAGGATGGGGATCTCGATTCTGGGTCCGTCCGTAACGAGTACCGTGACAGCTTCCCTCTTGCCCTCTCGCGTATACTGCCATGCCAACTTGTTTCGCGGGTCAATGAGCCAGACATATGCGACCCCAAACCTCAAATAATCGTCTATCTTTTCCTCGACTCGGCTGGCTCGGTCCTCGGGGGAAAGTATCTCGATGCAAAGGAACGGCGGCTCCGTAAGAACCCTGCCTCTCGGTTTGCCAACTGTAACGGCGATATCCGGAACCCGGTACCGATTGGCGGCAACTTGAGTTCGGGTCTCGGGAAATACGTGGATTCCCAATTCCTTCCGGCGGCCAAATAACCAGCCGAAAATTATTCCTTGGAGACCTCCATGATCTAATTCGCCCAAGTTACGCTCCAGAACTTCGCCATCTACGTACTCGCAGTCTGGTTCATAGATCGTAGCCAAGTATTCCTGCAACGAAACCAGGGTGCCGGTCGCCATACCCGTCAGTTTACCGCGCTGCCGCCTCTTACAGAAGATCTATCTGATACGTTAACCACTAAACCTTCTTCAAGAACAAATGTCCGCGCCCAGACTCTTCTTCTCACCATCGTTGCCGCCCTAACCCTGCACGCCGCAGCCGCGCAAGACGACCGTATGCAGTGGTTCCGTCACGACAAATTCGGCATGTTCATCCACTGGGGTCCCTACTCCGCGCTCGCTGGTGAGTGGAATGGCAAGCAGATTCCATTGCATACAGAAGCGGAATGGATCATGCAGCGCTTCAACATTCCCGTGACCGAATATCGGGAGCGTGCTCACAATTTCAACCCCGTTAATTTCGACGCCGAAGCTCTCGTCAATCTCGCCAAGAGCACCGGAATGAAATACCTCGTCGTTACCGCTAAACATCATGACGGTTTCGCCATGTATCATTCTCAGGTATCGAAATACAACATTGTCGACTGGACTCCGTTCAAGCGCGATCCTCTCAAAGAACTCTCCGCCGCTTGCCGCCGCGCCGGTATCCGTTTCTGCGTCTACTATTCGCATCGTGAAGATTGGGATGATCCGGACGGTTTCGGCAATAATTGGGATTACGATCCCGCAAAAAAAGATTTCTCGAAATATCTGGAGCGCAAATCGAAGCCGCAGTTGCGCGAGTTGCTCACCAACTACGGCCCCCTCGGTCTCGTCTGGTTCGACCGCGGGATGGACACGCCCCAGCACGCGCAGGAGTTCGTCGACATCGTTCATACCCTGCAGCCGCAGTGTCTGATAAACGGCCGAATCGGCGGCTATGGCCAGGAACTGATGGGCGATTACCAGGATATGGGTGACAACGGCATGCCTTCGGGTGGTCTCGAAGAAGATTGGGAAACGCCGCAAACATTGAACACTACCTGGGGTTTCAGCAAGTTCGATCAGGACTGGAAAACTCCCGGCGTAGTCATCCGCCGATTAGTGGAGATTGTAAGTAAAGGCGGCAATTACCTGTTGAACATCGGACCCATGGCCGATGGCACTGTACCGGTGGCCAGCGTCGCTACGTTGACCAAAGTCGGCGAATGGATGCAGCAAAATGGCGAGAGTATCTACGGAACCAGCGCCAGTAAGCTCCCGGAGTTTCCGTGGGGGCGCACCACTGTAAACGGCAATAAGCTGTATCTTCATATATTCAGTTGGCCAGCCGACGCCACCATCCGGCTTTCCGGTCTGCATAACAAAGTAGGCGCGGCGCACTTGTTGAGCGATCCCTCGCACAGCCTCAATACTCAAACGCAGAATGGTGCGTTACTGGTTTCCGTGTCTGCCACAGCGCCCGACAGCAACGACACCGTGGTGGTACTCACACTCGACGGACCTCCCCAAATCGACCCTCCTCAAATAACGCAGGATAGCGACACTGGCTTTGAACTCGACTATCTCACGGCAGTAACTTCGGGCAAAGCGACCAAGCGTTTCAATCGCGATGGCGGCTTCCATATTGCCAAGTGGACCGCGCCTTCCGATACCGTGGTCTGGCATCTGGTAGTGGGTAGTGCAGGCGCTTACAACGTGAAAATTCGTTATGCCGCGAGCACCGGTTGGAACGATGCAAAATACGTGCTCAGCATCGGCGATAACACACGCACGTACGATGTATCCCCTACGGGAGATTCGTACCAATATTCGATCTTCACCTTGTTGCCCGTAACTTTTCCGAAGGCTGGATCTTACGATGTAAAAATTCGTCCCGCAGCGGCGTATGGCCACAACTTAATGTACTTGCAATCCCTTGATTTAGAACCTTTTCGGTAAAGAAAAGCGATATACTTTTAGCTGATGTGGGCCAACTTAAGCGCTAAAGTCGCTGCGTATGTCTATGTCGCCGCTTTGCTGGTCTTTTTGCCCGCCTTGAACGGCGCGGACACAGTGGGCTTCAATCGCGACATACGTCCAATCCTTTCCGACAAATGCTTCACCTGCCACGGCCCGGATGCCGCGAATCGCAAAACTAAACTTCGGTTCGATATCGAATCCGGCGCAATGATTGCGTTGCGTGAAGGCCGGCACGCCATCGTCCCGGGCGATCCGGAGAACAGCGAAATGGTCCGGCGCATCACCTCCGCCGACAAAGGCGTCCGAATGCCACCCGCTTATATGGGTCGCGAGAAGCTCAGTGACCATGAGATTGAATTGATTCGCACCTGGATCTCGCAAGGCGCAAAGTGGGAGCCATTTTGGTCGTTCATTCCGCCGCAGCGTCCCCCATTTCCCGCCGTTAAAGATCAGAACTGGGCAAAGAACCCGATAGACACATTCATCCTTAGCAAGCTGGAGCGCGAGGGTTTGCATCCTTCGCCTGAAGCGGATAAACGTACTCTCATTCGACGCGTATCGCTTGACCTAACCGGCCTCCCACCAACTCCGGCGCGAGTCGACGCATTTCTCGCCGACAATTCCCCAGGCGCCTACGAGAAGGTCGTGGACCGCCTGCTCGCCTCATCGCAATATGCCGAACGCATGGCCTATCGCTGGATGGAAGCTGCGCGCTATGGCGATACCAATGGCTATCAGACGGATGGTCCCCGTGACATGTGGCGTTGGCGCGATTGGGTAATCGACGCGTTCAATCGCAACATGCCGTACGACGAGTTCACCGTGGAGCAGCTAGCTGGAGATCTGTTGCCCAACCCCACTCTGAGCCAACGCATTGCTACCGGCTTTAACCGAAATCATCGCACCAACGGCGAAGGCGGCATCATCCCGGAAGAATACCGCGTCGAATATGTGGCCGATCGCGCGCAAACCACTTCCATCGTTTGGATGGGTCTTACATTAGGCTGCGCCCGCTGCCACGATCACAAGTACGATCCCCTATTCCAAAAGGATTTCTACCGGATGTTCGCGTATTTCAATCGCATCCCCAACGAAAAGGGATTTTCTTACAACTACGGCAACGAAGAACCATACATCAAGGCTCCCTTGCCCGAACAATCCAAGCAGCTTGCGGAGTTCGACGCTAAGATCGGGGCCGCCGAAAGTAAGTACGATTCATTCCAGCCCGAGATCGACAAGCTGCAAAAACGCTGGGAGCGCACCCTGGTCGATTCCCATCGGCCCGATTGGTCAGTCGCCAATAATCTCGTCTTCAAGTCTGATCCCGGTATTGACGCGAACAAAGTAGGCGGCTCTGTCTCGATGGAGAATGGACCCGTCGGCCCCGCCTGGCACTTTAATGGTAAGAACAATTTAGAGATCAAAAAGCAGATTGCCGACTTCGGCTACATGGATCCATTTACGTTCGCCGCTTGGATCAAACCTGAGAACGGCAAAGGCGGAATCTTCTCTCAGGCTGAAGACTACATGGAAGGCATGGGCCACACCCTCTACGTCATTGACGGTAAACTGCGCATGCATATCGTCTTGCGTTGGACCGATCTGGCACTGCGTATCGAGGCCAAGAAAACCCTAAAGCTTAACGAGTGGCAACACGTTTTAGTGACATACGACGGCAAGCGCAAAGCTGCCGGAGTTCGCATGTATATAGATGGAGAGTTGCAGGAAGCCAACATTCTCTTCGATCAGAACGATGAACCCTTCAAAGTAAAGCCCGACATTCCGTTCCGCATCGGGACAGCCGGCGGCCTGCATTTCACCGGCTCTATTGAGGATGTTCGAGTCTACAAAGACGCCTTATCGCCCGAAGAAGCGATTGCCACCGCTGCCCGTGAATCTATTCAACAGATTGCCGCGATTCCGGCGGCAACCAGAACCAAACCGCAGGCCGCTAAGGTTGCGTTGGCATTTCTGAGCGAAGCCGCGCCGCAACCAATCAAAGACGCGCGCGCGGAATTGCTTTCCCTCAGGCGCGATCGGGCGAAGTTCTACGACCAGATTCCCACCGTAATGGTGATGGTCGATGATCCCAACGCCCGCGAAAGCTTCGTGCTCAAACGCGGCGCTTACGATGCGCACGGTGAGAAGGTAACCCCTGGCGTCCCCGAAATCCTTCCACAACCCAAGCCCGAGTGGCCGGACAACCGTTTAGGATTGGCGCGCTGGTTCGTTGATCGTGGAAATCCGCTGACGGCACGCGTCACAGTCAATCGATATTGGCAGTCGTTCTTCGGCTACGGCATTGTGAAGACGGTTGACGATTTTGGTTCGCAAGGGGAGTGGCCGGTGCATCCGGAACTGCTCGATTGGTTGGCTGTCGAGTTCATGGATAGCGGCTGGAACGTGAAGGCCATGCAGAAGCTCATGGTAATGAGCGCCGCTTACCGTCAGTCTTCGAAAGCCACTCCGGAGTTGATTGAAAAAGATCCTAACAATCGACTCCTGGCGCGGGGACCTCGCATTCGTCTCGGTCCTGAAGAGGTCCGTGATCAGGCGCTGTATGCAGCCGGTTTGTTGGTTCCAAAAATAGGCGGCCCTTCCGTGAAACCCTATCAGCCGCCCGGCCTCTGGCAGGAACTTTCAAGTGGCGGCGGCTACGTTCAGGATAAGGGCGAAGGGCTCTACCGGCGCAGTCTCTATACCTATTGGAAGCGCACCGTAACGCCGCCGTTTATGGCCAATTTCGATTCGCCAAACCGCGAGGTTTGCACCGTCTATGAAAACCGCACGAACACCCCGTTGCAAGCGCTCGACCTCATGAACGACGTTGCTTTTCTGGAAGCGGGACGCAAGATTGCCGAGCGCATGATTGAGGAAGGCGGCAAAACGCCGCAACAACGAATCGATTACGGTTATGAACTGCTGCTGGCGCGTCCCGCTAAACCTCGCGAACAGCAGGTTGTTTTAAAAGCGCTTGCCAATTTTGAATCTGCCTACAAGAACAATCCAAAAGCTGCCGAGCAGTTCCTGAGCTATGGGGAATCGCCGAAGCGGCAAGGTATTGATCTGTCTGAATTAGCCGCCTATTCTGGCGTGGCCAGCTTAATCCTGAATCTCGACGCCACCATTACTAAGGAATAAACGATGTCTTGCTGCGATGATCCTTTGAAACTGACCCGCCGGCACTTTTTCGGTGTCAACTCTACCGGCGTGGGCATTGCCGCGCTCGCCGGTCTGATGGCGCCGCGCGCGCGGGCAGCGGCTCCAGCGCCTAAAACGGCCCACGGCGGCCTCCCCGATTTTCCGAACTTCCCGCCCACGGCCAAGCGTGTCATTTATCTCTTTCAATCGGGCGGTCCTTCGCAAATGGAACTGTTCGACTACAAGCCTCGCCTTAAGGAATTCCAAGGCACTGATCTGCCGGAATCCATTCGCGGAGGCCAGCGGCTCACGGGTATGTCTGCATCGCAGGCCACTTTCCCCGTCGTGCCTTCGAAGTTTGAATTCGCTCAACACGCTGGTTCAGGTGCATGGGTCAGCGAACTCCTTCCACATACTGCCAAGATCGCCGATGATCTGACCTTCATCAAAACGGTCAATACCGAAGAGATCAATCACGATCCAGCCGTTACTATGGCGCAAACGGGTTTCCGCCTGGGCGGTCGTCCCAGCATGGGCGCCTGGATTTCATATGGCATTGGCTGCGAAACGGAGGATCTGCCTGCCTTTGTAGTCATGATTTCGTCGGCTGGCGGCGGCCAGCCTTTGTATGACCGCCTTTGGGGCAACGGCTTTCTGCCCAGCCGATATCAGGGCGTAAAGTTTCGTTCCGTAGGCGATCCTGTCCTCTACATCTCAGATCCAAACGGCTTCACAAAAAACGACCGCCGTCAGTTCCTCGACGCTCTCGGCCAGCTCAACAAAATCGAATACGAGGACTTTGCCGATCCCGAAACCAACGCCCGCATCTCGCAATATGAGATGGCGTACCGTATGCAGGGTTCGGTACCTGAGCTAACTGACCTCTCGAAAGAACCCGCCAGCACCTTTGACCTGTACGGAGAAGACGCAAAAAAGCCCGGCACCTTCGCCGCAAATTGCCTGCTCGCGCGCCGCTTGGCGGAACGCGGCGTGCGTTACATTCAGCTCTATCACCGCGATTGGGATCATCATGCAAATCTTCCCGTCGAATTGCCGAAGCGCTGCAAAGATGTCGATCAAGCCTCTGCCGCTTTAATTCAAGACCTGAAACAGCGCGGCATGTTGGACGACACATTAGTCATTTGGGGCGGTGAGTTTGGCCGTACCGTGTATTGCCAAGGCCGTTTGACCGCCACCGATTATGGCCGCGATCATCATGGCCGTTGCTTCACCATGTGGATGGCGGGCGGCGGCATCCGGCCAGGTATCACCTTAGGCGAAACCGACGATTACGGCTACAACATCGTCAAAGATCCCGTGCATGTCCACGATCTGCAAGCCACTATCCTCCACTGCCTGGGCATTGACCATACCAAGCTGACTTTCCAATTCCAAGGCCGCCATTTCCGTTTAACAGACGTCGCAGGAAAAGTTGTAAAGCCAATTCTCCTTACCACCTAACCCAAAAATGAATCGACATCCCGTTCTCGCGCTGGCGGTAATCGCTGTAAGTTCGCAGGCTGCTGCCCAAAGCTCGAAAATGCCCGGTTATCAACAAAAGCTTCAAACCGAATTGCAGCGCGTCGAGCAAGGCGTTCAGCAGGGGCCATTCAAGCCTTCTTGGGATTCGCTCACAAATTACAAAGTGCCGGCATGGTATTTGGACGGAAAATTCGGCATCTTCATTCACTGGGGCGTATATTCTGTCCCGGCATTTGACAGTGAATGGTATCCGCGCATGATGTACTTGCAGGGTAGCGATGTTTATAAGCACCACGTGGCCACCTACGGGCCTGAATCGAAATTTGGCTACAAAGATTTCATACCGAAGTTCACGGCCAGTAAGTTCAGTGCGGATCGCTGGGCCAAATTGTTTGCCGATGCCGGAGCTAAGTTCGTAGTGCCCGTAGGTGAGCACCACGACGGCTTTCCGATGTACAACTCAGACTTGACCGAGTGGAGCGCCGCGAAAATGGGTCCGCATCGCGACGTTGTCGGCGAATTGGCAAAGGCCGTGCGTGCCCAAGGTATGCGTTTCGGCGTCTCTTCCCATCGCGCGGAACATTGGTTCTTCTTCAACGGTGGCATGAAGTTCGATTCCGACGTCCGCGACCCCAAGAACAGCGATTTCTACGGCCCCGCGCAATGGGACGGCGTAAAGCATAAAGATCCGAATAACGATCGCGATGAACGGCCCAACATGCCCAACAAAGCCTATCTCGACGATTGGTTGGCGCGCTCTTCTGAGATCGTGGAAAAGTACAATCCAGATTTAGTGTGGTTCGATTGGTGGATTGGCCAGCCCGCATTCAAACCTTATCTGCAGCGCTTCGCGGCGTTCTACTACAACCACAACGCGGCTCGGCACGAAGGCGCGGCCATCAATTACAAGTACGAAGCCTTTCCGGAAAAGGCCGCCGTGTTGGATATCGAGCGCGGGCAGGAGGCAGCCATCCGGCCATTGTTCTGGCAAACCGACACCGCTATCAGCAATAAATCGTGGGGCTACATCGATAACGACACCTTCAAGACTCCGGAGTTCATCCTGGGCATGTTAGTGGATATTATCAGCAAGAACGGCGCGCTGCTCTTGAATATCGGCCCCGACAAAGAAGGCGTCATTCCCCAACAAGCGCAAGAGATTTTGCTCGCGATGGGTAAATGGCTGCGAGTGAACGGCGACGCAGTTTATGGCACACGGCCCTGGCAAGTCTATGGCGAAGGCCCCACGCAAACCGCCGCCGGCGCCTTCAAAGATACCGACACCAAACCTTACACGCCCGCCGATATTCGCTTTACCAGCAAAAACGGTTCGCTCTATGCCATAGCCCTCGCCACCCCCGCCGACGGTATTCTGCGCATCAAAACGCTGGCAAACAGAAAAGTCTCCTCCGTGACGAGACTCGGTTCAACCCGCAAAACCACCTTCGAGCAAGCCGCCGATGCTCTGGTGATTCACTCCGCCCCGGGCCAGGCTTCGCAATACCCGGTAGCATTTCGCATCACGCTGGCGCGCTGACGCGGGTATTTGACGAGCACCCCTCGCGCATGCTCCTAACCGCTCGACGATAATCCCGCTCGACAAACACGGGGATCGCATACGTTCGCGAGTTCGTTGATGAAATAAAACGATTAAGAAACCGGATGCTCTGGAACTCTTCTTCCCCTGAATGCGAGAACGTGGTTGACCACAATCAGGATCATGAATTTGTTTAAACAATGGATCGCTACGACCTCGCACGAACCACTTAAGTTAGCATTTGAGCTGAGCTCAAACGTCTTTTCCTGGCCAGCCCGACGAAGCAAATGTCAAATACTCCAGATTACGCTTTCAAGATTTTACGACAAATCAGGACCGAATTAAGTGATTTCGCGGCTCATACCGAGCATCTGACTGAGGCGGATACCCGAGCGAATTTAATCGACCGGATACTCACAGAAGTTTGTTGCTGGCCGGACCAAATGATTCGGCGGGAAGAACATGTACATATCGGGTATGTCGATTACTCGCTGCTAGTCCGCTCTCGGCCATATGTGGCCGTTGAAGCTAAAAAGATCGGAGTAGCTTTTGCCGTTCCCTTGACTTCTTCCAAAACCTTAAAGCTGACTGGACCAATTCTCACCGACAAACCCCTAGCAGACGCCCTTAAACAAGTCCGCTCGTACTGTGACGAAGGCGGCATACGGTACGGAATCGCCACTAACGGTCAATCGTGGATTGTGTTTAGAGCTATTAGGGAAGACATGCCGTGGAGAGAGGGACACGCGCGGGTTTTCCCCAATCTTGACCACATAGAAGCCAATTTCACTGACTTCTGGAATCTGTTGTCATATGACGCCATCTTGAGCGGCTCATTAGATACAGAGTTCGGGTCAGTCATTCGTGTCACTCGAAAGTTACATCGAGTCTTGGACCGTCTATTTAACGCTGACCTCCCACTCCAGCGAAACCGATTGCATCACCAGTTGCATCCACTTATACAAACCGTCTTTGAAAATATCGCCGATCAAGAACCTCCTGAAATTCTCCAGTCTTGTTACGTCCATTCCGGGAGTTTACGTATTGTAGCCCAGGACCTAGACACAGTTATTACCGACGCAATACCGGACTTCCTCCTTCGACAAGGTGCCGAACCGGTGAGGCAGACGGCCTCCGACGCCGGCAGTTTCGGAACCGCCGTCGCGCGAGCTTTGAACAGCCCCGAAGGGGCTCTCTACCTCCTTCTCGGCGGCATTGGCTCCGGAAAGACAACATTCATCAAGCGATATCAGAAGACGGTAGGGAAAGGCGTCTTGGATGGAAACGCGTTGTGGTTCCATCTAGATTTTCTGGAGGCACCAGTTGATCCTGGCGAGAACGAACTCTATGCTTGGGGCGCAATCCTTGACCAGCTACGCGGCCGCTATAGTAGTCCAAATCTAGAGTCCAGAAAGAACATCAAGCGAGCATTTGCCGACAATATTGAGGCTATCAATCAAACATCGCTACAGCCACTACTCCTGCGCGGGGAGCGCTATGAAACCGCTCTATCCCCTTATCTTGAGAAATGGCAGGCCGATCTAAAGCTCTACGTACCGCAGCTGCTTCGCCTGGCAAAGATACAAAGGAAATTAGGGTTAGTGTTATTTCTCGACAACGTCGATCAACTATCACCTGCCTACCAGGCTCAAATCTTCCTGCTCGCACAGCGTATCACCCGCACAGTTGGGTCAATAACAGTACTCGCTCTGCGTGAAGAGTCGTACTATACAGCCAACCTTCAGAAGACCCTGACAGCATACACGAGCCGAAAATTTCACATTGCGTCTCCGCGGTTTCGTCGAATGATCGATAGTCGCATCAAATTTGCACTCGATGTTCTCGAAAAGGACAAGGGACCGACCGAGTACGTACTTCACAGCGGAATATACATAGATCGAAGCGCGATCGCCGATTTCCTCAAAATAGTTGAGACCAGCATTTTCGAAAGGAACCACAATATCGCTCGATTTATCGAAGCGCTATGCTTTGGAAACATGCGGCAGGCACTTGACATGTTCACCACGTTCATGACTTCGGGAGCGACAGATGTGGACAAGATGCTCGCCATTTACCGGCAATCCGGATCATATTTCGTTGCATTCCACGAGTTTGTCAAATCTATAATGCTGGGAGAGCGCCGATATTACAAAGATGAGGCGAGTCCTATCCTAAACATCTTTGATTGCGGTGGCGACCGAAACTCGAGCCATTTTACAGCTCTCCGCATCATGCGGGCCCTATCCGAATTGCGCGGCGAATCCACGCGCGAGGGCCAGGGCTATGTCGAAGTCTCGAGGATCGTGGGTATGAGCGAAGACGTGTTCGATAATAGGGAGGACACCATCCGTGCGCTGAACCGGCTGGTCGGTCGCCAACTCATCGAGGCAAATACCAGATCAACCGACTCGGTCGGTGGAGCGAGTCATGTGCGGATCACATCCTCTGGTTGGTACTACTCACGCTACCTCGTTCGCGCGTTCTCGTATGTCGATCTTGTCTTGCAAGATACACCACTGAATGACGACAACGTGGAGGAGAATTTACGCCGCCTTGTCCAGGAAGTCGACAACTTAGGAGACAGGCCAGAGGAGAAGTTATCCCGGATGGATGTTCGGTTCAAGCGCGTTCGAACCTTCCTCGAATACCTTCGGGCTGAAGAGACGGGCGAAACAGTTGCCTTCGACCTCAATAGACGAGGGGGAATTTGGGCTGAACCCTTCATGTCCAAGATCTTTAACCAGGTCGATCAAGAGATCTTGTGGATCGAAAAACGCCTCCAACAAAACTTAGAGAAGATAGCCGAAGATCTAGCCTGGGAGACAGGGGAGGACGAAGAGGACGGCTTTACAGAAGTGGATACAGCAGATGATGATGAGACCGTTTAACGTCGATGAGCGGTTGAAAACGCTCAGGAATGAAGAGGAGTATTTATCGTCTTGGTAGGCTGCAAGGCAATCAACGGGCGGTTCACTGAGGAAAGTGATACGGCCGCCCAAAGACCGTCTGCTTTATGCCTAATCCAACGAACACTTATTAGATCACGCTGAACGCTCGTGATCGTTCGGCTGTCCGGAGAATACCTATCCAGCGTTACGAGACGAAGATTGCGACTAGCGGCTTGCGCCATCAGCAGCCGATCAAACGGGTCCGAGTGGAGGAATTCTATTTCCCAATCTTTCTGAATGTCGGCATACGTGCCGATGCCCTGATGATCCACTCCGCCTCCGGGCAGCCTTCGCAATACCCGGTAGCATTTCGCATCACGCTGGCGCGCTGACGCCTCCATTTCTTTATCTGAGCGATGAGCACCCTTCTAGCGCATGCCGCGCCTCGGCAGATTACTCCCGGATGTTCAGTAACCCCCAGTGCTCATACACGGTTAGAAAAAATCATTTGATCTCCAAGTTAAATTCGTAAAAGCCTTCATTGTTTTTGAAACCGCGGCCGCTACGCCCATTCACCGAAAACCAGGTACGCCCTTCACGGGTGCTCATGATCAAGGCCCCGGCAGGCGCGTCAGCGGCAAGGAACTCTGCCCGGGCGGGTGTGCCATTGCCGGAAGGCCCGCTACATCCATTCGAGAGTTGTGTGGTGACGTCCCAACAAACGATTCCGTGAGCGTTGGTCACCATGACCGTTCGCCCTGCCGAATTAGGAATACTGGCGCCCCATTCCAAATTGCCAGGCAGAACGATGTGGTAGCCGGCATCCCGGCGCTCAACAATCGCGCTCTCCGGTGTACACAGGTTGCGATCCGGCAAACAGGCCGACATCAGAAATGTGATATCAGAAGAGACCACTGACAAGCTGGAGGAAACGTCCGTGCCCGTGAAAGACCAGTTGAGGATATCGTGATTCTCGTACCCGCCACCTGTTGAAGCGGTGAATCCAACCCAGGCGCTCCCTTGCCGATCTACCACGATCGAAAGATCCACAACAGATTCAAGAACGGGTGCGGGAGAGTCATCTAAGAAAATTGAAAGATTCGGCGGCTGAAACAATATGCGCGCGGTATGCACGTTCCGGTCCTTCAACTGAACGGACAGACTCGGCGTGAACGCCAGGCGCGGCGCGGGCCAGCGCATATCGCTGGGTTTGCCGTAGGTACAGAACGCGATGTAATTGGCTGAAGGATCTCCCTCTACCTTATTCCGATATGTGTCGAAGAAAACCGCAATGCTCCACGGGATGGCCGTTCCCTTGTGATGATAGTCTCGATCGGCAACGGCAAAGCCACCGGCTGAACCAAGTCCCCCTAATGCTTCCGGCCCCGAATTCTGTAAAACAAAAGCAAACCCATCAGCGCCGTGGCCAAGTCCACCTTGGTGCGTCAATTTGAATTGAAACGTGGTCTCGAAGCCGGATGCCACAGACTGCTTCTCGCGGAACCATACGGCCCCCGATCGATCTCCCTTCGCCGGCGTAAGGCGCAAGGCTACGCGCGAGACCGCGGCGTCACCAACGAGGTTGAGCCCTCGGATAGAGGCAAAATCCTCGAAGTGAATAGCCGCAGGTGCCATGCCGGCCCGCGCTCAAGACCAATGTGACCCACGCCAAACTACACCGGGCTGCCCCCATATTGCTGACTACGATAACCGGCCTCGTTTAGGTTCACAAATCAGCAGTCGTAATGGAGCTTACGAGCAGAGTATAGAGGCGCTCTGCGCGACCTGGCCATCGCGTCGCAAATCAACCCCCGTCCTGCGGAAGACGATCTGGAACAAGACTTGGAATGGCATCTGGATGCCATCCTCGAAAAGTGTATCGCCTCGCCAGCCATAGAAGCTGAAATCGGTGAGATCGGGTGCGCGACATCAGAATGATGATTTACGGAGGTTCCTTTTTTGGGGCTCGTTTCTGAACGTATGCAATACGTAAAAAGGAGTGCCATGCCACAAGCCCTCTCTGAACTGGAACGGCAGCGTTCCCTTTGGGCTGTCCAACTTTCGCGGTTGGGCGATCTTCGCCCAAGATCGGTCGCCGGAATCGTCCGCCGTTGCGGCAAGCCCACCTGTCATTGCGCTCAGCCCGACGACCCCGGCCACGGTCCACTCTACGGCTTACTTACGAGACGCTAGGCAGGACCATCAGCGAAGCTTTGCCGACACCCGCTTCGGTACGCAAGGCAGAACGCGAAATCGCCGAGTTCCGGAAGTTTCAGGAACTGAGCCGCTCGTTCGTTGATCTGAATGAGAAGATCTGCCGCCTACGGCCGGTCCCAGAACAACCTTTCAGTGAACAGGAAAAAAAGGCGGATGCCATCCAACAGGAAGTCACGCGCGAAGTAGAGCAACTGCTGCGCACCATCTTTACGGGCATGCGCAAGACCGGCCAGCTGGATCTGGAAGCAGTCGAGATGCCGATACGCTCGGCCATGCGTCAGGCCGGAGCAAGTACGTTGACCGAGTTGCTGCGGTTCCCAGCCCCGAACCAGCGCGCGCTTCCATGCCCTTGCGGCCAGCAAGCGCTCTGCCGCGAGTTGCGCTGCAAGGCGGTGCTGACGGCGGTCGGTAAGGTGGAAGTGTTACGGCCTTACTATCTGTGCCCGCACGGTCATGAAAGGCAAATTTCCGGCTGACCGAGAATGGGACATCCTCCACACCGAGTTCTCTCCCGGTGTGCGGCGCAGGCAGGCGCTGGTGGGACAGGACGCCCCGTTCGACCACGGCCGTGAGCAGATGAAACTGCTGGCTGGCTTGGAGGCCACCACCAAATCCGTGGAACGCGTGGCCGAATCGATCAGCGCAGACATCGCACACCAGGAGCAACAAGAGATCGATCGCGCCGTGCAGCTTGATCTGCCCGTCATCATGGGCGAGTCCGTTCCCATTCTCTATATCCAAATGGACGGTGCCGGCGTGCCCGTGGTGAAGAAGGGAGACCGGGCCGCCAAGGCAAGCTCGAGGCCTGGAAACGTGGGTGGAGCCGCGCCGAACGGAAAGTGGTGATCGGCGATGGCGCCGAATGGATCTGGAACCTTGCCAAGCAACACTTTCCTGGCGCCATTCGGATCGTCGATCTATTCCACGCACGCCAGCACTTATGGAATCTGGCACGGTTGCTCTATCCCAACCACACCAAATTCAGTAATGCTTGGATCGGCCTCCATCAGAAACGTTGGCTCGACAAGGGAAAGATCGCCAACTCGTCGCCTCCCTTCATTCGATTCAAACCTCGGACGCCGATCTGGCCAAAAAGATCCGCACCGAAACCGACTACTTTGCCTCCAAGGCGACTCGCATGACTATCCCAGTTCCGTAAACAGCACCTGTTCGTGGGCTCGGGTGCCAATCGGGCGGAATCATTGTAAGCGAATGCCAGGCGAAACATCGCCGCAATCTTGAAACTGGGCGTACTGGAATCGATTGCGTTGTCCATGAACGGCATCTACTCGGCGCTCGGCCCAGTGCTTTTATTTGACGTCTCAGATCATGACTTTTTCGAATGTCTCAGACAAATCACTCAAGCATAGTGTTTTCCAATCCAAGGATGAGCCTTGAGACGATCTGAGGCGATGGCCGAGGATGTCTCTTTCTTTTTTGCTTTTCGAACGAGTGTAACAATCGTCGGGGCGGTGGAAATGTGGGAATCGCGCGAGCGATTTCCAAGGCCGGTGGAAAGCAGTGGGAAACCTGGGTTTGGTTTTCCACTGCTTTCCATCCGCCCGTCATTTCCACCACCCTCATGCGCTTTTCCGAAAACTGGCAAATAGCTTCTGTTTGCCAGTTTGCATCTGACGCGCCGCTTCCGTGTCGCTCTGGCGCGCCGCTTGCCGGCACAATTGATCCGCACTCTGGTCTGGCCGCAAAAACTGTTCTGCTTTCTCCAGCGCCAACAGTGTTTGACATAGAACCGGGGCGGGTGTACTTTGGATGAACGTCGTAAAGCTGCCCTTTGTGACAGCTTCATTTGCGAAGCGCAGAAAGCCTTCTGAAGATCTTTTAGCCACGAGCATCGCAATTGCCTGTTAATAACGTTCGGAGCCACGAGGCTCCAAATCTTATACGAACTGGAAGGAATCGCTTAATTAAATGGGGATCTTAGATTTTCTCCGCCGACATAGAACAGCCGCATCTTTGCTTTTCCCACTGCTGATCGGGGTTCTTTCAGCTAGCTTAGCTTCTGGGCAGGCGGTGGGAAACATTTCGGGCTACGTCAGGGACGTCAGTGGAGCGGTGGTGCCCGGTGTGACGGCAACAGCGGTGATGACGGAACAAAAAACCAGTCGCACGGCACAGACCGACAGCCAGGGATTTTACAGCTTCGTCGGACTGTTGCCGGGACATTATGAAGTGTCGTTTCAGGCGAAGGGCTTCGAAACGCAAGTGCGGTCGGGCCTGGAGCTTACGGTGGGGCAAGACTTGCGAGTGGATGCCGGGCTGACGGTTGGCTCAGTTCAAACAAAGGTCGATGTTGGGACTGCCGCGCCTCTGGTGGATACCGTTTCTTCTACGTTATCCGGCCTGATCGACGATCGCCGGGTAGTGGATCTTCCTCTTAACGGGCGCAACATTATGGGGCTCGCGGCGCTGCTGCCGGGAGTGACAAATGTGAGCGCTCCGCAGTCAATGGGCGATGCGCGGGGCGGCCCCACAATGGACGTGAACGGAGGCCTGCCCAACATGAATCTATTCACGCTGGATGGAGGCTACTTTAACAATCCCTCCCGCAATACCGGCATTAATTATCCTCCGCCGGATGCCATTCAGGAGGTGCGGATTCTGACGCAGAATTTCAACGCCGAGTTTGGCCACAGCCCGGGCTCGCAGGTGGAAGTGCTGTCGAAGGCAGGGACTAATTCTTTTCATGGGGCGGCTTGGGAGTTCCTCCGTAACAACGACCTGAATGCGCGTGACTTCTTCGCCCCTAGCGTACCTACCGAGCGGCAAAACCAGCTTGGGGGAGCCGCGGGAGGGCCTATCCTCAAAAACAAATTATTTGTGTTCGGGTCATACCAGAGGCTAATCAATCATCAGCAGGCCGAGAGCCGCGTCGCGACCGTGCCCACGGCAGCCGAGCGAAATGGGGACTTCACTGCTTTGGGTACTACGCTGGTTGACCCGACAAATTCGCTCACCGGCCAGCCGCTGACCGGCAGCAACGGCAGCCCTTGCGTGGCAGGGAATGTGATCTCCCCATCTTGCCTTAGCCCGGTGGCGGCGAAAGTGTTGCAGTACATCCCGTCGTCCGCTTCCGGTCAAGTGGTTTCATTGGCATCCAGCCCATTAACGGAGAATATTGGCGAAGTGCGGGTTGACTGGAACCAGAACGACAAGCACCATATTTTCGGTCACTATTATCAGGATCAGAACAGTAATACAGATCCGTTCGGTGGCGGCAATCTTGCGGGCTACGTCAGTACGAGCTTCACTGTTGCCACGAAACAAGCAACGGTTAACGACACTTACTCGTTTTCACCCACGCTGATTAATCAGGCAATTTTCTCGGTTTTGAACAGTAACTCAAACGAGGCCAATAATCAGACGATAAGCCCGACCTCGCTTGGAATTAACCTTCCTCAGTACCTGCCCAACGGTGGTCCGGTCATAAACATTGGCGGCGGCGGCAGCGACGTTGCGCTCAGCAGCGATACGCCAACCAACTTTACGGGCGTCAGCTATCAGATCCGCGACGACCTGAGCTGGATAAAAGGCCGGAACAGCTTCAAATTTGGATTCGAATCGCTTCTGTTGAATTTTCATCAGATTTTCATAGAGACGCCTTCCCTTAATTTCGACGGCAGCCGGAGCGGCGATCCGTTCGCGGATTTCATGCTTGGAGCGTTTGACACTACGAATGTCGCGTTCGGCGTGAGGAACACGAACGCATACACGGCCTACAACTCCTTCTACGCCCAAGACGAGTTTAAGATTCGCTCCAATTTCACTCTCACTTTTGGGCTCCGCTATGAACCCTTTTTGCCCTGGGTGGAAAGGAACAACGAGATCAATACCGTCAGGCCAGGAGTTCAATCCGTTAAAGTTCCGGACGCTCCTCCGGGCATTGTTTTTCCGGGCGATCCAGGTATCCCGCGAGGGCTGAACGGACCCGATCTCAACAATTTTGCTCCTCGAATCGGCTTAGCCTGGGACGTTTTTGGGAACGGCAAGACAAGCGTCAGGGCGGGTTACGGCTGGTTCTATGAATCGGTCAATGCCGATTCAATTGCTCAAGAGAATCCGCCATTCGCGGGATTCTTAGCGGCGGCTGGCGGCAATGCCTCCGACCCGTTTGGCTCCATTGGGCAGACCGCTCCTCCTGCCACCCTAAGCGGAAAGTTCGGCTGCGTCAAGATATCTGCTTACCCCGGCTATAGCTGCCCGCTCTTTCCTCTGCCTGTCTCCGGCGTATTTACCGCCAGCAATTTTGTTTCCCCTTATATTCAGGAGTGGACTTTCTCGATCCAACACCAACTGACTTCGAGCACCATGATTGAGGCAGCTTACGCGGGCAAGATCGGTACCAAAATTGAAGCGTTGCGCACTTACAACCCGGCGAAGTTCAGGAATGACCCAATTACCGGAGCACCCGCGTCCGAGGGAAACGTCAACGATCGGACAATCTACGAGCCTGGCATTCTGGGTCCGCAGGAGTATCTGCTAGGGAATGATTTCCGGAGCTGGTACCACAGTCTTCAGGTGCAGGTGACGAAGCGCTTCAGCCAGGGTCTCTCAGTAGTCGGATCTTACACTCTGGCGAAGTCTATCGACAGTAGTTCCACCGATAACTTGGGCGCGCAGGTTGCCAACCCTTTCAACCTTCGTCAGGAAAGGGGCCGATCGGATTGGGACAGGCGGAATGCTTTCGTCGCATCTTGGATTTACTCTCCTTCGGTTCATCTCTCAAGCCGCTTGGCTAACGCCGCGTTAGGCGGGTGGACATTCACTGCAATTAACACTGTTCAAAGCGGGGTCCCCATCACTTTTTGGGAGGGCCAGGATGTGGCACTGGACGGAACGCAGAACAGTCAGCAACACGCGCAACTCACCCCCGGCGCTACCGATGCGACGATTACCCTCAGCCATCCCAACCGCAACGCGTTTGTGAATGATTTCTTCAATGCGGCGGCTTTCATAAACCCGAATCTTTTAGCTCCGGGCACCTACGGAAATTCCGGCCGCGGGATTATAAGCGGACCCGGATTCGCAAATACCGACCTGTCGATACTTAGAAATTTTACTCTTCGCGAGAGTCTGAAGCTGCAGTTCCGGACCGAGATGTTCAACGCTTTCAACCAGGTGAACTTCAGCCTGCCAAATTCCTATGCGAACTCGGCTCTAGTCACATCCTCCAATACTCTGTCAAACGGCGGCACATTTGGCCAAATTCAATCTACAGTCTCTGGAACCGGACGGCAGATTCAGTTTGCTCTTAAGTTGCTGTGGTAGCTTGCCTGCGTTTCTGCATGCTCGCCGCGGCTCTAGCTGCACAGCCGTTCATTAGCATCGCCCAAGCCGCCGATACGTCGCTGCAGGGCTTGCTCAATCGCTATCAAACTGAGCCGCATAACGCTCTGCTTTGTGAGCAGATCGGCGTCTCCTATACCCGCCTGAATGCTTTGGATAAGGCAGCTGAGTTTTTTCGGGAGGCGGTTCGATTGAACCCGGAGAGAACCTCGGGGCAGAAGAACCTTGGCACGGTGTTGTGGTTTCTGGGCCGCAAGGAGGAATCCGCCGGAATTTTCAAGGTGTTGGAGAAGCGCATCCCTGCCGATCCAGTGCCGCAGCTGTATCTAGGCCTGAGCGCCTATGATCGCAAGAACATGGAACCAGCTGCCGCGCACTTCGAGCGAGCAGGGGCGCTGGCTTCGGATAATCCGGAGACCCTGCCGTTGGTGATTGAGAGTTATTTGGCTGCAGGCCGTTTCGAACAGGCGAGCCAGCTTCTTGAGCGGCGCATTGCCGCTGGAATTTCAGATTCACAAACATACCGGTGGCTGGGAGACGCTTATGATTCCCAGACACTGCCGGAGAAGGCATTTCAAGCGTTTTCAAAGGCGATAGAAGCGGGGCCGACAGAAGCGGAGAGCTATCTGGCGCTTGCCGGGTTTTCCATCGCGCACGCGAATCCCTCTTTCGCGCGCGAGGTGCTGTCCCGAGGACTCCAGCGGACATCGCAACCAGCTAAACTGCTGCTTGAGATGGGGCTAGCCTGGGGAATTGAAGGCAATTTCGACAAGGCGAGGCAGTCTTTTGTGGATGCTAATGCCGCCAAACCTGATTGGTCAATGCCGTTGTTGGCTCTGGGAGTGACTGAACTGCAGACCGGGAACGCGGAACATGCGACAGAGTGCTTCCACAAAGCGCAAAGCGTCGCGCCGGACGATTACCGCTGCTACTATTTGCATGCCCTGGCACTCGGCCGTTCGCCAGCCGGCCAGAACGCATCGGCGCGAGCCACGGCTATCTCAGAACTCAAGCACGCTATTCAACTAGATCCCCAAAATGCTCAGCCTAGAATCGCTCTGGCACAGGCTGAGATAGCGAATGGCCATTCCGCTGAAGCGGAGACCGAATTGCGCGAAGCGATTCGAATTCGACCGGGCGAACCGGCAGCCCTCTACAAACTCGCGCTCCTTTGCCGCCGTGAGGGAAAGACGCAGGAGGCAGCGCGCCTGCTTCATGCTTTTCAACAATCGAAAAGCAAATCGCACGATGAAGAGAATGAATTTGTGTTGATCCTGAGAACGGTGAAATAGGGAATTGCGAAGCCGAATAAGTCTGCTAGACTCAATTAAAACTTGAGGAGATTCGCACTAGTGTCTCACCGCCTCCTCGCTAGCATCGTCATCTTATCCGCCAGCCTCACCGCCGCCCGGCAAGCCTTTCCACAATCGGAGTACCGGCTGCATGCCGACAGTACGCTAGTGGTCATCCCGGTTAGTGTTACAGATGCATCAAACCACTTTGTGCTGAACCTTGAAGGGGATCGATTCTCAGTCTTCGAGGATGGAGTCAAACAGCGAGTTACCCAATTTGCAGGCGAAGATGCACCTTTATCAATTGGCCTGCTGGTAGACGTCAGCGGCAGCATGGGGCGAAAGCTGGCAGTTTCGCAAAGCGCGGTCGCCGAGTTTCTGAAAACGATGAACGAGCAGGATGAGGCATTCCTGATAGAGTTTAGCGACCGCGCTGAACTTGCGCTCGACTTTACGCGCGATCCGAAAGCGATTCGGGACAAGATGAATTCCGTACAGCCGGGAGGACTGACGGCGTTGCTTGATGCCGTACACCTTGGATTGACGACGATGAAAAACGCCAAGAACCCGCGCAAGGCGTTATTGATTCTCTCAGATGGCGGCGATAATAACAGCCGCTACACGGCCGGCCAAACTAAAGAAATAGTGCGCGAAGCCGATGTGCAAATCTACTCAATGGGAGTGTTTGAGCCGGTGCTGTTCCCAGCCCTGAGCGCTGCGGAGGTATCGGGACCGAGTTTGCTGGCCGAGATCTCCGAACAGACGGGAGGGCGGGTATTCCCCGCTCGCTCCATGAGCAGCTTGCCGAATATCGCAAGGAGAATTGGGATTGAACTTCGTAACGAATACATTCTTGCGTATTCGCCCTCAAACTCAAGCCGGGACGGCAAATTCAGAAAGGTGGAAGTGAAGCTCGAAGCTCCCGATGGTTTGCCAGGACTGAAAGCCCGATGGCGGACGGGTTATTACGCCCCGCAGTAGGGATGGTTTTCTACCGGTGCCCCACCGCTGTAACATGAGGAACCGCGGCGTGCGGAGCCGCGTACATGGAGGGCATGCGCGGCACAGCCGTAACACCGGGTCGCGAAAGCGGCGTGCTGGTAGGACGATAGATACCGATGGGGTAGTGCTGTGCCGTACCCGGAAAATGAGTAATGCCTGGTATCGGTTTAGGCCAGCCGTTAATCGCTGGAGGTGGACGGAAGCCCGCGCTCACCGGCCATTTCGAGCCGCCGGGACGATGGCGATATGGCGCTAGAACAAGAATGCTTGGGAAGAAACCGAAGCCAGAATATGGCGTTGGCGGGTACAGGTAATACGGGTCGATGCCGCTCCCGTAGATGGAAGATCCAAGCAACGGAGCAGGGGTGGCGTAACCGGGCGAAGAATAGAGTGGTGGTACACCAAATATTCCCAAACCGCCTGTCGGATCTGGATCTTCAGCATCGGCCTGTTCGGCCGACGCCCGCTGATTCTGATCGGCGATGATGTCGCTGCGATTGCGAGCCCAATCGTAGAATTCGTCCATCGCGCCATCCCCAAACTTGCTGGTCGTAAGCTCAAGTGCAAAGTAGTAGAGGTGGGACGGATCAACAGCCGATGAAACTCCATGGTGCGCGACCTCAGCCTCGCCGCTGTATACCTGAAGTTCACCTAGATCATAGTCAACCCGATAAACGCCAGGCTTGGGGAAGCGAACTTCCGATCCACGGAAAATTAGAACTGTCGCATCGCTCGAATTCGCGTTGAGATTATCAAGAATCGCAGTTCCGTCCAGCAGTTCCAAGCGGGTATCGGCAAGAGAATTCGATGCCATTCGCAAGGAACTGTTTTCGTCGACGCGAAGATAAACACCCGGCGTAAGTAATAGCTCTGCCCTGCCCTTCTCAGTGCGAATGATGGATCCATTCTTCAGGCTGGGAAAGACCGCGGCCTTGTGTTCGATCAGCTTGCCATCTAGAACCACAGCACCTTCGAAGTACTGAACAACCCCCGATGCAGCGGAAACAACGTCCTGGGCCGGGGCGCAACGCGCTGCCATTAGGAGAGCGAAAGAAATAACGACACTCCCACGCATAAACCCTCTGAATATAGGATCTGCGCGAAGAGAGCAGCTTGTCAATAAAAATCGACGGCCATCTGTAGCGACGTTTAGCCATTTGTTTATTGCGGCTTTTTAGGCGGAGCGGTGGCCGATTGATCTAAGGGCTGCGCGGTCGCGTATTTCGGGGCGGGAACGGAATCGGGAATGTCGGAAGGAGCAGGAGGAGCAGTAGAAATTGGGGCAGGAGGGGGAATTACAGCCGTTCCGTCGTGCTTTGGTCCAAGGCCGAGGCCGATCAATGCGAGCGAGCTGATTTTGCCATCGGCCGGCAGATTTTGATCCGTCTGAAAACGTTTAAAGGCATCCACTGAATCGTCGTTCCACTGACCGTTCGGCTCACCCTTGAAATAGCCGCGATCAGCCAGGGCTTTCTGAATTTCCTGGTAGCGATCGGGATCCGGGTGCTGTGGCAAAATAACGGCAGGCGCGGTGTGAACGACGCGCGTTACTTTGACCCAATGTCCATGAACCATCCGGCGTGTTACGATTCGCCGGCCTGCGGTATGAGAGCCCGGAACTCCGCGTTTGCTTGCAACGGGCGAGCGGCCGCTAGCGCCTCGCGCGGATGCGAGTTTCTTAACGCCAGTTCCCGTGGATTTCACGGTTTTCGCCTTCGGTGCGTTCGGATTCACCTGGGCAGTGAACGACCTCGTGAGCACCGTACCCAAAAGCGTAAGCACGAAAAACCACTTCATCCGAATTTACCCAAATATTAGCATCACAATTGGCCCTAAAAGTGGCCTAGCTAGCAATAATCCGGTGGGTTGCACGATTTTAATGCGGGTCAACTCGTTCTGGGAACAAAGAACGAAGATTACGAAGAAAGCCTGATCCACGCTAAGTTGCGACGGCGGCGGCTTTCGCAAATGGGTTCAGCGTAAGGCTGAACATATCGTCAAGGTCGTAGAAAATCCCGTGAACTGTGCCCCCGCCGTTGGCGATAGCAAGTTTCCTTGTCCGCACATCATCGATGAATTCGGACTTAGATGCCTCGGCGCGGCGATTGGCGACGATGCGCATTTTGGCGACTTCATTTCCGCCGTCGTCGCAGGGAAGACGCCCGAACGCGGCAAGAATCTGCGCCTTCACTATGCAGCCGATGGATCCACCCTGAGTGACGATGTCGAACATCAGGGCAACGGCGCGTTCCGAAGTCAGTCCGTATTCGCAGCAAAGGGCAACAGCTTGTTGGTGGAGGGCGGAAGCGTGAGCGATTTGGATAGCTTGATACTCGGGAGTGCGCCCTAAGCTAATCATCATTCCGAGCCAAGGCTCCTGCAGAACTCCTTTGGTTTGGACGGAGCGCGCGAAAGCGAGTTGTTCGGAGATAGGAGATCCGGCTAGTGAGTAAACCGTGCCGAAGTGTTCGTGGAAAATCTCTTGCGCCAGGCTGGCGTGCCGGCTGAACATTTGCTCCAGGAGCGGTTGGAGCGTGCCTTGGCCAATGTTCCATTGAAGAGCTCCAAAGCTAAGGCCCATGCCATCGAAATCGCCCCCTACGCCCCAAAAACAATCGGGCGAATATTTGCCGGTTTCAAATGAGCCGGTGAGCGCCACGCAGCGGTCGGGCAGAGGGCGGCCGGCAAGGTCGGAAACCGGGGCGGGTTGGTCCGGGAACATTTTTGCCCAAGTTGCGGCGTCAACCAACCCTGTTGCCGGAAGTTGCTGCCGCTTCTGGTAGGCTTTCACGGCTGATTCGACACCTCCGCCAAAAGAGGAGTCGATGGGACCGGCATAGAGCTTGGCGGCGGCTAGAAACTCTTCAATGCGCTTAACGGCATCGCCGGACATGCCGGAACGAATCGTCATGATTTGGCCTCATGGGTGTAACTTTTGATAGGGATGGTATCACGTGCGCCTCCTTTAGTTCACGTATTAAACAAGAGCTTAAGCGCGACCTGGAAGAGACGCGGCGGCCCGGACTGCAGGATCTGACCGAAAGCAGGCGATTGCAGATCGTTTTCCGGAAGACCCAGGTTGGCGTGATTCAGGGCATCAAACGACTCTGCCCGGAACTGGGCGCGCACAGTCTCGCGAATCTCGAAGTTCTTGAACAGAGAAAGATCTACATCTTCGATGCCGGGCCCGCGTACGACGTTTCGCCCCTCGTTCCGAACCGTCCGGCCTGGGTAACGGGGTTTAATTGCTGGAATGCCGAACGGCCGACCCAATCATTTGGCGCGTGTGGCCCGTTGTTGGGATTTGAAATCAGATCCGGACGGCTGAAGTAGAAACCGCTAATCTCAGGAGCAGAACCTTGCTGCGAAACGTTGGCGCTGTCGTAAACGGTAAAGGGCGTGCCCGACGAAAGACTGGCAATAGCATTCAACTGCCAACCATTCACGATGAACCGGGCTGCGCGCGGCGCGCTCCTCCAAGCGGGTAGCGCATAAGTTTCACTGAGGACAAAACGATGCGTGGAATCGAATAGGAAGGGGCCATGCTCAGCGGCCAGATCGAATGGATTCTGCGCCAGGTCGTTTTCACCCGCAACCAGAGTGGGAGCGGACCCCGAAACATTCAGGCTGGAAATGTAATCGAGACTCTTCGAATACCAGTAAGAGGCGAGAAAGCAGAGATTCCTGCTCAACTGGCGGGATAGTGCAACCTGCAAAGCGTGATAAGTGGAACTGGAGTCGCCGGCCAGCAAGCCAACTGAGGCAAACGCGCAAGGCCCTTGCGCCGGGCAATCCGCGTGTATCCGGCGCTGGTCGATATTCTGGGCCGTCGCGCCAGGTCCATACACGGAGGGATCGGCCTCGATAAAACGCGGCAAGTGGGTTCCCTTGTTTCCCACATATCTGACGTTCAAGAGATAGTTCGCGCCGATTACCCGCTCAACGGGTGTGGGACATAAAAGTGGAAGCTAGGCCGCCCGGCGGGACTCCCAGTAGTCCTCGAAGCGGTCGTTGAGATGACAACAGCGCAGCGCGATGATCGAGTTGGCACCACAGACGGTCCAGAACATACCGGATTGTTTGAGGCGTGAGCCGATCACGGTCTTGCAGCCGGCCTCGATTACGCCGGAGCCGATGAACAGGTGCTGCCGCCGGAACTCGGGATATCGCATGCGGTCGGCATTTCGGTCGAAGTAATCCGCTTCGGTGCGGAGTTTTTCCCGAGCGTCTGCATTCGATGATTCGATGGAGCGCAACGCGAGAGTCAGCTTCTCGATTTTGCCCTTATCGAGCAGACGCTTCTGGTGGACTTTCATCCAGGCTTTCTGTTTGGCCATATCGTGGGGTTGCAGCTTGCGAGCCAGTTCCCACAGGTGCTGGCGCGCATGATAAAGATCGACGATCTGAACCGCGCCCGGAAAGTGCTGATCGGCCAGATTCCAGATCCACTCGGCTCCGTCTCCCATGACGACTTTTTTCTCCGCGCGGCTCCAGCCGCGGTTCCAGGCTCCCAGATAGAGGCGCTTTCCGAACTCTTCAGCGGGTTCGATGCCGCCGGTGTAAGTGGTCGAACCCGGATCGCGGATGGCGTAGCCCTCTTCAGTCCACGTTGTCTGCGTGAACACGCACCCCAGTTTGACTTCGCGCGTATGTGCAGGCTGGCCGTCGGTCTTGCCTTTCCGGCCCTCCGTTTCCTTCTTCACTACAGGCGCTCCTGTTCCGTCCATTTGCACATAAAGGATCGGAATCGGATCACTGACGAGGACCGGCAGATCCAACTGCACCGCCTTGCGGATTTCCCGCTGCTCGCCCGCGGCAATGTCAGCTCCGATCGCCTCTGCCGAACGTTCCACGGATTTGGCTGTCACCTCCAAACCGGCCAGAAGCCTGATCTGTTCGCGACCGTGCTCGAAGGGCGCTGCCTGTCCCACCATAGCCTGCATGCGGCGTACGCCAGGGGAGAAGTCTGTGTCCTTTACATCCAGTGCCTCGTCGGCGGGGCACCGGCCTTCATGACACTGCGGACATAAATACCAGGGGCGTAAGAGTTCCACCTCGCCCAACGCTGTGAGCAGTCGCCGTGAGCGCAGTTCACGGTAGCGGGCTTGTTGGCCGCAGGGGCACAGGATAAGGCGCTGGTCAGCGGCAGGCTCGGCAAACTGAAGCAGTTGAGTCAGAGCCGTCGCCCCGGCCTGATGCAGGGCGGCGCGGAAGCCCATCTCCACCGCCTCCAGATCCAGGCCGCCGGTCTGCTTACGCGCGGCGAAGATCCGGCCCAACAGCGTGGCTACTTCCCGTGTGATTTCGGCGTGGATCGCTTCGGCCGTTTTTTTCCTGCGGCGTAAGCGTATCCTCCACAGGCCGGGCGCGGCAGATCTTTTCGTTG
>CAVQZK010000008.1:0-152643 GCA_963718465.1 Bryobacterales bacterium | reverse complement strand
GCACGGTTGAAATCAATTCTATATTGAAACAGACCAGCCAGCCGTTTTGGGCAAGCATCCTGGGTGTGCGACATGAAATAGTGGAATCGTCTGGCTTCTTTTTTGGGTCCAACAACCGAGCGTATATGATACGCTCGGTTGATGAGACATTATGAACGACTCACTCGCCGATCTGGAACAGCAGCGGGCCGAACTACTGCGGCAGATTTCTGAACTGGAAGAGTTTCGCGCTGGCTCGATTACCGGAACCGGCGGCCGCTGCGGTAATCCGCGATGTCATTGTCACCGACCCGGCGATCCGGGCCACCGTCCGCATCCGCGTTTGACCTACAAGGCGAATGGCAAAACCGTCACGGAGAGCTTCGCTACTCCTGCTCAGCAGCGCGAGGCCGAGCGGGAGATCGAGGCCTTCCGCAGTTATCGGCAACTAGAGCGATCCTTTGTCGAGGTCAATGAAAAGATCTGCCGCGCCCGACCGGTGGAGGATACCCTGACGCCGCAGGAAAAAAAACGGCCGAGACGATCCAAGCGGAGATCGCACGCGAAGTAGCCGGACTGTTGAGCCGCATCTTCACAGAGCGGAAGCAGACAGGCGGCATGGACCTGGAAGCTGTGGAGATGGGCTTCCGTGCCGCCTTGCATCAGGCGGGCTCGGCTGCTCTCAGTCGCTTGTTGCAGTTCTCCGAGCCGACCGACGAACAGCGCTGCATTCCGTGTCCGTGCGGCCAGGAAGCACGCTACCGCGAACTTCGCTCGCGGCGCATGCTCACCGTCTTAGGCGAGGTGGAACTGACGCGCCCCTGGTATCTGTGTCCAAACTGTCATCACGGCCAGTTCCCCGTTGATCGCCAACTCGACGTCGAAAATCGCGCCTGTTCTCCGGGTGTGCGCCGCATGCAGGCCCTGGTGGGCCTGGAGTCTCCCTTCGATCACGCCCGCGCGCAGATGAAGATTCTGGCTGGTCTGGAAGTGACCGCCAAAGCAGTGGAGCGCACTGCGGAGGCGATTGGCAGCGATATTGCCGCAGTCGAGCAGTGCGAAATCCACAAAGCTGTGCAACTGGATCTGCCCATCATCGTCGGCCAGCCGATTAAAATTCTATACGTGCAAATGGATGGGACGGGAGTGCCGGTCGTGAAGAAAGAAACCGAGGGACGCAAAGGCAAAACCGAGGGTCAGCCGGCGCACACCCGCGAGGTTAAGCTGGGATGCGTGTTCACCCAGACCAGGTGGGACAAAGAAGGCTACCCGATTCGCGATCCGGATTCAACCACCTACACGGGTGCCATTGAAACTGCCGAAGAGTTTGGAAAACGCATCTATCTGGAAGCCTGGAACCGTGGCTGGAGCCGCGCGGAAAAAAAAGTCGTCATGGGAGACGGGGCCGAATGGATCTGGAACCTGGCCGATCAGCACTTCCCGGGCGCCGTGCAGATCGTCGATCTCTATCACGCTCGCCAGCATCTCTGGGATTTGGCGCGCCGCCTGCACCCCAACGACCCGGCGAACCAGCAAGCCTGGATGAAAGTCCACCAGAAGCGCCTGCTCGATAAGGGGAAAATCGAAACGCTGGTTCTCTCGTTGCGCTCCACCGAATCGACCAACATACCGACATTCTCGAAAAGATCCGCACAGAGGCCGACTATTTCGAGCGAAACGCCGACCGCATGCGATACCCAAAATTCCGCCGTCAGCATCTGTTCATCGGCTCTGGCGTGATCGAAGCCGGCTGCAAGACCGTAATCGGTTCCCGCCTCAAACAATCCGGCATGTTCTGGACCGTCCGCGGCGCCAACTCCATCATTGCCCTCCGATGTTGTCACCTCAACGGTCGCTTCGAAGACTACTGGGAGACCCGCAGGGCCGCCTAACTTCCACTTCTATGTCGCACACCCGAGCATCCTCTTGCATCCGATCGCAAGGAAGGGTATTCTGTTATCGGATATCGATAACACAAATGAAGCCCAACGATCTCGTTCAAGGTACGCTCGGTCTGCTGATCCTGAGAATCCTGGCCTTAGAGCCAATGCATGGATGGGCGCTCGCCCAGCGCCTAAAGCAGATGTCGAAGGACGTTCTGCAGGTCGGGCCCGGCTCGTTGTATCCGGCGCTTCACAAATTGGAACAGGAAGGCTGGATTACGGCTGAATGGTTGACCAGCGACACCAGGCGGCGCGTAAAATTCTACTCGCTATCGAAAGAAGGGCGCAAGCAATTGGAGGCCGAGACCGCGGACTGGAAGCGCCTGTCGAGAGCTATCTCAGCGATCGTACTTCCCGCCCGGAGTTAACTTCCATGCGATGGCTCAGGAAATGGCATCTTCGGTTTCAGTCGTTGTTCGACCGCCCGCGAGTGGAACGCGATCTGGACGACGAACTCGACGACTATGTCGAGCGTGAAATGGCCAGAGAGATTGCCGCGGGAGCCTCATTCGAAGAGGCAAGGAGGCGCGCGTTTTCGAGCTTGAGCGGTGCGGAACGTTTGAAAGAGGAATGCCGGGATGCGCGTAGAGTGCGGTGGCTGGAAGACACTGCCAGTGATTTGCGATTCGCGTTTCGCACACTTCGCAAGGCGCCGGCATTTACTATTACCGTTGTGGCGGCGCTGGCATTCTGCATCGGCCTCAACGCCGCCATCTTCTCGGTAGTGGATACCGTGCTTTTCCGCCCGCTGCCCTTTCCGGATCAGGGCCGCCTTGTTTCGGTGACCGAAGGCGTTCCCAGCCTTGGCTATCCCGTGCTGCCATTTTCCTGCCCAGATTATCTGTTTGTAACAGCAAACAACCGGTCGTTCGTATCAACCGGAACGTATCGGACCCAGGAGTATGAAGTCGCGGGGGCCGGGCAACCACGGCGCATAAATGGCGCGCGTCTTTCGGCCTCGATGTTTCAGGTTCTGGGAATCTCGCCCGATGTGGGCCGGGCATTTACGCAGGAGGAAGATAATCATTCGACGCGAGTTGCCGTGTTGAACGACGGTTTCGCCCGCAGCTTGTTTGGGATGCCGCAGCAAGCGCTGGGGCGCACAGTTCTTCTCAATCGGATTCCCTATCAGGTTATCGGGATCATGCCACGGTCGTTCTCTTTTCCGATACGCGGATCACGATTTAACGATCAGCCCGCTGAACTATTTGTGCCCGTTTCGTGGACTAACGAAGACCGGCAACAGACGGTCAGCAAATTCGACTACAGCATGATTGCCCGATTGCGGCCGAACGCGACAGTTCAGCAAGCAAACGCGGAAGTGAAGGGTTTAATCAAGCATCTGGTTGAGAATTACCCGACGCGAATCAAGCAGATGATTCAACATCTGCCGAACTACTCACTGGAAGCGCAAACGATTCCGTTTCGCGAAGAGTTTACGGGAAATGTGCAACGTCCTCTGCTGCTGCTGTTGGCGGCAGTAGGAATGGTTCTGCTGATTGGGTGCTCCGACGTGGCCAATCTGATGTTCAGCCGCATGATAGGACGGCAGCGGGAATTTGCGCTGCGAAGCGCGCTGGGCGCGGGGTTTTGGCGTCTGACTCGCCAGACGTTGACAGAGGGTCTGCTTCTTTCGGCCAGTGGCGGCGCAATCGGATTCTGGCTGGCTTACTGGGCCGTACCGTTACTGATTCATCTTGCTCCCGACACCCTGCCCCGGTTGAACGAAGCCGGCTTGAACTGGCGTATTACGGCTTTTGTGGCCGCAATCAGCTTGGCTACGCCGCTGTTCTTCTGTCTTGCACCGTTCGCAGGGGCTATTCGTTCCGGCGTGGCAGAGCAGCTCCGCGGCGAAGGGCGCACCAGTACGCAGGGCAAACGCGAACGCCGGATCATGTCCGCCGCCGTGATTGCACAATTCAGTCTCGCGTTTCTGCTGTTAACCACCGCGGGCCTGTTGCTGCGCAGTTTCCTCCTGGCAAGCGAAGCCAATCCGGGCTTCCAGGCGGAGCACCTGGTGAGCATGCGGATCGCGCTACCGGACACGACCTACAAAACGCCGGCCCAAATCAGGAACGTGTTCAATGGATTGCTTGCCCGGCTGAGCAGGCTGCCGGGTGTCCGGCAAGTGGGAGCCATCTCAGACCTTCCAATGGACTCCACATCGAACGTGCTTATTTCCGTTCAAGGCCGGAGTAACTACACCGAACGCGCAGACACGCTTTTCTGTTTCGGCGATGCCCTTGCTTCGCTGCGCGTTTCGCTTTTGAAAGGCCGAACGCTGCGGCCTGAGGACTACGTGGGAAAAGCACATGCCGCGGTCATTTCGGAGGGCCTCGCGAAGCGGGCTTGGCCGCATGAGAATCCCATTGGCCGGCATATCAAATTCGGAGCTGACGATCCGATGAACGACGAGCCCTGGTTGACGGTAGTGGGCGTTGTCGCGGATGTAAAGGCCAAGCTCACCAGCCAATCTGCGCGTCTGGCAATCTTCACTACTCCTGCCGATTGGGTGAACACGATGAATGTGCTTGTCCGAACGAGGGCCAATCCGCTCTCGCTGGCTAGCGCCATCCGGCGCGAAGTGAGCCAAATCGATCCCGATCTGCCTATAAGCAGCGCTAAGACTGTCGATCAAATCCTGGATGAATCGCTAGCGGCCGAGTGCTTTCGGACGTGGCTCCTGGCGTCGTTCGCTATTGCGGCCATGCTGCTTGCCACATTGGGGATTGCCGGCTTGCTTGCTTACAATGCCGCACAACGGATGCAGGAATTCGGCATTCGTATGGCACTGGGAGCCGACCGCCGGAATCTGCTTGGCTTGGTCCTCCGGCACTGTTTGCGGCTGTCCAGCACAGGAATCGCTATCGGACTTATTGCGTCCCTTATTACGACCAGAGCTCTGTCTGCTTTGCTCTACAATACTAGTCCGTTCGATCCTGCAACTTTCGCCGCAGTGCCGGTTCTGCTGACCTTAGTTGCGCTGGGCGCGGCTATGATTCCGGCGTGGCGCGTGATTCATGTTGACGCCGCCATGTCGCTGAGAGCCGAGTAAAAGCTGCTGCCTCATGCTTCTACATGTTAGGATTGTTGTGTAGAAGAATGAGGTGTCAAATTGGTTAAATCCGATATTCCACAAGGTACACTCGACCTACTGATTTTGCAGGTGTCCGCGCTTGGACCGATACATGGCTATGCGATCGCTCAGCGCTTGCAGCAGGTGTCGCGCGATGTCCTGCAAGTGCTGCAGGGGTCGCTCTATCCGGCGCTCCACCGGCTCGAAAACAAAGGCTATCTCAAAGCTGAATGGAAGCAATCGGACACCGGCCGGGAGGCGAAATTCTACAGCTTGACCGCCAAGGGGCGGGTCCAACTGAATACTGAGACAGCGAACTGGGCGCGGCTGACGGAGGCGGTTGCGGCGGTGTTGAAGCTGAGCCGAGGAGAAGCTCTATGAACTGGTTTCAGCGGCTTATCAAGAAGCGGCAATTGGAAAGCGAACTGGACAAGGAGATGCGCGATCATCTAGCACGCCAGGTTTCCGATTACCAGCAAAGGGGTCTAACAGAAGTAGAGGCGCGACGCAGGGCGCTTGTAACCTTCGGCGGCATTGAGCAGGTGCGTGAAGAGTGCCGCGATGCGCGCGGTACACGTTGGGTGGAATCGACTGTACAGGATTTGCGGTTCGCTCTGCGCACTTTGCGTAAGACCCCCGGTTTCACGTTTACGGCGATTGTGACGCTGGCGCTGGGCATCGGCGCAAACACCGCGATTTTTGCGCTACTGGATGCGGTGCGGCTGCGCAGTTTGCCTGTGCCGAATCCACGGGAACTGGCGTTAATTCAGATGGAAGGCGGTAACCGGGGGTTCGGGATCACGCGGCTTCCAAGCTCACTTTCTTACCCGGTATTCGAGCAGATTCGCGATCATCAGCGCGGGTTTTTAGGCGCCTTTGGGTGGGAGCGGAGCGGGTTCGAAATCGGCAAAGGAGCGAGTGAACACCCGGTAGAGGGTCTTTGGGTAAGCGGTGGAATTTTCTCTACTCTGGGCATCAACCCTGCGGCCGGACGTCTCTTCTCCATTCAAGACGATCATGCTGGATGCGGAACGCCGGGGGCTGTCATCAGCTATGGGTTCTGGCAGGGCGGCTTTGGGGGCAGCGATTCAGCTATCGGCCGCAGACTTTTGATTCAAGGGCTTCCAACAGAAATCATCGGCGTCACGCCAGCCACTTTCGCGGGCCTGGAAGTGGGTAAAACCTTCGCGGTGGCGTTGCCTCTCTGTTCGCGGCCTGCATACTCGCCGAATGACGACGCTCTTCGCCGCAGTGACATTTCGTTTTTGACTGTTATGGGCCGACTACGCCGCGGCTGGACGCTTGCGCAGGCAAGAGAGCAACTTGCCTCCATAAGCCCGGCGATTTTTCAGGCCACTTTGCCGGCTGGCTACGAAGCACCGGCACACAAGGATTACTTGAAATTGCGCTTGGCGGCGTATCCGGGCGGAACCGGCGTCAGCGGACTTCGCGATACCTACGACACGTCACTTTGGCTGATGCTCGGCATGACCGGACTTGTGCTGCTGATGGCGTGCGCGAATCTCGCCAATCTCATGCTGGCGCGCGCCACGACACGCGAACGAGAGATGGCGGTGCGTCTTGCCATTGGCGCTTCGCGCGGGCGTTTGATCCGGCAGTTATTGACTGAAGGGTTCGTACTGGCTGCTGCGGGAGCCATTCTGGGCACAGGGCTGGCGCGGCTGTTCAGCAGAAGCATTGTCCTCTTTCTGACCACGCAGCGCGACGCGCTTTATTTGAACCTCAACCTGAATTGGCATGTTCTCAGCTTTGCGGCTGCGGCCGCTTGCTTCACGTGCTTGATCTTCGGATTGATCCCGGCATTTCGCGGTTCGCAAACCGATCCAGGCGAAGCCATCAAGACAGGCACCCGCAGCATGACCGGGAGCCGCCAACGCAAGGGGCTGCAAAGCGCGCTTGTGGTTTCGCAGGTAGCCGTTTCAGTGTTGCTTCTAATTGCCGCCGGGCTGTTCGTCCGCAGCTTCTGGAATCTGATGACGCTCAATCCGGGTTTTCGGGAAAAAGGCATCGTGGTTGCCTCACTGGACTTCTCGCATCTTCCGCCGCTGCCGGAGGATCGGGCTGCACTGTATGTTCAAAAGGTAATGGCGCAATTGCGCGCTCTGCCGCACGTGGAATCGGCGGGAACGTCAACGCACGTTCCACTGGATGGCAGCAGCTGGACGCTCGGATTCCGGCTTTCAGGCAGCAACGGCGATTCTAAATTCACCTGGGTGAGCCCTGGCTATTTCGAGACGATGGGCAAACAGCTTCTTGGAGGACGCGCCTTCAACGAACGGGACAGGCCGTCTTCGCCGCGCGTAGCGGTAGTGAATCAGACCTTCGTTCGCCGGTTTCTCAACGGCCGGAATCCTTTCGGGTCAATGCTGAGAACTGTCGCAGAACCGAATTATCCCGCGATGGATTATCAGATTGTGGGAGTTGTGAAAGATGCCAAATACGCAGGGCTGCGCGAAGAGATTCCACCGGAGGTCTTCGGCTCGGCGCAGCAGTTTGGGGTGAATGCGCAGATGAGTGTCTTCATCCGCTCGTCTGTTCCAGCCGCAGGCGTTATTGCAGCCGTCCGCAAAAAGCTGAGCCAGATCTCTCCTGAAATTCGCAGCGGCTTCCGCGTTTTCGAAACAGAAATTCAGGATGGCTTGGTGCGCGAGCGGCTAATGGCCGTGCTTTCGGGTTTCTTTGGCGCGCTTGCGGCGCTGTTGGCCGCGGTCGGACTTTATGGGGTCATCTCTTATACTGTTTTGGCGCGGCGCAGCGAGATTGGGATTCGCGTGGCGCTGGGCGCGACGCGCGGCAGCATTATCGGAGCTATCGCGAAACAAGCGTCGGTCTTGTTAGTCAGCGGAACAGCGATAGGAGTGTTCGTGGCAATTGCGGCCGCCGCCGGCGCTTGATCGCTCCTGTTCGGGCTGCAGTCGAACGATCCCATTACATTCGTGGGAGCAAGCCTCCTTCTTTTCGCGGTAGGGTTCGCAGCCAGCATCGTCCCGGCGCGGCGCGCCTCGCGGCTCGATCCACTAGAAGCGCTGCGGTATGAATAGGTAACTCATCCCACTTGATAATGGTAGACTGCCTTTGGAAGACGGACTACCATAGCTTTCGGCTATACTGTTTTGGCAGAGGAGAGCGATGCCAAAACAACCTCAAGACTTAGGGCGTGTTGGATTAGTTCAGGGAACACTGGACTTGCTGATTCTGCAGACCCTTCAGTGGGGGCCTCAACACGGGCACGGTATTGGCCACGCAATCCGAATCAGTTCAGACGACCTGCTGCAAGTGGAGCACGGCTCGCTCTATCCGGCGTTGCACCGGTGGAAAGCCGCGGTTGGTTGTCCTCCGAATGGAGGATGTCGGAGGCGAACCGCCGGGCGAAGTATTACAAAATAACAGCGCAAGGCAGAAAGCAGCTGCTAGAAGAGCAATCGAGGTGGAAGCAACTGGTGCGCACAGTAGCGCGCTCAACGAACCGATTGAGGGATAGCATGTTCGGCAGAATCTTCAGAAAAAAGTCGTTTGATCGGGATCTGGAAGAAGAACTTCAGGTGCAACCTAGATATAAAGGTGCGGATATTAATGGAGAGAGGTCTTTCGCGGGAGGCGGCCTTGCTCAAGGCGCGGCAGTCGTTTGGGAATCGAACACAAGTCGCCGAATCGGCACGAGAGGCGTTGGGGGGTGGGTTAACCGGCTCTCACAAGACCTGCGTTATGCGGCGAGGAGCTTGCGGCACAGCCCTGCATTTACAATTGCGGCGGTATTGTCGCTGGCACCCGGAATTGGCGGGCACGGCAGTGTTCAGAATTGCCGATGCGGTTTTTCTGCGGGCGCTGCCATATGCGCATTTGGAGCAATTCTTGTGGGTGGCCAGCAGATTTCCGAGCATGAGAGCTGAATTTTGGCATCGCCGGATTACGTGGCATGGCGGCGTGACAACACGGTGTTCCACCGAAGGAACGCGCGGCCACGCGATGGATTAAAGCCAGCCTAATTTCTTCATAGGGAGCCCAATTAGAGATGCGCGACGGCGCATGCCAAACGATTCAATAATCCGTCTGGATCGTACAAAACGCGGCAGCCATCGGACACAACCCGCTCAGTTCCTTTGTCAACAGGCGACACTTCCGCCCAGAATAGAGCAGCAAAGGCAACTTCGAGTTCGAAGTCAGGCTTAAACGATGGCACCGCACTGCGCCGTACTCTTCGTCCGCCCATCTGGTTGGATAAACACCAGCCCCCGGCCAATCAATAGTTGTAAGCGAAGCAGTATTCCGAAAATCGTTGGGATCTTCAGTCAATAACACCAAGTCAATATCGGAGCCGGGACGCGCCTGATTGCGAGCGTAAGAACCGACCAGAGCAACCCCGCGAATTTGTTGTTTCGCTTTCGCCCATTCAACGACGATCCGTAGAATACCGAACGCTCGATCACGTTCATCAAGCAACGTCATCTCCCCATTTTGCTTTTTGACTATGCATCGACGGAGCACTCTCCTGGCTTCGCTCGGTCTGCCACGCAGCCAATAGAATGAGCGCTCGGCATTGACCCTACTGGCGTTAGCGGTAGTGGCCCGCATACTTCATGGAAGAAAGTAGCTCGGCCTCTCGTGCGTATCTGGGGACATCATGGGCTTCATGCGCGAGCACCATCAGAAGGACTATGCGGCAAACTTGCGCGAAACGATCCGCCGCCACACGATTCACCAGTTTGAACGGGCGCGCATTATCAAACCGCAGGCCGGACGCCCACGCGGCCAACGAACAGCGGAAAGACGGTGTACCAGCTCACCGATGAGGTGGTGCGCTTGCTTAAGGCGTATAACACGTCGGCATTCGACGAGAGTTGCGCTCCTTCATCGCGTGTTTCAGCTTGCTCGAAGAAGCCTACCGCCGATCACGGATCGATAACTAAAACGTCCACCGGACCCTTGGCGGAAACAAGCTTCAGCCCTAGTTGCTCCTCTAGTGCGGCAAAGATATTGGGCCGGTTCGCGTCGGCCGCCGGCCTGGGTGTGCCCGGATCAGGATCGCCCGGCCCTCCGAAGCCCGGTAATCCCGTCGTAGCTTTGTCCGCGGTGAAACTCAAATTGAGATCGAAGTCGCGAGTGAATTCGGTTTTATCCAGGATCGGCTGGCCCATTACCAATACGAGCTTGCTTATGAAGTCCGCCATATGGATCTTGCTTCCTTCCAATTGCAGCAGCTCTGTGGGCCCTAAGGGACCCGCGACATAGCCACACTCGGCGTGTCCGGGTTCGGGCGGTGTCGGCGGAGCGCCAGGCGGCCGCGAAACACAGCCTATTGCCTTCGGCACCGGCAGTTTGGGGCCGCCCTTTGCCACCTTCAAGTCGTACCCAGGCAGCTCTCTCGTCTCCCGGTGGAGTGTCAGCTTGAACCGGTCGGCCAGCAGTGTTTGCAGCATCAGCCACACTTGCTTCCGATCGGTGTTGCCCTCGGGTTTGGCCTCGATATCATAGCCCTCGGTATTCATCCAGGCCGGACCCCCTACCACCTGAAAGGCCTGCACAGCGTATGCTCTTTCGATGAGAAGCATCAGGGGCGCGTTCTGCGCGTGCAGCCGCCCGCCGGGTTCCATGCGAACACCCATAGGATGCTGGGTGGGTTCACTCCAGTCCGAAGCATTTCGTTTGATCGAAGCCACTTCGAATCTCGGCGTGATCGCACCCGCGGATTGGGCGATTCCAGGTTGAGACTGCATCATGTCAATTGCGACTGGCAAAGCCACGGCCGCCGCGCCGGCAACGGCGACGGCCAATTTCGCCGCATACTTCGGTTGCGTCATGTTAGACCTACTACCTCAGGTCTGAATCTACTACAATATAGTAGAGCCGTTAAGCGACTATTCCATCCTCCATTTTTGGGGCGATTCAATCTTCTGAAAAGCTTTCAGCGGCTTTAATACCGTGCCAGATGTTTCGGTAGTGGCGACGATATCAGCCATTTTCCAAGCTGGGCGCTGCTTTTGCAGTCGCCGGGGCAACCACGCGGTATACCGTTGCAGACCCGAGACAGAGCCGAGCCGATCGTTCTATGGTGATGGCGCCCTTAAAAACAAGCTTGGGTATGGTGCGCTGGATGGTCCTTTTTGAGAATCCCGTACTCCTGACAATATGGCCGTAACTGACTTGAACAAGACGATGCGAAGCGCCCGTCTCAGCTGCCGCGCCTGACCAAAGAGCGGCATAAACGGTTTCTTCGATGCGGCTAAGAAGGCTGGCCGCAGGTAGCGATTTAGACATTCTCCTCGATCGTTATGCACGCGAATCTCCGTGGCGAATTGCCGGAATGCCATTGAGCTGGAACTGGTTTCCATGTTGGGACGTGGCCGTTTTCGGGATGTAATGACCGGGAATGAACATTCCACCACCCAGATCAAGTCCGCGGCCTCCGGTATCTTTAAATCGGAAATGCCTGTCATTCGGTTAGAGACCGCGATTAGATCGCCGATTGAACGCTGCTTCGATCTCTCCCGAGACATAGAACTTCACATGCGGTCAACCGGGCACACTCGAGAGATCGCCGTTGCCGGTTTGACTAAGGGCTTGATCGGTCTGGGAGAGGAGGTTACCTGGGAGGCCAACCATTTTGGCGTGCAACAGCGATTGACAACCAGAATCACAGCATTCAGCCGCCCCTCTCATTTCAGAGACTCCCAAGTTTGATGGAGCTTTTCGACGTTTCGAGCATGATCATTATTTCGAGACTACAAACGACGGAACAACTTTACTGAGAGACGTATTCGATTACACCTCGCCGCTTGGTTGGCTTGGAATTCTAGCCGACCAACTGTTCCTGGAGTCTTATATGCGTGCCTTCCTTACAAAGAGAAATCTGCTGCTCAAGAAAGTGGCAGAGGCGGCTGATTCGTCTTTGTAAGGCGGAGTAACCGTGCAGTAAGATGGTGCAGCGGACAGATGAGGATCGCTTTTTTAACGTTAATTCTGCTGCCGGCAATGAGTCCTGCACAGGACACAACACCGCTGGTCCGCAGCAATACGCGAGTTGTCCTGCTCGATGTGGTTGTTACCGATAGGTCGGGAAATCCAGTTCGAACTTTAACTCAGGATGATTTCACTATCCTCGAAGATGGCAAACCGCAGAAGATTTCTTCGTTTGAACAACCCTTATCCAGCGGGTCTTCGCTGCTGCCTAGCAGCCCGCGCACTATTATTCTGCTGGACGAACTGAACGTTGCGTTTGCCGATTTAGCTTACGCGCGCGACAGAATCCTGCTGTTTCTTGTGCAAAACCATTTAGAGAAAATGCCCACGGCTTTGATGACTCTGAACCTGAATGGACTTTCAGTGCTCGAAGACTACACCCAAGATGAAAAGCTTCTGAAGGACAGGCTCACGCGATTTCACCCGGCGATGCTTAATCCGGTGGAAGGCGAAACGCAGCAAGAAAAGGTGCAGGAGCACGCTCAGAAATCCATCGATAGCCTGTTCGAGATCGCGCGGGCATCCATGGGATCTTCCTATAATCTCAATATCGTTTGGGTGACCAGCGGCTTCGCCGGAATGCTTCGAGACACCAAGAGCGCCGACGGTCGACAGAACGGACTGCGGCGATTGGCCAACGTCCTGATGCGCGCGCGCATCCGGCTTTACTCCATTGACCCGGGTGGTGTGAAGCCGCTGGCGGCCACGGTTGTAGCAACGCCGGCGGCAGGATCGCCGATGAGCAAGAGCAACACGATGCCCGCGTCGCCTAATAATGACGACTTGGCATTAGCCGGGACCGCTTACGAAGCAAACGAGTTGCTTGCCAAATTGACGGGCATGACGGGAGGACACGCTTACTATGGCCGCAACGATACGGAAATCGCATTGGCCCAAGCCGTTAACGACGCAGCCGCCAATTATTCGATTTCGTATTCTCCGTCGAATGGCGATTTCACCGGTGAGTATCGCAGGATTGCAGTTCAGACGAAAATGGCGGGGGCCGCGGTTCGAACCAGGCTTGGTTATTATGCGATTGCCGATGGGCCTGCGCCCGGTGAGGAGATGCGGGAAGCCAGGTGGACGGCGGCGCTTGCCAGTCCGCTTGCCTATGCGGCCTTCAACTTGACTTGCCCGTTAATGTACGACTCCGCCGCCCGCCGAGCCGCCGGAACACTTACAGTGAAGCCTACGGAGCTGATTATGGAAACTGAGCCGCAGTCCCGCGAAATCATTCGTATCGCCGCCTTATCGAGTTCCGGTTCGATTCTCACGAGTTGGTCGTGGCAGATTGACTGGAAGAAGACATGGACTAATCGTGTCACAACGGCCAGTTTCGATAAGGTTCTTCCGAAGAAAACGCAGCGCATACGCTTCCTTGTTTCTGATCCGGGCTCTATGCATATCGGTACCTGTGATTACTGGATGCACTAACGAATAGATCCAATTAGTTTTGTCGGCCCGGGGTTAAACACGGTGATATCAAGCCGCTGGCGATATCTCAATTTCCTTCGCCACGCTGGTAGGCTGCGGAACGGGATCGCCGAAATCTCGCAGGGTTCTCAAATGCCCCACGATGGCCTCGCGAATGTTGATTTCGGTTTCTTCAAGCGTTTTGCCGGTTGTCATGCAGCCCGGAAGATGGGGACGTACGCAGCCCAGTTGCTCTCGGCGTGCTCGAACAAAACTGCGTATTTGACTCTCATTTCTTATTCTCCAATCCTGCCGCTTTCAAGATCGATTTCAGAGTGCCTACAGGTACGTCGTCGCCGGGATGTCCGGGAATTGTCACTATGTTCGGCTTGAGGAATGCTTATAATAGCGATGGCTGCCAGTCGTTTCGCACATGCTTCCAATCGCCAACAGGGTCATCACCGAATCTGTGAAAAGGTGAGGGGCCGCAGGATCACGTTGCTGATGTTGGCCACGATTTCAGAATCTTTCAACTCCGGCTGAGAGCTCAACTTCTTCCAGGCAGGATCGGTTGCAAAAGAGTGCCATAGATTGTCATGGGCATCCAGGCTGTCGTAAGAGAGCATGTACATCAAGTTGGGCTGCCTGGGGCCGACGATTGTCTCGCCGAAGAAAACCGGGCGCATTTCGAGCCGCTGAAAAATCTGCATTTCGCCGCCGTTGAACATCGCGACTTTGCGCGCCAGCGTGGTGAACGATTGAGATTCATACGTGCGAAGTTCAAAAATGCGCGGGGACCGTTTTTCCTGCACATCTGGGATGGCGGCGGCCGGCATACCATCGAAACTTCGCAAGAGGCTGCTCTCCACGCGCACGAAAGGCACTCCAGGACCGGCACTTAGTTTCTGCAGTTCTTTCTGGTGAGCTTCGTCCGCCGAGATGGCCGCCAGCGCCGCCTGCATTGCGCTTAGCGATGCGTACTCAGCCAAGGTCACATAGTAAGGTCCGTCTGGTCCAATGACATTCGAAAAGGCTCCGGCCAGCTTTGCTCCAGCACGGGAAAGCGCCGGCCCGAGTCCACCTTCCAGATAGTCGGCCACACGAGCGGGCTGATTTTCAGTGCTGTTATGAAAGCGCCAGGTTTTGATTTCCAGATATGTATTTGCCACGTTAGCGGCTCCGGTTGCCGAACCCGCGAGCGAGGCGGCAGTAAGGGCGGCAAGCATTTCACGACGATGCATGAAACCGACTGTATCAGCTTAACGTTCGCGTGCCGCCTGAATCAGCGCTTCCATATGATTCAAATAACGTTCAAAGGCTTTGCGGCCTAGCGCGGTCAGCCGGTATTCGGTCTTGGGCATGCGCCCCTCAAAGCTCTTGGTACACTCCACATACTCGGCATCTTCCAACCGGCGTGCATGCACGCTCAAGTTGCCGTCGCTGGTTTGCAGCAGTTTTTTCAGTTCGTTAAACGTCAGCGAATCGTTCACGGCCAGCGCGCTGACAATACCCAAGCGCATGTGCTCGTGAATCACCCGGTCAAGATTCGGGAGAGCGGTTTCGACTATATGCTGCTGCTCCGCGCCTGGCTTGACGGATTTAGCGGAACGCGGTTTTGGCGCAGGGCCTTCCGATCCGCGTGAAATTGCGGGTCTACCCACCATGCCTCCTTGCAATCAGAATTCCGAAGACTATGTGCAATGCGCCAAAGCCCAGCATCAAAAAGGCGTTACCCAGCAAAACGGGAGCCAGCAGCGAAATGAAGCCCACGAACATAAAACACAGTCCCATGAAGGGGACGATACGGACTGAGAATGCACCACCCGTAACAACAGCGGCTCCATAAAGCAGAAGCCACAAGCCAGGCAATACGCTCAGCGCGTTCATCCGGTAAAGAACCGAACTCAAAACGCCTCCCGCGATCAGAGGCGGGATAAAACTTAACAGCGCACGCCTCGCCGGACGCGAATTGAGCGAAAGCGAGAGGCGCTTCGATTTCAACCGCACGGCGATGCAGCCGATGAGCAGGGCAACGGCCGCCTCTGCGAGCCAGGCGAAAAACTGCCAGCGTGGGCTACGGCCCGCAGCGATTGCTCCGGTGAGCAGAGCGGTAATGCCGATAGCTACGCCGCCAAAGCCGGGCACCGCCGTGAACGATGCCGCGCGCTCCATAGTGTCGCGGATAAAGCGGAGGTTGTCTTCCGCCCGGCGATCAATCGGGATCGGCTCGGTTAAGTGTCCAGCGCGCTGCGCAAAGGCCATGTCTTTGAGTGTCTAACACCCACAGGCTCAGTATACGGGAAAGTAGGCAAATGAGGCAAGTTCTTTACATTGCAAAGAGCATCAAAAGCCGAGCCGTATGCCGGCAACCGCCCAGCGCCCGGGCGTTTCAAAGCCGTCTTCGTAGTAGTTCTGATTAAGGGTGTTTGAGACTCGCACGTAAAGCCGCGTTGAAATGCGGTCGTTCAGGTTCAACGTGTAGCCGCCGGAGAGTCCGAGCTGGCGCGGCCCTTGGAATCGATAAGCGAACGGCTGATAGTTGAACGATTGGTCGTAACCGAACAACGGAAACAGATAGCTGCTGCCGCCTTCGAAGTCCATGGCGACATCAAATCGTTTTCCCAGTTGCTGCATAGCAGTGACTTTCACGTCGTGAGGCAGGATGCGCGGCGTTTGTACCGGGTCAATCGCGGTGCCTGTGTAGTACTGCGAAACGACATCTCGCGCATTCGTATAAACATAAGAGGTCAGGATGGTGGTCTTTCGAGTGGGTCGAAACTCGGCGCTGAGTTCCACGCCACGCGCCATACTGCCCTTCGTATCGTAATAGCCGGCGGTGCGGCCGAATGGATCGACGTACCCGGGTGGGAAGTTGAGATATCCGATCACCTGCTGTAAGTGCGAATAGAAATAGGTTCCGCTCAGCTTCAGGCGTTCGCGAAAGAGATACTGATCGAATCCGAAATCGAGCGAAATGGCGCGCTCGGGCGCAAGGCGCGGATCGCCAATGGGAGTGTAGGCGCCGCCGTAGAAATAGCCGCCGAAGCGCTCGTAGACAGATGGCAGGCGAAAGCTGTTCCCGGTATGCGCGCGAAGCTTTGTTGACGATCGCTTCAGGAAATAGGAGACGGATGCATCGCCTGTGTAGGCTTGCGGAGGTGAAGGGAGAGCGATGGCCGCATAGGGCGAACTGCCGCCGACAAACGCAGGCTGATCGAGAGACGCGCGTGTGAACCGGCCTGCGAGTAGAACCTGCCATCTGCCGTCGAGGAAATGCAGTTCATCTTGCGCGAAGACGGCATTGGTTTGCTGGCGCGCAGTGGTGCGGGTGTTGGTGTCGGGATCGGTCGCGATTTCGGAATAGTTTTCGCGCTGGAATTCGTAACCCGCGGTCAGAATCTGATTCGAACCGGCGAGGTAATTTAACCGCCCCTGCAACGTGTCGATACGGCCTGCAAAACGGTCACTGGTGTTAAAGCTGGGCTGGAAATCGTATTCGGTTGCCGGACCTGCTGGACCGTTGGTATTGTTGCGCTCCGAGTCGACAATGCCGTAGCCGATGCGGTACGAGAGCCGTGAATTTACTTCGTGCTCAAAGCGGAACAGGGAGTTCACGAAATGGGAATAGATACCGGCGTCGGGATCGCCAAGCGAAGTAATAAAGGTGGCGGGGGTGGCCGGGATGATTCCTGAGGTGGGCGCATCGGGCGTGGGCGAGGGAGTGAGTTGGGTTTGCAGAAAGCCAGTGTTCGCAAACACGGTAGCTCCGAACCGCATGTTAGAAGCGAGGGCGTAAGTCACGCCTGCCTGCCCGCTCCAATCGCGCGCCGCTCCGGCACTTGCCACGCCGTCGGTTACGTTCAAATCGGAAATGCCAGCGGAATAGGAGAGACGGTTTTTTAGCGCCCCCCCGGACATTTGAGCAAGCCCGCGGAACAAACCGAGACCGCCGCCTTGCAGGTCTAAATCGCCATGAACGGGACCACCGCTCGTGTCGGTGATGATGTTCACAGTTCCCGACATGGCGTTTGAGCCGTAGAGAGACGATCCCGAGCCACGCAAGACTTCTATGCGTGAAGAATCGACCAAAAACAAATCGGCGATGTACGCGCTGGCTTCGTCTTGAACGCTGGTGGGATCGCGGAAAGGGAAGCCATCGATCAAGACGGCCGTGTCGGTGGTGCGAAGGCCGCGCGTCTGAATGGTGGTGAAACTTCCGGGGCCGCCGCGCGTGCTGACACGCAAGCCTGGAACGAACTTCACGGCATCCGGGACCGTAAAGAGACCGCGCTGTTCGGCAGAGGAAACATCTACCACGTCCAGCGCCTTCGATACTTCGTCCACGGATTGCGGGGCACCCGCGCCCGTAACGCTGACTTGGGTAGTAACAGCCGACACAATGAGTTCGAGCGCGACTTGCTTACTCTCACCGCTGGACAGACGCAGAGTTGTTGCATCCCGCAGACTGAGCCCAGGAGCGGAGGCATCGAGCAGATACTGGCCTGGGCTTACATGTTCGAAAATAAAATGGCCCGCGCGATCGGAAGTAGTTGCTAATAAGGCGGAGCCGGCCAGTTGATGAAGGCTGATTTTGCCGCCGTAGATAACACCGCCGGACGAATCATTGAGCGTGCCTGATACCGAAGCATCTTCGGCATACGCCGATAAAGAGCAGCTAAAAGCTAAAGCTAGAAAAATACGTGAATGCACCTGTCCGCCCTCCCTCGAGGCGAGAATCGAAATTCCGCACAATAGCGCGGGCCGGGGCAGGTCTTCGGACTTACAGGCAGGAGTTACTTTCCTATTAACCCTTCTTCCCATCTCCCAAAGGAGACAGTGATTGAGCGGGTGTTCGTTCCTGATTACCGCTGCGGGGCAGTTCTGGATTTTCGCCAGGTTCCCTTTTCAACACTAAAGTTCAATCGAACTGTCGTGTACCACCAGCGTCTTCAGGTTAGCCTACCGGCAGGCTAGTTCGCAAGTTTGGGCGATTATATAGTTGACAAAAACAGGAGGGGCTCGCTATGCTCGCTGGATGCCTTCCACCCACTCGGACGACTTGAAGCCAGAGCTCCGGGATGCGGTAAATACACTCCTGGCCGACCTGCGCAATTCCAACGTTGATATTACGTTACAAGCCCGTCGTACTGACAGTGGAAAAGTGAAACTCACGTGCATAATCGGCCGTAAGCAAATGGACCCCCGAATTTTTGAGGATAATGAACAGATGGTCGATAAGATTTGCGAGTATCTAGAGTCGGCGCGTAACGTCCCTGGCTCGAATGAAAGCAACTGACGTGTTATCAAAATGGGCCAGATGGGCGAAGCCGGATGGCAACAAATCAACGCTGGGTTGGGTCTCCTAGTTTGGTCGCGGCTCGCTTCTTGGAATCCTAGAAATCTTACCTTGGTCGCAGCGGAGCAGAAAAGCTTCGAATCGCGTGTTGCCAGCGTTCACCCTAAGTTCGGGCGGCTCATCTGTTGGATTGCGTTCGGAGTAGGAACCGAGTACCTCGTCCGGGGTTCCTTTATGCTGAAGGGACATGATCCCTCGAAATCAATAGATGTTATCCAACCGCCAGAACCCGGCGCGAATGTCCTGGACTGGATTCAGCGGGTGAAGATGAGGGAGCCGTCCGTCCGTCAGCCTGGAGTTGAAAGTTCCATGAAGCTCGGTAGCGATCTTCCATGGACGATTCTCTTGACGGACGGATCAGACCTGGATCTCGTCTCAGCGAGCATGAAATTACTTGCGGGCAAGATCCGCAATCGGGACGCGCATCGTTATACGGAGAATCAGCGCGCTTTCCATTTTCACGCGGTTGAGAGTCTGTTTGTCCCAGCACTCAACATTCTCCTCGCGTGCTTAGATCAGGACGATCTTCGTATCAACACAATTACAAAAAGACCCTGACGCGGACAAGCAGACGGTCGTTCGTTGTCTGGTCAGGACCCACAGCACGGGCACGTTACGCCATCCGGCCAGCGCCGCGCGACCAAATAGTCACGGCAATTGGCAAGATCGGAGAATACATGATTGCTTCCTGGAGTGTCTTTGGTTCGCCGGCCATCACTAATTATCGGGCCAGTTGTCGCCCAAGTTTGGATCTGCCCTTTTTCAGTTTGTGGTTTTTGTCCCACCCGCCAAGATTCAGGGCAACAGCCATGCAGGCGGCGCGCAATTCATCGGCCAGAGCACGGTCGACCATTGTTCGGGCCACGACCATGCCTCCTATGGCCAAGGCAGCTATGCTCTGGGCAGTGGAGCGGCTGCCCGGCCCGTTCTGTGTCAAGCTCCGCTCCAAAACATCGACCATCGCTTTGAAGACGTCCTCGAAGGCGAGCCTTGCCGGTTTGCCGCTACGCGCGACATCGGTCGGCAACGCCACCATTGGGCAGGAATTCTCGACGTCTTCGAAATGCTGACGTGATAGATAGGCGCGGACAACCTGCGGGCCGACGTCGGTCGAGGACAGGTCCACATGGACGCCCTCCCAGCAGCTTTTCCATTCCGGATCGGTGAAGAAGCACCCGAGCACCTCGGCGTACAGATCGCTCTTGCCTTTGAAATAGCTATAGAACCCGCCATGCGTCAGACCAGCCCCAGCCATGATCTGGTGGACGGAGACACTTTCAAAGCCGTACCGATTAAAAAGCTTGCGTGCGCTTTCAACGATCTTTTTCTTTACTGCCGTGCGATGACCTGCAGGGTAGGGCACTCGATCTCCTTATTTGTTAGGCGATTCGGAAGAAAAAATTATCTTGAACATATTTTGGCACGGTGTTCTTATGAGGAAGGCAGTTCACGCAAAAGTTCGGGGAGGGCGATTATTATGAGTGACGAAATGAATGGGGCCGCCGCGCGAAGCAATGGGTTTACCCGGCGGAAAGCGATCGCCGGTTTTGCGATAGCACTCGGCGGCGTGGCAGCCGGCTCAAACGAGGCTTGGGCTGGAAGCGAGAAGGAAATTTCCCGTATGGCCGAATCCATTCACCAGGAACCTGTTTTTAAGGCGAGCCGGAAGCGGGTATATGAAGCGCTCACCGACACCAAACAATTCGACAAAATCACTGAACTTAGTGGAGCGATGAAGTCGATGGCGCTCGGCAGCAAGCCCACAGAGATCAGCCAGGATGAAGGCGGTCCATTCGTGCTGTTCGGCGGCCATATCATAGGGCGGCACGTAGAACTTGTACCGAATGAGCGAATCGTCCAAGCCTGGCGAGTGGACGGGTGGGATCCGGGCGTCTACTCAATTGCAAAGTTTGAGCTTGTGGAAATGGGTGCCGGCACCAAGATTGTCTTTGACCATACCGGCTTTCCCAAAGGCCTGGGGGAACATCTGGCCGCCGGATGGACGGAGCACTATTGGCAGCCGCTCGGGAAACTATTGGGTTAGCGGCGAAACACGCGACAGCAGTTAGCTGCTTAGAACGGGCTCTTGCCTTGCGCCGCAGCCGTCAAACCGATGGCCAATGCCGCCGCCGCTGTCAGACCAATGACCCATACGAAGGTCTTGGTATCTGAGGGACCGTGAGGCACTGGAGCTGCGCCGGTTTGGGCTGGTTGAGCATTTTGGTCCGGGGAGGCGCCGGTTTGTTGGAACGACATTTTCGTACCGGCGGCTACACGGGTGAGTAATCCGCTATCCATTACTCTCACATCGCCACCGATGGATGCCACTTCAACAGTTTTCCTGGTAAGGCGGATCACAGCTGCGCTTCCAGGAGTATCCGAATCGATTTTCAAGTCGCGCGCATTTACCGAGAAGCCGGAAAAATTTCCCACGCGCATGGCGCCTTGCCCGAGCACCGCATGGTCAGAATAGATCGTGCCTTCCGATCGAGTGGCCAAGCGAACAGCCACGCCGCTTTCGAGGCGGACGTCGCTGGGCGTTCCGGTGGTCCGCAGAACGGTCCCCTCCGCTAAATCGGTGTTGCCGGTCACCGCTAAACTGTTGACCGAATAAGTGCCAACCGCCGTGGCAACTCCAATGGTCGGTGTAGCGGCAAAAACAGAGGCGGTTAACAATGTCGAAACGAAGGTGATCGCGAGGAATTTCATATGTGGTTTCAGTCTCCTGACCATCCGCCCTTCTCTGACGAAGGGCCCTATGCTCCTCTCTAGTAGAGCATAATTGGGCAGTTCCTTGAATAGCTAATTACCTCAGGTTAGCGATACCCGGCGGCCTGTAATTCAAACAGCTCCGAGTACTTTCCGCCAAGTGCAAGGAGCTGGCGGTGCGACCCCTGCTCCGCAATACGGCCATGTTCCAAGACCAGAATTCGATCCGCCATCCGCACCGTGGAAAACCTGTGGGAAATCAGGACGGCCATTTTCCCCTCGGTTAATTCCACAAAACGTTGGTAGACTTCGAACTCAGCACGGGCGTCCAGGCTGGCGGTGGGCTCGTCCAAAATCAAAATCTGAGCGTCACGCATATAGGCCCGGGCGAGCGCGATCTTTTGCCACTGTCCGGTAGATAAATCGACGCCTCCTTCGAACCGGCGGCCCAGCATTTGGCGGTAATTGTTTGGGAGACCGGCAACGACCTGCGCCGCCAGGCTCTTTTCAGCGGAAAGGACGATCCGACCATCGTCTGCAATATCTTCAATTCTTCCAAAGCTAATGTTCTCAGCGGCTAACATGTCATATCTCATGTAATCTTGGAAGATGACGCCGATCTCATGCCGGAGATCTTCCACCGAGTATTCACGCAGATCGATACCGTCTAGGAGAATGCGGCCGTCGGTCGGATCATAGAGACGCGCAAGCAATTTGACAACCGTGGTCTTCCCCGCGCCATTCTCGCCAACCAGAGCGATTTTCTCTCCGGCATCAAACTTGAACGAGACATCGGCGAGGACCTGCTTTGATTGGTCGGGATAGGAGAAGGACACCCGCTGAAATTCAAAGCCGCTTCGAATAGGCCGCGGGGCGGGCAAAGCATGGAGCGGCGATGTGATTCGTGGAGTGGTTTCAAAGAAGTCGAATAAGTCTTTGATAAGTAAAGATTGTTCGGAGATGCCGGCGAACCCGGAAACCAAGCTTTCCATGATATTTCGAGCGCGGGAAAACGCCCCCGCTACCAGCGTCAAATCGCCTACACTGAGCATTCCGCTCAGCGCTTTGAGCAGGATCAACGCATACGCGACGTAATAGGCGCCGGTCGGGATTAAATTCAGCAGACTGCCCTGCAGCGCGCGCTTAATGGCCAGCTTCTTGTTCTCGCCGTAGAAGCGTTCGAAGATGGAGCGGGACCGTTCGGCTAAATAGCCGCCCAACCCGAAAATTTTAAGTTCTTTAGCACTTTCACTACTAGCTCCTAAGTAGCGCAGATAATCGAGTTCCCGGCGCTCGGGCGTATAGCGGAAGAGCATGGAATAGCTCAAGGCGGCGAAGCGGGTTTCGCCCAGAAAAACCGGTATGGTGGCCGCCAGCAGGAGCAGCAGGAGCCACGGATAGACGAAGATCACCGCCGACAGCAATGAGAGCAGCGTAAGCAACTGCTGCGCCATTCCGGCCAATCCCGCAAGCATCCCCAGGCGGGCAGTGGTCTGGCGGCGCGCCCGCTCCATCTTGTCGTAGAAGACGGGATCTTCAAACGAGACTAAATCGAGCGACGCAGCGTGTTTCATGAGCCGTAGGCTCACGTGGTTAGTGAAGCGGTCACCCAGAAGGCTATCGACCAAGGAGATCAGCCGGCCCAAAATATCCGCCCCGACGGCAAACAGGAGTTCCAGCGCGAGCAGCTTCCAGAGTAATGAGCGATCTATTACTTGGTGCCTGATGGCTCGGACCACGATATCGATGATCAGCTTCGAGACCCACAGCGTGGCTAATGGGAAGAAGGAGGAAATGGTACGTAGAACGAGCGTGCTGACACTGAGCGCTGGGCTGGTCTGCCAAACCATTTGGAGGAGCGGCGGGACGTTGCGAAGCGCCTGGAGGCGTTCGCGCCATGTCTTAGGAACGTCTGGGCTTTTGGGAGGAGGGGGTCTCAAAGCACCCTCATACGAGACAAAAGAAAATGCTCATTCACACGAATGAGCATTGTTCTTCCTGTTTTCAGGCCCCCGGCGAACCAGAGGTTACGTTTGATGGGAGAATCAGATTCGACGGTATCGCTACCGCTAAAACCTGTTTGTGATTGGAGTGTAGGGCCAGCGGGGGGTGAAGTCAAGGGCATTTTTTCCGCTTCGCAAAGCCGCTTGTAAGTAGAACCGAACAAACCATTTACGGCTGAACATGTTGTTTGGCCGGTTGTGCAAAAACTCTGTACATGCTGTGAAAAAGCATTTGGAAAACTTGGCTAACCGCCATCGATTGAGCGACTTGCGCTGTAGTCGCCACTCAAATGTAAAGTCGTCATGGCCTCTTCCGAATCAAGGTTGCCGTAGCGCCGCCGGTATATGCGCATGCCCGCATAGATCAATCCGGCCGCCAGGCAGACCGCTGTCAGTACGATGCTCAGCCACATGATATTGACCAGGAGTTGATAGAGCGGCTTGATGGGGCTGGGCGGAGGAACGTCGTTCCAAGTCACCTTCGCTTCGTATTCCACGCGGCTCAACATCGTATCCGCCCGCGCATCGTTTGTCTCACCGATGACCATGGCCACAAGTACGGTCGAGCGCTTCACCCGAGTGTTTGAGAACCTCTTAAAATCGGTTGCGTGCAGGCGCGCCATCTCAGGCGTGGGGTAATAAAAAATTGCGAGGCGAACCGGCTGGCCGCTTTTGTCGACTTTATATTGCGCGACTTGCGCTTCAGCGCCTTCGTTGAAACCAGGTTTCGCGGACGCGAGTTCAGGCGCAAACGCTTTGAGCGATTCAGGACCCAGCACATAGCGTGATGAATTCGGAACCAGACCGGCGCGCGGCAGGAACGTAAGAATCGCCGGCAGCGAAGTATCTTTTCGATCGGGCAGAGACTTGAGCAGCGCGTCAACCTGGAGCTTCGTTGGTTTCGGTCCATCGAACAAAACCAAGTAGTTGTCGACGCCGATCAGCATTCGCGAAGCATCCTGTGAGCAGAATGGCGCGAGAGCGTCACAAGCTTTACCGTCCGAGGGCCGCTGCCATTGCCACGCTGCCAGCGCGCCGGTCAGATCCTTCATCTGGTAGGTTGTGACATTCAGTTCGCCGAGCTTACTGGTTTGCGTCTGAACTAAGCCGTATTCGCGCCACAGAGATGCATCATCGGCGAACAAACAAATCGCGAATGCGAGAAGAATCAGGCTGCGGCGCCATGGCATTTTTTATATTTCTTTCCACTGCCGCACGGGCAGAGATCGTTGCGTCCGACCTTTCGGTCCTTTAGACACCGGCTGCTGCCCACTTGTTCCATTCGTGCCGTTCAATTGCAGATCCGCGAGTTCCTTGTCCTTCTTGCGCTGAATGTTGCGCGTCAGATCGATCACCGATTGCTGCGCCTCGCGCCGTTGCGCTTCAATCTGCGCCGGCGAAGGTCCAGACTGACTCGGCTTATTGGGTACGCCGCTTGAATCGTCCTCATCGTCCTCTTCGTCCTCGTCCGGATACGGCATCGGCACGTTACCGGCCTCAATACGCATGAAGTACAGGAAGCGAATGGTCTCGTCTTCAATCCGGTCCATCATGTCCCGGAACATGTCGAACCCTTCCTTCTTGTATTCGATCAGCGGATCCTTCTGCCCGTAACCGCGCAGCCCGATTCCTTCTTTCAAGTGGTCCATGGACAACAGATGGTCTTTCCATTGGTTATCGACCACGTTGAGCATGATGATGCGTTCTGCCTGGCGCAGATTCTCCGGCCCGATCATGCGCTCTTTTTCGTCGTAGCGCGCGGCCAGCAAATCTTTCAGCTTTTGTTCGACTTCGTCGCGGCCCAGTCCGGAGATTTCTTCGGCATCTATCTTCGCGCCAAACTGGTTCAGACACGGCTGTCTGCAAGCCATTGAGATCGAACTGATCTGGCCGCGAACCCTCGGGACAGAACTGATCGATATAAGCGCCGATGATGCCGTTGACGATCTCGATAATCCGTTCTTTCTGGTTATCGCCCTGCAGCAGCTTGCGGCGCATGCCGTAAACAGCCGAGCGCTGCTTATTCATCACGTCGTCGTATTCGAGCACGTGTTTGCGTGAGGCAAAATGCTGCGCCTCCACAGCCTTCTGCGCCGCGGCAATGCGCGAAGTAATGAGCTTCGATTCAATCGGCACGTCTTCTTCCATGCCCAGGCGCAGCATCAGACCTTGCATGCGTTCCCCGCCGAAGATGCGCAGCAAGTCGTCCTGCAATGACAGGTAAAACCGCGAACTGCCCGGATCTCCCTGGCGTCCCGCGCGTCCACGCAACTGGTTATCGATACGCCGCGATTCATGCCGCTCGGTACCCAGAATGTGCAGGCCGCCCACGGCGATAACTTCCTTCCGCTCCGCCTCAATCTCTGCCGTTACTTCAGCCTTGATCTTTTGCAGTTCCTCCGGCGGCAATAGATCCGCCGTCTTGCCGTATTTCTTCAAGCGATCCTCAAGCAGCACGTCGGGATTTCCGCCCAAGAGAATATCGGTTCCGCGTCCCGCCATGTTTGTAGAAACGGTAACCTGGCCTTTGCGTCCGGCCTGCGCCACAATGTGCGCTTCACGCTCGTGATTCTTGGCGTTCAGCACCTCATGCCGCACGCCCATCTTTTTCAAAATTCCGGAAAGCCGTTCCGATTTTTCAACTGAGATAGTACCCACCAGCACGGGCTGACCCTTCTCATGCAGGTTCTTGATTTCTTTGGCGGCGTTGCGGAACTTCTCCTCTTCCGTGCGGTAGACAACGTCAGGGTTTTCCAGCCGGATCAGCGGCCGGTTCGTTGGAATGACAGTGACGTCCAGGTTGTAAATCTTCTGGAACTCGGCCTCTTCCGTATCCGCGGTACCTGTCATACCGGCCAGCTTCTTGTACATACGGAAGAAGTTCTGGAAGGTGACGCTCGCCATGGTCTGCGTCTCGCGCTCGATCTTGACGGTTTCCTTTGCTTCCACTGCCTGGTGCAGCCCATCGCTCCAGCGGCGTCCCGGCATCAAGCGCCCCGTGAACTCGTCCACGATAATCACTTGGCCTTCTTGCACCACGTAATCGCGATCCGGTTGATAAAGGATGTGCGCGCGCAGTGCCTGCTGCACATGGTGGTTCATCTCAATGTTAGCCGGGTCGTATAGGTTGCCCGTATTGAGCAGCTTCTCAACCTTTAATACACCTTCTTCGGTGAGCGCCACGGTGCGATGCTTTTCGTCGACGGTGAAGTCGCCGGTTGTGTATGACTGCCCAGGCTCTTTCCCCTCTATCACCTCGCCGCGTTCCAGGTTCGGAATGATGCGGTTGACGCGATAATACTTGTCCGTCGATTCCTCGCTTGGACCCGCAATGATCAGCGGTGTACGCGCTTCGTCAATCAGAATGGAATCGACCTCGTCGACAATAGCGAAATTGAATTCGCGCTGGACATAATCTTCCAGCCGGAATTTCATGTTGTCGCGCAAGTAGTCGAACCCGAACTCGTTGTTGGTGCCGTAGGTGATGTCCGACCCGTAAGCCTCCCGCCGCTCACCGTCGTCCAGATCGTGAACGATGTTGCCGACGGTTAAACCCAGCGACTTATGAATGCGCCCCATCCACTCGGAATCGCGCCGCGCCAGATAATCGTTCACGGTCACGATGTGAACGCCCTTGCCCTCCAGCGCATTCAGATAACTGGGAAGCGTGGCCACCAGCGTTTTGCCTTCGCCGGTTTTCATTTCAGCGATTCGTCCGCGATGCAGAACCACTCCGCCGATAAGCTGCACATCGAAGTGCCGCATATTTAACACGCGACGGCCCGCCTCGCGGCACACTGCGAATGCTTCTATAAGGATGTCGTCGAGCGCGGCCCCATTTGCCACGCGCTGTTTAAAATCGACAGTTTTCGCGGCCAGTTCCTGATCCGGCAATTTCTGCAATTGCGGTTCGAGATCGTTGATCGCAGCCACCATAGGGCGTATCTTTTTGATCTCGCGATCGTGTTTCGTGCCAAATACCTTGGCGAGCGTACCTTCAATCATAAATAAGACTGGCTTTACTTACAGTTTAGCTGTGTCAGTGTTGCCAAAGCGAACAAGGCCGGTTAAAGAGCAGCACTGCTAAGCGGGCGAATGCCAGCCTCGGTTCTGTATTTTTAGGTTGATAATAGCGAGCAGACAAATCTGATCGGAAATGCACTCCTATTTCGAGCGCTTCCTCCGCCTCCCGCAGAAACTCGTCCACCTAGTCCAAGTAGTAGCTAAGATAGATAGTTGGGAGCCGGCGCGCGCCCGCACAAGCCCTGGAGAGAAACGAAGAAACGAATTCGCAGGTAAGATCCTCGAACCAACGACCCTTCTGATGAAACCGCTAGCCATTATTCTTTTCTCGTTAGCAATTGGGCTTGAGGCCCAAACCACAGTCCCGGCTGCCCAACCCGATCTGCTCAATGGCGACACCGGTACAGCCGCTCCGCCGCCTACTGTATCTGTTCCTGCCGTTCCCGCCAGTACGCCTGTGAATCTTCCCGAGCAGAAGGTCGGTTCGGGCGATTTAATTTCGATTGTCGTCTCAGATTGCCCTGAACTCACTCGTAATTTTCGCGTCAGCTCCGATGGTACGCTTGCGCTGCCGCTCCTGCGGGAGCGCATCCAGGCGGCTGGCCGAGATCCACGGGAAATCGAAACAGACGTCGCCAACGCTCTGATGAAAGAGGAAGTTCTGGTGCGCCCGGTAGTTTCGGCAGCGGTCGTCGAATACCGCAGCGTTCCAGTCAGCGTGGTGGGAGCCGTCCGGCAGCCCATTACTTTCCAGGCCGTCGGGAACGTCACTTTACTCGATGCGCTCGCCCGCGCCGGGGGCCTCTCTAGCGAGGCTGGCTCTGAAATCATTGTAAGCAAGGCGCAACCGCTAGGAAGCACCCAACCTGCCCTCCTCCAACGGATTCCGGTGAAGGCGCTATTCAACGAAGCCGATCCCGCTCTCAACTTGCGGCTGGTCGGTGGTGAAGAAATTCGGGTACCTACCGGCGGCCGGTTCTATGTGGTCGGCAATGTTAAGAGATCGGGCGCTTTCCCCATTCAAGAGGCTAACGGCAGCAGCGTTCTGAAGGCCATCGCTCTCACTGAAGGTTTGATGCCCTATACCAACAAACAGGCGTTTATCTACCGCCGTGAGGCTGGTAAAAGTCAGGCGAACGAGATTCCGATTGAACTCACTAAAATCATTGATCGCAAAAGCCCCGACGTGGAAATCAAACCCGACGACATTCTTTACATCCCCGACAGTAAAGGCCGCCGGCTTACCGGCCAGACTCTGGACCGGATTGTCTCGTTCGGAACCGCCACTGGCACCGGCATCCTGGTTTGGCACTAACCGGACACATGGCAGAAAAGAGCGGATTTCGAATGAGAGAGCTTGAGCGCGCTTCCGCTGAGCTGGCCGAGTACGGGCGTCCGCAACAACAATTTTTCATTCCTCAGCAGCTGCCTGAGTTCGAGCCTGCGCAGCCGTCTGTTTCGCCTACGCACTATCTTCTTGTTGTCTGGCGCCAGAAGTGGAAGATCTTGGCCTTTGTAGCTACCTGCCTGCTGGCAACGTATTTGATATCGGCCCGGCTTACGCCCATTTATGAGGCAACCGCCAAAATCGATGTCGACCGGCATATCCCCACGAACGTCGTGGGACCTGAGTCCAGTCCAATGTCCGATGGAGACGACGCCGATGCTTTCATGGCAACGCAGATGGAGATCATTCAATCCGATTCCGTCCTGCGGCCCGTGGCGGAGCGTTACCATTTGCTGCAGCGCGAAAAGCAGCTTGAGCACTTAGGCGGGGAGAGCATTCGCCGCAAGACCGACGCTCCGGTATTTCTGGGGCAGCTGCGGGTCACGCGCCCGCTTAACACGTATCTCCTCGACATCAGCTACCGTTCTCCAGACCCCGAGCTGGCCGCCAACGTAGCGAATGCTATCGCCAATTCTTTCGTGCAGCACACCTTTGAGATCCGCATGAAGAACTCCGGCTCGCTCTCCGACTTTATGGAGAAGCAGTTAGGGGAGTTAAAGGCCAGGATGGAACGCTCCGGCATGGCGCTCGCTAAGTTCGAACAGGAGCTGAACGTCATCAACCCCGAGGAGAAGACGAACATCCTTTCCGCGCGCATCCTGCAATTGAATCAGGAGTACACCAACGCGCAGGCCGATCGCATGCGCAAGGAAGCGAATTTCAACACCATTAAAAGCGGCAGTGCGGCATCGGCCTTCGTGACTCCGCAGTCGGAGGAACTGGCGCGCCTGCAAGACCGTGTCAATCAAGCCAAGCAGCGGCTGGCCGACATATCGAGCATTTACGGACCGAACCACAACGAATACCGCAAAGCCGCTAACGATCTGGCCGAAGTGGAGCGGCAGTTCGACGAAGCTCATAAAAGCGTCGGACAGCGCGTAGAAGTGGAATATAACGAGGCTTTGAATCGTGAAAGCATGCTTCAAAAGGCCGTCACCGATGCCAAAGCCGAATACGACAAGCTCAACTCTCGCTCCTTTGAATATCAGCAGTTGAAACGCGATGCCGATGCGGACAAGGCCCTATATTCCGATCTCGAGCGCCGCATTCGCGAGTCGGGCATCAACGCGGGATTTCAAACCAGCGCCATTCGCATCGCCGATCCCGCGCGTCCTCCCGACGGCCCAATATTTCCGCGCACCAAGCTGAACCTGCTGCTCGCTTTAGTTACTTCATTAGTGCTTGCCATCTGCGTAGCTATCCTGGCCGATGTATTAGACAATACAATTCGCGATCCCGAACAAGTGGCCAAGGCGTTGGATACCAGCGTCATTGGCTCTTTGCCGACCGTCAAGGAAATGCGGCGCCTCATCAATCCGAGCATTCCTCAGGGGTCGCTCGAAGCAGCGCGATCTAAACTGACGGATGAAGAAGAACTCGCTCTGGGCGCCGGCGTGATCCGCTATCGCGCCGAAGAAGCCAAGAAGAAGAAGGCCAAGGAAAAAAACGCGCTCGTTCACTCCGGCTATGAAGGCATTTCTTCCTACGAAGAAGCTATTCGCAGCCTTCGCCATTCCATCTTGCTTCCCGATTTAGATCGCGTGATTAAATCGCTGTTGATTACCAGCGCCACTCCCGGCGAAGGAAAATCAACCGCTATCATCCACCTTGCCATCGCGCACGCTGAGCAGGGCAAGAAAACTCTCATCATCGACGCGGATTTGCGCCGCCCCAGCGTTCACAAAAAACTCAATCTAAACGGCTCGCTTGGCCTTTCGAATGTGCTCCTGGGTGAGTTCCACTGGAAAGAAACGAGAATCAAGAACGAATACTGGCCTGACCTCGACGTAGTGCCCGCGGGCACGGCATCGCGCCGCGCTTCTGATCTGGTCGGCTCTATGATGATAGACATCTTGGACGAAGCTTCCAAGGAATACGACCTTATTCTTGTCGATGCGCCACCCCTTCTCGGTTTTGCGGAAGCCATGCAGGTGGCCAAGGCGGTTGATGGCGTCGTGGTTATGGCGCGCGCGGGTCAAACCAGCCGCCGTGCCGTTGCTATTGTGCTGGCTACGCTCAAGCGTCTCCGAGCGAATGTCGTCGGGCTGGTGCTGAATGAAGTCGATCGAAGCAGCACCAACGGCTATTACTATTACAACGACTACCGGAAGTATTACGCCAACCCTGAGCAGAGTTGAGTACCGCGGTTTGTGGCAGCCCTTCTTTCACCTGTTAGGGGCCGTCGATGACAGACGACATTTTGCCCTCGCGCCCTAGCGAGAGCTTGAGCGTGGCATTCCTAACCAATCTCATTCCGCCTTATCACAAACCTGTTCTTGACGTGCTCTCAAAGCGCTACCGGCGCATGCGCGTGTTGATTTCCACCCCAATGGAGAAGAATCGGCCCTGGAAACCAGACTGGCAGGGTCTCGACGTTGTGGTTCAAAAAACTCTTACGTTCAAAGGGAAATGGCGTCACCCGCGTGGATTTGGTGAAACTCTGGCCGTTCACATCCCTCTCGATACCTTTCAGCAGTTGCGCAAATTTTCTCCGGATGTGGTCATTTCCGCCGAAATGGGCGCCCGCACTCTCTTCGCTATTCTCTTTCGCAAGTTGCATCCGCGCAGCCGTCTTATTATCTGGGCCGAGGCTGCCGAATCCACTGAAAGCGGTCGCGGTCTGGCCCGCCAAATTGTACGCCGGATTTTAGTAAGGAACGCGGACGCTTTTCTCGCAATCGGCGGGAGGGCTGTACAGTACTTGAGTCACATCGGCGCGGACCCATCGAAGATTTTCAAAATTGCCTATACGACCGAAGTAGCGCGCTTCTCGGCGAATGGTTTTTACCGGCCGCCTGAAACCGCAAGACGCCTGCTGTATTCCGGCCAGTTTGTCGAACGCAAAGGTCTAATTCCGTTCCTCGGCGTCCTTTCAGATTGGGCTGCTGCCAATCCCCAGCGCCATATCGAGTTTTGGCTTGTTGGTGATGGCCCGCTTCGGCTCGAGCCTCCAGGAATTCCGCCTGCCGCCAAACGTTAAGCTGGTGTTTAAAGGGGTTTTTCAATATGGCGACTTGCCCGCAGTTTACTCTGAAGCGGGGGTCTTTGTACTTCCTACGTTGGCCGATACCTGGGCAGTTGTGGTGAACGAAGCTTTGGCGGCTGGTCTGCCCGTTCTTGGCAGCGTCTATGCGCAAGCCGTCGAGGAACTCGTTCAAGAGGGACACAATGGCTGGACGTTCAGGATTGACCACCGGCAGGAAGCATTCGAGGCGCTCGACCGCATGATGGACACGCCGCTCGCCAAACTGGAAGAAATGCGCGTTAACGCGCGGACCACTGCCATGAATTTGAGTCCCGAAAGAATCGCTGGGCGCATTGACGCCGCTATCGCGGCCGCGCTTGTTCAGTATTGATTGAAAAATGCAACTGCTTCCCTTATGGCTGTATTTCATACTGCTGGCAGTAGCATTTTTCGCGCCGCTGCGCTGGAGCATTGTTGCGTACCTGATGCTTTCAGCCGTGGACTTCAAATCGAGTGACAACGGCATCGGAATCCTTAACGCGATTAAGGGAATCGGCTACCCTGTGGTCCTGCTTTGGCGTTTGAAGATGTATGCGGGCCATGGCAAAGTGGTCGTCGCGCCAGTGGCCTGGATTCTGTTCGTTTCCTATGTGGCCGCCGCCTGCTTCTGGTCGCAATTTCCCCTCTCCGCCATAAAATTGGTGGCTGAACTCGCCGGATCGTTCCTTATTTGCCTGGCGTTCATGCGCGCCGGCAAAGCCGGCGTGCTTACTCCCGCTTCCATCCTCGTTCCCGCAGTTATCGGAGTCCTCAGTCTTGGCATTATGCGCGGCATTTTTCTTCCTGGCTGGGGAGATACTTCCGCCCGCTTCAGCGGCTTCACCACCGCTCAAGCTTATGCCTCTTTGCTGGCCTCCCTATATGCGCTTTCGCTCGGCACGAAGGCGCAGCATCCTATTATCCGTTGGGGCCTATGCACGATTCTATTCGCTGGCGTGATAGCCGATGGAAGCCGCACTTGGGTCATTGGGCTGATTGTGTCCACTATCGTTGGTCTGCTGGTTTCGAACGCCGGAACTTGGATCAAAATCTTCGGCATCGCCGCTATCGTTTTGCTCATGGTGGCGGCGATTTTGGAGGAGGCGCCAATCATAAAGTTCGTCGCCATGGAAGCGAACTCAAACCGCGTAGCGGACACCATAACCGCCATCTACGAAGGTAATATCAAATCTACCGGACTGGGCACCTATGAGTTCCGCCGAAGTCTTTACGACAGAGCGATTGACGCACTCAAGGCATCGACCCTCGCCGAATTGGCCTTCGGCCATGGAACTTCCAATGGGCGTTTCCTGCGTGGAACCCTTGTTGGAGGGGTTGGGGATCCGAACCGGGCTGTACATGATGAATGGCTAAGAATTCTGTACGAGTTCGGATTTGCAGGTTCGGCCATTTGGGTGGCATTCATGGGCTCAATCGTGGTGTTCGCCTATCAGGGCATGCGCAAAGATCCTAATGGCAATGCGAAACCGCTACTCATTTATATCCCTGCTTTCATTGGCGGTCTTTCCACTGAAAACGTCTTGGCAGGAGCCGGACATGCGGGAAATATCGGATTCGTTTTGCTTATCGCGGTTGCCGCCGCTGCTCATCGCATACGCGCGTATTACACCTGGTCGCCCGCGCCTTCGGTCAGTGGCATCTCTTCTCCAATTCGCACGCACCGCAAAGAGTTGGTGCCAAGTTCCCCGCCACCTCCCTCCTCTTCATGAGGATTCTCCAAGTCCACAACTTCTATCAGCAGCCTGGCGGCGAAGATCAGGTCTTTGAGGCGGAGCACTCGCTACTCACTTCCCGCGGCCATCTGGTCACTCAATACAGCGTCCACAACGAAGCTGTCAAGACCATCTCGACTATTCAACTTGCCGTCAAAACATTCTGGAATAGCGAGACCTACCGTTCCATCCGCCAGCTCATTAGAGAGAAGTCCATTCAACTCGTACATGCGCACAACACGCTACCGCTCATCTCGCCCTCTCTCTATTATGCTGCCGCCGCCGAACAAGTCCCGGTAGTGCAAACCCTGCACAACTACCGGCTTCTCTGCCCCGCGGCTACGTTCTATCGAAACGCTCAGGTCTGCGAGTTGTGCCTCCACAAATCCTTGAAATATCCAGCGGTCATCCATCGCTGCTATCGCCACAACGGAATGGCCAGTGCCACCGTAGCTGGAATGCTGGCGGTTCACGCGCTCGGGGGCACTTGGAAATCTAAAATTCACACCTATATTGCGCTCACGGATTTCGAGAAAAGCAAATTCATTGAGGCTGGATTTCCTGCTGCAAAAATCATTGTCAAGCCCAATTTTTTGGCTGTAGATCCGGGAAGCGGCTCCGGTTCCGGCCACTACGCAGTCTTCGTAGGGCGGCTGACGCCCGAAAAAGGTCTCGGCACGCTGCTCCAAGTCTGGGAGAATCATTCAGATTTGCTGCCGTTGAAAATCGCTGGCGATGGCCCGATGCGCTGCGAAATCGAATCGCGCGCGCATGCCCTCCCGAATGTTGAATATCTAGGTCTTCGCGACCGTTCCCAAGTGATGGAATTGCTGAAGAACGCACTTTGTCTGGTTGTTCCATCCGAATGGTACGAGGGCTTGCCGGTCACCTTGATCGAAGCCATGGCGTGCGGCACTCCCGCCGTAGCATCCGCTATCGGGTCCCTTCAGAACGTAGTGAAACCCGGGATAAATGGCTTCCTTTTCCCACCGAAAAACGCCGCGGCTTTGAGCGAACTTGTCAAGCAATCCGGCTCGAATGAAAAATTATTAAGTTTACGAATGTCAAGTAGATTGCATTTCGAACAGTACTATACTTCCGAACCGCAATTACGAACAATTGAAGCGGATATACGAGGATGCCCTTAAGCCCATTCTTCGCTAAGCTGGAGAGGGGTATCCGTACTAAGGCCGCGAAACGTTTACCGAAGCATAAGCTTCCTATTAACAGAACTGCCCCTTCCTACTCGCAGTCTTAAATACACGGGAATAGCATTGACACCGAAATTATGAGTGCAGCCGCCGCGGAACGACTGTTTGTTCTTCCTGAGGTTAAGCAACGCTCGTGGGCCACTGCGGCGATCGTCCTTATCGACGTCCTGGCTCTTGAGTTATCGCTTCTGCTCGGCTGTCTTATTCGCTACTTCCTGCATTCCATCTTCCCGATTGAATTGGATACGCCGCAGTACCAGGGATTGGCGCTTGGCATCTTAACTCTCCCTCTGGCGTATTACTGGGTGGGTCTGTATCCTGGCTACGGCATGGGCTCAGTCCAGCGCATTCGGGGCCGCGTCTACGCCACTTTCACCGTCTTTGTCATGTTGCTTGCCTGGAATTACGCGTTTCATGATCGTCAGTGGTCGCGCGGCGTTCTGATATTAACTATGTTTTCCGCGCTGATTTTAGCGCCGGCTCTCGAAGCGCCGCTTCGCAAATTTCTGATCGCGCGCGGTATCTGTGGCGTTCCAATGGTCATCCTGGGCGCTGGCAGCACTGGCGCGTTGGTAGTAAAGACGCTCCAAAGGGAGAGCGATCTTGGCTTGGTGCCAGTTGGAATTCTGGACGACAACCCTCAAAAGTGGGGCACCGAGGTTCACGGCGTTCCGGTGGTTGGTCCACTGGCCGCCATTGAGATGTTCGAGGGCCGCGCTAAACTTGCTCTGGTTGCCATGCCAAGCATGGGCCGCGCTCATCTTGCGGAGTTGGTTCAAGGCTTATCTTTTCCCAACATCATTGTCGTGCCCGACCTCTTTGGCATTCAGAGTCTTTGGATCACATCGCGCGATCTGGGCGGAGTTCTCGGACTCGAAGTCAAAAAGAACCTTCTCGTTCCAGGGAATCGCGCCCTGAAACGTGTGCTTGATTACGCTATCGCCGTCCCTGCCTTTTTGCTTTCCATTCCATTTCTTGCTCTTTGCGCGGTTTGGATCAAGATTGTCAGCCCCGGATCATCCCTCTTTCGACAGGAGCGCGAAGGCATGAACGGCAAGCGCATTGAGATTTACAAGCTCCGAACCATGTTTCCTGATTCCGAGCGGCTACTAGGCGAATACCTGGAAAACAACCCGCAGGAGAAAATCAACTGGCTCCGCTTCTACAAACTGAAAAGAGACCCGCGCATCCTGCCGCGCATCGGCTGGTTCTTACGCCGCTATAGCCTTGATGAACTGCCGCAGCTCTGGAACGTTCTTCGGGGCGATATGAGCCTAGTGGGACCGCGTCCCTTCCCCTACTATCACCTGGATAGTTTTCCGGGCAGCTTCCGCACGTTGCGCGCCAGTGTTATGCCCGGAGTAACTGGGCTATGGCAGGTATCCGCACGCAGTGATGGCGATCTGAAAGTGCAGGAGGTGGAAGACACCTACTACATTCGCAACTGGTCGATGTGGCTCGATATTTACGTCCTGCTGCGGACGATTCATACTGTTCTTATGCCCAAGGGCGCGTATTAGAGCAATTTCTCGCGTGACGGGCTTTTCACCGAACGCGCTCTATGAGTGCCATAAAAAGTAAGATCCGTCCTCTGATGGGCAAAGTGGCGGCCAGCATCGCCGACCAAGCCGCCACTTCCGGGACGAACTTTACCATGAACGTGCTGCTGGCACGCTGGTTGGCGCCGTCCGATTACGGTGCATTCTCGGTCTCCTGGTCCTTCTGCCTAATCTTCGCCGCTTTTCACAACGCTTTAGTGCTCGAACCAATGACCGTCGTGGGGCCCGCTGAGTACACGTCCCGCCTACGCGCCTACCTGAAGACCGTCACGCGCTTGAACTGGTACGTGGTGCTTGTGCTTGGAGCGGCAGCAGCCAGCCTTGCGCTCTTCTACCGCGAGCCCGGCGTTCGTCTGGCCCTGGCTACTCTGGGCATCGCTCTGCCCGGCTACCTGCTCCTGCTTACCAGCCGCCGTGAGCAATATATACTGAACCGGCCCATTCGCGCCTTCCACATCAGCGTCGTTTACGCGGTCGCGCTGGCAGGAATGCTTTTTAGCTTTCGGTCGCTGCATTGGCTTTCTGCCCTCACCGGCGTGCTCTGCATCGGCGCGGCATTGCCGATCGCCGTATGGGCCTTAACGCGCCGCAGCCTGCATCACCTTCCAACCGATGCCCCACATTCCGATAGCCTGACATCGATCACGCGGGCTCACTGGAAATACGGAAAGTGGCTGTTCGCTTCGGCCATTTTGGGAATGGGGCTGCCCGACGTTCAAACCATCCTGCTTTCCGCCATGGTGGATCTGAAATCGGCCGGGGCCTTGCGCGCGATGATGAACCTCATCCTCCCGCTCTCGCAATTGCTCACGGTGCTCAGCGTGTTTGCTCTCCCGAAACTAGCGCGCCGGATGAAACAAGCCGGCTTAGGACGCGGGTTGCGGCAGTCGCTGATTTACCCCACGGCCGTGCTCACTATGGCATTTGCTTACGTGCTGTTGCTGGTGCTCCTCGGCTCTACCCTTGAACATTTTCTCTATAACGGCCGAATAGCTGCTTACCTGAAATACCTCCCAATGTTGGGCGTTGCCGCTTTTGTCTCCGCTATTGGCGCTGCCTTTTCCACGCTCCTGCGAGCCGCCCAGAATTCCCAGCATTCGCTTATCGCTGGCATGGCCGGCATGATCGTCGGCGTGGGCGCCGCATTTGTACTTTTGAAGCCTTTCGGGGTTGCGGGCGCCATAGTGAGCATGATTCTAGGAAACGTTGCCAGTTCTCTTTGCATTGTTGGTGCATATGTCTGGCTGCTACGCCGTGAACCTGCTAGTTGGTCGCATATCTTGCACTATCTCTCCGACAAGACCGAGCCGCAGCCTTCTGAGGCTGTCCCTTGAGTCTTGGTTCCTCCGCCATACATGAAGCCGAACCCCCCACAGCGGCCACATCCAGGACCGCACTTTGGGTCTTCGATGAAAATTTAATCCCCAACAGTCCGGCCGGGAGTTGCCTTTTGAAGGTAGTGGAGACGGTTGCCGGTCAGATTCCTCTTCGATTGTTCTTCAACCGACTCGAACTCGACGATGCTCCGCATCTCCGCAAGTCGCGCATTCCTCTTCCGCCCGGTCCAATGGTTCTCAGCGCGGTACTGTTCACGCTCCTTTCTGCTTGCGTCTTTCTGTTTAGTCGAGGAAGAAAGAATGTATATAGGCTGAGCACCCAAGGGGTGTTCCCGTTCTGCGATCTCTCCTACGCGCATTTCTGCCACCGCAGTTTCCTGCGGAATCACCGAAGCTCTCTAGGCGGTGGCTTCTTACGGCGTAACTCCCATCTCCTCGCGCACGCTTGGGGATGCATCACCGAACGTATCGCATTTCAGTCGGCTCGCACCATCGTTGTCCCGTCCCAAGGCTTGGCGCGGGAACTAAAGACGTCCTATCCGAACTTGGTTGCGAACAAGATTCAGGTGATCGCCAATCCCGTCGACACGATCCTTTACTCGCGTCCCGCCGACTTTTCGAAAGAAGCCATGCGGGCCGAACTGGGCTTCAATACGACCGACCTCCTCCTCTGCTTTTGCGCACTCGGGAGCTTTGAGCGCAAAGGACTGCGGCTAGTCTTCGAAGCAATAGCAGGAGACACTGTTCCTGCAAAATTGCTAGTCGTAGGCGGATCGGGGAGCGAGATTCGCGAACACAAGAAGATTTGCCGCAAACTTGGTATTGACACATCGGTTTGTTTTGTAGGCCTGAAGCGCGACGTACGCCCCTATCTATGGGCATGCGACGCGTTCGTCTTCCCCTCCGCCTATGAGGCCTTCGCGCTCGCTTCTTTACAGGCTGCTGCCGCAGGTCTACCGCTCATCACCACGAAAATCCATGGCGTGGAAGAGTTCATGGTTGACGGCAGGACTGGATGGATTGTCGATCGCAATTCGGCATCGATTCGCGCGGCAATCCAACAAGCAGATTCGGATCGTGCATATACAGAGTTAATGGGACGAAAAGCTATGGAAAGCGTTCAAATGTATGGCGAAACTGAGTTTAGGCGTCGTTGGAAGGTCCTCCTAGATCGCGAGCTCAAAATTTGACCAATACCTGCCTCCGCAGTACGTCTCGTCGGCCGATTGCCAGCGCAGCTGTGCGTCAACAGAATTTCTTCGGTTGCCGAAAGACCTAGTTTTTGCTACTAGTGGAACAGTGAAGAGCCACGAAGAAGCTATCGCGTCTGGCCGTGACTTCTACGTTGAGAAGTATGAGACCGATCTGGATGGAGAAGCCAAGTGGCTGGAGTATGGAGCAAGAGAAAAGGCCGATAGTATCGACTTGCTAATCAAGCGTGGTGGAATCAAGCTGGTTAGTTTGTTAGAACTCGGCTGCGGCACCGGTGCTGTTATAAAAGAGTGTGCACGACGAAAGATGGCTTCCAGATTCTTAGCCATTGATTATTCCCCGAAAGCGGTAGAACGATTGAGGCACGAAGCCCCAGAAATTGAGTGTGTGGCGGCCGATATCACAGACTCCGCCTTTTGCCTCCAAGAATCGTTTGATGTGGTCGTTCTTTCCCACGTGTTGGAACATCTTGAAAATCCTGTGGCTTTTCTACGAACCATTAAGGATCATTTGCGTTTTCGGCACCTCATCATAGAGGTTCCGCTGGAAAATTTACTATTACTTCGGGTTAAGGCGCGAATCGTGGATCGGGCGACTAACCCCGCTGGTCATGTTCAGTTCTTTACCAGTAAGAGTTTTAAGCGTTTACTAACCGACGCCGGTTTGACCGTCAATGATGAACGCTGGTTTGTCCCTAAATCGTCTGCCGAATCCGTTCGTTTCATGTGTAAGAAGGATCGCTTCGGGAAGATCCGAACGGCGTACAAATTATGCACCATGTGTTATCTCCCAAGAATATTCCAGCCGCTGTGGCAGCGCTTTTGGTATTCCCATCTGGCCGTCCGCTGTTCAATCGGTAGTTGGTAACCTCAGTAAATTTGCTGCCAGCCTAGAGTGCCGGTGGCGTTCTGTGCACAGACTTGCACGTGGTCTTGCGCACTGGATGAGGCTGCGGCTACGAACCAGAACGATCCCCGAAGCGTTGTGGTGCATGTAGGAGGCGCAGTACTCGTCGCGATTTGCAATCCGCCCTTCAATTGAAGTGCTTGCCCGGAGTCGGTCGTCGTTGCAGCCCCCGCTCCCAAAATCAAATTGCCTGCTCCCGTCAGATTCAGTCTGGTGTTCGCCAAAAACTGGGTCTGGGTTACAGTTCCGGGCTGCGTTACTGACGCCGATGTCGAAATCGCAAAGCCACCGCCTGATGGAAAGTACGAGCACGCATAGTCACTCCCACCATTGTTGTTGATCGCCCAGTTCTGGTTTGCATTGCTCCATCCCGCGTTGCTGCAAATCACACCTCGAATGTTGCCTGTACCAGACACCAGCGGAGACTGAAGATTCAATCCGGAAAGGGCGGCGGTTGAACCTATTCCGAAAATCGCCTGGGGAGTTGTGAATAGCCAGTTGCCAGTACCTCCGCCTCCCGAAATAGAAAACGTTCCGTCTGTACCCACCGATTGGCTGATAAACGGGTAGTTGGGCCCCGTCTTGTTCTGAATTGTGAATTGCGGAGTGGTCGTGGAGTTTATCCCTAATGAAGTGTTGAACAGTCCCGGGCCAGTTACATTCATCCCGAAGTTCGGGTCGTTTGACAGCACTTGGCCAGATGTTCCTAACGCTAGGAAGCCGAGGAAACCTGTGCTTGATGTAGTGTTCTGTCCAAACTGGGCGTTCAGCACGGTACCTGCGATGTTGTGTAAATTCACGTTTTGAATATTGTTAAGGATTATCGTGTTGGGCCCGCCGCGAGTATTTAAATCGATTTGGCTGAAATCAGCATTCGATAATCCGCTGCAGTTCTTCGGACAGAGTGGCCCTTGCAGCGGTCCTAGATAGAAGCCGTTAGCCGGTCCCTCCATGTGAACCGCCCGCACGGCATAGGTTTCTCCCGAAAACCAGCCCCCATACGTCGGCTGGTGAGTAGCGTCCGAGTATGCGTTAATCGTAATGTTGTACATTCCCCGGTAACTCAGATCGTTGCGAATCACTACTGACAATGTGTTGGCATTGGAAGCGAGGCCGGGATAAAACTGTAGGTCTTCATCCGGACCATCGCCCTGAGCACCACTATTGGTACTGCCTCCGCAAACATGTGGAATGTCTGCGTTTTCGCCCGCCCCGCAGATATAAAAACCGTAGGAGCTGTAGTTGTCAACATTGATGCGTTTGAAGTAGGTTTGTTCATTCGCATGCCCTCGATACAATCCGCCGCAACCCGGAACGCTGTTGCAATCCACCGTTAGGTTTGAAGCTCCCGCACCGTAAGTGTCAGTAGGACCATCAATCGCTAGCATCATATTTTGCGGAAACGCCGCGTTACCCGGAAAGTTATTGTTGGCCTGTATTGTGGTGCCGAACGTGCCAAACTCCGGCGGACTGCTCCAGCCAAGCCCCATAATTTGAACGCCATTGGGTATATTAATCTGCGCCGAGATTTCATAACTTCCGTACGGGAAGAACAGATAGCCGCCTCCCTTTGCCGAAACCGCTGTCAAGGCTGCCTTGATGGCCGCCGTGTCGTCGGTTTTGGAATCGCCCAGCACGCCGAAGGACTTGACGTTGTACACCGGCAGATTTTTCATCTGGGAGTTGGTGTCCACTTGCGTCTGGCTCATCAGCGCCTGTGGCAGAAGAAGTGCCGTTACGATTGCCGCCATCATTCCAACACGGCATGAGCAGAGAAACTTAGATTGACTCACTTTATTTGACCTTCTTGTTTTTCGATGAACGCGCCAGCGCGCATTTAAACTAACGTCCGTCGCGAACAGCCATGCCGCTCCGAACGCCTTCAGTTTCAGCGCTAAGTTCCAAATTCCATTGTGCGTTGGCGCTTGCGGGCGGTTGGTTTAGGTAGCTAAGTCGCTGGAGGTGTTGGCTTTATGAATCTTTGAAAAAATTTGGCAAAATCTGTGACCGTGAATTTCCCGCCGTTTTGGGCCACGGAGGGCGTCTTGAAATCGTTGGGGCGAAGAGACGGAGCATTTTGGGTACGGAATGGATGTCCAACTTGGACGTAGCCTAGAATCAATACAGATTCATTTGTCGGGGCGTAGCGCAGCCTGGTAGCGCACCTGCCTTGGGTGCCTCCCATCCGGCTCCAACGGTTCTTTTAACCTGAATTCCGAAGTTAAGCAGCTTGCCAGTTGGTGGTGAAATTGCGGTCAGGTGGCGGCTAAAATCAATTTCAGGGAGATTGGAAAACCCAAGCCAAGATGCTGTTTAGAAGTGCGATACGCCGCTTCAAGCCACCCCATCCAGCAGCCAACGAGAGCGCCAGTTCTTCGCCTGGCTACTGCCATTCCGCTCCGCAGAGGGAACACCTGGGATCGCAAAGTGGCGGGCTCTTTGTGCTGTGGCAAGCCACTGGAGCGGCGGAACACGCTCAACAAATTGAACAGCAGCAACACACTCCGAAAGACAGCGTCGGTCGCATGAAAATCATGGAGGCAGAAGCGATCCGCACCCAGATCGTGTTTGAGTTCGGCAATCCGGTTCTCCATCGCGCTAAAGCGTGATTGCTTCGCAATATCGGCGCGCCGCTTGTAGTCCCGCCAAATCTCTTCCGGCGGCGCCGGCAAGCTCGTCGCAAACACGCGAAAGCTGTACTCCGGCAGATCGATCAGTTTCTTTCCCAGCGACGGGTTGGAATCGTGGATTCGCTCCCGCACCGCCACCAAGCGTCGCGGCTTCTGCCAGCCCAGCAACTTGACCTCGCATTCGCCTACCGCATAGCCCGGGTCCAACTCCCGCCAGTTGACGATCCGCGTCACTGCACGAGTGTTGTGAAATGGCCGGCCCCTACCATGACGCTGTATTCGCCCACCGGCAGGAGTGGAATTCGGAACAAGCCATTGGCATTGCTTTTGTCTCCTTCACAAATCCGGTGGAGAGGTTTTTCGCCGACACGTGCGCTGCAACCGCAGCCGCCGACTGATCGGCTATTGACCCCTCGACTGCACCAACGGGATCTTGCGCACAACAAGTGTGCCATTCCTCCTAAAAGGGGAGCTATTTTACGGCGGTGAGAGTGCTGGCCGCATAACCGTCCCTGGCCACCATTGCCGCGCGTTGGCGGTAAAAAGCGGGATCGTCGGGGGCCCAAGTGGCTAAGCCATCGACATAGCGGTTGCACATGCAGAAGACTGCCGCAATGAGCACCGTATCGTGAATTTCCAGGTCGGTTGCGCCCTGTTCGCGGGCCCGTTCGATATCCGCCGTCTGCACTTCCTTGCCGCCTTGTTGCACCTTCCCGGCGATAGCAAGCAGCGCCTTCATCTTCGCGGAAACTGCCGCCGTTTCAGGATTGCGCTTCACCGCAAGCACGAGATCCTCATTGCCGCCAAGGTGATGCGCGGCAATAGCGCCGTGAATTGTCTGGCAATACCGGCAATCGTTTTCCGACGACACATATGTCGCAATCAACTCGCGCTCCCCAGGCGAAAGCGAGTGTGGACCGCGCAGCAATACGTCAACAATTTCGTTTAACGGTTTGGCGGTTTCCGGGCGAAACATCATGAGGCCGCGAATTCCGGGAATCCCCGCAGGAAGGTTTATGTGTGGCATTACGAAAGACCTTAGTGAAGCTTATGGCGCAGGGCGGTCTATTGTCGTGACCCAGTAGATGGAGAGTTATCTCCATCTGAAGTTTGAGTTAAAACAATTACTTAAGAATCCACTTGACAATTAGCCGCGCGGAGGTTAATACTTAAGCAGGGACTTTACTAATTCTCATTGAAGGAGAAAAACATGAAAGAACAATCCGTTATACACAGCACGTTCGTTATCGAATGCAATTATTCCGCCGCTCCCGAGCGCGTATTCGCCGCTTTTGCCGACCCGGCCAAGAAACGCCGCTGGTTTGTTGAAGACGAGCACCACGAAGTGGAGCGCCATGAGATGGACTTTCGAGTGGGCGGCAAAGAGCGCGCCGGTTTTCGTTTCAAAGAGGGTACTCCGCTGAAGGGAATGATATGTACGAACGACACTACTTACCAGGACATTGTGCCCAATCAGCGAATTGTATTTGCCTCCACCATGGCCATAGGTGAGAAACGCATCTCGGCGTCTTTGGGGACGCTTGAGTTCTTGCCGTCGGAAACAGGGACGGACCTCCTTTTCACGCATCAGGGTGCGTTCTTCGAGGGTTCCGATGGTCCTGAAATGCGCGAAGAAGGATGGCGCAAGCTGCTCGATAAATTGACGGAGGAGTTACCGCGCTAGTTGGAGTGCGGCGCTGGAAGCCACGGCCCTATGAAGAGGAAGAAGCCCGATATCGACCGTGTCTTCCACGCGCTGGGCGATCCCACGCGCCGGGCGATTATGGAGAAGCTCAGCGAAGCGCCAATATCGGTCTCGCGATTGGCGGAGCCTCTCGACATGACGCTGGCCGCGGTAGTTCAACACTTGCAGGTGTTGGAGGAAAGCGGGCTGATCCAAACCGAGAAAGTCGGGAGGGTGCGCACTTGCCGCATCGAACCGGCAGGTCTTTCGGTGGCGGAGCAATGGCTCGGAGACCGCCGCTCGACGTGGGACCGCCGATTCGACCGGCTAGGCGAATTCCTCGCCGAGCCCGAGGAAAACTGAGTTCATCGATGGGCGGCCCACTGGATCGAGTTATGGAACAGAGTGGTAAAGTTCTCGTTCTTAAAATGCTCGGGACGGTGACCCATGAAGATGTAGATATTTCGCGCCTTGAAGTGCTCGTTCGTCCACACCACCGGGTGGTCTCCTCCCATCTTTATCGGCGTAGCCGGAGCATAGGTGTTTTCATCGACCGTAGCCAGCACACGCACGTTCGGCCGGGGAGACTTGTCGTAGGTGTACCACTCCTCGTCCCTGATTTCAAACGAGCGATCCACATTTCGCATCACGGGGTGATCGGGCGCTTCTACGGTCACCTTCGCCGATACAAAAGTACTGATGTAGTTCTTGTACCGAATGCCGCCCATAAAACCTTGGAACCAGGGCCATATTGGGTATCCATCGAACTCGCCCAACAGCGTTGCGTGATGAAAACCGATCCATCCGCCCTTGCCGTCCTCAATGTAGCGCTCGAATGCGGTAACCGCGGCGGGAGTCCAGCCGTAGGGCGGATAATTCAGCTGAATGAATAGCTGGTATTCGGAAAGAAATGCGTCGGTGATCTTGCCGGTGTTCTCGATGTAGTCGATGGCGAAATCCTCGGCCTTCGATTCGTGATTGAGCCAGAGCTTGGCGGCATCGACAAACGGCTTATGGATTCCTCCCGCTTCAGCAATGGCAAGCACTTTGAATTTCGGGTGTGAGACCTGGGCTTCTGCCTTACTACCTGAAACAATGGCCGCCATAACGAAGAAACCCAACAGGTACATGCGAACCCAAAATACTTTCTTCAGAAATGAACTCATGTCTCTGTATCGTATGATTTTCGTGAGGCAAACTGAAGAAAGAAATTCAGAACCGATCGATGGCAATCATGGTAACCAGGCCGACGGCGATGACGGCTCCCGAGATTATGGCGAGTTTCCGCGTCTGTTTCCAGTTGCGTGTCTGCTGATGAATGACCGGAAGATTCGATAGCGCGCTGGTTACAGACGTTAGGACAGTGGCGATTCCAGCGGTTTGAGGAGAGATGTTCCCGTGCATTGCCAGTGTAGCCGCCGCACCGGCGGTACTGGCGCTGGAGACAAGTCCGCCAACAATGCTGATGATGAGGAATCCGAGATGACCAAAATATCTTTGGGCGAGGGTGCCCAAAATTTCAATCTCTAAGAAGATAAAACCGAATTTCAAGACTTTGGAAAGGGATAAGGGGGACGATAGCTTCAAATCACCGATCTGGCCCTGCGCTCGCTTTCGCTGAAGCCACAAGAAAATGGATGCGGCAACAATCATGGCCGTCAAGGGGGCGGCGGCAGTCAAAACGGCAGTTCGTGCGAAGACAATTAAAATGAGGAAATTTCTTACGAGCATTGCGATGACGGTCAACAAATCGGTCCTGATTGCTACGGCGGTCATGTCAGCCTCTGGATTGGCTAAATAGCCTGCTAGTTCCGCAACGGTGGCTGTACTGTTCACCATTCCTCCCAAAATGGCTGTATAGTAAAGGCCGCGTGACCGGTAGATCTTCAGAAAGACGTAATTCACAAAGCCCAGGGTGGCAATCACAATTACCGTCAGCCAGGCTTCGCGCGGGTTAACCAGCCGCCAAGGGTCAATGGGCTGCCTGGGAAGGGTAGGGTAAATAACAAACCCGAGGAGGCCGAGCAGAACGGCGCTCCGAACTTCCTGAATGGTCAACCCTCCGGTGAAGTGCGTGAGAGCCGGCTTAAGGGAAAGCAACAAGGTCATCACAATGGCCGCCGCTACTGGAGTGTAGTGGTGGCCTTGCCCCACCAGTACGCCGAGAACGAAGGTCAGAATGACTGCGGCAAAAGTGGTTGTTTCGACCGCTTTCCCGTCGTGAATGCTGCGCAAACCGGCCAGCAGAACGATTAGCAGAATTCCGCTGAACGAAATGTAGGCGACGCCGGGAGAAGAGAGAGCGCTTACCGCGCCCAGCATGGCAGCGATGGCGAATGTTCGAATCCCAAGATCTTTTTGCGACCACTCCCGCTCCAGACCGACCAGTAAACCGATACCGACGGCAATGGCAAGCTTTGTCGAGATCTCAACTGGCGGGAAAGGTACGAAGGGGTTTGGACTGTCGATCATCGGCTCGAAATGAACGATCGTATAGCTGCTTTATGGCTGAAGCTCTATCGTGAGGAAGCGATTGCGCCGATAATCATTTCAAGATTTCATGCCGGCGCGTGTTGCCGGCGGCACTGAGAGAATGGATAACGTGATTGCGATTATTGGGCAGCTTGACGTCCATTCGGACGATTTTGAGGACGTGAAGGGTCTAGCCGCAACTATGATGGCCGAGACCGCTAAAGAGGCGGGGTGTTTGAAGTATGCCTTTGCCGAGGACTTGCTTGAGGCAAACCGGCTGCAACTCAGCGAACTGTGGGAAGACGAAGCTGCCTTAGCGGCGCATTTTCAGAGCGCTCATATGGCGGCATACCGCGCTGGGTTGAAATTCCTCCGAATTCAGAACCGGACCGTGAAGAAATACGAAGTCGTCAAGATTCTGGACCTGTGAGGGCTATGCGTGAATCGGAATTTGCGTCTGATTTGTTAATCCGGAGCCAACAATATCGAGCACTGGCAACCCGGAATCCTTGATTTTCTGAGCCATCCCATCGCTCTGTTTTTGGGCGACAACGATATGATCGGCCCATTCAAGCAGGTTTTCAATGGCAGGATGCATCAAACGGCCAATATGGGGTATCGATTGGAAGATGAAGTTGCGGTTGCTGCCGTAAATGACATCCAGCTGGATGTGCGGATCGAAAACGCGCACATCGCGGCCCTTGCCGATTAACTGCTCAAGCATCGAAACGACTGGGCTTTCGCGCAAATCGTCGGTATTTTCCTTGAATGCCAGGCCAACAACTCCAAGGCGGCTCGAAGGAAGATCGAGAACGTCGGAAATGGCGCGGCCCAGGTGGCTCTCATTGCTCGGCAGGGCCGATTCAAGAAGCGGCAAGTTTAGATCGAGACGGGCGGCCCGATAGACCAGCGCGCGCAGATCTTTGGGCAGGCAGGAGCCGCCAAAGGCGAAGCCGGGCTTCAGATACGCGGCGGAAGCATTCAATTTGACGTCTTTGCAGACGGTCTCCATAACCTCGCGGCCGTCCACGGCCAAGCTGGCGCTCAGCGCGCCAATTTCATTGGCAAAGGCGATCTTAACCGCATGGAACGCGTTACAGGCGTACTTGATCATTTCGGCGGTACGCAGGCTAACCAGGCACGGCTCGATACCAAGCGGCTGGTACACCGAGGCCACTCGTGCTACGGATGCTGCATCCGTGCCGCCGACCACAACCAGCGATGGCTCCATGAAGTCCTTGACGGCGACGCCCTCCCTGAGGAATTCAGGATTAGACACGACCTGGGCAAGGCCGCCCAGTTCAGGAATAACAATTTCTTCGCAAGTGCCGGGAAAGACGGTGCTGCGAATGGCGACGATCAGAGGTTTGCTGCGCCGGGTAAGGTTCCGGGCGATCTCCGCGACCACCCGCTTCAATTGATCGAGGCCCAGATTTCCGCTTTTTTCAGAAGGCGTGCCAACGCAGATTAGTGCGATGTCCGCCGATTGGATGGCGTCAGCCAGCGAAGTGCCGGCGTTCAAGCGGCCGGCGGCGACGTTGGTTTTGACAAGTTCGGGAAGCCCCGGCTCATAGAAAGGTGCGTCACCGTCGAGAACACTTTTAACCTTGTGCTCATCGCGGTCGACACCGGTGACTTTGTGGCCTAAGCTACTCAGACAAGCGGCTGTGACGCAGCCCACATAACCAAGGCCGACAACTGCAATATCCGAGGGAGTGAAACCGTTGCTCAAACCGCGTAATTCCTTTTTTGACAAGTCGCTCAGTTAATTCTATCGGTTGTTACGAAAGGTTTTGTCGCCTAAATGGAATCCATTTCCTCGCGGACGCCGTCAATGGTCAATTCGCGGTAGCTGTTTAAGTCAATTTGCATGGCCAGGAATTCGGGCAGCTTTCTGGTAACGCTTATAACGAATGTCTTCGAGGGGCACTTGATGCCGTAAGCGGGCGACGTTTCAGAAGCCTGAGCGTCGGCGGGCGCGGAGAAAGAGAAACGCACCTGCGAAGCGGCGGACCCAAGCTGCCACATTTGACGGCACTCATGCTCGCCTTCCGGGCCTTCGATTTCATCGAGAACCAACAAACGCGAGTCAGTGAGCAAGACGCGGCGGCGATGAGTGAAGCCGTTGTAGGTGCAGGTGGCGTCGGCGAGACCGCCCTGAGGCATTGGTTTAAAAGCGTTCAGTTTGACTTCGGGCTTTTGGGTCCAGCGGAAAGGGCCGGCCGTTTGCGCCTGATTCTGGCGGTTGATGCAGATGGTGTTATGCGAGGCCGTTCCGCGAAAGGCGTCGCGCTGCTCGGGATCGCTCGTGTAAGTGAACGTGCCGGGATCGACAAACAGGGGTTCGCCTCTAAGCCATGCGACTAAACTGAGCGTATCGGCGTGGCTGTGGCCCGCACCGCCCCACCCGAAAGGGCCGGCGTCGAATTGCACGTAGAGATCATTGGATTGCAGGAACACGGAACCGGAGTCCGCAAAAGCGCGCGAACCTGAGGGTGGTTGTTGGCCGGAGGCGCGTTTTAGCGATTCCGGACCCAGCCACCAGGCAGCCTGCTCGGAGATCTCTTCCTGTGAACCGATCCAACGCTCATTATTAAGCAGAATGCCGCAGGTGGTCAGAGTAGCGCGGCCGAATTCGTCGCGGTTGCCGAAGGGATGGAACAGACGGCCGCCGTCGTCGTCGCCTAAGAATGCGATGCGGCGGGCAGGCCCGAGGAGCCAATCCAGGTAGTCGGCCATCCGGCTGAGGACCGGTTCGAAGTGCTTTGGGCGTCCGGCCAGCAAATAGTAGAAGACGAACAAGTCGATAGCGTAAACGTGATAGTAGGTAGACTGCTCGAAGTGGGAGCCGTCGGGTTTGACTTGGAACGAAAGTTGGCCTTCCACCACTTCGGAACCGCGGCGCGCCCAGGCGACCGAATCAGGGAACTCTTTGAAGAGGACGCCCAACGCATGCAGCGCCACCCCTTCGCCCAGCAGATGGGTATTAGGGGAGAAGTAGACCGAAAGATTTTCAGCCAAATGGCGCCCGTGCTGATAGAGAGATGTAAGGAAGCGCGTCTTAAAACTGGCCGGCATGACCTCTGAACAGAGATGCCAGATCCAGATCCAAGAGAGCGCGCGGAAAGCCACTTCGAGCGCACTGGCCCAATTGATGCCGCACTGGAACGGATTTTGGACAAGCCAGCTTTCGAGTTGTGCAAATATTTCGGCGGTGTATTCCGGAGCGCCTGTGAACAGGTGAGCTTGGGCCAGCAGCACCAAATGCTGATGGCGGTTGAGTTCCCAAATAAATTTGTGATCGCCGACAGCGGAGAAAGTTAAATAAGGGATGCGGCGGAAATAGCTTGTGCCGGATGTTTTGTTATGCGCATAGTCTTTCCGCCATTCAATGTCCGTGCCAGTGTCAACTGTTATGCCAAGCAGCGGGAAGCGATGGGCAAGAATGTTCTTGGCATTGGCGATAACAGTAGCTTCGAAGCTTGTGTCCTGTAACGCGCTGCAAACAGCATGGGCGTTTGGAAGAGCAAGGCGGCCAGGGAACTGGCCCGCATAGCCGGGGCGCGCCAGCCAAAGGTATAAGTTGGCGGACTCTTGCCGAAGGCGGAATTTTATTTCTGCCGGACTATGCACTCTCTATCAGTGTCGTATTAAAAGCTTTTCTTGCCCAACTCCCAATGCAGCCGAATGGATGAGATCCAAACGGGTCCGCGGGCCTGGTTGTAGGCGGGATTGGCAACGTGCTGCAGATCGAAACTTGCGAAGAAGCCGGAGAAGAGGCGCGCGCTGTAGTAGCTCTCCCAAATAGATTCGGGCGCGTATTGCACGCGGCCATCGCCGATAAGGAAATCGTGTCCGCCTAACGCAAGATACTCGGCATGCACGGCTGAGAGTCCATTTACCGTCGCTTCGGTGGCGACCGTATCAAAGGGCCTGTGCCAGCGTTGTCCGGTAACAGAGACGCCGCCGGTTGCCAGGCGATCTATGGCTGTAAAGGCGAAACTTTCGGTCTTGCCATCGTTCCAGCCTAATCTTGCAAAGACGCCGATTTCTTTCGTAATCTCCTGCTCGGCGTTAATTCCCGCACCATACTTGAGTGTTCCTACACGACGGGTAGCCGTCACATCGGGAACGCCGCCGCTTTCTTTTGCCAGCTGAATGGCTGCGGCATATGTGCCCGCGTCGGCGTGGTTTGCGTATTCCAGTACGCGAACGGCGCCAGGATGTTTTGGACCTTCCCAGCGATATTCTTCTTCAACCACATCGCCGCGGTCGCGAAAAATTCTACGGTCGAACTGAGATCCGTTGGCCACCCTGGGCATGGCCGCGCTGGCGTACCGGATAGACCAGTTCCTGGTATGTAACTCGTGAACCCATCCCCAGGTGTAGCCGCGAACGTCGGCCGGATAATCCCAGGCTCCGTTGTACATTACAGCCCAACCTATGAACTGGGTGCGAGGATCGTGTGAATAACGATTATCATCGAAGAAATCCGTCAAGGTGAAGCGCCCTACGGTAACCGTGTAGCGGTTCATCGGGCGTTCGCCGGCGAGTTGATTTTCCTCGCTTTCGAAAGACTCCTTCCCGGTTCCAAATCCAAAGTCGTGAGAGACGTAGAGCCGAGCTAGATAAGGCTTGGGTTCGGCGGAGGCGACGCGCGGCAACTCTCCGTTAGACGAATTCGCCAGGCCGTTGACGCCGCTGAAGCCTCTGCCGCCGGCGATCTCAGGATTGAAGTAGAGCCGCGTATTCTGATCGAGACGTAGTCCGAAGAACAGCGTAGTCGTTAAGGAAACATCGCGTTCCGGGTAATTCTGCAGGCTGAATGCATCCTCGTAAGGAGACGGAAAAGTGCCATGGTACTGGCCGATAGAAGTCGCTTGCCAGAATAGGTTCCAGCGCTCCGGGGGTGGGGCTGCGTCGGGCGTTTTATTCTCTTCCTGGCGGGGGATTTCGTCTCCCTTCGGAGGAGGATTTTGCTGAGCCTGTACTTGTAACGGATCTGAAATGTCCTGCGCTCTTCCATTCGAAACAGCGGCGGCGAGAAGAATAGCGGAGAAAAAGGTCCGGCAAAGGCGGAAGAGCGGCAGGCGATTTCGACTGTGGAGGACTTGGTATTTCAACCAAAAGAGTAAACCACCGGGGGTATGCTTGTAAAGATGTTCAATGTGAATATTCAGCAACAAATTCCGCCCTATGGCACATACTACTGAGGAATCGAGAAGGTTACTCAATCGAGCCCGGCGGATTCGCGGCCAGGTGGACGTGGTGGTACGCTCGCTTGAACAACAGGCGGAATGCTCCCAGACACTGCATGCAATTGCGGTTTGCCGGGGAGCGCTTGATTCACTCATGGCGGAGGTGATTAACGGGCACATCCGGCATCACATTTTGGATCAAGACCGCGAGCCGACAGATGAGCAGACGCGTGCCGCCGAAGATCTTATCGATGCCTTGAAGATGTATTTGAAATGACCGGGAGAGACCGGCCATCGGGTGAGTTGCTAAACTACAGTACGTTCGAGTGAGCACGACAACTGTATCCTCTGGCTTCGATGAATCCGCCCTGGTAGTGCGTGCTAAAGCGGGCGATACCGATGCTTTTTCCGAGTTGGTTCAGCAATATGACCGCCGGGTTTTCCGGATGGCCAAGCAGATCACCCAAAATGACGACGATGCCGAGGATGTGCTGCAGGAAACATTCCTGAAGGCATACACACACCTGGACGATTTTCAGGGGAATTCCAAGTTTTATACCTGGCTGGTCCGTATCGCGGTCAACGAAGCGCTAATGAAGCTCCGGAAGCGGCGGTCGGATCGAACTGTACCGCTGGACGAACCTATTGATACAGGCGAGGACGAGGTTATCCGGGAAATAGCGGTTTGGGACCAAAATCCGGAGGACGAGTACTCACGCGAAGAGTTGGCCGGGATTCTGGATCAGGCCGTCCAAAGTTTGAAGCCAGCTTATCGAACCGTTTTTATTCTGCGCGACATCGAAGAAATGTCAATCGAAGAGACGGCTGAAGCTCTCGGGCTATCCATATCGGCAGTAAAGAGCCGCCTTCTTCGGGCCAGGTTGCAGCTTCGCGAAAAGCTGACCCGGCAATTTAAGAAAAAGGGAGACGACGCGTTTGCTTACCTGTAAGCAGTTCCTGCAGGAGCTGAATGGCTATCTTGAGAAGAGTCTCGATCCGCAGGAGTTAGCGGAGCTTCAGCGGCACGTCACGGAGTGTCCTAACTGTTTTGTAGTATGCGATACAACCGAGAAAACATTAAAGGTTTTTAAGGGAATGGAATGCCGCCCGGTACCCAAGGATATTGAGGGCCGTCTGATGGCTGCCATCGAAAAGCGCATGAAAGACAAGGGCTGTACCGGTTCGGCGCACAATCATTAGGGTTGGCTTTCGGCGACGGTTCGCGGACCGAAGATCTCGTTAAATCTCTTCTTTTGCTCGTCATTCAGGACTTTCAAGATGCGCTGCCTGCCCAATTCGGCAGTACTCTGCCGTTCGTCCTCGATGTTCTGGTAATACTTGCTGTAATCGTCCAGTTCGCGCATGATCGACTGCTCCTGGTCGGGCGTTAAATTAAGCTGAGCCTTGAGTTTCTTGACGCCGAAGCGGCTCGCGCTCTCGATGGCCACCTCATGCACATCGCGGTTAATGATTCTCCTATGCAGGTACGAACGGGTTATAAGCGAACCGAACGCTATACCGCACAGAAAAATAACTGCGAAGATAGTCAGTACCTTAGGGTTCGACCAGCCTTCGTTATCGCGTGAGAGCATGGATTGCGCGTGCTTACTCCTGATTCCCATCGTGAGAAGCAAAGTTTTCGAGCACGGCATCGCGCTGCTGGTCTGGGCTACCGACCACTGGAGCATCGTAGTGAAGCTGCTGGGCGACGACGCTTTCCGTCAAGTGCCCGTCGCGGCTTTCCTCAACCACAACATACGAACCTAGAGCCAAGGCTAGGGTAAACGAAGCCAGCGCCAGCCGTTTGCCGAAAGGCGAATAGATGAAGACCGCCCAGATGGAGTTCCTGGCGTGTTCCTCAATGCTCTGCATCACACGAGCATAGAAACCCGGTGCCGGATCCAACTCCCCGGCTACGCCAAGCGAACGGAACAATTCCGATTGCGCCTGCATGTCCTTGAACTCGTTCGAGCATTCGCAGCATGACGATAAATGCTCACCTAACCCGCGAGACCCGTTAGCGTTGTTTGATTTACCCGCCAGCAGATCCTCTAGTACATCCCGCATGGACCTGTGCATAATTCCCTCAAAAAAATGCCCACTGACTTGGCAGATCTATGTCTGCTGAATGTCAATTCCTGCCAACCCGAAAACGCCCAACTGCGCTATACCGCCAGCGGCGTTAACGGCCCCTTGTCTAACCTTTGCGCCGCCTTTACAAGTTTTTGGCGAGCGCGAAACAGCTTCACTTTAATCGTATTCTCGTTCATCCCGGTCATCTCCGCCAGTTCTTCCACCGAGTGGCCTTCTACCTCTTTGAGCAGGATCAGAGACCGGTCTTCTTCGGAAATCTTCGCCAGCAGCTTAAGAATCAGATCGTGCTGAGCGAGGCGGCGGTCCACCGACGGTGTATGGTCGGTAGCCGGTTCCGAATTCTCCATGCGCAGCGAATCTTCAGCCGAGAAATCGCTCTCGTATACCAGCTTGCGGACGCGCTTCTTGCGTAAATAGTCGTAGCACTCGTTTACCGTGATCTTGTAGATCCAAGTCAGCAGGGAACTGCGGAAATCGAAGTTCTTGATTGAGAAATAGATTTTCGCAAAAACCTGTTGGGCGATATCTTCCGCGTCGTTCCGGTTGCGGAGAATACCGTAGATGATTGAGAACACCTTGGCTTGATAGCGCTCGACAATTTCGCGGAAGGCCATCTCGTCCTGCGCCTGGACGCGCCGGACGAGGGCCGCCTCTTCAGTGGAACGATGGTCCAATTTGCTCTTTGCTCGCGTCGTTTCGCCCGATACGGCTGGGAATGGAAGAATGGCACTAAGTCCGCTCATACTATGCTGACCGACGCGTTTGCTTTTGAACGGGTTACGGAAATCGACCCGCGACATGGCTATTATTACAAAGCTTTACGAAAGCGGTGTTTTTCAACCGCTTTCGCACCCCGGAAATAGTTCGCGGCATCACAAATAGTAAGTTTTAGATGTACACTTGGAAGTGCAAGCCCTACTCTAGGAGATTTTGAATGATTCAGCTTACCGAGAACGCTATTGGAAAAGTCAGTGAGATTTTGAACATGCAGGAGCCCAAACCAGCCGGGTTGCGGATTGCCGTGGTGGGCGGCGGGTGCTCGGGGTTCAGCTATTCCATGGCTTTCGAGACTCAGCCGAATATGTTGGACAAGACCTACAAATTTGGCGATTTGCAGGTTTTTATCGATCAAGCGAGTATGTTGTACCTGGATGGCGCCCAGGTCGATTATGTCGAGACACTCGAAGGCTCCGGCTTCAAGTTCAACAATCCGCAGGTGAAATCCACGTGCGGTTGCGGCAGTTCATTTAGCGCGTAATTAATTCGTTAGTACTATTGTTTGAGGGGCCGAAAGGGGCCGCAGTGCTCCTTCCGGCCTTTTACTGTTTAATGCTTGACGACTTGCTGACTGAGACCAGAAACTCCGCATCCGCCGGCATTGACCGACTGCCAACGATTGACATGCTGAGGGTCATCAACGCTGCCGATGCGGAGGTTGCGGCCGCAGTTGAACGTGAAATATCTAACATTGCCAGGGCAGTCGATGCCATTACGGCGCGGCTGGAGGCGGGCGGTCACTTGTTCTACAGCGGGGCGGGGACGTCAGGGCGGCTGGGCGTGCTGGATGCTTCGGAGTGTCCGCCGACTTTCAATACACCGCCGGACTTGGTGCAGGGGCTCATTGCAGGGGGCGAAAGGGCGCTCCGGCATTCCGTAGAGAAGGCAGAAGATGACCCGGAGCAGGGCAAGCATGATCTGATGACCCGGCAATTCGCGGTCGGAGATGCTCTGGTTGGAATCGCAGCTAGCGGAAGGACGCCTTACGTGTTGGGCGGCATTGCCTACGCGCGGTCGCTGGGGGCGCTGACCATCGGCTTGAGCTGCACGCCAAAATCGGAACTCGCTGAGGCTGCGGAGATTGCAATTACGCCGGCGTCAGGTCCGGAAATCGTGACGGGTTCTACACGGCTGCGGGCTGGAACTGCGACGAAACTGGTGTTAAACATGATTAGCACCGGCGTAATGATCCGTCTAGGTTACGTATACGGAAACATGATGGTGAATATGCAACCGGCAAACGAAAAGCTGACCGATCGGGCGCGCCGCATTGTCGTGCAAATCGCGGGCGTATCTTATGATGAAGCTTCACGGCTGCTGAATGCGGCAGGCTCGGTGCGGACGGCGATTCTAATGCACAAGCTGAAGCTGAGCCGTGACGAAGCCGAAACAAAACTGGCCGCCGCTAGGGGGCGTTTGCGCATTGCGCTGGGCGAGCAGCTAGGCTGAATAACCATCAAAATGGACAAATTCAAAATAGTTGGGGGGGCGCCTTTAAGCGGCGAGCTTCCCGTGAGCGGCTCAAAGAATGCCGCCTTGCCCGCGCTGGCAGCCTGCCTGTTGACCGATGAGCCGGTGGTGCTGCTGCGGATTCCGCAGGTGAAAGACATCGGCACCATGCAGAGCTTGCTGGAGTATGCCGGCGCGAAGATCACCAGCGTCGACGGCAAGGTTTGCGTGCATGCACAGACGCTTGACCGGCCTGAAGCGCCCTACGATGTGGTGAAGACAATGCGTGCTTCGAGCCTGGTCCTGGGGCCGCTAGTAGCGCGTACCGGGCGCGCGCGGGTCTCCATGCCTGGCGGTTGCGCGATCGGTGCCCGGCCTATTAACATGCATGTCTCCGCGCTCGAACATCTGGGCGCAGACATTGAGCAAACCCACGGCTATGTGGAGGCGCAGGCGCCCGATGGCCTGAAAGGCGGCACTGTTCACTTTGACCGTATAACGGTCACCGGGACGGAAGATGTGCTGATGGCGGCAGTGTTGGCGCGCGGGCAAACTGTCATACGCAATGCCGCGCGTGAGCCTGAAGTGAAAGATCTCGCCGAACTGTTGATAAAGATGGGCGCTAAGATCGAGGGTGCCGGGACGTCGATCATCAAGGTGCAGGGCGTGGAGAAGCTGCACGGCGCGGAACACACGATTATTCCCGACCGCATTGAAGCTGGCACGTTTGCGCTCGCCGCAGCGATTTCGAACGGTGATGTTGTACTGACCGGGTGCAATACCGAACACATTGCCGCGCTGATTGTGAAGATGCAGCAGGCGGGAGCCGAAATAGACGAGACGCAGGCAGGAGCGCTGCGCATACGTTGCTCGCGGCGTCCGAGGGCGGTTGACATCACGACGGAAGAATATCCAGGCTTTGCTACCGATCTTCAAGCGCAATACATGGCGTGGATGACGGTGGCCCATGGCATCAGCTTCGTTACCGAGACGATTTTTGAAAATCGCTTCATGCATACCCAGGAACTGGCCCGCATGGGCGCGAATATCCGGATCGAAGGGCGCCAGGCGATAGTGGCGGGTGAGCATGGCTTGATGGGGGCGCAGGTGATTGCTTCCGATCTGCGCGCGAGCGCTTCGCTGGTGCTGGCGGCGCTGGTGGCGAAGGGCGAAACGCTGCTCGACCGCGTGTATCACATCGATCGCGGTTATGAGCGGATTGAAGAAAAGCTGGCGGCGGTGGGCGCGAACATCACGCGGGTGCAGGACGGAGCGCAGGCATTTCGTGCGGGAGCGGAAGAATGAGCGCTCCGGTAAAGCACCATAGCGACGGATTTCTGGCCATCGTGAATGACGCCAAGAGACGCGTTCATGAGATCGATATCGGCGAGTACAAACGCTTGCTGGCTGCCGGAGAAGCGGGACAGTTGGTGGATGTGCGCGAAGAGCACGAGTATGCGGCGGCGCATGCGGCCGGAGCCATGCATCTGAGCAAGGGCGTGATTGAACGGGATATCGAAAAAACGTTTCCCGATAAGGGTACCCGGCTGGTGCTGTATTGCGGCGGCGGTTACCGGTCGGCATTGGCGACCGACAACATTCAGAAGATGGGATATCGCAATGTGCTGTCGCTGGATGGCGGATGGCGTGCCATAGAGGCTTCTGATTTGCCGCTTGATCCACCACGGAAATGAAGCGGCCGTTCGCAGCTATTTTGCTGTTGGTTGCTGCTTACATGCAGGCGGCGGACCCTGCGCCTGATTATCACGCGCGCCGTGTTCGCCTGGCAGAGAAGCTGGAAGGCGGCGTTGCCGTTCTCTTCGCCGCATACCAGCCGCGTTCGGAGTTTCTTTCCTATCGGCAGGATTCCGATTTCTACTACCTCACCGGTTGGAAAGAGCCCGGTGCGGCACTCCTCATCGAATCGGCTAAAGCGGCGGAAGACAAAGTGCCTGCGCGATCCTATCGCGAAATTCTGTTCCTTCCCGCGCGTAATCGCAGAATCGAGCAATACACCGGAGAAAAGATGGATGCAGCGACGCCGAATGCCGCTGCGAAGGCTCAGGTGGACGAAGTGCAGCCCATGACGGAATTGGCTTCGCTGCTGAGTAAAGCCATCGTTGATGACAGCGCTTTGTTGAGAAAGATCTCCGGACAGCCCGATTTGCCGGCTGCTCAAGCGCTGCTCGCTTGGGTTGAGGCAACGTTAGGCAGTGACAACCACTTGCCGATGGCCGATGCTTCTGTTCCGATTGGCGAACTGCGTGCGGCCAAAGACGACGTAGAAGTAGCCTTGCTGAGTAAAGCGGCGAAGGCTTCGGCAGTTGCGCAACTGGCGTTGGCCAAAGCTGTGGACGCTGGAGCGGCGGAACGAGCCGTAGCGGGCGTATTTACGGAGACGATTTTGAAGGAAGGCTGTACGCGCCCCTCGTATCCGCCGATTGTTGGCTCCGGCGCAAACTCAACCGTTCTTCACTACGAAGAGAATAGCGGGACCATGCAGGCCGGTGATGTGGTAGTGATCGATGCGGCTGCGGAATGCGCCATGTATGCGTCTGATATTACCCGAACGCTGCCCGTATCCGGCAAATTCAGCGCGCGACAGAAGGAAGTTTACGACATTGTCCGCGGCGCGCAGCAAGCGGCTATTGATGCTTTCGTGGCGGGTAAATCACGCATCAACGATCCGAAACACAAGTATTCCGATTCGCTCGACACCATTGCGTTCAATTACATGAATGCGCATGGCAAAGATCTGCATGGTGAAGGGCTGGGCAAGTATTTCATTCATGGGATTGGGCATTCCGTCGGTCTTGACGTGCACGATCCGTGGGATTACTCGAAGCCGATTGAAAAGAGAATGGTTTTCACCATCGAGCCGGGGATTTATATACCGGAGGAGAAGATCGGCGTGCGAATTGAGGATACGTTCTATGTCAACGCGGACGGCAAATTGGTGTCGTTGACGGGCTCGGATACCAGTATGCCCGGCTCGTTATAACCGCTCGATCGCTCGCAACCCTGTCGCTATAGGAAGGCAAAGGCGGAGATGTTCGCCAGCCAGTCGCGTAAACCCGTACTGCTCATAAAAACGTCTTGCGGCCTCGTCCTTCGCGTCCACAACCATGGCGAAGATTCCAAGTTCAGCGCGGGATGTACGCAGTAAAGCGTCGGCAACGAGGGCCGAACCTAGACCCTTGCGTTGATAAGTCCGGGCTACGGCAAGCCGCCCCAACAGAACTGCAGGAACGACCGGATATCGCGGCAGCTTCTTTGCAATCTCAGGAGACAACGCATCGAGTGCAACGCTCGTCGCTGTCAGTGTATGGTAACCGGCAACATCCTTGGCCTCTATCGAAACTGCGACAAAACACGTTGCAATTCGACGCTTTATATCCTGCGTGGCTTGCTCGCGAAAGTAACGGTCGAGCTGAGTTGACCCGCTTAGAAACTGAGATCGGTCATGGGCGCTCGACAGCGCTTCAATGCGGAACGAGGCCAGTTTCACTCCACGATCATCGAGCGGCGGCGTTTAAATGCACGCACCAGAGAGGACGTAGCTTTGGGTGGATTCAGCAGTAAGGCCGCGAATTGCTCCTGTCCTTCGCGCGCCAGCCGAATTACTTCCGTTTGCTCAATGGCTCTCCGCGCAGCTTCGTCGGCGGCGGCAACCACAAAATCCGTAAGCGTTCGCCCCTGAATCTCCGCCGCCCGTTTCAAACGCGCAAGAACGTCCTGTGACAAACGTGCTTCCAGACGAGCCGTAGTGGGTTGCTCCTGCTTCATAGAATCAGTATACGGCAAATTGCCGTATTGATAGGCGGTTGCGCGGCGTGTAGGGTCCACCGAATGCGCAATCAAGGCTTGAACATGGCTTCCAGGCGGGCGTCCATTTTTTCTTCTTAAGTTCAATGACTCTCCCTGTTCCATCCGGTCTTCTACAGATATTTCTTTCTTCCAAATTCCAGGAGACTTAACTCGCATCTTAACCTCCATGGGAGGCTCGTTTCCCTTTTATCCACCTTCCCCCAATGCTATTTCTTTGGTTGCCAAAAGGAGCACGCATGACCCCTCGTTCCATCCGCCGCGCCGCCGAGCGCAAAGCCAACAAAGCCGCCCGCAGAGCCGCTTCGTCCCTCCCCTTCAATCCCTCCAAATTTGGTCCCTCCGCCGTAGTGGGGCGAGCGCCCTCGCCGGCATGCGACCTCCAAGGTCGCACCACTTCTCGAAGTCCCCGAACCCGGCCGTCCCTTCCCATCCCTTTCTGAAATCACCCCCGCCCGCCTCGCCGCCAATCGCGAAAACGCGCAAAAATCCTCCGGCCCGAAAACCGAGGTTGGCAAGTCCGTCTCCTCTCAAAATCGCACTACCCACGGACTCGCGCGCCACAACGGCCGCTTCGCCCTGCTCCCCACCGAGTATGCCGGAGAGTTCGCGCAGCTCCTGGACGACTTCACCGAGGAACATCAACCCGCTACCGCTGCCGAAATCAGCCTGGTCCACACCATGGCCGAATCTCTCTGGCTCCATAACCGTGCGCAAAATCTGCAAATCGCCTGCTTCGATCCAACCACCGGCCTTGTCGCCAATGAGAAATCGCTGTCGCTCTATCTCCGTTACGAAAATACTTACAACCGGGCTTTCAACAGTTCGCTAAACCAACTCCTAAGAATAAGAGCCGAAAAGAGGAAGGCGGAGCTTGGGTTCGAAGTTCTAAACGGATCACATTTCCCTTTAGAATCAATACTGATTCACCGAAAAAAAGTCAGTGTGTAATAGACCAGTTGTAATTCAGGAGAGATTTACAACCCGGCGAGAACACCATACTCTCAGCAGATATGGCACTCTCAATTGACTCCAAATACAAGCGTCACACAGCCGAATGCAGCAAGAAATACCTTCCCATGGATGTGGACCCAAAACACTGGGACTGTTGTTGTAAATTTTCCGTCCAGGGCCAGCACTTCAAACCGGGCCGCGCTGGACGAATGCCATGATACGCTTCTCGCTATGGATGAAGTAGTTCAATACAAGGGCGTAAACATTGAGCCTAGACCGACAAAATCTGGCGGCAAGCCGGGATGGATTTCAGGCTGTTCTCTAGAGCTTCATTTGGGCAACGAGACCCGCACCCTGACAGTAGATTCGGCAGACGTTCTGCCGACACGCGAGGAAGCCGTGATTGAGTCCATCGAATTAGGCAAACGCCAAATCGATAGATCTCCTCTTCTGGCGTGACAACCCGCAGATTAGCCATACACGTTCCATTGTCGAGATTCGGCAGCGGGTGGCAATTGCGGCGAAGATCCGGCGCGGTGCTTAGCGCATGGGATGAGGCGTTCAGAAAGGTTGTCCTTCGGAACATCAGGCCGCTACGCAACATCCGGCAGGCAGGGTCGCTTTTATTCGTCGCTTAGAAATGAAGATGAATTCTAAGTAGCTCAAAAAGGCCATAAATGAATATGATTAGAAGGACGGTCTTGAGCGCGTAGTACGCTATCTTGTCGAACGGATCAAAGCCGGGTGGTGTGTGCATGGGTCTCTCGCTTCAAAAGAAGGTGTGGTGCTTTCTTCTTTTCGGGGGGAGACCTAAAATCAGCATAGGGTAATTTGCAGGCTTGTCAAGACGGATTTTCCGCTTAGGTTCTACATGTTGTGGATTTGTTGGGGAGAACCCCCAGGTATTCGGGCTAAAGTCCATTCGGTGAAGGCGATCACGGCTCGGAAACGCTAGATTTTACAGCGGGAAGGCGAGGATTGCGGATCTGATTGCAAAACCTTCAGGATGAGCGGATGATCGTGCGACGATTTCTTTATGCCCTTGGTTAGAGCAATAGACGAGGGAATAAAAAAACTCTATCATTACGATAGGTTTTGCCCAAAGCACTTGGCCGATACGCTTTCTAGGCAGCGTGTCCACGTTTCAAATCCAAGTAACTTCAACGATCCGTGGGATTGCTACCCGTGTTTTGATACAACGCAGTCCGACAACGCAGAATACCGGGCGCGGTGCATAGAATTCATGCGAACAAATTTTCTGCTTCCAAATCTTTCAGACTCCGACCGACGAATGTACGAAAGAAGGTTACATGAAGACCCGAACTTGTTCGTTAAGACTCTTCAAACTGAGTTTAGAGACGAACTTCGGAGCACGGTGGTGAATAGGTGGCGAGTCTACTGCTTGACACCAAAGGCCGACATGCCACTGATGTGGTCGCACTACTCCAGCAATCATCGAGGCATCTGTCTTGAATTCGATACTAGCGAACCGCACTTTGGAAGGGCAGTCAAGGTGGAATACAAAAAGACGCTGCCCGCTATTGACATCTCTGGCGAAGCCAATGGCGAAGCGGCATCTAGAGTCTTAATCACGAAATCCCCTGATTGGTATTACGAAAGTGAGTATCGAATTTTGGCCCGCGATAAAAGCGCTGCCGAAGGTCTGCCACCTGACTTTCCGATAACTACAGACGATTTGCTTCCCCTGAATCCCCGCGCTCTTACAGGAATCATTGTCGGATGCCGTGCGGACGTTGAAACGATAACGGCGTTAGTAAAAACACACGCTCCAAATCTTCCTTTAAAGCGGGCCATACAAGCTGTAGATAGCTACACTCTGTCCATTCAGGAGTAATCGGGCGGCTTCTTTAGACTTAACAAGAAACTTCGCTTCAAAGTGCGCCGGAGTCGAAGCGCTTCTTGATTCTTTGCCGCTCTTGCTCATCTGGCTTCCAAATTGCCGCGTCCATATCACCAGTGGCGCGGTAGCAGTCATCGCAGTAGAAACTGAGGGTCTCGGTGTTTAGCATTCTCCGAAATTCGGCTCTATCGAACACCTGAGGTACTTTATGCCCGGTCGGGCAATAAGAGGCAAACAAAACCTTCTCATCTTCGCTCGGCCCGCTACCGGACTCCTCGTTTTGGGTAGCTCTTAGGTGAAGTTGTGATCTCTCATCCACCGACACCCAAGATGTTTCTTTGCATTTTGAACAGACCAGGGATGTGACGCGCTCTAGATCTTTAGCGGAGACCGAATTGCCACAATGAGGGCAGGCATACCCGTCAGTATCGGTCATCGCATGAAGTCTATCAGCAGTGCTGCAAGTCGGCCCGACTCGTTACACACGGCACCCTGAAATGTGTAACGAATCTGTGATAACGAGTAGGACTAGTACGATCAGTACCATTGAAAAAACAGGACTTACAGCAAACAAAAGTAGTGTCCCACTTGGGTTCGAAGTGCAGCGCCGCCGCGAGCAAGCCGAGATCCGCGCTCAAGAGGAACACCAAGTGAAAAAGGACGCCCATTACTGGGACGTTCTAAAGAAAGATGGCGAAGCCTGCCAGCAGATTTCCCAAAACGTCATGCAGGAAATGGACGCGATGGAGAAAAATCCCGATTTCCCCGCTCAGTTTGAAGCGGAATTGCAGAAGCGCAATGTAAAAAGCGGTCAATTCAACCTCGCCGTCGCCGCATAGCCTTACTTCAGAGCCGCTTCAAGCGTTTTAGCAATCTGCAGCAGGCGTGGCTCGCTGAAGGGAGCGCTGATCAATTGCAATCCCACTGGCATGCCGTTTTCTCCTCTGCCGCAGGGCATGGATAAAGCGGGTTCGCCGATAAAGTTGATTGACCGCACCAGGCGCGTCGATGCCATACGGGTGTTCTCCTCCGTCCCGGCAATTGAAACGGTGTTTTGTTCAAGAAGTGGGGCGGTCATAGGAGTTGTCGGAGTGGCGAGCAGGTCGACCTTCGCCCAAAGAGCGTCGAAATCGCGGCGGAATAAAGCTCGAATACGCTGGCCATTTACGTATTCGTGGCCCATGATCATACGGCCTTGTTCGAGAAGCGCCCAAACATCTTCGCCAAACATAGCTGAATTAGTGTGGTTGACGTAAATGGCGGCAGTCTCCGCCAGTTGAACCACACGCGCCGCGGCGTTAGCTTGGGCGATGTCGGGAACTTGAATCTCGATGAGCGAAGCCCCGAGCGTTTCCATTTGCGTAATCGCATTGCGGACAGCCGAGGCGACACCTTCGGAGAGCCTGTCGAAAAAAAAGTTTTTAGGAACTCCAACGCGCACGCCTTTCAGATCGGAGAGCGCAGGAAGGTTGAAATCGACGCGTTCATCGGCCATGACGTTCATGGCCAGCGCGCAGTCTTCGACACACGAGCCAAGCGGGCCGACATGGTCAAGGCTGAAACCCAAAGGCAAAACACCGCTGCGGCTAACGCGGCTGTACGTCGGCTTCAATCCGGCGATGCCGCAGAACGAGGCGGGCACGCGGATTGATCCGCCGGTATCGGTGCCCAGCGCCATGGGTAGGAATTTGCCAGCGACCAACGCCGCCGAGCCCCCGCTGGAGCCGCCTGCCAGGCGCGTTGGATCGAGCGGGTTAAGAACCCATCCGTAATGCGGATTCTTGGAAGTAATGCCGAAGGCGATTTCGTGCAGATTCGCTTTGCCAATTGCGATGGCGCCGGCTTCGCGCAGCCGTTCCACAACGGCGGCGTCGTGATCGGGAATGAAGTCTTTGTAGATCAGCGAACCCGCGGTGGTGCGAATGCCTTTCGTGTAAAAGAGGTCTTTATAAGCAATTGGGATGCCGTGAAAAGGCCCACGGTCAATGCCGCTGGCCAGTTCTGCGTCGCGCTGGCGAGCTTCGGCGAATGCCTGTTCGAACGTCGAAGTAATCAGGCTGTGGAACAATTCGCGTTTGTCGACATCGGCAAGAGTTTGCTCAATTAGTCCGACGCAGGAAAGCTTCTTACTGCGGATCTGCGCCCCAAGTTCCCGGACGGTCATGGGTGATAGACCACAACGGGCTCGACTTCAGGAGTGAGTTGCGCGGCAAGTGGAGCGAATTCGTTCCGCAATTGGTTGACGATTTCAACGTTCCGGTCGGTTGGTCGAGGTGTGAGCTTCGGGACAAAAATTACCGCCAGGCGAACTGCGTCGAGAGTGATTCCGTGTCTCGTCAAAATCTCCGCGGCGAGCGACGGCTCACGCATCAATCCGAGCAGCAGGTGCTCGCTTCCAATATGCGCGTGGCCAAGGCGCTCTGCTTCCTCTGCCCCGTAAGCGAGAATCCGCTTGGCGCTATGGGACAAGGGCAAATCGACGCTTGTGTTGATCTTTTCCCCGGCTGGAGAATTCTTGCTAATCTCTGCTCGTACCGCGTCGATTGAAATCTGGCTGGCTTGCCGTCTAAAAAGTTTCTTATCTTCTCGCAGCAACGCCAACAGCATGTGCTCAGCCTCAATGTAGGGACTACCTAATTGTGACGCCTCATACCGGGCAAAGAAAATACAGCGGCGTGCCTTTTCCGTATAGCGTTCGAACACTCTCAGAGTTTACTGCGGAGCGGGTCCGCGCACAACCTGCACGAAATTGCCGGGGTTTATGAACTTAACGAAAGCGGCGCGCACTTCGTCGGCGGTCATGTTGAAATAACGCTCGGCGGCGTGCCGTGGTTCATCAAGCGGCATTCCGATGCGGGCGCGCCCAATGAACCCGCTGGCGAGCGCGTCTTCGCTCGATTCAGCCAGCGGAATCCGGCGCAGAAGCAGCGCTTTAGCCTGCTGTAACTCAGTCGGGGTTACGTTGTTCTGCTGCATATCTACAAGTTCGTGTTCAACCATGGCTCTGGCTTTCGACACATTCTTCGGGTCGCAGCCATAGGTAATGCTGTAGTTGGCACGGGTTTGGCTGGCCTCAAGCGAATCGTCGATGTTGTAAACATAACCTGCCTTTTGCCGCAAGTCGCGATAGAGCCGCGTGGCATAAAAGCCTCCGCCCAGGACGTGGTTGCCCAACTGCAGCGCATAATAATCGGGGCCGAAGCGATTCATTTCCAGTTCCTGTGATAATTGCACTTCATCCTGGATGCGGCTGGTGTCGGGGACATTGACAGCCAGCGGTTTGTTAGCGGGTACCGGCGGCAAATCCACCGGCGGTTTCGGTCCCGATGCGTGCCAATTCCCAAAGCACTTCTCTATGACGCCGCGGGCCTCGTCGGGCGTGATATCGCCGATAACAACGATAGTAGTCAAATCGGGGCGGTAGGTTTTGGTATCAGTAGCCGGCCAGATCCTCGAACTTGACGCTCCCGACTGTTTTGGGAGTGGTTTCGCGCAGCAGCGGGTCGCCGGCAGGCAGCAGCGCGTGAACCAGCGCGCGATCAACCCGGTAAGCAGGCGTTTGCATTTCGCCTTCGGCCAATTCTGAGGTCTGCTCTTGCACAATCTTAAAAGCGTCGGCAGGCAGAGCCGGGTGAAGTTCGTTGTCGGCCAGAAGTTCTACCCCGCGCGCGAAATCCTGCTTTAGCACCTTCAGGCTGAAGTTTGGTCCAGCCGATTCAGAGGCCGCAATGTCGTCCAGCGACTTCTGAAAGGCAATGCGGTCGAGGGTTTTGGTTCCGTAACCGAAAAGGCCTTCGAGAATATCGGAGACTCCATCCTGGCCCAGCGGAGTTTCCAGTTGTGTTTGCGTCTTGATAGAGCCAACCAAGGTAATAGTAGGGCTGGTTTTTTCGGTCTCAACGATGAGCCTGATTCCGTTGGGCAATTCGACATCAGAGGGTGGAGGAATGGGCGGAGGAACGCGCAATGACTTCACGGAAGCTTCCGCCCAATCGGGCAGGGTTACAGGTTTAGTGGGGGTGGACGTTGCCTTTTCCGATCCGCCAAAGCCCTTCGACGACACGGCCTCGCCGGATGGCGACGGTTTCAAAGTAGCGACAATAGGCGGTTCAGAGAGATACTTCTTCGCCACGCGGTTTACGTCTTCCAACGTTACACGCTTGATCGCATCCAGGTCTTCTTCCGGCGACTGGCGGCCTTCGGCAGCGAGCGATTGCGACCAAAGCGCCGCTAAATTTGAGATCGAGTTGCGTGCAAATTCGGCGCTCGATACCTCGCCTTTCTTCGCTGCATAAACCAAGTCGACCGGAACTCCGTTGGTGGCATAGTTCTGTAAGATTTTCTTTATTTCGGCATTGATGGCCGCAGGGTCGGTACCGGCGGGCAAACCAGCCAGAGCGAAAGCGGAACTCGCTTTGGGGTATGTCTCGGCCATCTCAAAGTCGGTTCCCAAAGCTTTTCCCTGCGGCACGAGGGCATAGAGATCAGCTCGCTGGCTGGCGAGAACGTCACCCAGGACGCGCGCCGCCGCGAAGTCGGGGCTATCGGTTCCCGGAAAGCGGAACGCCACCACAGTCAATACGTACGGCAGATTGCTGGGCAGCTCAAAGCTTTCGGCTGTCACCGGCTTGAGATTTACACTCGGGCGCGCCGGGACGTCGTGACGCGGAACGCTCCCGTAGTATTGCTTGACCTTGGCAAGAACATCGGCCGGATTGACATCGCCAGTGACCACCAGGATGGCATTGTTAGGCGCGTACCACTTGCGATAGAAATCCTTGAGCAATGCGCCGGTTGTTTTGTCGAACGATGGTTTAGTACCAAGCGCGTCCTGCTCGTAAGGTGTGTCGGCAAATAGATCGTGATTCAAACGCGTGACGAATTTATAAGTTGGGTTCGAAAGATCGCTGGCGACTTCCTGCTCGATTGCGCCGCGCTCCTCGGCCCATTGGGATTGCGCATCATCGACATCGCTCATGCAGGCTGCATCCACGCGCAGCGCCACGTCGAGATCCTGTGCGGGTACGGTGACGAAATACTGCGTGACGTTTTGCTGGGTCTGCGCATCCATGTCCCCACCGAGTTGGGCATAGATCGCGGCAATCTGATCGGCCGTTAAGCCTATACAGCCGCGGAATGCCATATGCTCTTGAGCATGCGCTAAACCAGGAGTATCTACCGGCACTTCATTGGCGCCAACCAGATAATTGACTTCAAGAGTCGCGACAGGAGCTAGCGGATCGCGAATGATTACTACTCGCAATCCATTATCGAGAGTGGCGCGCGTTACATCGTTCGCTTGTGCTCCAGCGGTCAAAGGGAACGCCAAAAAGGGGAGCCCAGATAACAGAAAGGAAAGAAGAGATCGCATTTCGACTGATTTCAGCTTACGGCAGACGTAAAGTGTGATGTCATATACAGAGGGGCGGTAACATCCGTCTTGTTTGGCGGCGTCTTTTTACTACAAGTCCGGGCTTGCACTTGAACTTAAAATCCTCATCCTTATTGCTATTGCTGGCGGCGTCCATGTCGGTTTCAGCGGCCTATTCCGCAGACGATGCGTTTGACCAGAACGTCGGCGCGTTTGTCAAGCAGAATTGCGCCATGTGCCACAACGAGCAGGCAAAGACCGGTGGTCTTGCATTGACGAAATATCATGATTCGGCTGCCATGATCCACGACCGGGATGTCTGGGAAAGGGTGGTAGCGCGGGTGCGTGCCGGCGAGATGCCGCCGAAGGGAATGCCAAGGCCGAGCGCGGAGCAGATCGCTGCGGTTACGAACTGGATTGATACGCAGTTCGCCGATGCCGACAAAAACACGAAACCTGATCCGGGCCACCTTACCGCCCACCGCCTAAACCGGGCGGAATACAACAACACCGTTCGTGATTTGCTGGCCGTGAAATTCAAACCGGCAGCCGATTTTCCAGCGGACGATTCGGGTTTTGGATTCGATAACATCGGCGACGCACTTTCTGTTTCGCCGGTGCTGATGGAGAAAGTATCTGGCAGCGGCGAAGAGAATTGCGACACAAGCGATTCCCGTAACGTTGGTGATTCCGAAACCGACGCGTAACCACTTTTCGCCTGAACATGGATCGAAGGAGGAGCGGCCGGAACTGGAGCATACGTTCGATCTCCCGGCGGAAGGCGATTACGATCTGAAAGCATCGGTGGGCGGCCGGAGGGAATCGTTCCGTATCCAGATGATGCTGGATGGTAAAGAGATCCAGACCGGCAACGTGATGATTGAGAAGGACAAGCCGCGTTCGTATGAGATTAAACTGCACTTGCCCTATGGCGAACACCTGTTGCAAGCCGAGATCACGCCGCGCGATCCAACTCCCGAAGAAGTGAAAACGGCCGAAGAGATGGCCAAAGAAGAGGCGGCCGGAATTGCGAAGCAAATTGCCAAGCATCCTGAGGATGAAAAGCAGATCCGCCTGCAGCACGAGTTGGGTAACACGCCCACTTATCTGGATGCCCTTGATGTGAACGGTCCATTTAACGCCCTGCCGCCGCCTCTGCCGGAAAGCTACAAACGAATCTTCATTTGCGGACATGCGCCGGGGCAGCATACGGCGAAATGCGCGCGCACCGATTTGCAGAACTTGGCTGATTTAGCATTCCGCCGGCCGGCGACGAATGCGGAGTTGGCGAAGTTCACAAGGTTGGTAGGCCTTGGCGAGAAGAATGGATTGAGCTTCGGGCAATCGATGCGGTTGGGAGTGGAAGCCATTCTGGTATCGCCTCAGTTCCTATACCGCCTGGAGCAAGATCCGCAGCCGACGGATGTGGAGGCGGTGCATCCGGTCAGTGACTACGAATTGGCATCGCGGCTCTCTTACTTCTTGTGGAGCAGCATGCCCGACGAAGAATTGCTGCATCTGGCAAGCGAACAAAAGCTAGGCCAACCGGAAGTGCTGCACGACCAGGTAAAGCGCATGCTGCAGGACAAGAAAGCCGATGCGCTGGTGGATAACTTTGCCGGGCAATGGCTGGAACTGAGAAATCTGGATAGCATTCATCCCGATCCCGAACAGTTTCCGGAATTCGATAATCAACTGCGGCAAGCGATGTATACAGAAACGCGTATGTTCGTGAGCTCGATCGTGCATGAAGATCACAGCATTCTCGATTTCATCGACGGCAAGTATACGTTTGTAAATGAGAAGCTGGCGAAGTTCTACGGCATCCCTGGCGTGGAGGGCAAGAATTTCCGGCGCGTGGATTTGGATGGAACCGAGCGCAGCGGCGTTTTGACTCAGGCAAGCGTGCTGGCAGTGACTTCGTATCCCACGCGCACGTCGCCCGTGCTGCGGGGCAAATGGATTCTGGAAAATGTGCTGAATGCGCCGCCGCCGCCCCCGCCGCCGGGAGTCGGCTCGCTGGATACTAAAGGCGGTCCGCTCAGCGGTACCATGCGGCAGCAGATGGAAAAGCACCGGGCGAACCCGATGTGCGCCAGTTGCCATATGCGGATGGATCCGCTCGGTTTTGCGCTTGAAAATTATGATGCTGTCGGGCATTGGCGGACGCAGGATGCATCCCAGCCGGTGGATTCGAGCGGCGTCCTGCCAGACGGGAAAGCGTTCAAAGGTTCGGCCGAACTGAAAACCATTTTGGCCGCGAACCGCGGAGCCTTTTCGGAATGCTTAAGCGAGAAGCTGATGATCTACGCATTGGGCCGCGGCTTAGAAGGATATGATAGAGCTGCGACCAAGAAAATCGTTGCCGGCCTGGCGTCAAACGACTATCGTTTTTCGAGCTTGATTGAAGGAATTGTGGACAGCGTGCCCTTCCGGATGGGAAGAGGCGATGGAGGAACTACTGAATGATTGTCACTGGGAAACATCTTTCACGGCGGATGCTGCTGCGCGGCGTTGGCGCCGCGGTTGCATTACCCATGCTTGACGCGATGGTGCCTGCCTTGAGCGCCGCCACTGGCGTCGCGAAGAAGGCAGCGCCGAACCGGATGGCCTTCATCTATGTACCGAACGGCATTGATATGCGCGACTGGCCCCGACGCGGTTGGACGCGCCTTCAATCTGCCCAAGATTCTGGAACCGCTGGCTAAAGTTCAGGACGATTTGATTGTTTTCAGCGGACTGAAAGATCATAACGGCGAGGCGCTGGGCGACGGGCCGGGCGATCATGCGCGGGCAGCGGCCAGTTTCTTAACCGGAGTCCATCCGCGCAAGACGGCCGGGTCCGACATTTCGGTTGGCGTTTCGGTCGATCAGGTGGCGGCACAGAAGATTGGTTCGGCCACTCGTCTGGCATCTCTCGAATTGGGCTGCGAAGACGGCCACTTGGCGGGTAACTGCGATTCCGGCTACGCCTGCGCGTATGTGAACAGCATTTCGTGGAGATCGCCCACTGTGCCGAATCCGCCGGAAGTGAATCCGCGCTCCGTGTTCGAACGGCTGTTTGGCACGGAGGAAGACGCAGCCGATCCGTCCGCACGGGCGCGCAATGCGCGGCTCGATCAAAGCATTTTGGATCTGGTTTCCGACGACACCAAGAGCCTGGAACGGAATCTGGGATCGACCGATCGCCGCAAGCTGGATGAATACTTATCGTCCGTGCGTGAAGTGGAACGCCAAGTGCAAATGGGCGAAAAGCAAGCGCTTGAAAATAAAATTCCCGCGCCCGACATGCCGAAACCCGATGGAATTCCACTGGAGTTTGGCGAACATGCAACATTGATGTTCAACTTGATGGCGATAGCCTTGCAATCGGACATCACGCGCATTTCCACATTCATGATGGCGCGCGAGGGCAGCAATCGTTCGTATCGCGAAATCGGCGTCCCGGAAGGGCACCACGGCTTATCGCATCATCGCAACGACCCCGCATTAATGGATAAAGTTGCGCAGATCAATCGCTATCACATGGAGCAGTTCGCCGGGTTCCTGCACAAACTGAAGACGACGCCGGATGGCGATGGCTCGCTGCTGGATCACACCATGATCGTTTACGGAAGCGGCATCAGCGACGGCAACCGTCATAACCACGACGATTTGCCCGTTTTGCTGGCTGGCGGCGGCAAAATGTTCCGCAGCGGACGCCATGTGAAATTTACCGAGAGCACTCCGGTGGCGAACCTTTACCTCAGCATTCTTGACCAGATGAACGTCCCCACGGAGAAGCTGGGCGACAGCATGGGCCGGCTGAACTACCTCAACGATCTGGCCTAAGAACATGATCAGACAATCGGCAATACTGGCAGCGGCCACGCTGTTGCCCTTGCTCCTGCAGGCGCAGATGTATCCGCTTGAGCAATTGATTAATGCCTCGCGCGGCGGGGCCGGAACAGCGGGTTTAGCGGATCTCGCGGCAAAAACACTATCACCTCACGGCGGCGTCGCAGTGTGGGGCGAGGATTACCTGTTTGTCAGCGATTTGACGGTGGGCCGAAGAACGAACCAGTCTCGGCATCCACGGCGGGCGTCTCGATCGATATGCAACCGCCGTTGCCGATGGACAAGATTGCCGGCTCGAATTTGTGGGTGAAGCTGGTGAAGATGCGCGTGGGCGTTACCCACGCCTATCAATACTACGCGGATGGCAAGCCAGCGGGCAATCGAACCGATGTGCCCGGATATAATCCGGACTCTTATCCGAAGCCGGGAGTGTCGAAGGGAGTGTTAAGCGAAAAACACACCATTACCAGCAAGATCTACGACGGTATGAAAACCGATTTCTGGTGGTATGCTTCTCCGGGCGTGGACCCGAATGTTCCATCCCCATTGATGGTTTGGCAGGACGGACAGGGTTTGATTGCGGGTGATTTGTCGCGCTTGCGTCTGTTTACGGTGACTGAGAACCTGGTGGCGCAGAAGCTGATTCCGCCGATGGTGCACGTGCTGATCGCGCCGGGATTCTCGCCCGATGGCAAAGCCATGCGCTCTATTGAATACGATTCGGTAAGCGACAAATACGATCACTTCCTGATGGAAGAGGTCTTGCCGGAAGTGGAAAAAGCTTACAAATTGCGGGAGGATGGCTACAGCCGGGGCATTGCGGGCGAATCTTCGGGCGGTATCTGTTCGTTGAATGCAGCTTGGTTTATGCCAGAGAAATTCGCGCGGGTGCATTCGACCATCGGCAGTTACACTTCAATTCAGTGGCATCCGGAAGATAAGGTGGATGGCGGCAATTTGTATCCGTTTATGGTTCGCAAACTGCCCAAGCGAAATATCCGTATTTGGATGAGCGATGGAGCCGATGATCTGGAGAATAATCATGGTTCTTGGCCGCTGCAAAATATACAACTGGCGAATTCCCTGAAGATGCGGGAATACGATTATCATTTCCGCTTCGGCTTGGCCACGCACGATTCAGCGCAAGCGGCGATTGATCTGCCGGAATCTTTAACTTGGTTGTGGCGCGGCTATGATCCGAAGAAGACTACGGACGAGTTCACAATGGACCCGGTGGAGAAGGATAAGCCGTATTACCGCGTGACCATCAATAATCGGGACTCTTGGTAGATCCAACTGTATGAAGAAAATTCCTAAGTCTTCCACTCCTCCAACTGCCGACGCAATTGCGCGCTTGGCCGATCAGGGTAAAGACGTTTCCCGTTTCTTCAAGGGCCAAGGCCGCATGGCTCAGCCCATTCAGCGCGTCAATGTGGACGTCACCGGCAGCATGTTAGAAGAATTGGACAGAGCCGCTCAAGAGCTCAACGTAAGCCGCCAGGCTATCATCAAGACGCTCGTTCGGCAGGCTCTCGATCAACATTATCTGGCCCAACGCGCAAGACGCATTAGTTAGCTAATCCCCTCGTCTTAACCGAGCCCGAATAGCGATGGGAGCTTGTGGATTCAGAACAGTCTACGGCTAAGCGTCCACCCTCTTAGCCAGTCTGACCATGCGGCATCGCAAGAGGTGGAGAAAGCCACAAGTCACGACGGCCGGCGGGTGTTCCGGCGGGATTTGTTAGTTGAATTCGGTCTGGTTTATGTCGGGTAAATCGCGCGCGCATCGACGATTGGCAGCTATGCGGCCATCATTGGCACCGGAAAGATAAGGTAGATGGCGGCAATCTGCATCCGTTCCTGGTCCGCAAATTGCGGAAACGGAATATTCGTATTTGGATGAGCGACGGAGCCGTCGGAGGTGTGAAGCCTGTGGGTTTCTTGGCATTCGTTTTGTTGAACGTCAAACCGATGTTCAGCGGTTTCGCGCTGTACCGGTTACGCTTAAGTTAGTTCTATACTACAAAAAGCGAACTTTAAGGAAGTCCGATGAGCACTTGTAAACTTTGCGCTGGGATGTCGGCTGGCCGGGATTCCGCGCCGTGGAATAAATCTCTAGTAGAGACCCAAAACTTCGCTGTCCTTCCGTCACTTGGGGCTCTTGTCGAAGGTTGGCTTTTAATGGTGCCCAAAGTACATTGTATTTCAATGGGCGCATTGTCGGCCCATCACCGCAAGGAAGCGGACGAACTCCAGGCGAGGCTAACCCGGCTCCTCAGACAACAGTATAACAAGCGAGTCATCGCGTTTGAACATGGTCCAAGTGGAGTCAAGCATGGTACGGGTTGTGGAGTAGATCATGCTCACCTGCACTTGGTTCCTCTCGAAGTGGACATGGTATCTTTAGTCGCACCGTTCATTGATTCCAACTTGCATTGGTACTCCGGAGACTGGCAAGAAAGAGCCCATGCCTATGAAGCCGGCTTAGATTACCTTTTTGTAAAGGATGAGATCAGTGGTGGTCGCTTGATCCTTGCGAAAGACTTTGGAAGTCAAGTCTTTCGCAAGGCCATCGCCGCTTACCTGGATATTCCTGCTAAGTTTAGCTGGCGCGAGCATCCGATGCTGGGTAATGTCGATCGCACGATCGCTCTCCTTAGCGCCTCAAATATTCCTCCCACGGAGATCGGAGCCGAGCATGCGGCATGAACGATATAGAGAAAATACCCGGATTCGGTCAATCTGATCCGACAGATAATCGAAGCCTTTTACAGTGGGAGTCGCGGTATCCTCCTGAAGCAAAAAAGCATTTCATGTTCGAGGCTGTTTACCTCGGCTCGATCCTTGCATTCATCCCTTTCTTGATGTTTGTACTGCTCTGCCATTTTCCGGGGACTGTTTGGCAGCACTTAGATGCCCACTTCATCCATGTGATAACGAAGTACGGCTTGGCTTGGGCCGGGGGCATGCTCGGCGGAACTCTCTTCGCGATCAAATGGCTTTATCACGTAGTCGCTCGCGAATTGTGGAATCTTGACCGACGCCTGTGGCGGCTCTTCACGCCACACATTTCGGGCGGCCTCGCCTTTGCTGTAATTGTACTGATCTCCTCGGGGCTTACGAGGATCTTCGATGCCCAATCAACAAACTCGCATGCAGTAGTGGTTGGGGTTTCCTTCCTTTCCGGTTATTTTTCCGACAGTGCCATCGCCAAGTTGACCGACATAGCAGACACGCTGTTTGGCACCACAAGATCGAAAGAGAAACACGGCCCGAAACTGACGGCAAGCGGCAAGGTTTCCGTTGGCAACGGAGTCGAAACGTCACCATCCACGGAATCGAGCGAGGCAGGAAGCCAAACATGAGGAGTGCCTCTCCTCTCCGGTATCCCGGTGGGAAATGGCGACTTTCTCGCTTCTTTGTAGACCTGCTTTCCCGTAACTTTCGTTCTTTGCCTCTCTATATTGAGCCGTATGCGGGAGGGGCGGGCCTAGCTCTATCGCTGCTCTTGGAACGAAGGGTTTCCGGAATTTGGCTCAATGATCTAGACCCAGCGATCTATGCCTGTTGGTCAGCAATCCTCAACGAGCGTTCAGCCTTTTGTAAGGCGGTTCTCTCGGTGCCGCTCACGTTAGCTGAATGGCGGAGGCAGAAGAGAATATATGCCGGAGGTATGGGGTCCGGCTTGTTCGCGTTGGGCTTCGCTACCTTCTATCTCAACAGAACAAACCATTCTGGAATTCTGAATGGCGGCATGATTGGTGGAACTCGTCAGGCTGGTGAATGGAAGCTAGACGCCCGATTTAATCGAGAGGACTTGGTCAGACGCATTACTCGGGTCAGCGAAGAAAAGAAGTGCATCAAGCTCACCTGTTTAGACGCTGGCACGATGATCGGTTCACTGCGCCAACATTCAAACAGCCTTGTCTATATTGACCCACCTTACGTCGGCTCCGGTGGAGCCCTGTATATGAACTACTATAGGGAGGCTGACCATGAGTTTGTGAGAGACAAGATACGTGATCTAAAACGAAAATGGGTGGTGTCATATGACAATGTCCCGCTCATAAAAAAGCTTTACCGGGGCTACGCATCCCGAAGTCTCCAACTTCTTCATACCGCTAGAAGTGCAAAGCTTGGTTCAGAACTACTGTTTTTTTCGAAGGACTGCGTCGTTCCCCGACTAACGTCCAATATAAGGAGTAGCTTCTGAAGTGCATTCTCGGTCCAAGAGGCGATCAGGGCGACCGCTTGAGCGGCATTCGCAGCACTTGGGTCCAAACCGCGGCCTGATAGCAATAACGGCGTCTGACGTGTCAGTGCTTCCGCCCGAGGCTATAACCGCTGATGCGGTTGGGGAGAAGGCAATTGGTCTTCTGACTCTTCCCGAGGAATGGACGGCACCGTTCTTCGTTATTTTAGAAGAGGCCACTACGACCTCCGATCAACGAATCAAGTCATTGTTGGAGAAGGCCTGCGAACTTTCCGGCGTGGCGCCCGGGCGGATAATTGTCCGTTCGAACGGGGTAGAAGAAGGGCTTGAGCAAAGAGGAGCTCTTAGCTCGGATACGTGTCGCTGGGACGGTCTGTTCGAAACGCTGATGCGGCTAGCGACAGCGGCTCGTGAGATGAATTCTGCCCCAACCCATTGGATCATCCAAAACCAAATAGTTCCGCAAGCTCAGGGGCAGCTCTCGAATGAAAGGAGAATCCGCTATGAAAGACGTGATTGGGCAATCGAGGTCGAAGCGCTAAATGGCTCCCCGGCTGATCAGGTCTCGATTGCAGTTCGTCGATGGCGGGATGGCAGGGATGTCGCAAAAGGCCCTCTAGTATGCAACTCGCTGTTGCAGCTCAGCCTCATTCTGAAAAGGGTCGCAATGTGGGCAGTGCAGGATGATCGGCGCTTCCTTTTTGAATGGGTCTGGGACGGGGCTGTTGTCTTTATAGTGCAGATGGACGTCGCGAGCAATCTTGGCGGTGAAAATCCGCGAGATCTACTTCCAGACTTGATTCTCTCGCCCGCTCTCAGCACCTTAAACGCTTTTTGCTCGGCACGGGCCGCACACAAGGCAACCTTCAGGAAGCTATCGAACGCAAGCCTTTACGAGCGACTTAGCTACAAGATGCCCCCCTTCTATATCCTTGAGGCATCTGCAGGTCTGAGGGAAATTATCTCGAACGGGGAAGTTTGTGATGCCATCAGAAACGATTTGGAGGCTCTGACTCAGAGACCCCTTGTCTTGCGTACAGATGGGACTGATCTTCCGGAAGATAAACGCCAGATGTTGCCAAGAAGCGAAGAATTACGCACCGCCGACGCTTCTGTTAAGTGGCTCCTCAATGTTTTCAGCCCCACTATCAAGCAATTGGGCCTCGCAGATTGTGCTCTAGTACCCATTGGTCATCACTTCATCCCGTCTGTGGCATCGGCATGGGCGGGAGCTGAACCTGGTAAACGCTGGGTTCGAGTAGAGTCGCTCTGGGGAATTCCCGAGAGCCTGTACTGGCACTCCCACGATACGTTCGAAGTCGATGCTGAAAAGGTCGAACTAGGTAGGCCCATCGCGAACGAAGATCGATACCCGATCAGAGAGAGGTTACGGTACAAGCAAATCTTCATCGCCCCTGACTGTAATGGCGCATGGGTTCATCATGAGACGGCTGTTCCGTACGATTGGTCGCGGACAATCAGTTCTAAAGCTTGGTTACGAGAGATAGCTCACACCACTCGCCGTATTTCCGAGACCTTGAAAACGCCGGTTGAGGTCATGTGGTTTGTAGATACGCATAGCGGCGCCACTCATCATCGCGTATTGCCCTGGTATCATAGTGTCCCCGAGAACGTCGATGTTCCTATAGGTGCGCCTCGCAAAAAGATCAAAACGTCTCAAGATAGGTATTTACACGATAAAAGCAGTTGGGCTGAACTGCAAGATGCGGTCAAAAAGGGCGAAAGAGTCGAGCGGGTCATAGTTGAGCCACATGACCCGGATCTCGTGCGCAACCTAGCCTTCGCTGCGGAGCTCGGATCTTTTACTGCTCAACACAACATAGTAGTTGTCCTTGCGGGAGGTGTCCTATCCCACGCGTATCATGCGCTTCGACGTGCAGGAGCGTCCGTGGAATGTATCGATCTTTTTGGCGCGACCGAAGATCGGGCTGAATACAACAAGGTTGTGAGAGATAAGATTCCATCCCAGATAGCTGATCGTGGGGAGCACTACGAAATGGTGAAACTGGAAGGCCAGGCCCTTGTCTTGGGTCTGAGGCGCAAGCTGGTTGAAGAGGCACTTGAGGCTTTGGATGCAGGTACTGGCACGGGTCTTTTAGGTGAGCTCGCGGATGTGTTGGAAGTCGTACGCGCAATTGCGAAAGCCGTTGGCGTTAGCCAACAACAGTTAGAAGATGAGAGGAGCAGGAAACTCCAAAAGGGGGGAGGATTTGATCAGGGAATTATGCTGCGCACAACGGCGAGCCCGCACTCACTAAAGCCATCATCAAGCGTAAGCGACTTGACCGTTGTGCCGTCGGAAGCGGACCTACGTACCATTGTGAATCCTGCAGCCTTACCGGAAAAGGCGATCTACAGGCGGCCAGATCATAGAACCCTAGATAACAGTACTGAAGAGCTGCTTGTAGTCGAAATAGAACTAAACCGATTGGGGAAGATTAGCGAATCGATCAATTTCGAGATTCCGCCCAACCTCATACCGCAGCACTATACGTCGTTTATAGAATTGAGCAGAAGCGGAGGAGACCTTCGAGCCGCCGTTCGTCTCCGATCACGCAGCCCAGCAGTTCCGAATAAACAGGCCGTGTTCGATTTCGATTAACCTAGGGACGTTGGATGAGCGCTTAACGATGAAGCGCAATCACGACAAAGATGGATTAGCTAAATTGAGCGCTGTTCGAGGATCAAAGCTCTCGCAAAAGCCTCTTAAGGCGGAGAAATTCGAGGTTTCTCGGCAAACCGAAACCCGAGGTGTGTGCCTTCACTCTGAATGCCACGCACTCAGATCAGCTTACGGTCGATCATCCAATCTTTCAGGCGATCAGCCCAACCGGATACAGGCATGCTTGCTGGCGCACGCAGACCGAAGCCATGCTTGCCGCTGGCATAAATGTGCATCTCAGACGAGACGCCTTGTTTCTGAAGATCTAAATAGAGATTGACGGTGGTGACGACGTGCGACGGATCGTCATCGGCGCAGACGAGAAAAGTCGGCGGCGTATCTTTGGGCACAGTGATCGCACCTGGTTTGAACCCAGGGTAGACGAGCACCGCAAAATCAGGGCGCGAACTGACGTGTTCGATGGGATCGGCTGCCGAGGAGTCGCCTGTATCGAAGCGCGTTTCCATCAGGGCGGCCACTTCGCCTCCGGCTGAAAAACCCATAAAGCCGATGCGCTGCGGATTAATATGCCATTCTTTGGCATGAGTGCGGACGGTTCGCATAGCGCGCGCGGCGTCGGCCAGAGCGTCTCCGGGAACGGTGTAGTGGGAATCGGGCGCGCGGGCGAGGCGGTACTTCAAAACAATGGCGGCAATGCCGTTCTTGTTGAGCCAATCAGCCATCTCCCAGCCTTCTTTATCGATTACCAGCTGAGAATGGCCACCGCCGGGAGCAACAATAACCGCCGTGCCGTTTGCCTTTTCCCTGGCAGGAAGAAACACGTATATAGAGGGATGGTGGACGACCGTGAATTTCTTCGGCAGCGCGGGATTATCGGAAGGTTGAGAGACATCGGGCGCCGAGTCCGCTCCAGGTGCGCCGTTGGGCCAAAGCAGAAACTCCTGTCCAGGCGTGGGCAGAGTGGCGGACACTCCTGGAAAGGCGAGAAGGCAAAAGACAAACGCGTACTTTATCAACGAGCGAGTCTATCATTTCACATTTGCATGCGCGTGAAACAGGCGCTTGTCATAACGCAAACGGCGGTGCGACTCAATGCTTATGCTGCCTGCACCTAGGTGCTTGGGATTCAGCAAATAGTTTATTGCATCAGGACAAACGGCTGAAGGCACGGCAAGGAGAGCGGAACGTCCTTCCCGCAGCCAAGCATCCCCAATCGCGCGAGTCGCCTGTTTCGAGTCACTCCAAAGATCCGGCAGTGAATCGGGCGGTAGGTTTCGATTGAAATATAATCTGCCACGTTGATCTTGAGGAGACCGTATTCGTCCGGGAAGGTCTGCGGATCGCCATCAAGATTTGCGAGGACTTCAAGCAGGGCGAGAGCTGGATGTTCGCCACAGTAAACGATTCGCTTTCCGGGACTCTTTATGTGCCAGCGAGCCGACGCTTTTTCGCCGCCTATCCCGATGAGATCGCCGTGGCCGCTTATGCGCCACAGCCACCTCAAGTGAACATGCCTTCTTCGACTTGCCAAAGCATCTCTTCTACTACCCGGCCTCCAGATTCAGTAGTGAGCATGCTTAAACGCGAGCGTTGACGAAGGCGGCTGTCAGGCTTGCGTAGCCAGTGGAGAGCCTTCTCATGGCTGCCGAAGACTTGTTCGGCCAAAGCCAGAATGCGGGCGATGCGCACCACTTTGTCAGCCTCGTCGTGAGTAAGTTGCTGGTTGCCTCGGGCTTTCCGATGTTGAAGTGTGCGGGGGGAGATAATCAGATCGGCGACTTCGGTGAAAGTCAGACCCTTTTCCTTGAGGAGCGAAAGTGTTTCGGCTGGTAGGCCGCGTTCGACGATTTGGGCGAGATCAAAATCCGATTCCGGATTAACGCCTATATATTCGGTCAGGTTCAGCGTTGTGCCCATGATTTGCCCTCGCTAGCATTATGCCATATCTGCTGCTGGCGAATTGCGCATTTTTTACTTCAGAGTCCAGCGGTTGTAGGGCAGTAATCCCGAAAAACTCCCATGCCAAAAAAGGAAAGCCCCGTGCTGTTGAGGCACGGGGCTTTCCAGTTTGCATTCTGGCGAGCTTAGAGTTTACCCGTATTTCGGCTCACCGGGGCTCCGGTTGTTGCATAGTCGGCTGACGATTCACCTGCGGAGGCAACATCCTCGCCGCCTGTTTGCTTCAGGATGGTCTTGGCCTTTCCAACCCATTCGCTGTTGTCGCAGTGGACCGAGACCAGGATTCCTCCCTCCTTGATGCGGCCTTCGTAGCGCTTGGCTTCAAACTCCGGAATGCCCATGCCGACCAATGCCCCGATAATGCCGCCCAACACTCCACCCGAGCCAATGCCGGCGAGGGCTCCCATAATTGGACCTGCCGCGATGAAAGGCCCAATTCCCGGAATCGCTAACGCGCCAATGCCCGCCAACAATCCCAGTGTTCCTCCGATAGCGCCTCCTGCCACTGCTCCGGTAGTTGTTCCTTCGGGAGCTTTGGTGTGTTTTTCATGCGCGAAATCTTTGTTTCCGACGTTGTCTTGCATGAGGACGGAGACGTCCTCGCTGCGGAAGCCCGAGGCGATTAACTGGTCTACAGCTTCCTCAGCTCTGGCTCGAGTTGGATAAATTGCAAAAGCGGCTGTGTTTTTTCCTGCCATAAGTTCTAAATTCCCTTTCCTGTTCAGTAAATAAATGATTGATGGCGACTATTTGCTATCGCCTTTAACGGTGAGTTCGTCGTCGACGTTGCCCGGCCCAGCGTACTTTTGCGCGTAATTCGCGATTGTCTGCTTCTCGTCTTCGCTGTGAACTGCTCCTTTAAGCGTGACTTTGCCGCCTTGCGCAATGATTTTCACGTTGTGCCCATAAGTGGATAATGTCTTATCTTTCACAACGTCACGCCTGATCTGGCGCATCAATTCGCGATCGGAAGTGTTGTTCTTGCCTTGATCCGCAGTAGGCTGTGATGAGTTCTGGTCACTTTTGGGGCGGCTGCCCGCTTGCACAGCGCACGGCAAAAGCAAGCTCGTGCTGAGAGCGAACGTACAGATGCCGGTTTGGAATGCTTTCTTAAACATCTTTCTCCTCCCTTCCTGAACAAGCACGGGAGTTGCCATTGCGAAGTTAGCCGCTGCTCCCACGCGCTGGAACCCATCAAACCACGGCTTATGAGCCATTTGCGAAGCAGGATAATTAAGCGCGATGTAACTCCTGATAAGAGGTCGAGAGCGTTCTCCGCTATTTAACCCAAAATGAGCATGAGCTGCTGAGTAATTTTTGCCGTCCAACTGGCTGGGACAAAAGCGAGGCTTTTCGGAGATCGGTTGAAACGAATAAAGCACCAGCCTCGGCGACCGGGGATACTATTAGGCGTTATGTCGCCACTCACGGTGCTCCAGGAAGAGGAACGGCTGTTTCAGTCCTCGGTCAGACAGTTTGCCAAACAGAGACTCGCACCGCATGTCAGGGCTATGGACGAAGAGGGCAAGTTTCGTCCGGACTTATTGCGGGAAATGTTTGACCTTGGGCTGATGGGCATCGACATCAAGGAGGAATACGGAGGGCAGGGCGGCACGTTCTTTCAATCCGTGCTGGCGATTGAGGAACTGGCAAAGGTCGATCCAGCGGCGTCGGTGATTGTGGATGTGCAAAACACGCTGGTGAGTAACGCCATTGAAAGGTGGGGCAGCGCGGATCAGAAGAAAAGGTACCTTTCGCAACTGGCTGCGAAAAGTGTGGGAGCCTACGCGCTTTCTGAGCCGGAATCGGGATCGGACGCTTTCGCGTTGACTACTCGTGCAAGCGCCGATGGCGACGCGATACCGGCTTTCGGGGCGCAAGCTTTGGATCACCAATGCCGGCGAGGCAGACATTTTTCTCGTGTTCGCAACCATTGATCCAGCGGCCGGATACAAAGGCATTACCTGCTTCTTGGTGGAGCGCGGTATGCCAGGATTCTCGATTGGGAAAAAGGAAGACAAACTAGGGATCAGGGCGTCGTCCACTTGCGAATTGATTCTGGACGATGTGCCGGTCGCGCGTGAACAGGTGATGGGCGAAGCAGGCAAGGGATACAAAATTGCCATTGAGACGCTGAATGAGGGACGAATCGGCATTGGCGCGCAAATGCTTGGCTTAGCGCAGGGTGCGTTCGATCATGCGTTGAAATATGCCCGCGAACGGAAGCAATTCGGAAAGCGCATTGGGGAATTTCAAGGTGTGCAGTTTGACTTAGCAGAGATGGCCACCCAGATAGAAGCGGCGCGGCTGATGGTCTACAACGCTGCCCGTTTGCGCGACGCCGGCCAGCCTTTCGTAACGCAAGCCGCTATGGCCAAATATTTCTGTTCCACTATCGCGGAAGAGGTCGCCTCTAAGGCGATTGAGGTGTTGGGCGGTGTCGGCTTCACGAAAGATTACCCGGTCGAGAAGCTATACAGGGATGCCAAGATCGGGCGTATCTATGAGGGAACCAGCAACATGCAGCGGGTGACGATTGCGAAGGCGTTGCTCGACCCCGTCAAATAATCGCTGAGTAACGCCATTTCGCTTCGAATCCGTCACAATAGACAGTGATGCAGTTTCGACGTTATTCCGCGTTCACCGTTTGCGTTTTAGGTTCGGCACTCCTGCTGTGGGCGATCGACAAAAAGCCCGATCCCACGCCGGAGCAGATTCAAGACATCATCAAGAAGTTCACGCAGAAAGAGACCGAGTTTGCCATCGCGCGTGAGCAGTATACATACCGCCAAACCAGTAAACTTACCGAAACTGTTCCCGCGGGGGGCCAATACGAGATTGTTGAAGAGGTCAGCTTCGACGACCGTAATAAGCGCACCTCGCACGTAACGCACGCGCCTGTTACTTCACTGACAAATATCGTGATGACCGGGGAAGACGAACAGGACTTGCGCAATGTAATGCCGTTTGTGATGACGAACGACACGTTGCCCGAATATAACGTTACTTATAAGGGCCGCGAAAAAATCGACGAAATTTCCTGCTACGTTTTTACGGTTTCTCCCAAGGTACTTACCAAAGACAGGAAACGCTATTTTGACGGCGACATTTGGGTGGATGATCAGGATCTTCAGATTGTGAAGACCTTTGGCCGCGGGACCGGACATCTGGGAAGAAATGAGGACCAGCAGTTCCCGAAGTTCGAGACTTACCGGGAGCAAATCGACGGCAAATATTGGTTCCCGACTTACTCGTATGCTGACGACACGTTGAATTTTAAAGATGGCCAATCGCAGCGTATTAAGGAAGTGGTGAAGTACGACCACTACAAGAAATTCGAATTCAAGACCGAATCGAACATTACCTATGGAGCGGTTGGCAGCGGGGAAAAATCGCAGCAACCGCCAGCTCCGCCCCCGCCAAAGCCACAGAAATAAGGCAGAAATATGCTCCGAACGTTCTGCCTGGTTCTACTGCTTGGTCACTTCTCGTTTGCGGCGGACGGGAATCATTCGCATGTTAGAAATTTTGGCCAAGTGAACGATCGCTTGTTCCGCGGTGGCGAACCTACGCCCGAAGCGCTCAAAGAACTTCACGACATGGGTGTGAAGACAGTGATAGATCTGCGGGAGGAGCCGAAGGGAACGCTGGCTGAAAAGGTAGAGGTCGAGAAGCTAGGGTTGAAGTATGTGAATGTCCCGTTGCACCCGCTATCGGCACCCAAACCGGCGGAGATGCAGTACGTGCTTTCACTTATTGTTCATGGTGAAGCGGGGAACCCGATCTATGTGCATTGCCTGCGCGGCAAAGACCGGACCGGCACGGTGATTGCCTGTTACCGGGTACAGCATGACGGTTGGGATAACCGGCGGGCGTTGAACGAGGCCAAGAGCTACGGAATGAGTTCGTTTGAGCGATCAATGCAGTCGTTTATTATGCATTTCACGCCGGTGATTATTCCTGAGGTCTTAAAGGCGGGAAACTAAGCTTAGGCATTAGGCTAAGCCGTTCTCCTGGGGATATTGCCGCTTCAAGTGCCAATTAGGGCGTTTCGGCTATCTCCAGTGCTTTCAACGTTGTACTCTGTGCTTAAATGAGGGTATCGCGTCTCAAATGTCCCAATCCAGCTTGAATGGGGAGCGGCTGGGCCGCAAGCTAGATCGCCGCCGGCGGGAGTTCGCTCTCCTGGTTAAAGGCACTCTCAGCACTGATCACCCGATCATGGCGCACATTATTCCCATTCGCCGCTGTAATCTGTCATGCACGTATTGCAACGAGTACGACGATTTTTCAAAACCGGTGGCGCTGGACGTGATGCTGCACCGCGTGGAACTGCTGGGCAGGCTCAAAACCGGCGTGATTACGTTGAGCGGCGGCGAGCCGCTGCTGCATCCGGAACTGGACGAAATTATTTGCGGCATCCGCAAAAACGCTACGCTCGCTGGATTGATTACCAACGGCTATCTGCTCACGGCCGACCGCATCAGGAAGCTGAATGACGCCGGGCTCGATTATCTTCAGATCAGCATCGACAACGTAATGCCGGATGAAGTTTCGAAGAAGAGCCTTAAGGTTCTGGACAAGAAGCTTCAATTGCTTTCCGAACATGCCGATTTCCACGTAAACATCAACTCGGTATTGGGCGGCGGCATTCGTACTCCTGAAGACGCCTTGATCGTGGGCAAGCGCGCCATGGAACTTGGATTCACATCTACCGTGGGAATCATTCACGATGGCGATGGACAACTCCGGCCGCTGGCGGCGCGCGAGCGCGAAGTGTTTCTGGAGATGAAGAAGTTCGAGAAAAAGCATTTTTCGCGTTTGAACGGCTTCCAGGAAAAAATTGCGAATGGCGAACCGAGCGATTGGCGCTGCCGGGCGGGCTCACGATATCTCTATATCTGCGAAGAAGGATTAGTGCATTATTGCTCGCAGCAGCGCGGATTTCCGGCAAAGCCGCTGGAAAGTTACTCAGTGGAAGACATCCGCCGCGAGTACGTTACACAGAAATCTTGTGCGCCCATGTGTACAATTTCGTGCGTCCACCAGATTTCTTATTTCGATTCGTTCCGGGGCAAGCAAACGCGCACCGTAGAACCGGTTCCCGAGGAACAGTTGGTTTCCATCAAAACGACGCGTTTCTAATTTCCAATCGATTGAGATGCATCATAGCGGAATCGCAGCCGACCCATGCGTGAAGAAGCACGATACGGGTCCGCATCATCCGGAACAGGCAGCGCGATTTACAGCTATAATGGACCGCTTGGAACGGAGCGGACTATCGCGTGATCTGACCCGATTGAGCACTCGCGCGGCGGACGACGATGAACTTGCGCTGGCGCACACTCGCGAATACATCGCCCTAGTGGGTCGAGAGGTTGCTGAGCATCGGGATCAACTCAGCACCGGCGATACCGACATCATGGCGCAAAGCGACGAAGCGGCACGATTGGCGGCAGGTTGTGCGATTTGCGCGGTGGACGCGGTTTTCGCGCACGATGTCGAAAATGCTTTTGCGGTGGTGCGTCCTCCCGGACATCATGCCAGCGCCGGTCGCGGGATGGGCTTCTGCCTGTTCAACAATGTGGCGATTGCCGCCCGCTACGCACAAACAAAGTATGGCGCGGAACGCGTGTTGATTGCCGATTGGGATGTTCATCACGGGAACGGTACGCAGGATATTTTCTACGATGACGGATCGGTCTTGTTCTTTAGTACGCATCAATCGCCCTGGTATCCGGGAACAGGCGCGCGCAATGAAACAGGCGAAGGCGCTGGGGCAGGGAAGACCATCAATTGTCCGCTGCCTGCGGGGTCGGGAAGAGCGGAAATTGTTGGCGCATTTCACCAGCAGTTGGTTCCAGCCGCGGAACGGTTTCACCCTGATTTGGTTCTGGTTTCGGCCGGGTTCGACTCGAGAATAAACGATCCGTTGGGGCATTTCCGCCTGACCGATGCCGATTTTAATGAGCTGACCGGAATCATGCTGGACATCGCGGCGAAGTATTGCGACGGCAGGCTGGTGTCAGTCCTTGAGGGTGGATACAACCTGGAAGGCTTGGCGATGGCGAGTGAAGCGCATGTCCGGGCCCTGGGCGGCTAAATGCGGTATCGTGATAACCATGCACCGCAGACGTTTTTTTGGCACTTCCGCGGGACTCTTGGCCACGCTCCAGCCTGGATCTGTCCTCAAAGCTCAGCACGCGGCTGAAGCGATTTCCGGCCGCCCCGCCGACACGGTGGCGCGCGACGAAGACTTCTGGTTTAACGTGCGCCATGCATTCACGGTTGACCGGAACATGATCAACCTGAATAACGGCGGCGTTTCGCCGGCGCCCAAGACGGTAATGGACACCGAAATTCGCTACCTCGAAGTAGAGAACATGAATCCCTCCTACTACATGTGGAACGTGCTCGATCCGGGGTTGGAGACGGTGCGGCGGCGGCTGGCGCAAATGTTCGGCTGCGACACGGAAGAGATTGCGATCACGCGCAACGCCAGTGAGGCGAACGAGATTGTTCAGTTGGGCATGGAGTTGAAGGCCGGCGACGAAGTGGTGACGACTAACCAGGATTATCCGCGTATGATCACCACCTGGCAGCAGCGCGAACGGCGCGACGGCATTGTCCTGAAGCAGGTGAAGTTTCCCGGTTCCACCGCCCAGCATGGAGTATTTGCAGAAGCAGATTGAAGCTGCGATCACGCCGCGTACCAAAGTGATTTCCATCTGCCATATCACCAACCGCACGGGACAGATTTTCCCGGTCAGATCGATCTGCCGGATGGCGCGCGATCGCGGTATTGAAGTGCTGGTGGACGGCGCCCATGCCTTCGCGCAGTTCCCATTCAAGCAAGCCGACCTGGAGTGCGATTACTACGGCACGTCGCTGCACAAATGGGTGCTGGCGCCGATTGGCACCGGGATGTTGTACGTGAAGAAGTCGAAGATCGAAAAGATCTGGCCCATGATGGCTGCGCCCGATTCCATGAAGGGGAACATCAGGAAGTTCGAGGAGATCGGTACTCATCCGGCATCGCAGAGGAACGCGATCACCGAGGCGCTGGATTTCCACGACAGCATTGGCGGCGAGCGCAAGGCGGAGCGGCTGCGCTACCTGAGGAAGCGCTGGTCGAACCGGCTGCGCGAATTGCCGGGCGTGAAGATCCTGAACAGCGAAGATCCTGAGCAATCGTGCGGCATCGGGTTCATCAGCATCGACGGGTTCGACGCACCAAAGCTTTCGGCCTACCTGTGGGAGAAGTACCGCGTCTGGACAGTGGCGATTGTCACGCCAGGCGAGTATCAGGGGTTGCGGATCACGCCGAATGTGTATACGACGCTTGAAGAGATCGACACGTTTGCGAATGTGATGGAGAAGGTCATCCGCAAGGGATCGATTTCGTAGGCTGATCGCCACGCGCGAGAGCAGGGTTTTCCCGCCTATAAATATATATAAAGGGCGCTGGGGAATAAATCGGGTTCGACGGCAAGGATGATTTCTCCGAGAAACAAAAAACCCGCAAGTCTCACGTATGTCCGGTGCGTGTTGTTCGCTTCCGCGTTTTCGATCTCTGATCGCATTCGACCTCCGCCTCGTATGCGCTGCCCGCGCGTCGACTACTTTCCATTCTCTTGAAGGATTGGGGTTCAGCCCTATGCTGCGTTTAATGCGCGCAAAAAGTTCAAGTTTCCGGTTGACGGGCCATCCGGAAGTTAAGACTGGCCGCTGAATAAAATTAGAGCGCAGCATCGCGCCATTTTTGGGAATCCGCTTGGGCTCTTGGCGGCTTCAGCCTAAGTGCGTAACCCGCTTCACGGACAATGATCGGCGTGTGGGAACGTTGCGAGGGATGCACTCCATTGTGTGAGAATGCCTTCTTGAGCGCCTTTGTGGCCGCCAGGGTGTCCACTCGGCTCATAGTTGCCACGCTAGAAGGCTAAAAGACGCTGGCCTTCCGCCACTATGTTATGCACCTGCGGCAGGATCTCATCTTCCACTTGCGGGTTGTACGCCACCCACGTATCAAGCGCCGCCACCCTGCCTACCGGAGCGTCCAGATGACTAAACAATTCGTCCGCTATGCGAGCGGCGATTTCCGCGCCGTAGCCCCAGGAAAGCGTGTCCTCATGGGCGATCAACACGCGGCTGGTTTTCTTCACCGACTGGCTGATGCAATCCCAATCGTAAGGCGCCAGGCTCCTGAGATCTATTACTTCCACCGAACGGTCGCTTCTCTGCTCAATCTGCAACGCGGCTTGCAGAGATTTCTGCACCAGCGCGCCATAAGTAATGATTGTGAGGTCCTGGCCAAGCTTCACCACCTTCGCCTTGCCGAATGGAATCGTATAGTCGAGCCCCGGATGAGGCGCGCGGTTGTATGGTTCGCGATAGAGCTTCTTATGCTCGAAGAACAGCACCGGATCGTCGCACCGAATTGCCGTCCGCAGCAAGCCGCAAGCGTCCAGGGCGTTCGATGGAAACAACACTCGCAAGCCGGGGATATGGGTAAACGCCGTCTCGCCGCACTGGCTGTGATAAATGGACCCGCCGGTGAGGTAGCCGCCAATCGGGACGCGAATCACCATTGGGCACGAAAATCCGTTGTTCGAACGCCACCTCAGGGTGGCAAGCTCGCTGCGAATTTGCATCATGGCAGGCCAGATGTAGTCGAAAAATTGAATTTCGGGAACGGGCTTCAATCCGCGAACAGCCATACCGATGGCGCGGCCGACAATTCCCGCTTCCGCAATGGGCGTATTGAAGCACCGCAGGTTGCCGAACTCACGCTGCAGCCCGGAGGTTGTTTTGAACACTCCGCCCTTGCCTTTCACTTCTTTCAGGTATTCATCGCGGCTGCAATCGGCCACGTCCTCGCCAAAGACAATTACCCGGTCGTCGCGGCGCATCTCTTCGGCTAAAGTCCGATTGATGGAGTCCACCATGGTGCGCGGATCGCCTTCGAAGTGAGGCTCGACAACGAATTGGTCCGACTGAGGATCGATCTTGCCGGAATATAAAAAATGGAGCGAAGAGCCGGCAGTGGGAGATGGTTCGCGCAACACTCTCTGGCTAATTTCCGACACCTCCAGATCGATGTCGCGCGTCAGGCGGTCAATCGCGCCGCGGTCGACTAATCCTTCCTGTATCAGGAACTCAGGAAAGGTTTTCAGCGGGTCGCGCGCAGCCTCCTGCTGGCGCTCAATCTGCGGTTTATAAAGGCGCTCATCATCGGATAACGAGTGTGAGTAGGGCCGGGTCACTGACGCGAGCACTAACGCCGGCCCATGGCCGCTGCGGCAATAATCCGCTGCCTGTTTTACAACGCGATACGACTCGCAAAAATCTGTCCCGTCTACTTCCAACCGCAAGAGGCCGGGAAATCCCGCTAAAAGCCTCGCCACATTTCCACCGGCAGTTTGAAATTCCACCGGCACCGATATGGCGTAGCCGTTATCCTCAATCAGCACGAGCAAAGGCAGGCGCTCGATGCAGGCAATGTTCATGCATTCCCAGAACTCGCCTTCGCTGGTTGCGCCCTCACCGGAACAAACCAGTGTAATCTCGTCGGAATCCGGATCTAAATAGCGTTTAGCGTTGGCACACCCAAGACCGTGTAAATACTGGGTGCCTGTGGGAGACGAACCAGATAGTATGTGCAGCGACGGCGAGGACCAATGCGAAGGCATCTGGCGTCCGCCAGAGCTTGGATCACGCGCCGCGCCCACCGCCTGCAGCAGCATGTCTTCCGCCGTTAAACCAAGGGCGAGCGCCAATGCACGGTCGCGGTAATACGGAACCACCCAGTCTTTACCAGCCTTCAACACCATTCCCGCCGCCACCTGGACCGCTTCATGCCCCGCGCCGCTGACCTGGAAAAAAATCTTGTTCTGGCGCTTAAGAAGAACTTCCCGGTCGTCGAGACAGCGCGATAGGTACATTAACCGGAAGGCCCGCAAGAGCGTTTCGCGGTCAAGGTCACAGTGAAGGGCGGCTTGTGTTGGCGATGTCACCAATTCGCCATTATCGCTCTAACGCAATTTCGGCGTCCGGTTCATTTGAGGGCCGTTGCCGCGCACCATCTGGACATAAGCCAAACGCGAATTATATAGAATCAAATCGGGAGAAATAAAAAACTTTGATGGCGAGCACGGGAGCCGGTCTAGAAGGGGTGGTTGCCACTTCGTCGGCCATCTGCTTTATCGATGGGGAGAAAGGAGTACTTAGTTACTCCGGTTTCAACATCCATACCCTGGCGGACAATGCCTCTTTCGAAGAGGTCATCTTCCTGTTATGGAACGGCAAACTGCCAACTCAGGGCCAATTGGCCCAGTTGAAATCGGAACTTGTCGCTGAGCGGCAGCTACCCGCTGAAATCATCAATTTTCTAAAAGCCCTGCCGAAGGACGCGGCATCCATGGACGTGCTGCGTACCGCGGTTTCGCTGCTCAGCGTATACGATCCGATAGCCGGCGACATGTCGGATGAAGCCAACGTGAAGAAAGCCGTAAAGTTGATGGCGAGAATCGCAACCTTAGTCACGACGTTCGACCGGCTTCGAAACGGCCGCCCTATTATCGAGGGCGATCCGAACCTTGGCTATGCGGCAAACTTCCTGTATACCTTGAACGGCAAGAAACCCGATTCCGTGATGGAACGCGTTTTCAATGTCGCGCTCATTCTGCATGCTGATCACGAATTGAACGCCTCCACTTTTGCGGCGCGGGTAACGGCCGCTACGCTCTCCGACATCTACTCGGCCGTCACTTCCGCCATTGGCGCTTTAAAAGGTCCGCTGCACGGCGGGGCGAACGAAGCGGTCATACAGATGCTGCTCAAGGCCGATTCAGTTGACGACGCCGCGGCTAAGGCCAAAAGCGATTTGGAGAACAAAATCAAAGTGCCGGGCTTCGGCCATCGCGTCTACCATGTCCTTGATCCGCGCGCCATACATCTGAAAAAACTAAGCGCCGAGCTGGGGAAGAGTACCGGTCACACCGATCTGTACGAAAAGTCAACGCGAGTTGAGCAAACCGTTCACGATCTGAAACAGCTTAACGCCAACGTCGATTTTTATTCCGCCTCCTGTTATTACTCGCTGGGAATTCCAGTCGATTTGTTCACGCCCATTTTCGCCGTGAGCCGGATGTCGGGCTGGACCGCGCACATTCTGGAGCAATACCGCAATAACCGTCTCATCCGGCCAAGGGCCGATTACACGGGTTTGCCCGATGGACAGCCCTGGGTCGCGATCGGGCAGCGCACCTAATTACGCCCTGAATGCACGATCTTAATTTCTTCCGTAAGAATTTAGAAGAAGTGCGGCGGCGCTTGGCTAATCGAGGCTACGCGCTTGACGTGGACGCATTCCTGGACCTGGATAAGCGGCGCCGGCAGTGCGTTACGGAAAGCGAACAAGTAAAGGCGTCCCGCAACCAAGCCACGCTCGAAATTGGCAAGCTGCGCAAAGAAGGCGTCGATACGAGCGCGAAACAGCTGGCCGTTCGAGCCGCGGACGAACGCAGCGCCGCGCTCGAAAAGCAGGTTGACGAACTGGACAAAGAGTTTCAGGGCTTGCTGGCGAGCGTTCCGAACCTTCCCAATGAAAGCGTGCCCCTGGGCAATAGCGAGCGCGATAACGTCGAAATACGGCGCTGGGGCGCGCCCCGCGAATTCGCTTTTGCGCCCAAGCCGCATTGGGATCTTGGTCCGGAACTCGGCATCTTGGATATGGAGCGGGCGGCTAAAGTGACCGGCGCCCGGTTCGCGGTGTATTGGGGCATCGGAGCGCGGCTTGAACGGGCGCTCATTAATTTCATGCTCGATCTGCATACAAAAGAGCATGGCTACAAAGAAGTGCTGCCGCCATTCCTGATTAATTCCGCCAGTCTGTATGGCACGGGACAACTGCCAAAGTTTGCCGCCGATCTCTTCAAGATTGAGAATCACGATTTTTGGTTGGCGCCCACAGCTGAAGTTCCCGTTACCAACCTATTTCAGCGGTGAGACGTTGAACGCAGACACGCTGCCCATTTCTTTGTGTGCTTATACGCCTTGTTTTCGTAGCGAGGCCGGCTCATATGGGCGCGATGTGCGCGGCATCATCCGTCAGCACCAGTTTCAGAAAGTGGAACTGGTGAAGTTCACGCGGCCTGAACAGAGCAGTGACGAACATGAGCGGCTGACCTCACATGCGGAAGAGGTTCTCAAACGGCTTGAGCTGCCTTATCGGACCATGGCCCTTTGCACTGGCGACCTAGGCTTCAGTTCCGCCAAGACTTACGACCTGGAAGTGTGGCTGCCCGGGCAGAACGCTTACAAAGAGATTTCTTCCTGCTCGAACTTCGAAGCGTTTCAGGCGCGGCGGGCGCAAATAAGGTTTAAGAGCGGCAAAACAAAAGCCGATTTTGTGCATACGATAAACGGCAGCGGACTGGCCATTGGCCGAACTTGGGTGGCGATCATCGAAAATTTCCAGCAGCCCGACGGCACAGTGGCCGTGCCGAAAGCTCTGCAGCCATATCTCGGCGCGGAAAAGATCGACAAGTGCGGCGGCATGCTGGGTTGATTTTGTTTCGCAAAATGCGCCGTTTCTTCGCCTTTGTTGTCGGTTAATTGGACCGACGGTAATCGCACAGATCGGCCACGGGCCAGCCAGTAATTCTCCGGTCACAAATTATGGCGAATTTCAAAACAAAATTGTAAGTGGGTTTCTTTTAAATGAATTAGCGAAATTGCCCAAGCTTGCAGCGCGCGAAAATTTTGCAGGCAGATGTGAAGCGCATGTTGGAGTGAAGTCGCCCGTAAAAAGAAATAGGGCAAATCTCCACATGAGGCAACATGATTAAGCTCCGCCAACTCCTATCGGCGACACTACTCTGTGCAACCTTCGTTGCCAGTTGTGCGCTCGCACAGTCGAATTTGACTCAGATTTTGGACACAGTCACTAACCCGGACGGAACGCCGTTCAACGGAACGGTGACGATTACTTGGAACGGCTACTCAGGATCGGGTAGTGGAACAGTTTCCCGGCTTAGCACTTCTGCCGCAATCTACAATGGCGCGCTTTCAGTATTGTTAGTACCTACAACTACTGCCGCGGCGGGCACTTACTATAGCGTGGTCTATAACAGCAGTAATGGACTGGTGACGTGGACCGAGATCTGGCAAGTTCCGCCCAGCAGCACGCCTATTCCCCTGAGCTAAGTCCGCCAATCCAGCACGGAAGGATCGGGCGGATCCGGGGGGACCGGCGGGTCGGGCGGTGGTGGCAGCCAATATGCCACATTGCCGATTGCTATTAACGAAGTGACCGGCCTCTCGAGCAGCTTGAGTAACATCAACTCAACTTTGAATAACTTACAAGAGACCACCAACAGCTATAGCTCCTCAATTACCGGGCTCACCAACAATATGACGTCACTCAGTAGCACTGTTTCCAATCAGGCCAGTATGCTTTCAACGCTCGGCGCAACAGTTGCCTCTCACACCGCGTCGTTGGCGGGTCTGACCTCTTCGGTCGCGGGATTGAATTCGACAGTGATTGGGCTGAATACGACAGTAACCTCTCAAGGCGGCACATTGGCCACGCTCGGCTCTACCGTAGGCAATCTCAACACCACAGTAACCGCGAATGGCACGGCGCTGACCGCCTTAACCGGCAACCGTAACGGGCTTGAACACCACGGTTAGCGGGCACACCAGTTCCATTTCGACTTTGACTGCGAACCTTGCCAGCCTGACAACGACGGTAACCGGCAACTCAACTTCGTTGACCAATATAAACGGCACAGTTGGCGGGCTGAGTACGACCGTTACCAGTTTGACTAACAGCCTTAACGGCTTAAATGCCACGGTGAATACGCTGAGCGCCAGCGGCTCGAACGCCGTTTTCGTTGACAACGAAACTCCAACCGGCCTCGCCAATGGTTCCAACACCAGCTTTACTTTGAGCCACCCTCCCGCGCCGGTAACCAGTCTGTCGCTGTACCGAAATGGCCTCATACAGGCCATAGGCGTTGACTTCAACATTAGCGGCTCGGCGATCACGTTCCTGCCCGCCAGCACGCCTAAAACCGGAGACGTGGTTCTAGCGTATTACCGCGTTCCTGGAAGCGGAGCAGCAACAATCTTCACCGACTCGGAAATGCCAGGGGGTGCCGTGAATGGTGTTAATCTCAATTTCGCTCTGGCAAGCGCGCCTAATCCGGCAGCCAGCCTGAAGCTCTATAAAAACGGCGTATTGCTGAGCCAAGGCGGCGATTATTCGATCTCCGGCTCGTCCGTCACATTCGCCAGCACGGCGAGTGCTCCGGTAACGGGTGATTCGCTACTGGCTACTTACCGGCACTAATTAGTCGACAGCTCCCAAATATTTTTTCAGGTCGGGGTGGAGTTGGGCGTCGATAGCTGGTTCGTGGAGATTACCCTTATCGACAAGATGCGGGGGGAGAGCGATTTTTTTAACGGTCTGCTCTCCCTTCAATGCTTTTACAGCTTGCCTTACGGCCGTATCGCCCATAGTGAATGGATCTTGAATCACTAAAGAATCGATCCAACCGGCTTCCACTCCATCAATTAACGTTGGGCTGGAGTCAAAGCCGACAAGCTTAACTTTCTTCCGGCGATTTCGCAGCGCTTGCGACGCACCGGAACTGCCGGACTCATTCGAACAGAAAATGCCGTCAAGATCGGGATGTGCGGTCAGCATGTTTTCAGTCACGGTAAGCGACTGGGCAACGGTTGCCATGCCGTAACGCTCGTCCAAAATTTGAATGGCCGGGAATTTCTTCTTCAGTTCATCTCTAAAGCCATCTTCGCGGGCAGTGGTGGAAGCTCCACCGGGCGTAGTCTTCACCATCACAATCTTTCCCTTGCCGTTAAGCAGTTGGCCTAAGCGATCCGCGCCCATTTCACCGCCTAAGTAATTGTCGGTAGCTACAAAGGTCCGGTAATTATCAGTGTCGATTCCCGAATCGTAAATAATCACTGGAATTCCCGCTTTGCTGGCGCGGTCCACGACAATCTTGAACGCCGACCGGTCGGAAGGCGCCAGGGCGATCGCATCCACATGCCGGTTGATCATCGTCTCCACGATTTGCATTTCAGTGGCGATGTCGGTTTCGTTTGCCGGCCCATCCCAAACTATCTTGACGTTGTTATCCCACGAAGCCTTTACCGCGCCTGCATGAACGCTTTGCCAGAAGATATCGGCACTGGCTTTGGGAATGACCGCCACCGTGGTTACGTGAGTCCGATTGCACGCCGCGCACGCTAAACAGAATAAGCTAACGGCCAGAATTCCCGAGAGAATCGGCAAGTGGTTTGAAACGCCGGGCCTTAGTTCGGATCTCATCTGCTTTAGAGCGGTAAAGAAGTAAGCTATCAGGTGACATCGAAGATTTTCAGATTCATTCAGGAGAAACAATGCAACTTGGCCTAGTAGGTCTGGGGCGCATGGGCGCGAACATGGTCCGTCGGCTGGAAAAAGGCGGCCACACTTGTACAGTATTCGACTTGAATCCCGACAACGTGACGAAACTCGTCGCGGACGGTGCGGGCGGTGCTGCGTCGCTGGCGGACCTGGTGCAGAAGCTTAGCAAGCCGCGCGCGGTTTGGGTCATGGTGCCGGCAGGAAAGGCGACCGAGAGCACTGTTCAGACGTTAGCCGCCGCAATGGAGGCGGGCGACGCCATCATCGACGGCGGAAACAGTTTCTATAAAGACGACATTCGCCGGGCGGCCGAATTCAAGAAGCGCGGCATCAACTACATGGACGCGGGTACCAGCGGCGGAGTTTGGGGCGTTGAACGAGGCTATTGCCTGATGGTAGGAGCCGAGGAGAAAGTATTCAGCCAATGGGAGCCGATTTTCAAAACGCTGGCTCCAGGCATGGGAACCATTGACCGTACGCCGGGGTTCGACAAACTGGGCGGCACCGCTGAACAGGGCTATCTTCGGACGGGTCCGCCCGGCTCCGGCCACTTCGTGAAGATGGTTCACAATGGCATTGAGTATGGCGTAATGCAGGCGTATGCCGAAGGGTTCGACATTTTGGTACACAAGAACTCCGATGCCTTGCCGCAAGAAGAACGGTTCAACCTGAACGCGGCGGAAATCGCCGAACTCTGGCGGCGGGGCAGCGTAATCGGTTCGTGGCTGCTCGATTTAACGGCCATGGCGCTAGCCGAAAATCCCGACCTCTCTAACTACAGCGGTTTCGTGGAGGATTCAGGCGAAGGACGTTGGACCATTAACGCCGCCATTGAGCAGTCGGTGCCGGTGGAGGTTCTGGCCTCGGCTTTATTTACCCGCTTCCGCTCCCGCCGCGAGCATACCTTCGCGGAAAAGGTACTGTCCGCTATGCGCTTTAAGTTCGGCGGCCACGTGGAACGGCCCACCGGTGGCTAGCGCTGCTTATGGCGTGCGGAATCGCTTGTCGAGCGGATAGCGGTCTCGTCCTTTGGCTAGCGCCTCAGAAGCACGGCTGTCCATGCCCACCGATTTCGCGGCGGCCGCAAAACCCAAGAGCGCATCGGCATTAAAAGGATCGTCCCGAAGCACGAGGAAAAACTGCGCCAGGCTTCTGTCCCATTGCTTTTGAGTAAGCAGGATCTGGGCAAGCAGCAGACGGTAATGAGTGGCCCCTGGTTCAATTTCTAGCAATCTTGTTATCACGGCGGCGGCTTCGATACGGTCGCCTGAAGCGAGACGCGCGTCGATCAGGCTTTTGTAGGCGTCCAGGAACGTAGGCTCGATATCAATCGCCGTTTTAAGCAATTCCGCCGCTGCCGCGGGCTGGTTTCTGAGCAAGGCCGCTTTGCCCTGGCGGTATGCAGCGGCCGCCGCTTTTATATGCGGAGTATCGACGCCGGCTGACGTTAGAAGCGGCAGAAAAAGGAGCAACAACAGAATCATTGGGCTTTGCCGGTAGAACTCTGTTTGAGCGCCTGATTGAGCCGTTTGTCACCCATCTCCGTGAGAGTATCGCCAGTTTCAGAACGCAAACCCTCAAATAAAGATTGTGCTTCCGCTGTTCTTCCTTCCGCGCGATAGGCACGCGCCAAGTTATAAACGGCGCTACGGGAGGTTGTATCCAGGCGACTCGCCAATTGAAGATCCGCAACCGCCTCCTTTGTCCGGCCCGACTCCAGCAGTAACCTCCCGCGGAGGGTTCTAGCTGAAACTGAGTTGCTATTGAGTTCGATCGCGCGAGTAAGTTCGGCGATAGCCTTGCGCTGGTCGACGGGATCGAGTTTCAGGAGCGATTCGGCCATGAGGTAGTGCAAATCGGAATCGGCGATGCCTTCTGAGATGGCGGATTGCAGAACGCTCACCGCCTTGGCATACTGTCCCAGTTTGTATTCCGTGAGCGCCAGAAAGAAGCGAGGCTCGGCGGACTGTGGAGCCATGCCGGCCGCCGCCGTGAAGTCTTTTTGCGCCTCGTCCAAATGGCCCAACAGAATATAGGCCGCGCCTCGCACGATCAGTACTTCAGCCGATTGCGGGAACAGCCGGTTTGCGTCGGAAGCTACTGTTGCGGCCTTGGCGAAATCTCCTCCCTCAGCGCAAACAGTGATCATATTTAAGTAAGCGGGCAGGTCCTCCGGATGGTCGTGAATATCCTGTGTCAGAACGGAATATGCCTCCTGATACAAGCCCAGCTTTGAGAAGGAGACAGCCAGGAGATTGGCGGACTTAGTATCGAGCTCCGCTTTCGCGCGGAGGTTCTTCAAAACATCGACGACGCCTTGATAATCGGCAAGCTCGAACTTGCTCAGCGCCACGGCATAGTTGTGGGTTACGACGTCGGGCACAGCCTCAGGGACCGCGTTGAAATTCTCCAAAGCGGCGGCGAAATGCCTGGCGCGGCCATACAACCAACCGGTTTCAAAACGTTCAATGGGGGAAAGCGCGGTGCAATGCTTCAGGCCATCGAGCGTTTTGGCTGCGTCGTCATACCGGCGGTTCTGCAAGAGACTATTTACCTTCGTGAATGTTCCCTGCGCGGCGCATTGCGCCTTAAGATAAATAACGGGGACAAATACCACGAGTGCCCACTTAATGGACATAGGTCTTGGGGTCCTCGAAGCGAAGCGCGTTAGCGGATTTTTCCTGAAGAGCAGCAACTTGGCCAAGCTCCGCACGGGCCTCGGCGGCTCTACCGAGCTTCGTGTAAATTTGCACGAGCTCGGAATGAAAGGCTGAAGAATCACGCAGGGCCGGCCAGCGGCTGCAGCACATGCAAAGCATCGGACGCCCGCTCCAGGTGCTGAAGCGCCTGAGCCAATTGCAGAGCAACCGTGAGGCGCGACTGGTCTAACGACCACGCTTTGGAAAGGTGAGCATAAGCATTGGCCCAATCGCCATCGTGTACTTCGATGGAGCCCAACTCACCACAGACGGCGGCGTTTTCCGGATCAATTGAGAGGGCGTTGAGCAAGTTCTTACGCGCTTCCGCGGCGTTCCCTTGCCCCTGTTCAACTCGCGCCAACCCCAGCAGCGCGTCCGGCAGCTTGGGCTCCACGATGAGTGCATTTTGATAATTGGCCGCAGCGTCGTTTGTATTGCCTCGCACCAGCAGCACGTCGCCGTCGGCAACCATCAGCAGAGAATCTCGCGGATTTGCCGTGAGAGCTTCAGCAGCGACCTTGGCAGCTGTATCGAGATACTGGAGAGACAGTAGTTGCTCAATCAAAGCGTATGCAATATCGGGACGCGCAGGGGCGAAATCGCGGGCGCGAAACAACCACGGGAGAGCTTTCCGGAGATTGCCGGATGCGGCATAATCAAGTCCCACTCGAAAGTACGCTTCGACATGACCCGGATGCATATCAATGGCGTGGAAATAGCATTTTCGGGCGTCTTCAAATTGGCGCAAGCGTGAGTGAGCCAGCCCAAGATTGAAATAGACAGCGTCGTCGGCCAGTGCGGCTGGGATTTGCTGGAAATATTTAATCGCCTGCGGATAATCGCGATGTTTAGCGAAGAGCGTGCCGAGTGAAAAAAGAACCGGCGGGGAAAGACTGCGCTGTTTAGCGGCCAAAAAACCTTCCCATCGGGCCGATTGGTTCGTTTCAACGAGCGCTTGAACGTACCCGAGAATGACACTGGGATTGTTAGAAGTTTGCGGATCTAGTGAGAAAGCCTGCTGAAACTCTTGCGCGGCGCCCGCGAAGTTGCCGTTGAGTTCATTGGCAAACCCAGCGAGCTCATGAAATGTACTTGAGGCGGCGCATTGCGGGCGAATGGCATCAAGCAGTGCATTTGCTTTGCCAGGTTCATTCGCCTGAAGCGCGGCAACAACTGGCTTGAGCGCCTCTTCACATCCGCCTGCAGCGAAGGCGAGAAGAACAATAGGGACAACAAACATCACGCGAAGAGGACCACGGTAAAGAGATCCTCCTTAAAATATCAGTTAGAACAACAACTTTAGCGCGAATTGAATTTCACGTGAACCACTTGCCGGGTTAGCCACACTGGTGATCTGTCCGAAATTCGGATCGGTCACGGTACCGTCGGGTAATCCAAAATTCGCATGATTGAGGATGTCGAAAAATTCCGAGCGGAATTGAAGGTTGAACCGTTCCGTGAGATGAAAATCTTTAAAAGCGCTGAAGTCCAGGTTCTTAAAAGGAGGACCAGTCAAATTGTTCCGCCCTTCATTTCCGAAGGTGTAAGCAGCAGGTTCAGCAAAGGCAGCAGTATTGAACCACTCCAGCCGGCTCTGCGTAAAGCCGGAATTCGGATTGCCAATAACCTGGGCCCGCTCGCTGCCGCCGCCCACGTTTGCAGGATCTCCACCCGATCCAATACTAAATGGTTGTCCCGAGTTGAGAGTAGCGATGAAGCCAATGTTCCAGTTGCCAAGCAAAGTTCTTGCAACAGGATTCCCTGTCGCTAAATATTGTTTTCCTTTACCGAAAGGAAGCTGGTAGACGCCGCTGAACACAAAGAGTTGAGTTCGATTAAAGTCCGATGGACCCCAGTCGTTCCGCAAATTGTAGATAGATTGAATACTTCCGGACTGTCCTTCAGATTGAGTATCCAAAGACTTCGACCAGGTGTAAGACGCCATGAAATTCAAGCCAAAGGATAGTGCTTTCTGTAACTTCACTTGGAAAGCGTTGTAGCTCGAATTCCCAACATTCTCATCATAGGAAAACGATCCGCCATACGCGGGAAAAGGCTGCCGCAGTGCAATAGGTCCAGGCGCCGGATACAAAGCGGTATTGGCAACAGGCTGGATAAATTCGTCGCGTCCGACGGAACCCACATAATCGAGATTGAGGACGAAAGAACGAGCGAACTGCTGCTCCACGCCCGCGTTGTACTCCATCACATAAGGAATCTTATTGCGAGGGTTCGCCCCAAAATCCACTAATGGCTGTAGCGGATTGAAGTACGTCGAACTCGGCGGCAGGGAACTGAAGTAGGTAGTGGGTAAGCCGCGGTTCAAGTCGATGTTTGAGATGCCAACACCCTCCGGCCAAGATATCCGCGGATCCTGGGCTTCCTGCACCAAGGTGTTATTGTGATCGTCGAACATCGCGAATGCCGTACGGAAAACCGTAGTAGGACTGAGGCGGTAAGCTACTCCAAACCGCGGCTCAAAGCCGTTGTAATGCGGATCGTAATACGTCTTGCGGACGTTTGCAGCTGGATAGAGCGGCGGCACCGGCCCGGAAACGAGGAAGTTTCCGGTTTGCACATCAAGCCCGGAGACGATTTTGCTCCCGTAGCTGGGAGGTGGAACAAAATCGTAACGCATTCCATAGGTCACAGTCAATTTACTCGATACCTGCCACTGATCCTGTACGTAGCCGCCATACCACCAGCCGCGCTCATCGGCCGAGGTGTTGCCGAGAAACCCCGATAAACTGTCCGGGAGGCCAAGCATAAAACTAGCAGCCCCATTGCCGGACGCATTTGTTAAGCCGCCCTGGGAGGTGGCGTTCTGCGTAAAACTCGGTCCCGCTCCCCATCCATCGTCGAAGCTATGTATGTGGTAAATCATTGCTCCTATGCCGATGGTATGTTTTCCGCGGACCAGCGATAAGTCGGCATGGCCATCATGGTTGTACTGCGGCCCTAACGGAATGGCGAACTGGCCCACACCTGTGTAGCCGTTAGAAATCCCCATGTTGGGACCAAGAGCAAGGCCATCTTTAGCAGGCGCGAACTCGGCAAAATTCGTCGCATTGATAAACGGTTGACCTGCGGCGGCATCAAACTGCCCGTACACCGTATTGGTGTAGCCGTAATGAACGCTCAAAATCGTGTTGGGTCCGAATGAATGGGTATATCCCAATGCCAACACTTGCCCGTAATTCTCAAGTGTCTGCTGGTATGTGGGAAGCCCTTCTGGACGAAGTAGGTTCGCATCCGACCGGTTATAGCGCCCATATAAAGTGTCATTATCCCCGAATCTGTGATCGATTCTGATCCCAGTCTGGTCGCTGGCCGTGTTATTCGTACCGGCCCATTCATAGTTCGGGAGTACTCCGGCAGCCACATTCAAATTGGGAAGCGGATAATATTTCTGCAGAACCATCAAACTGGTCGGGTTGAGCAAAGAGGTCGGGATCATATTGTTTGCGAATGGATCCCGGATGATATTGGTGGGGTTTGCGGGGTCGGGACGGCTGGTGCTGGGGTTGAAGATCTGATTCGTGTATATTGGCCTCCCCAGGCTGTCTGCCCCGATTTGCGGTCCGATCAGCGCCGAGAAATCGCCGTTCCTCATTGCCTGAGTGGGAACGCTTGCGAAAGAACTTATGCTCTGTACCGAACGGAACCCCTCCCAGTAAGCTTCGAACCAGGTGCGGTTCTTGATGATAGGACCGCCGAAAGCCACGCCATACTGGTTCTGCCGGTACGGCGGTTTGCTTTGGTCAAAGTAATTGCGGGCATCCAGAGCGTCGTTCCGCAAGAATTCCCATAAAGCCCCATGAAACTCATTCGTGCCCGAGCGCGTAACGATGTTGATGTTAGCGCCGGAGGAGATGGAGAACTGCGTATCTGTGATGTGCGCCTGAACGTTAAACTCCTGCAGCGCGTCGGGGGGTGGTGCTATCACCCACGTATCGGTGTAGATTGCGTTGTTCAACACGCCATCCATGGTGAAGTTGTTTTGCTGCCCGCGCTGTCCATCCACTGAGGGACTGATTGACCCGGCGCCTTGTTGAACGGTGAACGCGCCTTGCTGCCCGGATTCTTGCGGAGCCGCCCCCGGAGCAAGAAGCGTCAACTGCGTGAAGCTTCGCCCATTCAGAGGAAGATCGACGACCTGCTGGTGCTGGATCACCGAACCGAGCGTGGCTGTCGTCGTATCCAGAGGCGGAGGAGCTCCTGTGACCTCGACTGTTTGGGAAACTGCGGAGATCGACAATTTGAAGTCGACCGTTGCACTCTGGTTAACGAGCAGTTGGAAGCCCGGGCGGTTTTCAGGAGCGAAACCTGCTTTCTGAACGCTCAAATCGTACGTCCCCGGCGGCAATTGCGGAATCGTGTATCTTCCATCATCCAGTGACGCCGCTGTTCTTTGGAGCCCGGTATCCTTGTTCGCAACTTGCACCTGGACTCCTCCCACCGCGGCCCCGGAAGGATCGGTAATTGTACCGTTGATTGAGCCGTTAGTTGTTTGGCAGAATGCCGCAGGGATAAGAAAAAGGGCACTTGCCAGCAGACAACTTAGTCTTTGAATGAATTTCATGAACCGACTCCTGAATTTTTAAAGCAACGAGAGCAGCGAAAACTCTCAGCGAAGACGCCCACAACACATATAAAACACAACTAGGGGAGCGTCAAGACTTTTTTAACGCTCAAGGAAAAGTGGTCGCGAACCCAGCTTGTACCTGTTAGAATCAACAGGGCTAAGGGAGCACAAACAAACCTATACTTTGAACGGACTTCATTTAGCTAACCCCTACGAAGAACTATTATCACTAGGTATAAGCTAGATTTCGAGTCAGGTCAATCACTTTCTTAACGCCGAAGTAAAAGTTTTTCCCGCGCGATGAAACGAAAGAAGCACCACCGGTTAGAGGTATTGGACGTTGAAGACGTCCGGGATACGAACGAGACGCGCTTTCTGCATTTAATCCGCGACCGGCAGCCGGTTACCCGAACCGAACTAGCCGCTGAGACGGGCCTGCGCCCAGGGACTATTTCGCTGATTGTAAACCGGCTGCGACGCAATGGGTTTGTCCATGAGGGGAAGGAGGCGCCTTCGAAAGGCGGCCGTCGAGCGGTGTATCTGCAAGTAAATGCGGAGAAGGCGTACGCCGTGGGAATCAGCATCGGCGTTCATCAATCGGTGTACTTGGTGAGTGATTTCAATGGACGAATATTAAGCCAGCGAAGTGTTTCGACGCGCCGCGACGCTGAGAGGTTCCTACATCAGTTAGGAAAAGAAATAGCCGCCCATCTAAAGCAGAATTATCGAGAATCGCAGTTTTGGGGAGTAGGCGTCACGGCTCCCGGCTTGATTGATCGCGAACAGGGCAAATTGGTGTATTCGCCGAATCTGGGATGGGCTGACGTCCCTATCGCCCGTTTCTTAAAGCGGAGCCTGAAGCTGCCCATTTACCTTGAAAACGATGCGAACGCCGCCGCCCTATCGGAACTTTGGTATGGCCCAATGGAGATTGCCAGCGCCCATAGCCTGCTTTTCATACTGGTTGTGGAAGGCATCGGGACCGGTTTCATTTTGAATGGCGAGCTGCATATCGGCTCGCGGATCGGTTTAGGCGGATTTGGGCACATGCAGCTGGATTCACAGGGGCCTCCTTGCTCGTGCGGCAATATCGGGTGCTGGGAGGCTCTGGCATCCGATGATGCAACGGTGGCACGATTCTTGCGAAAACATCCAGGGCGCTCCCGCGAAGTCGGCTCGGTTCACGATTTGGTCACGTTCGCGTTAAACGGAGATAAAGCGGCCTCCGATCAGCTATTGACGACGGCCTCCGTTATCGGCAAAGGTATTCGAGGATTAGCGCAAGGGCTGGCGCCGGAGGTAGTTGTGGTGGGAGGGGAGATAGCGGAGGCCTGGTCTCTGATTGAGCCCGCGCTCAGAAAGGAGATTAGAAGCGGCTACCTAATTGACGGCGTCTCGGAACCTATATTGAGGCGAGCAAGCGTGGACCGGCCGAGCATGTTCGGCACGATCCCGTTATGTTTGCGCAGCATCTTCCGGAACCGCGGCAAGCAGGAGCAGGCCGCTACTCCGTGACCAACCGCACAGTCGACACCTGAAAGGGCTTTAGCGATAGATGAAATCCGTTATTTTCGACGGATAAGGCCGCCGTCCGTTTTTCCACTCCGGAACACAAGCTGGCCGATTTAATCTTGCCGTGAAGGAGCCGAATCGATGCCTCAACTGGCTGGCCCGTGGTTTCCGCCAGACGCAAAATGGTCCCGTTGCCGTCTTCAGCCGCTTTCCAAGTGATCAGAGAGAGGCCCGCGCCATCGGTTTCAAGAAATCCTTCCCCCGCGGCAGGCAACGGGCGCGCGGGATTACCCGCCTTATCTTGGCTGACCACATAATCCAGTTCCACGGGCCGCATTTCTTCCATCGCTAAATGCGTCAGAGCGCCTCCGTTGAGCTTAGGCGCGCTGGTCATTGCATAGCGGAACACGAAATCTCCGTCCTGGCCGGCTCGATAGTTGGTTGTCCAATAATTGTTCATGACATAAGAGAACAGGGTGCCGCTGGCGGGCTGAAATTGCTCGGGCCATTTTCCACGATTGATATCGCCGAAGCTCGCCAGGGGAGCATCCAGCGGGACAACACCTACGGCGACGTTCGAATCGTAGGCGGCCATCCAATGCTGGATGCTGAACCACTCCAGGCTGCCTCCTTTCATCAGATCGCGCGCCGGATCGAGCCAGCCCTGCTGCGGAGCGTAGGAAAAGGAGGGATTGGAGAGCGCCACTGGAAAAGCGAAGTAAACTCCCTCCTTTGAGTTGGTATAGTTCTTGTGCAGCCGATAGCGAAACTCGATTTTTTTCTCGTTATCGAACAACAGGATTTCCGTCTCAATGCCCGGCGTGTTCGCCGCCGAGCTTGTCAGCCAAATTGAAGCGCCCCACGGCTGATGTTCGATGCGTTCCAGCCTGCCGTTTGATGCGCCTTGAATGTTCAGTTCAGGTGGTGGCAGAGACGAGAACGGATTAATCAGTCCGGAGTTGCCATCGCCGCCAGCGGCGTACAGATATTGGCCGAATTTATAAGGGCTATTGGGGTCCACCAGTTCGCGGCGCAGTTGCTTATCGTAGATGCTCGCGATAGCTCCATTGCTTTCCGCCAGTGTGATTTTGTAAAACGAGTTCTCGATAGTAGTCTCGCTAGAAACTGGCGATTTCGGTGGCGCTTCCTTTCCATAATCGATTCTGAAACATTTGTAGCCGATCGAAGGAAGGTCCTTCGCCATAAAGCGTATGTGAAGAAACCTCTCTTTTGCGTACAAAACCTGCAGCGGCACCTCTTGCCCGGTCGTGAGATCGGTCAATTTCGGGTTTTCAAATAAATCCGTTTCTACCAGCGCATCGCGCCGCCAATTCAGGGAATTGAACACCACCAGCGTGTTCGCCGGAATGTGGATCTGGTCCGCCAACTGGCTCAACGAACGGTTCATTACATCTTCGATTTCCAGCGAGGCGCGTTCGGCGCGGCCGTCTTTTACGCGCAATTGTTTGATCGATTCATCGTGGTCCGGCTGAGTGACCGAGTTATAAGACAACCAGGTATGTTCGGAGAACAGAATGATATTGCGCCAAATATCGTTCAGCAGGCCAGCCGGCGGATTCAGATTGGCGTCTACGGTGTGAGTGACGGTGGAGAGAATCTCGGCCGATAAAGCCCGGTTCTGATTCTGACGATCCTCGGCGGCGAAATAAGCGTCGCTGCCAATGCCATCCTCCCAATAGGGGCCGCCATCGCCCTTGTAGGTGGGCAGATCTTTGCCATAGTGTTCATCCAGGTAATGAAAGAAATCCGGGAAGGTTGCGTATGTCAGCTTGGGATACGCATAGCTTTTGTTCCACTCCGTGGCAAAGGTGGCCGTGGAAGGAAACAAATCGGTGTTCTCTACTTGCGTTCCGTAAATGAGCGCCACATCGGGTTTGTAGGTATCTTTCGAATAAGCTTGCAAAAAAATGGGCAAAGATTCGCGAACAGCCGCGAGTTGCGGGGGCAACCCGAACAGAGTCTGCACTTGCATGTAATGCCGGGAATACCAGAAGAGAATCTTCTGTCCGTCCGGACCCTCCCACCAGAACGGAGATTTCTCATTCCAATGCTCAGCGTGAAAAATGGGTGCGCGATCGTTGTTCGCCGCGGCTACCCAATATTTCACTCCGCTACTGGCAAGAATAGACGGATAACTGCCGGTGTAAGTCGGAACATCGGTGATATTGGCATATGCGAAGGGCAGCCCGTATTGCTTCGACAGCGCCGCCGATTCGTACAGGGAGCGGTAGAGCGTTTCGAGCGATGCATAACCTGTGAGTAAATTGCAATACTGCACGGGCATCGCCATCTTGCCGCTTCGAATCAAATCAAGAATGTCGTCGCGCTTCGATTTTGGCCGGGTCTCGAGCAACTGCTGCAGGTTCCAAGATCCATCCATGGAGAAGCGAAAATCGGGGTGCTGGTGAATGAGGTCGGCGGCCTGGCCCAGAACGCGCGCCTGTGTTTCGCCTACCTTGCCCTGGTAATCGGTATAACCCACGTCAAGGTGCGTGTGCGGCACAACGTAAATAGTCCACTTTCGTTCCGGAGTCAGAGTTACCTCGTAGCCGTTTCTGCGGCCATGGGGAACGCTAAGCGTCCCATGAACAGTGCCATCCCAGGCTGGAATTTCAAACGAGATCCGCTCTTCTCCAAACTCGCGGCCTCCGGCGAGCTTTGCTTGATAACGTTTGCCCTGAATCTCAAGTTCGGCCTCTCCGGCTGGGAGGGGAGCGTTCGATCGGACGACAGCATCCACAATTTCGACTAGTCCATCAGCGGTCTGGCGAAAAAAGATAGTCGGCGTCAGTTCGGCGCTCATGCCGCCCCGGGCCATTTTGCCGGAAGTATCTTGAACAAGGCTCAAGGCGTCGTAAGTGAGTCCGGAAGACCTGGCCTCGCCGGCTGGCCCAGGCGGATCGTCGAGGCTGGTAAGCGAAACGACATTCTCCCCGCGCTTCAGAAATGAAACTGGAATTTCAATTTGGAGGTCGCCATCCGATTCATGCGGATCAAATGCATAGGAGAAATCGCCAGGGTGGTAACTCAGGCGGGGATGTAAGTAGAAAATCCCGCTGTGGCCATTTACGGAAACTTCGATATTCGGAACTCTAGGCCTTTCAATCAGCATTGCAATCTTAAGGGAATACACGCCGTTGAGCGATTCGAGAGAAAACTGAATTCGATAGGGCTGGTTAATTCCTTGGCGTGCCGGCCAGCCGGTCTTCCAATCGCTTTGTCCGACGCGGAAGTTGACGGCGCCCTCGGCGGCGGTTGGCGAATATTCCAATGGCGACCGGTCGAATTTACCGATCTGCCAAACGGTTCGCACTTCTGCCGCGACGGGAAGCGCGCATAGGAGCGCAGATAAGCACAACAGGAGCTTACGCCGGTTCAAGACCAAGAATGATGCTTGCATTTCTTTTTCGCTCGACTACAATAGCGATGGTTCTTTGTTAAGGGTCCAGATAAAGTCTATGAGTCTGCATCACCGGCTGTCAATACTGTCATTCACTAGCCCCCGGCCATGAAGAGAGATTCGGTTCTGGCAATTGCGACGGGGGTGGCTGCTCTAGCAGGATTCTTGTTTGGATACGACAACATCGTCATCAGCGGAGCGATTGGATACTTGTCGGTCCACTACCGTCTGGAGCCAATTGCCGTTGGCTGGGCAGCGGGCTGCGCTCTTCTCGGTTGCTTATTGGGATCGGCAACAGCGGGCAGCATTGCCGGCAAACTCGGGCTGAGGCCGGCGCTTTACGGCTGCGCCGCTTGTTTTGCGCTTTCCTCGTTGGGCGTTTGGGCAGCGGGGAGCTTCACGCAGTTCGTAGCGTTACGCATTTTGGGCGGGGTGGGTATCGGCGCGGCTTCCATTGTGGCTCCCATGTACATCGCGGAGATGGCGCCGGCGGCGGTGCGGGGGCGGCTAGTGGTTCTCTATCAACTGGGCATTGTGCTTGGGATACTGACGGCCGTCTATGTGAATATGCTCATCCGCGGGATGGGCAGCGAAAGCTGGAACGCGGAATATGGATGGCGCTGGATGTTCGCGGCGGCAGGTTTGCCTGCCATCGTTTTCGGTGTCACGCTTGTTTTCTCGAAAGAAAGCCCGCGCTGGTTGATGAAGCAGGGCCGAGAGCGGCAGGCGCTGGCAGTTCTGTCGGCGATCAACGGCGCGGGGGCGGCGGCGGTAGAAGTATCAACAATTCACGACTCATTGCAGGAAGAACGCGGCGGCATGAAAGAACTGTTGTCCCGTTCGCTGCGCCCGGCGCTGGCAATGGGATTCATCCTGGCGGCGTTCTCTCAGGCGAGCGGCATCACGGCGCTTCTTTCATTCCTGCCCGAGGTGTTTCAAAGTTCCGGCCAAGGGGCGAATTCCGCATTCCGGCAGTCGGTATTGGTGGGTGTCGTCAATTTGATCTGTACCGGGCTGACAATCTGGCTGGTCGACAGACGGGGCCGCAGAACGCTTTTGTTAGCGGGCACGGCTCTGCAAACGGCAGCTTTGAGCGCGACCGGTACGCTCCACGCCGTTCACGGAAGCAGCGTTGGGATTTTGGCGAGCATCATGTTTTTCGTGGCAGGGCACGCTATCGGCAACGGCGCGGTCTGCTGGGTGATCATTTCCGAAATCTTTCCCACCAAGGTTCGCGGGGCGGCCATGTCCGTGGCCACCAGTGCGATCTGGATTTTCGCTTACCTGGCGAATCAATTTTTTCCATTGATGCAAAAGCGTTTGGGGACTGACGGCTTATTCTTCACGTTCGCCATCATGGCCGCCCTGAATTTTGTCTATGTTTTAGCCGTTGTGCCGGAGACAAAGGGCTACACACTCGAACAGATTACGGCCATCTGGTCAAAGCGGCAGAAAGCGTAACAGAGGACATGCACCATGCAGGAATTTGAAGACAGAATAGCAATTGTAACGGGCACGACGGGTATTGGCAGAGCCGCCGCGCTTCGCTTGGCACGCGGAGGAGCAAGAGTGCTGGCCTGCGGCATCGATTCCGTTGCGAACGATGAACTGGCAAATCAAGCTAAGGTGGAACGGTTGGCGATAGAAGTCCGACAAGTAGACGTTGCGAAACCTGCTGAGGTAAGTGGCGCAGTTAAGGCCGCAATTACTCTGTTCGGAGGCTTGGACATCATTGTGAATGCAGCGGCCATCCACCCCTTTGGGACGGCTGTCGAAACCAGCTTTGAGACCTGGAATGCGTGCCTGCAAGTCAACGTTACAAGCATTTTTCTGTTCGCGCACTTCGGCATACCTGAGATGAAAAAACGTGGGCGCGGAGCAATGGTCAACCTAGCCTCAGTGCAAGGGTATGCCTGCCAGCAGGGCGTGGCCGCTTATGCCGCCTCAAAAGGAGCAATCCACAGCCTGACCCGTGCGCTAGCGCTCGATCATGCCAAAGATGGCGTGCGCGTGAATTCCATTAGTCCGGGTTCCATTCAGACGCCGATGCTGGAATTCGCCGCGCGCAAGTTTTCGCCGGGCCTGCCGGTGGAAGAGGTTTTTCGGCGCTTCGGAGACGCTCACCCGATGGGCCGAATTGGGACGCCTGAAGAGGTGGCGGAAATGGCCGCCTTCCTGGTTTCCGATCGCGCGAGCTTCTGCACGGGCGGGGACTATCTGGTGGATGGCGGGTTGAAAGCCGGCTTGGCGGTGAGGTGAGGCGCTCCACGCTACGCTCGCGATTCCGTGGCTTTTTCTACCTGGAGGTTGATGTTGCCCATATCGCCAAGGGGTTTGTGCAGCAAGCTGATGATGGATTGGTAGAGGCGATTTCGCACATCAAAGCGGTCCGAAGCGCGGGTGACGTAATGCACTACCATGTCAATGCCGGAGGCGCTTGGGCGCATGTCGACCGACAATCCGGCGGCGACGTGGCTCAAGCCGCCTTGGCGGCTGACTCGCTTCCACTCTGCTTCGGCTAAGCGAGATTGGGATTCGGTCTCCTTCAAGACGGCTTTGCAGATTTGTTCGATGACAGAGTATGTGTCTTCGGCCGCAGGAATGCCGACGGAGATTTGATCCCACATCCACTGCCCGGCGGTAGAGAAATTAAAGAACTGGCCCTTAATCGCATAACTGTTTATGAAGGCAGCGCGGCGGCCCGTGGGGTGGCCCTTATCGTTCCAATTGCCGGTTTCGAGGAGCGTTGTGCGGAAGAGGCCAATCTCAACCACCTCACCGCCGACTCCGTTGATTTCAACCCAATCGCCAACGCGAATGCCGTTCTTGCCCATCAGCACGAACCAGCCGAAGAACGCAATGATGAAATCCTGCAACACGACGGTAAGTCCGGCGGTGGTGAGACCGAGAATGGCCGGCATCTGATTTGGCACGCCGAAGATAATGAGCAGAAGGATGACAACGCCGCCGAATTGAATGGCGACTCTTAAGATGATGCGGAGGGTTTGCGAGCGCCGCCGGTCGAGAGTGGGACGTTCCAGAAGATATCCCGCCAGCGCATTCAACAAAAGGACGCCGATGATTACGCCGGCCATGAGCGCGAACGACTGCATTAGCAGATGAAGCACGATGCGGTGCTGCAGAAGCACTTGAGCGGACCATTTACCGTAGATAGCGGCGAGTTGCTGTTCGGTTTGAATACGGTCGTCGAAGATGCCGAGCAGCTGGCTTTGCCCGGCCCGGCGCTTCAGAGCGGCTAGTCTTGTTTCGCTTTCGGGGGTTGCGGCCGGAGTTTGACGTTCCAATTGGTTGTGCTGATTAGTCAGCTCCGCGGCGGTTTTTGACGCCTGCTGCATAGCTTCTTGAATGAGGCGATAGCGGGACGTTTGATTCACCCATGCCCGCAGCCGCCGCGCTACGTTACCGTATTGTCCAGCGGACGTGACCGCCGTTTGAGTTTCCTTGCCGGCCTTGGCATCGTGTTCCTTCATGGAGGCTTCATGGGCGGCTAATTCCTGCTGAATGCGATTACGTTCGTCGCCAGTGGCGCGCGCGAGGTCCAATTGCGCGTCGGCAAGTTCATCGGAATCAAGGCCGAGCTGCGCTTTGGCAACATCAAGATCTTCGCCCGCGTTCGTGCCTGCCGCGGTGAGCTTGTCAACGGCGGATTGATCGTCCTTTACGGTCTGCTGAAGTTCTGCAATCTTCTTGGACAGGGCAAGTGCGTTGCCGGTGAGCAGGCCCTTGTGTGTGGCAGCTTGACGCAAAGCGGATGCGAAGGCCTGATCGACTTCGTGATCGGCGAGGCGCTCGGCTTCGCGGGCGTACTCAGTTTCCTCCGCGGTAACGGCCAAACCCGCCAAGACCTGGGCGGTTTTCCAAGGGCTTAAATCCACCAGTGTGTTCTGGCCTTCGGCAAGTACGTTCGCTCCGGCTTGCCGCTTTAAGAAGGGAAGGTTCGCCATGGCGTCGCTGGTGGCCCAGGAGACGACGAGGCAAACGATCAGCACTAGAAGAAGGGCAAGTAACGGAAGAACGGTGGCCTTATGCAGGATCTTCGGCATAGAACTGATTGTCACTCACTGCTTCAAGAAGTGAAGGCGGAAGGCGTTGTCGAGCGAGATTGGGACGTCGGGCGGTTCAGCGCCCGGTCACTTTATCGACGAACCGGCGATGAATGGCATCGCTGCCTGTGAGTTCGGGATGGAATGTGGCCACCATGTGCCGCCCTTGCTCAACGAGAACCGGATTACCCTCGTATTTGGCCAAGACCTTCGCTTCCGGCCCAACACGCCGGATGACCGGGGCGCGAATGAACACTGCTTCAGCCGGATAGCCGGCAATTTGAATTTGCGCGATGCGGCTGTCAATCTGGCGGCCGTACCCGTTGCGTTCCACGGTCAAATCGAGCAAACCCAGCGAATGTTGAGCGGGGTTCAGAACTTCGCTGGCAAGCAATATGGCGCCGGCGCAGGTACCGAAGATCGGCTTCTTCGCTCCGAAATCCGCCAGCGGCTGGAAGAGCCCTTCCATATCGAGAAGCTTCAACATGGTGGTGCTCTCACCGCCGGGAATAATCAAGCCATCGACCGCATCAAGATCGGCGGCAGTGCGAACCTCAACGGCATCCGCACCGGCACTTTGCAATGCTCTGCTGTGCGCTTCAAAATCGCCTTGCAGCGCCAGGACGCCGATCTTAGGCCGCTCGGAAATTGCCGGCACGGTTACCAGCCGCGCGTCTGCATGAGTTCCGATTCCGGCATCTTCGAAACATCAAGACCGGGCATGGCTTCACCGAGTTCCTCACTGGCCTCAAGCAGCTTCTCGGCATCTTTGTAGTAGGTGGCGGCCTTTACGATTGCTTTGGCGCGCTTTTCAGGATCGGAAGATTTGAAAATTCCAGAACCAACGAAGACCGCTTCAGCACCCAATTGCATTACCAGCGCGGCATCGGCCGGCGTGGCAATACCACCCGCCGAGAAGTTTGGCACGGGCAGCTTGCCATTTTGCGCAATGTATTGGACGAGCTCCAACGGAGCGCCCAGGTTTTTTGCCTCATGCACCAGTTCTTCCTTGCCAAGAACGGTGAGCTGCTTCATTTCTTTGATGATGGTGCGAATGTGGCGCACCGCTTCCACGATGTTGCCCGACCCGGCTTCCCCTTTGGTGCGAATCATGGCCGCGCCTTCGGCAATACGCCGCAGAGCTTCGCCCAGATTGCGCGCGCCGCAAACAAACGGCACTTTGTAATCGTGCTTATCGACGTGGTGTTCTTCGTCGGCCGGAGTAAGCACTTCACTCTCATCGATATAATCGACGCCCAGCACTTCCAGAATGCGGGCTTCGGTGAAGTGGCCGATACGAACCTTGGCCATAACAGGAATGGAAACGGCCGCCATAATGTCGCGAATGATCCGGACCTGCGACATGCGAGCTACGCCGCCGTCTTTGCGGATATCTGAGGGTACACGCTCGAGCGCCATCACTGCGCAAGCGCCAGCTCTTTCGGCGATGCGCGCCTGATCGGCATTCACTACGTCCATAATCACGCCGCCCTTGAGCATTTCGGCTAGGCCGACTTTCAATCGAAACTGATCGGTTTGGAAGTTCACTTGATTCTCCTTGATAGTTTTCTACACGGTGGACAGTTTTCTATACGAGTGCCGCAACAGGTTCCAATAGGGGTTCGGCGGCGTAAGCGGCCAGCTCAGCGGCGGCAGCCTGCCCCAAAATTTCGATACCTCGGGTAATCAGCTCCGGCGATAGGCCACCGAAACTGAGCCGCAGACCGCGGGCATGCGCCCGTTTAGCGGAAAAATGCCGGCCAGGCAGGAAATTCACGCCGCCGCTCTCAACCTGATTAAGCAATGCGTCAGCGGTAAGCGGCGCCGGGAGTTCCATCCACAAGCTCATGCCGCCTTCCGGGCGCGTTATGGTTGTGCCTTTCGGCATAAAACGAGCACAGGCGCGCACCACGGCTTTCAACTTTTCAGCGCCCGCTACGCGCGTCCGATCGAGGTGAAGCGCGAATTCACCGGACTCGGCAAAGCGCAGCAGCACAGCCTGCGAAAGTTGATCGGAGTGCAAGTCGCTAATCTGTTTCACGTCGGCCAAGCGAGCTATTACGGGCCTGGGTGCGATCACCCAACCGACTCGCAACCCGGGGAAGGAAACCTTCGAATAGCTGCGTAAAAGAATCGTGTTGCCGCTATCGTCCAGCTCTTTTAAAGTGGGCAGCGGGTCGCCTTCATAGCGCAGCTCACTATAGATGTCGTTTTCCACCAGCACCACAGAGAAGCGCTGAGCAATTTCGACGATGCGTTTTCGCGCCTCCAGCGGCAGCGTTGCCCCGGTGGGATTCTGAAAACTAGGAGTGACGACAAGCATTCTCGGCCGGTACTGCTGAACTGTTTCGGCAAGCCCAGCCAAATCGATACCCGACTCGCTCACGGGCACCGAGAGGATGTTCGCACCAGCCCGGGCGAAGACCCGAATCAACCCATGGTAAACGGGATCTTCTACAACCACCTGGCGATTTTCCGCTGGCGCTTCCTGAATGAAAACCCTCGCGAGCAAATCGAGCGCTTGTTGACAACCATTGGTAATCATCACGTCGTCACTGGCGCGCGCCACGCGGCCATTGACAGCCTGTTCCATGAGATATCGGCGCAATGGAGGATAGCCGTGCGAAGAACCGAGTTGCAGGATCTGTGCAGCCTCCGGGCTATCGATCACATCCTTTGTTAATCGCCGGAATGCCGTTAATGGAAAGGCATCTTCGGACGGCCTGGAATTCGCAAAGCTGATTTCGGCGTACCTGGAAGCCACGGAGTTGTTGAGCGGTTGTAAGACGCTGTCCCAGTTCATCGACGCGTTGAACGCCGGGCGTTCCGCAGCGGCTCTTGCTACAAAGCTGCCTCGGCCCACATGACCCTCAAGAATACCGGATTGTTCCAGCAGCGCATAGGCTGCCGAAACAGTGGTGCGGTTCAGTCCAAGCTGGCCAGCCAATTCACGAGTGGCTGGCAACCGTTCGCCAGTTTGCAATGTGCCGCCGTCCACTAACAACCGCACTTCTTCTGCCAGTTGCCTATAGAGTGGCGTATCGGAAGAGGAATTAAGCGAGATTTGCGAGAGATCAGCCAATCGACTTAAGCATACCAAATTGGACTGACCAGGCCGTCCACGTAACGGCGCGCTACTCCGCTCGCAATGCCGTATTAGGATCAATGCGGATTGCACGGAGAGACGGCAACAAGGCTGCCAGGGAGGCGAAGACAAATAAAAGGATCGCAGCCAACCCAAAACTTAGCGGGTCGTGAATGTTCACGCCATAAAGAATCCCGTCGTGTTGATGCGGGACCATGTACAACCTGTCCCGGTATATCGCCCCGAAGACGACCGCGATTCCTGCGCCACAGAAAGAACCTGCGACGACCAGGCGAAAAGTCTGCCGCAAAATCATTCGGACGATGTCCGCGGATCGGGCGCCCACAGCGATCCGCAATCCGATATCGCGCGTTTGCTGCGCTACTGTAAACGAAAGCGTTCCCATAAGCGCCACAGCGGTCAGCAACAGCGCCAAGGCTGCAAAAATACCAACCAAGGTGAAGTTGAATCGAGGAGACTGCAGCCGCTCTTTGACATAAGTTTCCATGAGCTTCGGTTCCGCCACAAACTGCTCTGGATCGAGATCCTGAATTTTCTTACGGAGAAGCGGGCCAGCTGTGGGCGTGTTTGTTTTCGCTACGGCGTACATATGGCTGGGGAAAGCTTGCGAAGCGGGAAGATACACGTCGTTGAAGGAAACTTCATCCAGGCCTACATCTCTTGCGTTTGCGGCAACGCCGACAATTTCAACCTTCTCTTCGGGTATGGATGGCTCCTGTCCACGAAGAAGCAGCAGTTGCTTCCCTACCGGGTCTTCATTTGGGAAGAAACGCGCAGCCAGATTCTGATTGATCATGGCTACACGAGGACTCGAAGCAGTGTCGATTCCGCTGAAGCCTCTTCCCTTCAAGATCGGAATTCCGAAAACATGAAAATAGCCAGGCGTCGTGATGCGGGCCAGAGACGATGGCTCTTCGCCATGTACTGGCCGCGGCCGGTCAGCTCGCGCGAATGCCAAGCCGGTGCCTCCTGTTAAAGGAAGATCGCTGGACAACGCTAACTCTCGGACTCCAGGAAGGGACAATGCCTGCTCCATCACCTTCGTATAAAACAAACGGCTCTCTTTCTGTTCCGCGTACTTTACACCGCTCAACGAAATCTGCAAAGTGGAAATGCCATGCGGGTTGAAGCCCAGGGGAATAAGTTGCAAGTCCCGGCAACTGATGGCGAACAACCCGGTCGCGAAAAGGGAAAGAAAGGCCAGAGTTACTTGGGCGCCTGAAAGAAATTCGATGCGCCGCCGTATCCCCGGGCTGTTTGATGTTCCTCTTCCCGAGCCCCTCAAAGCGGACTCCAAATCGGTTTTTGAACCAAAGAACCCAGGTGCAAGCCCGAACAGAAATGTGGCGAAGACGGAGACTACCACCACAAAAACAACCGACCAGAGGTTAATGGAAATTTCACTTTCCCGTGTCATCATGTCCGTTACCAGCATTGCTGTTAACGCTCGTAGACCTGCCATCGCGATTAAGACTCCGAGAATCGCTCCGGCGCCCGCAAGCCACGCACTTTCCGCGATAGCTTGTCGAAACATTGCTCCCCGGCTTGCGCCAAGCGCCTCACGAACTGCGAATTGGCGCTGCCGGACAACCGCACGCATCAACTGCAATGTCGCCACGTTCGAACAGGCGATCAGCAGGACAAACAGGGAGAACGCCAGCAGCAGCAATAGCCACGTGCGGCTAGCCGATGCGACGAAGGTATCGCGCATGTTCTCAACCAAAACGCTAAAATTCAAATTTGTACCTGGGTGTTCCTCAGCAATTCGCCGCACGGTGGCCTCCAAATCGGCCAAGGCCTGAGCCCGGTTTGCCCCTGGGCGCAGCCGGCCGATGACTACCACGTTGCGTTCATCGCGCGCTAGAGCGGTGGAAACGGCCAGCGGAACAAAAACGTCCGGTGTGGGCAGCACATCCAGGCGAAATGCGCCGGGCAGTATGCCGACTACCGAATAGCTTTGACCGTCCAGTTTTATGGTTTTGCCGAGGGCATCGTTTACCGTGCCGAATGCCCTGCGGGCCATTTCGCCGCTGAGAATGGCCGCAGTTTGATTGCCTGGCTCTTCGTTGCGCGACTCAAAGGTTCGGCCTGCTTCGAGCTGTACGTGCAACATTTCAAAGAAGCCGTACGAGACTGCGGCGGTGCGGGGGCGATCTTTCCAACGATTTGAAACAAAGATCCGGCGCGAAGGCCACGCCATGGCAGCCAAGCGTTCAAACACGCGTGTGTGTTGCCGCCAGTCGGCAAAGTCAGGAACAGAAACCGGCGTTTGCTGCCATTCCTGTTTGAGGTTCCGCTCCCAGATCACCATCAATTGTTCCGGCCGCTGAAAAGGCAGGGGCCGCCATAGCTGCGACTCGACAACACTGAATAATGCAGTGGACGTTGCAATACCGAGTGCGAGCGTTAGGGAAGCGGTGGCAGAAAATCCCTGATTTCTTCGAAGCATCCGGAACCCATGCCGAAGATCCCGGGCAAGCATCTCGATCTGCGAAATTCCGCGCGCATCGCGGCACTCCTCCTTGATCCGGTCCTTGCCTCGCATGCGATGCGTCACGGTTTGCCGCGCCTCCTCGGGAAAAGCACCTTTTTCAGTCTGGCTCTCTATCTCACGCTCGATGTAGTCCCGCAGTTCATCTTCCAGGTCGCCTTCGAGGCGCGACCTGTCGAACAACGAACGAAATCGGAGGATCATTTTCCGCAGTAGGCGCATAATCACTTACTCCCTAGAAGGAAGCCCGTTATCGGTTATCGATAACAGTATAGTTCCAAAATATGCTCGATGCAAGACTGGCGATTCTCCGTAGATGCCGACCGGAATACAATTAAAGCTGATTATGCAAGGCGTATTAGCTGACGAAGCAAAGTGGCAAGGCTATTCGACGGCGGCAAGCTGGCAGCGGACGGCCGCGGCGGTGGCAGCCGTTCTGTTGGGCATCATCTTTTTGGTCTCGGGCGGCTGGAAGGTGCTGGATCCGTTCAAAACAGGCGAGCTTTTGGAGCAGGCTAAAGTACCCGCCGGCTTGGGCACTTTGGGAGCTGCTGCGCTGGGGACCATGGAACTGCTCGCGGCGTTTCTGCTCTTTTCGCCGCGCTATAGGAAGCTGGGAGGCTTGGTTGGTACGGGGCTGCTGGTTTTCTTCATTGGATGGATCGCCTATTACTACAGCGCGCTGGTTGGCAAAGAGTGCAGTTGTTTTCCGCTTATCAAGCGCAGTATTGGTCCAGGTTTTTTCATTAGCGACGGGGTGATGCTGTTGCTCGGCTTGGCGGCGTTTTTCTGGTCGAGCAAGGTTCGCAGCTTTAAGACGCCTATTCTGGCGCTGGCTTCGCTGATAGTACTGGCCGGGGCGAGCTATGGCGTGAACCGGACTATGCGGAGCCGCGTGCAGGTACCAAATCCAGTGATTGTCGATGGCAAGCCGGCGAATCTAACCGAGGGCAGGGTTTTGATCTTTTTTTACGATCCTTCCTGCATGCATTGCGACGCCGCGGCCAAGTTCATGTCGAAGCTGAATTGGGGCGACACGCGCATAGTTTCAATTCCCACTATTAATCCGCAATGGGCAGCGGCATTTCTGCATGATACGGGCTTAAAAGCGCAGACCAGCCTGGAACTGGACAAGTTGAAGAAGGCTTTTCCGTTCGTCGATCCGCCTTACGGTGTTGCGCTGGTGGATGGACAAGTGAAAGAGACGTTTGGGCAAGCGCAGTTTAATGCACCATCACCTCAGCCTGATTTGCAAAAGCTCGGATTTGTGAAGTGATTTTGGGGGAGCCGGATTCGGCCCCCTAATGATAAAACTGCAAGCTTAAGAAACGGTTTAATGGACGCTTGCGTGCCTGTGACTTGCCAAGATCTCATTCATCTGATCTTTGACGTGTAACTTGAGCTTTTTGAGGCGCTGCTCCTCAAGTTCATCCATGCTCGTTACGTGAGGCTTGGATTCAATCTCTTCTATCTGGTGTTTCAAATGCGCATGCTGCTCCGCAAGCGTCCTGAAATGTTCATCAGTAGCGAGCAGATGCGCCTTGAAATCTTCGTCTTGCGTGTGATTCTCCATGAAAGGTTTCTCCTTTATCGAGCGGCCACGCCGAGTCGGTTCTGATTGTATTGTGGAAGAAGCTGGCCCGGTGGGTAGTGAGTGCATTCAATTTCACTCGCGAATGGTCACCAGTGGCCATCCGCACCCCAAAATTAGCACCATTTCAGCTGCATGACAATAGCTGTTTCAGCGGGATGGTCGTAATAATTCGTTCGCCTGGCGATTTCATGGAACCCCAATGCCTGATACAAGCTGCGGGCGACGGAGTTCGATTCGCGCACCTCCAAGAAGAAGTCGGCGTGACAGCGGAGTTCGGATTTCAGGAGGGCCATGGCGATGCCGGAGCGGCGAAACTGAGGCGCAACAGCAAGATTTAAGATTTCACGTTCAGGTGGTGTACTGCCATCCCCGGCAAAGATCTGGCGGGAAACCAGGAAACCGGCGACCTTGCCGCCGATTTCGGCGACCGTGCATTGATATTTCAGGAACGTTTCCGAGGTCCAGTTCGGGACGGGGAAGGCCAACCGCTCTATTTCCACCAAGGCCGGAAGGTCATGCCTGGATGCCGGGCGAAGTTCCGGCTTTACTGCCATGCGAATTCGGTGACATCTCCCAGGGTATGGCGCACATCGTCAGGCTGGGCCAAATACGAAATCGCAACACGGCGGGGAGCAGGCTGCGCGCCGCAAGAGAGATTCAGCGCTGCGGCATCCTTCAGAAAGAGCGAGACAGTCTGCCCTGCCCTGCTTTTCACAAAGATGCGTGTTCCAGAATGTAAGCAGTCAACTTGAGTCAGCACGCCAAGGATCTTCTTTTTTGGAACTACAGAATTCCAGGGGACGACTTCGCCGATAGGAGCCTCTCCGAGCGAGTTGTTGGCTTTCTCCTCAGCGGCATGGATGCGGTTGGCTTCAGCGTCCTGGGCGCGCTGGTCGGCCAGATGAACTTCTTCGCGTTCGCGGCGGCGCTCGGCTTCCATGGCGTCCAGACGCTCTTTTTCTGAATCCATGTGCAACTTGTGGATGCGTTCGCGTTCGGCTTCGTTCTTGGCGGAGTCTTCGGCGCGGAGCCAGCTGCCTTGGGCAAGGGAGGCGTGGCCGTTGGTGACCTGCACCTGGGCTAGCTCAATCCAATATTGAGAAATGCGGGGATCGAGTTGCGTGGCCTTCTTGATAAGCGCTTCCTTGTCTTTGGAGTCCGTGGCGAATTGGGCTTGACGGAAGACGGGCTCGGCCCATAGCGGATTGAGTTGCGACGCTTTCTTCAGCAGCGGCAGCGCCTCTTCCGCTGGTCTATCAAGAGCGGCAGCAACGTATACCGGAGCGCTCTTGCTGCCGGCATGCATGGCGCTCTGAAGATAAGATTGCGGATCTTCGCGGTTGATCTTGGCCACTTGGGCCAAGCCTTCATAGCCCAAAGCGGCGGTTGCGCCACCGGCTTCGATAGCGGCTTTGTAGGCTGCTTCAGCCATTTTAGGATTGGCGTTTAGTTGGGTGTTGGCGGCGTAATACTCGGCGAAGGCGGCTTCAACTGAGTGTTCGCCAAAGTCACGCTTTGGATCGAGCGGGCGGCCGGAAACCGCAACCGGCTCCCACGAGCCTTTGGCCAGATTGGCGGCGGCTTCTTTTTCGAGTTGATCGGAGTCGCGCCCGAAGGCGTTGTGTTCGGCGGCTCGCACGGTGCTGCCACCCTTCAGGGCATTCAAAAAGATGTGAAAGCTGGTACCGTATTCAAACTTGGTGGCGAACAATTGGACGCGCGCCCAGTCCAGGTCGGGATGCGGCGGGGTGCCTCCCCAGGTGACGCGGCTGCCGTGCGCTTCAAGCGTATCGAATAGTTGCTGGACGCCGGATTCGACGTTCGGCGGCATGCGGGGGGTATTGGCTTCCAACAAGATACTGGCTACCTGACCCAGCGGCAGGTGCGACCCCGGAACGGCAAGTAATTGATAACTGCCGTTTTGCCAAACGAACTCCGTTCCCGACGTGGTTGGGTTCGATTTTGCGGAATTGCTCAAAACAACACGAATCGGCCAGACGGCGTTCAGATCTTTCGATTCAAGCAACCCTTCCATTACCCAGCGAAGTTGTTCAAGCTGGGTAAGGGCGTCACGAGCAGCTACGGGGTCGCTGTCGGTATCTACATAAAAGGGGCCGATGTTCAGCTCAAGCCAGCGGTCTTTCGCCAAGGCCAGAGTTGAAAAAACAAAGCCAAGCAAGAGCGTAGCCGCAAGGGTAAAACGTGGGGTGCGCGGCGCTGAAGCCAAGTCGTAGTTTATCGCGTTAGCGGCGCCCTGCCCAGTTTTGGAATTGTGGTGTCACAACAAAGTCACTTGTATAGAAGTGACGGGCCTAGTAAACTCAGCCACAAGGCAAAATGGCGTGAATTCCAGTTCCAGGCAAGTTTGGATCTTCGGCACCGATACCGAATGCGATGTGGTGGTGCGGCAGCAAGGCGTGTCGCCAAAGCACTGTCTGCTTGCCGAATATGCCGAGGGGTATGCACTAGAAGACCTCGGATCTGAGGCTGGAACATGGGTAAAAGGGCGGCGAATGCAGCCGAGGAATCCTGAATGGGTACAACCGGGCGATGACATCCGGTTGGGGACCTCGACAGCGCTGCCCTGGCCAGTGGGGGGGACGAAGTCTCGCGTATCGGGGAACGGGACAAGCAGCGGTAAGCGGGTGGTTACCATTGGCCGCGCGCCGGAAAACAAGGTGATTCTCGATTACCCGATGATCTCTTGGAACCATGCGCGGTTGATTGAGGAATCGGGCGGCATCCTGACCTTGGAAGATTTGGGTTCGACCAATGGCACATCAGTGGGACATGCCGAAAACCGGATCCAACGCGCGACAGTGCAGATCTCAGACAGCGTCTTTTTCGGTTCCTTCAAGATCCGGGTATCGCGATTGCTCGACCCGGAGAAGATCGCCTTGGGCGAAGCGGCCCAGGAAGAGGTTCGCTTCACCGGAAAAGAGATGACAATCGGGCGCGATCCGGATTGCGAATACCCGCTGAATTACCCCATGATCTCGTGGCAGCACGCCAAGCTGCAGAGGACCGAGCGCGGGATTGAAATCGAAGATCTGGGATCGAAGAATGGAACGTTTGTCGACGGTAAGCGGATCGGCGGCCGAGTTTTGTTGCAGACCGGCAGCGAGGTTGGGCTGGGGAGTTTCCGATTCAGCCTGCTTGACGACGCCGGGAACTTTGCGCGGAAAGACTACACCGGAAATGTCACGATCGAATCGGCCGGAGTGGTGGTCGAAATCGGCAAGGGCGCGAAGCGGAGGCGATTGCTTGACCCGGTTTCGCTGACTGTGTACCCGTCGGAACTGGTGGCGCTGATGGGACCGGCGGGGGCGGGAAAGACCACGCTGCTGAAGACCCTGAACGGTTACACTCCGCCCGATGCAGGACGAATTCTGTTCAACGGCGACGATCTGTACGCCAACCAGGAACAATTCCGGCTGCAGATCGGCTACGTTCCGCAGGATGACATTCTGCACCCGCAACTGACGGTGAAGGAGGCGCTCTACTACACGGCGAAACTCCGTACCGATTTGCGCGACAAAGAGATTGAGGCACGAATTATGCAAGTGCTGAAAGATCTCAACATAGACGATATTGGCGACCGGTTGATTGGGTCGCCTGAGCGGAAAGTGATCAGCGGCGGTCAGCGCAAGCGGGTCAACATCGCCATGGAATTGTTGAGCGAGCCGAGCGTTCTGTTTCTGGATGAGCCTACGTCCGGCCTGTCATCGCACGACGCCTATCAGGTGATGCAGCTGCTGAGGAGGCTGGCCGACAGCGGAAAAACCATCATCACCACTATTCATCAGCCCAGCGTCGATATTTTCCGGCAGTTCGATTCGCTGATCATGGTGGCGCGCGATAAAGGCGATAAGGCCGGCATGCTGGTTTACTTTGGGCCCGCTTACCCGGAGTCGATTGAGTTCTTCAATCCTTCGACCGGCGAGAAGAAGGCGACGGCCTCGCCGGAGATGTTAATGTCGGGCCTGGCTCAACAGCCGACGGCGAATTGGGCAGGCAGCTACGACAAATCGCACTTCAAGAAGCTGTTTGTCGAATCGCGTGCCGGCAAGATTGTTTCGTCGAGCGACAAGCAATCGAGTACGCCGCCCAAACGCGAATTTGGATTGGGCCAGTCGGTGGTGCTGGCGGGGCGCAACGGATTGCTCAAATTGCGCGACCGGATGCAAACCCTTATTCTTTTGGGACAGGCGCCGCTATTCGCGATCTTAGTGGGCATTGCGTTCGGGCGTTTGCCTGATAAGCAATTTACCGACGCAGCGGCGTGGGTTGGATTCTCCGGAAAAGTGGCGAGCGTTCATTTCCTGATGGTGGTGGCAGCCGTTTGGTTTGGCTGCAACAACGCGGCGCGCGATATTGTCGGTGAGACGGCGATCTTTCTGCGCGAGCGCATGGTGAATTTAAAGCTGCCGTCCTATGTCTTCTCGAAGTTTGCGATTTTGGCTTTGATCTGCGTGTTTCAATGTTCTGCGCTTCTGGGAATCACGTATTATCTGTGCGATTTGACCGGACCTTTTTTCACGCTGCTGGGAGTTCTGATCGCCAGTTCTTTGGTAGGGACGGCGCTGGGCTTGTTTATTTCGGCGGTTTCGCCCACCACCGAATCTGCCATAGCGTTTCTGCCGGTTGTCCTGCTGCCCTTTATTCTGCTGGGCGGCGGCATAAAGCCGGTGCATGAAATGCCCAAAGTGGCGCAGTGGGTGGCGGCGGTGTGCCCAACGCGCTGGGGCTACGAAGCAAATTTGCTGGCCGAGGCGAAAAGCCGGAAATCGGAGTTTAAGAATGAGATGGCTGAGAACTTTCAGACCTGCCAAGCGTCCGTTGCCCGATGCGAGGCGAAGCTGAATCCGGCAGCGGCCAGCAGAACGCAACGATCTGCAAAACCTGTCGCGCCCGCTATAGAGAACGACATCGCGGAAACAGCTTTCCCGCTCGACGAAGGCCGCTCGAGCCTTGGGCGAACCTTCCAAGTATTAGGAGTTTCGCTAGGCGCGTTTCTGATTCTGATCCTCTCCACACTCAGTTTCAAGGGGCAGAGATAGGACTCTGCCCCATTTTTCCCGCTGCGCAGGTAACGCTTAACCTAGCAGGATGCTGAAAACGCGGGCGTTCAGTTACCTAATTAAACGAGTCATTCCCAGATAAGTCTTCTCAGTCTCCCATTCTTCGCTAATCTCCATAAGCACGGCGCTGACGAGACGAAGCAGCGAAGCTTCGTTCGGAAATAAGGTGGCCACGCGCGTGCGGCGCTTCAGTTCTTTGCTAATCCTTTCCATCAGGTTCGAAGTGCGCAATCGCCTGCGGTGTGTGGGCGGGAACGAAAACACAGTGAAGCTGTCGGCCACGTTGGCGTCCATCCAGGCGCTCAGCTTCGGCGCCCGCTGGGCGTACTTATCAACCGTCTGGCGCAAGCGGCGCTCGGCGTCCAGCCGGTCAGTCGATTCGAAGATCGCGCGCAGATCTCCGGCCACCTCGCGGCGCATCTCGAGCCGCGGCACATAGTGACCGGCATTCTGCTGCAGATGAAACTGGCGGCGGTGCCAGGGCACGCCAGCAAAGCGGGCCGTGCGCGCGCCTGCACGCCGGCGAAAAAGTCGCGCCAGTGCATCTCCGCTTCGCTCAGCGAAACGCTCACTCCCAACACCGTGCGGCGCCCGCTTTCCGCGACTCCGAAAGCCATCAGCACGGCACAGGAAAGCACCGATCCTCCGTGCCGGATTTTCTCGTAGCGGGCATCCAGGAACACATAAGGGATCTCCCCGAGCGGCCGCTTGCGCCACTCGTTGAACTCCTCGTCGAGCAGCCGGGTGGCGCGGCTCACCTGCGTGCTGGACACCTCCAGGCGCATCCGCCATAGTGCGAAAGCCCATTTTTCACAAAGCAGTTGAACCACTGCCTCAATTACGTTATCGTCAGCCTGGTGGGCCATCGTTTGCTCCTTGTCATGAATTTTGTCGTTCATAAAAGGAAATCAAACTTGGCCCGCCAAAACAAGTACCCCATGTTTTGTTCTGGCCCTCCGCTCCGGCTCGCTGCGCTCGCCTTCACTACCGCCCAGAACAAAACATGCTCGAATTGCTTCGGAGTCAATTTACAGAAACGATGTTACACGAACGCCCTCATAGAGGATTCGTTCCACAACCAAACTACGACTCAGGAGAAGACACGAGACGCAGATTATCTCGTTTTGCCTACAGTAGCGTCGGCTTCGAGTCGTGCTCCAAGAGCGGCGTAAGGGAGATTTTCCACCGATGAGCCGCTTTGCCGTGTAGTAAGATTTTGCTTTTTGGCTTGATCAGCTTTATTCTAGTGTTCTGTCACCGCATTAGCTTTTAATAACGGCATTTAGAGCGGCGCGGCCTTTTCGATCTTGCGGAGATATCGCGGGCTGTTCTCGGGAATGGTGAAACGGATTGCTTTCAGCTCCGTGCCAATCGCTATGTCCCGCGCTCCTACAATGTGCTTAGTGCCTAAGCACACATCTCTTCTGCCCGAAACCTTTACCGATCAGAGCCTGCTGGAACACATACGCAAGCTGCCGCACGCCCGCGCCGCTTATAAACAACTCGTCAAAGAACTGCGCCTGCAAGGCGAGAAGCGCGATGATCTGGAAAACGCGCTCGACCGTCTGACCGACCGGGGGCTGCTGGTGGAACTGCGCTCGGGGCACTTTATCTCCGTGGGCGACAACCCCGAATATCTGGTGGGACGGTTGTCCATCCACCGCGATGGGTTCGGCTTCCTAATTCAAGATCGGCACAACACCGCGATCCAGGGTGATATCTTTCTGCCGCCGCCCGAAGCCGCCAAAGGTATGAATGGCGACCGGGCGCTGGTGCATGTCACGCGCTTAGGCAGAGAGGGCAGGGCGGAGGGCGAAATTATCCGTATCCTGCGGCGCGCGCATATTACCGTGGTCGGCGAGTTTCGTATCAAGAAGCGCGGGAATTACGTGATCCCGGCGGACGAGCGCGTGCAGCAATGGATTGAGATTCCGGAAGGCATGGAGATTCCGGAGCGGGCGCAGACGGCCGATCGAGTGGGGGCCGTGGCGCGCGAGGCGAAAACTGTGGAAGACCTCGACGGCATGGTGGTGAACGTCGAGATTCTGGAGTTCCCGGAAGACGGCGAGCAGGGCGTTGGCCGGGTCATTGAAATTCTGGGCTACCCGGACGAATTCGGCGTGGATGTCGAGATCATGATCCGCAAGCATCACCTGCCGCATGAGTTTCCGCAGGAGGTGATCGGCCAGGCGCGCGCGATCCCGCACGAGATTGAGGCTGGCGAGTACGAACAGCGGCGCGACTTCCGGCCATTCGATATCGTGACCATTGATGGTGAAACGGCGCGCGATTTCGACGACGCCGTCTGGGTAGAGCGATTGCCGAACGGCAACTTCGCATTGCAGGTGCATATCGCCGATGTGAGCCACTATGTGCGGCCCGGATCGCCGATCGATACCGAAGCGCAACTGCGCGGCACAAGCGTCTATTTTCCCGACCGTGCCGTGCCTATGCTGCCGGTGGAGCTTTCGACGGACATTTGCTCGCTGCGGCCGCACGAGGACCGGCTGGTTTTGTCGGCATTGCTCGAAATCGATCGCAAGGGCGATACGGTGGCGCAAGAATTCACGCGTGGAGTGATTCGCAGCGTGGAACGCATGACCTATACCAATGTGTTCGGCGTGCTGGAAGGCGATCCGGCTTTGCGGGAACGGTATAGCGCGCTGATTGATCGTTTTGAGCTGATGCGCGAACTGGCATTGATTCTGAATCGCAAGCGGGTCAAGCGCGGATCCATTGATTTCGATATGCCGGAGAGCAACATTCTGCTCGATACCGAAGGTCAGATGACAGGCGTCTTAAAGGCCGAGCGCAATATCGCGCACCGGCTGATTGAGGAGTTCATGCTGGCGGCCAACGAAGCGGTGGCCGGGCATCTGGAAGCGGCACTGATTCCAAGCTTGTACCGCATTCATGAGCGGCCCGATGGCAAGCGCGTGATGGAGTTTGAAGAGATTGCGGCGCATTTTGGATACTCATTGGGCGTGGGCGCGATTCCGGTGCGGCGCTTCCCGGTGGTGGATAAGCGGCGTGATGGCCGTAAGACCAGAAGAGACATCGTGCTGCCGCGTGACGATTTCGATATTTCGTCGCGCAACTATCAGCGCTTGATTGCTAAGATTTCCGGCAAACCGGAGGAGCGCATTTTAAGCTACCTCATGCTGCGTTCGTTGAAACAGGCGCGTTACAGCAACCGGAACGAAGGACACTTTGCCTTAGCGGCGGCGGCTTATACGCATTTCACTTCGCCTATCAGGCGCTACCCGGATCTAGTGGTTCATCGCATCCTGGCGAATTACCTGGATACGCACGGATCGCTGCTTGAGGACCACGCGTTGCGCGAGATTGGCGAAGACACTTCATTCACGGAAAGGCGCGCTGCCGAAGCTGAGCGCGAACTGGTGGAGTGGAAAAAGGTGAAGTTCATGGAGGGGCGCGTGGGCGATGAATTCGACGCCCTGATTATCAGCACCACCAAACTCGGCTTCTTCGTGGAATTGACCGAGCTTTTCGTGGAGGGCTTGGTGCCGCTTGAAACGCTGCCCGGCGACCATTACCGCTACCACGAAAACGGCCGCAAAATTATCGGCGAACGCACCCGCAAAATGTATTCCATCGGCGACGGCGTGCGCGTGAGACTCGACCGGGCCGATACCGTGGAACGCAAGCTGCAGTTCGCGGTGATCGACCCGGGCGGAAAATGGGGCAAGAAGAAAAAGCGCTAAGCTTGGGCGGCTTTGCGGGCCTGCGCAGCCGCGTAGCTTTCGCCGTACATCGAGGGAACCTCGGCCCCCATCGGCCGCAGATACATCGAAAGCTGCCCGCGGTGATGAATGGAGTGGCTGTTCGCAAAGCCAAGGTAATTCACTCTCGGGAGCTGAAAGACGCCGCGAAAATCGAGTATGCCCGCTAGCTGTTCTCCATCCAGCTGCTTTACAGCCGAGATATCCTTGGCGAACGAATCCTCGAAAATATCGATCAATTCGGACATAGTTTGGGGCTTTGTAGCCGCGCCTGTGTTAAAAAAGCCTGTGCTGACTCCCGTCAGAAAAAAATGCTCGGCGGATACTATATGCCATGCCAGATCGAATGCGGTGAAAGAAATCTCATCGGGCTTGTAGCTCGCTTTATCGGCCGGAATGGCGTCCAGTATTTTGCGTGTGATCCGGTGTTCGTTTTCGAGCGTCGGAAGGGTACTCTGCAGCAGGAAGACAGCTTGTTCGGGTTGTAGGGACATGGTAACTCCGACCCAGTATAGTCTAGTCAAAGCGCGAGTCTAATCCAAGACCCGGACGAATTCCGCAACCACTTGGTACTTGTCTTCGTCTTGGTCCAGGTCCCAGGAAGGATAGGCCGGATTCAGGCTCTCGAGCCGGATGCGCGTCTGCACGAAACCCTCTTCGCTCATTTTCTTTTCGCTGAGGTAACGCTTCACGGTGTACTGGTTATCGTCGGCGAGTTCGGAGTTTCGAACCAGCACCAGGCGGCCGCTGCGCGAACCTGCCACATTCTTGTGAAACACGCAAAAACTGCCGTCCGGGATGCGCGGTTCCATGGAATGCCCTTGAATACGGGCAATGAACATGTCTTCGCTCAGCTTCAGATCGGCCGGCGCTTCCACCCATTCCTCGGCTGCAATGTCTTCCGAGTTCGTGAGAAACGGCCCGGCCGCCACAGCCAGCGAATAACGCGGTAAATGCGTACGGAACCGCAAGACCTCAGAAGGTACGTGGCGGCGATAGAGATCGTTTAGGCTTTTTTCGAAATTGGCGACACTGACCGCCTCACGATCGCTGACGCGGAGGGAATTCGATGCTTCCTGTTCCAGGCGGTCGAGCACCGCTTTGCCGCCTTCCTCGCGCGATTGCAGAAGAAATTGGTCTTCGAGCTCGGCCAACACCTCGGCATCTTCTTCGCCGGCCCACTGGTTCCAATCGCGCCGCAGCCGCACATGCAGCGTGTCGGTCGCCCGATCGAGCAGCAGGACACCGATAGTCTGCGGGCCGCAGCCGCGCAATTCGGACACAAGCAGCATGTACTCGCCGGGCTGGGGAGCGTATTCGCGGATGCTCACGACGCGCGCTGACATGGGTTATCAGTAAGCTTATCGGATTGGGGGGAAAGAATATTAAAGAAGGATGGTGGGCTGCGCGGTTCCTTTAGGGCATTGCTGTCGCGGCGTAGTAACCCCGCCGCGCACGCACTTTGACATTCCCCAGGTCCACAACCACTTTCACGTTGCGATACGGCTTCTCGGTGGGGTTATCGGAAACGTAGCGAATGATATATTGCATGGTCACTTCGCCCGCTATATCGGCCACCGCCTTGTACATACGTCCGTCGACCACGGAGCGGTAAGCGCCTACGCCTACTGTGAGAGCGTAGTTACCGTCATCCGAAGGATGGGATAAATAACCATCGGTGTCTTTGTACACATCGTTGAGCGGGTGGACGACACGACCGCCGGTTTCGACCGCCAGCTTGTCGAGGTTGCCGTCGCTCTCGTTGGTGAACCCGAAGGCCTCAGTGCTGATGCAGTAAATGGTGACCTGATTGCGCACTGCCAACTCCACAACCTGTGCCAGCGAGTGCTTGCTGGCGTTATCGTGGCCGTCGCCCACAATGACAATGATGCGCCTGGGCTCAACCGGCTCGCCTTTGACCGGCTTGCGGCTGGTGCAAGCCAGGTAGATGGCATCGTACATTGCGGAGCCGCCACCCGGCTTCAACTTGCGGATCTTTTCCACCATCGGGTCGGCGTCGCTCGAAGTGTCCACTGCAATTTCGGCATCCTGGGCGTAGTCAATCAAATAACCCGAATACTTCGGATCGCCCGTCAGCAAATTCTGAATCAGCTCAATGGTGGCATTCTGGTAATTCTCCCAATGAATGCGGCTGGCGGTGCTCATATCGAGCAGGAATCCGATCACCACCGGCTGGCTGCGTTCGCGCGTGAAGAAACGGATGGACTGCGGCTTGTTTTCTTCGAAAATCTGAAAATCTTTTTCTTCAAGATCGGAAACGAACTTGCCTTTATCGTCGGTAACTGTAACGGGGACAATTACTTCGTTGACCGAGACCTTGATAGGCCTGTCGTTCCCGTCCTTCTTGACGTCGCCGGAGGCTGGCGCAGCCGCAACGGAAACGGTCGCTTCACTTTTGCCGCTGTTTTCGGCGGGCTTGCTGGGCGCGGATTCAGCTTGCTTCGCGTTACCGGGCATCGCTTTAGGCGCGGTTGTTTGCTGCCCCAGAAGGGGCGGGAGACAGAGGGTCAAGCTGAGACAGACCGCGACGAATGCCGGCGTTCGAGACTGCATGTAGGAAAGTGCCTAGATTGGATTATATCCAGCTTGTCAGCGGCGGGGCTTCAGCGCTGCACTCGCCCCGATCCCCCGCCTTTCACCAGAGATAATACTTCTTCTACCGTGAAGCGATTGAAATCGCCCGGAATGGAGTGCTTCAGGCAAGAGGCCGCAACGGCAAACTCCAGCGCTTCGGCGGCGCCATCCAGATGCGTCAGGCCATAGATCAATCCTGCCGCAAAACTATCGCCGCCGCCGACACGGTCAACGATATGCGTGATTTGATATTGCCGGCTTAAAAGAAATGCTTTACCGTCGAACAGACACGCCGACCAGCCGTTATGCGAAGCGCTCTTCGATTCGCGCAGGGTAATGGCCAGCATCTTCACGTTGGGATAGGTGGCCAAGACGCGCTCGCACAACTCCTGGTACTTCTCGCGTTCCAGACTGCCCGACTCCACATCGATATCCACGTGAACGTTGATGCACTTCTGGCAATCTTCTTCATTGGCGATGCAGATGTCGACCAGTTTCACCAGCTCGGGCATGACCTCGCCGGCCGGTTTGCCCCATTTCCAAAGGTTCTTGCGGTAATTCAAATCACAGGAAATCTGAATTCCTTTCTGGCGGGCGAAATGCAACCCTTCGAGCGCGAGTTCAGCGGCCGAAGAACTGATGGCCGGCGTGATACCGGTGATGTGAAACCAGGTGACATCTTGCAGCGCAGTCTTCCAATCGATACTGCCCGGCTTAGCCAAGGCGATGGCGCTGTATTCGCGATCGTAGAGGACCTTTGAGGGCCGCTGGTTTGCGCCCGCCTCGACAAAGTAGACCCCCATGCGTCCGGGGCCGCGCACAATACGGCCGGCGTCCACGCCGAACCGCTGTATCTCACCGATAAAGGCGTCGGCAATTGGGTTTGCGCCCGGCAGTACGGTCAGATAGCGGCTGGCGGCGCCAAATTGCGCCAGCGAGACGGCCACGTTCGCTTCGCCGCCGCCGAATGTCGCTACAAACTGCGGCGACTGCAGAAAACGCTCAAAACCCGGTGGCGAGAGACGCAGCATAACCTCTCCGAAGCTGGCAAATAGTGGTTGCATTACTTCTTACTGTAGACTGTTCACGGGCGCAGTAACGTTGGGAGCGAGTACCGCTTCAATGCCCGCCGTCGCATCAATGGCCGGCATGCCTTCCACCATTTCAATAGAGAAGGTGGTGGCGGGGTAAGAGGTGGTTTTTCGCAGCGCTGAACTGGCATACGAGTTCAACGTAAACGCGTTCACCTGCACCGGCACCTCCACGGGCTGCAGTGCCGTAGCCGCCCGTTGCAGGCGCAGAAAGGCTTCATGTGCGTCGTCCAGGAAGCTGCCGAAGGTCAATTGCAATCCAGTGAAGATCAATTGCGGAGCGCTCACTAGCGTGGTGCGCTCCACGCTGAGCCAAACCACTGGAGCTTGCGGCGAAGGCTCCGTGATGGCTCCCACGGCTTCGCACATGCTGGCGTCGTTCGGCGGGTCGCGTACCGCCTGTACGATGTTGATTGAGGTCTTTGGGAAGAGCGCCTGCAATTTGTCTCGTACGGCTTCGAAGGAATCGATTGACGACGTGAAGCAAGTGGTCCGCAGCACCTGGCCGGGTTGAATTCTTGCGGTGCGAATGCTGCGTTCCAAGCGCTCCATAGCCTCATTCAAACTAGCGCCGGTTTGGCCGGCGACAAACGCCAGGCCATTTGGATTTACCGTTTTGTGGGTTGAAACCACCGCCTCAATTACAACTTTTGCCGCGTAGTCGCCCAACGCTCCCACTTGTAAAACACTGAGCACCGGCAGCGGCAGTTTACGATCGCTGAAGATATCGGCAACTTCGGCCTGCACGCGCCGGGCATCGCCCGCGCCAGCCACGAAAGCACGCAGTTTGACGATGGTTTCGCCGTGCGTGTCGCGAATCAAGTCTGTCAGGCTTTGATGGATCTGCGCGGAAAGGCCGCCGGCTTTCTGCAACGGCGATATGTGGAAGTCGAGCGTATCCGTTTCGGCCGCCAAGGCCATGGGCAGTTCCGGCGGCAGCGGCAAAACCTGCGGTTTCGGTTCGTCATTCTTCTTTTTTCGTTGAGAATAGATGCCGGGAGCCGCGAGCGATAGTAACGCCGCCGCAGCCAATCCCACTGCCAGGGTTCGCCGCCTCATGTAATCCAAAACTCTAGATTATCTTGGGTGCGAAGAAATCCGTCAGAGCCGCCTGCGTGATACTAACTTAAGACCGATCAAACGGCAAACGATGCAAACCCTGGCAATTCTCGCCATCACCACAGCCGCCGCGATTTCCGCGCAAACGCCGCCAGCCGTTCCAGTGCAGCACATTCAGGCGGAATTGAGCTTGCCGCTGAAACTGGCGAAGGCGAAGGCAGGCGACAAGCTAAAAGCCCAAACCATCTCGCTAGTGACGCTGCCGAATGGTGCCGCTATTCCGGCGGGCTCTACGCTGCTGGGGCAAATCCGGGAAGTGGACGCAGCTTCAGTGACCGTCGCCTTTGATCAAGTGAATGCCGATGGGAAAAAGATTCCGCTCGCTGTCACGCTTGTGGCCGCGGCCCTAATCGGCGGCGCTAAGACCCAGATGTCCGTGGGATCCGGCAACGCGAAGATGGATTCTTCTTCGCCCAGCGATCATCCCTTAAACGGCAGCCGCTATTCCGTTACCGAGGCCGGCAACAACGCCGCCAACGGTGTGAGTCATGAATCTCTATCCGAAGTAAACGCGGCCGTCAGCGGCCCAGTTGTTAGACGCGGAACGGATGTGCCCGCCCACGCCGGCTCGGTGATTGGAATGCCTGGTATCACGATGACGGTTGACGACGGGCCGCCCTATGCCTCCAAATTTCAGCTAACCGGCAAAGATCTGCAAATTCCGAAAGGCGTTCAATTGATGTTCTCGGTGCGTTAAGCGGTTCCCGTGGATGTACAGATATCCTTGCTAGGTGCTCTTTCCTGAAAATGGAGATGTGACCGAATCGGCGAAAGCGGCAAAGTTGCATGAAAGAGCGGAGGAAAACTGTTTTGAGTTCCTGAAGGCCGATTTGGCGATCTGTTTCACCTACCTCGATTTCGCGAAGCTGGAACTCGAAGGGGATCACTGGGAAGAGGTCGAGCAAGCTATCACAAAAACAGAAGAGGCTTACGCGATCATGAGGCAGTTTCTGGCGCGGCTTCAAACGGTCGAAAGCCGGAATGAGATTGGGCAGGGACTGAATGAGCTTCGAACCGTGCTGGACCGCATCGTTTCACAATTTGCAGAAAGACGCTAACCGGAATGGCTCCTGGCTTTTATTCCCGATAGAACCGAATCAAATCCAGATTCACCGCCTTCACACCCGACATACGCAGCATACTCGTGATCTGCCCCCGATGATACGTGCCGTGATTTACCACATGCAGCAGCACTTCCCAAATGGCCGATTTGTAGGAAACGCCTGCCAGATTTTTGTATGAAATCTCGCGTTCCCAATCGTTCTCAGCGAGTGCCGCGCCGAACGCCAGCATTTTATCGTGTACAGCCGACCACGCATCGCGTAATTCAAAGGTGCATCCCGGGGCTTCGTAACGCGCCAAATTATCCGTAGGCCGCTCCTCCAACCTGTCCAGCCAAATCGAATCGGCCTGATAGAGATGCTTGGCCGTATCGTAGATACTCCCAAACGACCCTTTGAAATCCTTTACCAATTGCTCAGCCGTGAGCTTCAGGCATTCTTCCATGATCTGCCCGGTCGCCCACTTGTGGTACCGCAGATGCAACTCGCCAATTGTCGAAAACTTCATGTCTACCGTTATCTCATCAATGACCTGTCTCCATGCATGGGCGAAGAGACTCCTAAGGAACGCTGGTCGGGGGAACCAGGTTCAATTCTGAATTCAATTCGCGCAGGCTTCGAGGCGGCATCGCAGATCACTTTAGCGTCGGCGTACAGAGGGCGATCCGAAGTCTCGGAAATGCACTTATTTATGTTTTCCACGTAAAAGCGCAGAGCGTTTTTTGTGTTAGGAAGTTATCCGGCTGGGGACGGTAGGAGTAATTGATGCCGGCGGCGTCTCGTTCCACAAACCGCCATTTAGGAAACCGGGATGGCGCTTGATACCGGCAAACTGTCCGCGCCATATTGCCCAAGCGCAACATTCCTCGTGCTTTCCCGTGGTAGAGATCGCGCCAAACAGCGTCTTAGAGTTTTTTGTTCCACAAAAGGGGGGGTCCAATTTGCCCCGTTAACCATGCTGGTTTGAAGGCTTTGCCGCGCCTGCGTTCTGTGCTACAAACGGAAGGCATGGACCGGATGATACGCAAGTACACCAACTTCGACGACATGAAGGCCGATGAATATCGGTACTGGCAAAGTCGGCCCGCGCATGAACGGATAGATGCGGTTGAGGAAATGATCCAGACCGCCTACGCACTCAAAGGTTGGGAGATGCGAGCCGGATGTACCAAGACTACAAAGACCTTTTGTCCGCCTTCCATGCCCATGGCGTTAAGTACCTGATCGTAGGAGGCTATGCCGTCAGCTTCCACGCGCAGCCTCGCTTTACGAAGGACATCTATTTTTTTATAAAAGCCGACCCTGCCAACGCGAAGGCAACCTATGCCGCTCTTGCCAGCTTCGGCGCACCGCTGCAAGGCATTAGCCCGGACGACTTCGCCGAGCGCGGCAGTTTCTTTCGTTTTGGCCATGACCCCAAAGGCTTTGATATTCTTCCCGACATTCCCGGCGTTGATTTTGACGCGGCATGGAAACGGCGCGTTGAAGACGTGATCGACGAGAGAATCGGCCTCAAGGCCAACTTCATTTCTGCCGACGACCTCATAGCCGCGAAGCTGGCAGCGGGAAGGCCCCAAGACATTGCGGACGCGGATGCCATTCAACAAGCTCAACGCCTAAGGACCGCCCAAAAAAACATCCCGGAACCCAACGGCCCTAGTCGGCAATAAACATTCCAACAACGGGTTCTTTGTGCAACGAAGCGGATCACACCACCCCAAATCCACGTTCACCAAATCCAAAAAACAATCTTCTCAATCCCCTCAACAACTTACCCGAATTTTTTTCGCCCGCCGCTTGACACCCCTGCTAACTTTCAAACAAATCTAAGGCGCACTCCCCCTTGTTTTGATCGATCCGCAGAAAGGAAATCATTCCCATGACCCCTCGTTCTATCCGCCGCGCCGCCGAGCGCAACACACTCAAAGCCGCCCGTAAAGCCGCTTCCCGCCCGCAAACAAATTCTTCCGAACCAGTCGCCGCCGCCACCCCGGAAGTCGCCGAAGAGCCCACCTCACGCCCCAAAGACCAGGTTTCCGACGCCCGCCTCGCCGCCAATCTCGCCAACGCCCAACTGTCTACCGGCCCGCGCAGCAGCGCAGGCAAAGCCGCCGTCTCCCTCAACGCGCTCAAAAGCGGTCTCACCGGCATCACCGTCCTCCTCTGCGGGGAAGAACGGCCCGCCTACGAACGCCACCTCACCGGCTATCGGGACGAGTTCCAGCCGCAGACTGCCCGCGAACGCGCCCTCGTGCAATCCATTGCCGATTCCGCTTGGCGCATTCTCCGCATCGCGCATCTAGAAATGAGCTACCATGCCGCCGGCCACATCCGCTTTTCCGACAAGCCGCACATCGCGTCCTCCCATCCCAGCGCCCGCCCATCCATGATTGAGATGCTGGTGGAAGAGACCTACGCCAAGGAACTGCGCAACCTCCGCTTGCAGGATTCGCGCCTGCACCGCCGCTCCGAGAAAGATCTGGCTGAACTGCGCCGCACCATCGCCGAACGTAAAGCCAATGAGCAGGAGCAGCTTCGCAAAGCCGCTGAAAGCAAATCAGCCCCGCAACCACCGCAACCTCCTGTTCCTCCCGTGCCGCTTGGCTTTGAATTTGCAACGGGCGAACCCGCGCTTGTCCAGCACGCCTGCGCCGCTGCCACTGCCACGCCGCCGGAACTCTGAGGAGGCAGAATCACACACTGGTCGCGCTCCCGCGACATACAATGTTGTTATTGGCCGACACGTTAGCCGATCGGGTGGCTGAAATCATCGCTCGTCATAACATGCTGACGCCGGGCGATCGCGTTGGCGTTGCGGTCTCCGGTGGGGCCGATTCCGTCGTTCTTCTCCATCTGCTGCACCGGTTGCGCAGCCGCTTCGCGATTAATTTATTGGTACTGCATGTGAATCATGGACTGCGTGGCGTGGAATCGGATGCCGATGAGGACTTTGTGTGGTCACAGGCGGCGTCGCTCGGGCTCAAGGCGGTAGCGCTTAACGGCCATCCTCAGCTGGGCAATATCGAGCAGGAGGCCCGCGACATTCGCCGCGCTTTTTTCCAGCGAGCTAAAGCCGATCAAAACTTACACCGGATTGCTCTTGGGCATACGCAAAGCGACCAGGCGGAGACTGTCCTGATTTCGGTTGCTGCGCGGTTCCGGTCTGGCGGGACTTGCCGGTATGCGGCCGGTCACAAACGATGGCCTAATCCGCCCTCTGCTCACCACCGGCCGCAACGAAGTCAGAGAATGGGCGCGCGCTGAAGGCATCTCGTGGCGCGAAGATTCGTCCAACACAAGCCTTGCGTTCACGCGCAATCGGATTCGCCAGCAAACCCTCCCCAGTCTTGCCCAGGCCTATAATCCTCAGTTGGAGACGCTGCTGGCTAACTCCGCGCGCGTGGCTCAGGCGGAAGAGGAGTATTGGAAAGAACAGATTAGCGTTCTATTCCGGCAAATAACCAAACGAACTTCGTTGGGTTTGAATTTTCAAGCCGGCCGGATCGCCGCTTTGCATCCCGCTGTCCAGCGCCGTTTGATTCGGCGGGGCATAGAAGAGGTTCGCGGCAGCCTGCGCGGAATCGATTTCGAACACACCGAAGCAATCTTGAAACTCTGCGCCAGCCAGCAGGGCCACGACCGGGTAATTATCCCCGGCCTGGACGCTCTAAGGTCCTTCGACCAGTTGCTTATGATGCGCCCGGGGGTGTTCGGGAGCCAATCCCGGAACTACTGTTTAGAGCTGAAGTTGGGAGAAATATTCGAACTTCCGTACCAGGCGGGGGTGGTTTCCGTCAATTGGTTAAAGTCCGATTGCAATTTCTGTGCTAATTTCAAGGAAGAACCAGAAGATAAGTTTGAAACTTTCGATCTGGATGGCGATCTTCTGACCGCCAATGGGACACTATCTTCTTTGTACGTGAGGAACTGGCAGCCGGGCGACGAACTGCATCGGATCGGCCACAAGGCAGGGGAAAAGATAAAAACGCTCTTTCAGTCGGATCGTGTTCTTCTTTGGGAGCGTAGACATTGGCCCGTGGTAACGGCGGGCGGCGAAATTATTTGGGCCCGCCAGTTTGGGGGCGCAGCGAGATTCAACGTGACAGGCAAGAGCCAGAACGTTCTCCGGCTGATCTATCGTGCCTTACCATTGAGTGAGAGTAGCTCACATCATCTATGAATCGAAAGCTCTAGTGTCAACGTCTTTCATAGTGAGGGTCTGCATGAGTTTCGGGTTGGGCCGGGAGCCGGTTACAGGTTTTAATCGGCAGAAGGTGATTTCATGAGTTCAAATGTAAAAACCGCAGTGTTCTGGGTGGTGATCATCTGCGCTGTCGTCCTGGTGTACATGGCGGTTAAAACCGGCCGTGGTCCGACGCCGACACAACTGAAGGGATCGGAATTTGTCACCTACATTCAGGACGGCAAAATAAAGGATGCCGACATCGCCGGCGTTGATGTTACCGGATCTTACGTAGAGAACGGCATGGCGAAGCAGTATCACACCGTGATTCCGCCCAACTACCCAAAGATCTATGATCTGCTTTCCGATAAAGGTGTACGCTACACCATCGAGAAGGAGACAGGCAGCGGTTGGATCGGCATACTGTTCAATGCAGTCCCGGTGCTGATTTTGCTTGGGCTGTGGATCTTCATGATGCGCCAGATGCAGAGCGGCGGCAATAAGGCGCTGAGCTTTGGAAAGAGCCGGGCGCGTCTGCATTCTTCCCAACAGAAGAAGGTGACATTTAAAGATGTTGCGGGCGTGGAAGAAGCCAAAGAAGAACTGCAAGAGATTATTGAATTCCTGCGCGAGCCCCAGAAGTTCCAGAAGCTGGGCGGCCGCATTCCGAAAGGCGTGCTGCTGATCGGCCCTCCCGGAACCGGCAAGACATTGCTGGCGCGCGCGATTGCCGGCGAGGCCAACGTGCCGTTCTTCTCAATTTCGGGCTCCGACTTCGTGGAGATGTTCGTCGGGGTGGGCGCAAGCCGCGTTCGCGACCTTTTCGAACAAGGCAAAAAGAACGCCCCCTGCATCGTCTTTATCGATGAGATCGACGCTGTTGGGCGGCATCGCGGTGCTGGGCTTGGCGGCGGACATGATGAACGCGAGCAAACCCTCAACCAGTTGCTGGTGGAAATGGATGGCTTCGAATCGAACGAAGGCGTCATCTTAGTCGCGGCGACAAACCGCCCGGATGTGCTTGATCCCGCTCTTCTCCGTCCGGGCCGTTTCGACCGCCGCGTGGTAGTTGACCGTCCCGATGTGCGCGGCCGCGAGAGCATTCTCAAAGTTCACACTAAAAAAACTCCGCTTGGCGATGACGTTGACCTTTCGGTTATCGCCCGCGGTACGCCGGGGTTCGCCGGAGCTGATTTGGCAAACCTGGTTAACGAAGCGGCTCTGGTAGCCGCGCGTCAGAATCGCAAGGTAGTCACCCAGTACGATTTCGAACTCGCTAAAGACAAAGTGCTGATGGGCGTTGAGCGCAAGAGCATGATCATCAGCGACAAAGAGAAGCGCATGACGGCGTTTCACGAAGCGGGCCATGCGCTGGTAGCCGCTCTGATCGAACATGCCGACCCGCTGCATAAGGTGACCATCATCCCGCGCGGTATGGCGTTAGGTCTAACCATGCAACTGCCGCTGGACGACAAACTGTCGCACGACAAGAAGTATCTGGAATCCAGGCTCGCCATTCTCATGGCTGGGCGAATCACCGAAGAAATCTTCCTCGACCAGATGACTACAGGTGCCGGTAACGATATCGAGCGCGCCACTGAAATGGCTCATAAAATGGTTTGCGAATGGGGCATGAGCGATCTCGGCCCCTTAAGCTTCGGCAAAAAGGACGAACAGATTTTCCTGGGCCGCGAAATCGCGCAACACCGCGATTACAGTGAAGATACCGCCATCAAGATAGACCAGCAGGTTCGCAAGCTGGTGGAAGATGGCTACAACCGGGCCAAGCAGATCATTCAGGAACATTCGGAAGCGATCGTGAAAATTTCCGATGCATTGCTGGAACGCGAAGTTCTGGACGGCAACGAAGTGATCGACCTGATCAACGGCAAGACACTGCCGAAGGTGGCGAGCACTGGAAGCGGGAAGCCTACTCCGGATGGCGGTATGGTGATTGCACCGCATCCTCTGCCCGGTTTGGTTGGCGGCGAGAGCCCTCAGCCTGCGTGATTCCGCCGTTCAAAATATACTTGTTCGACGTAGACGGCACCCTGGTTGACTCCGCGGCAGATATCTGCGGAGCCATCCAGGGTGTTTTAGCATCTACGCCTCAAAATTCCGTTCCGCTCGAATTTCTCACAAGCTATATCGGCCGGCATCTGGTGGATCTGTTTTCGGATCTCTTCCCCGACCTATACCCCTGAACAAATCGAAGTTATGGTGGAGCACTATCGCCGCATCTATCCCTTGCGTGAACATGCCGCGACGCGGGTCTATCCTGAAGCGCGTGGAAGTGCTTTCGAAGCTTGGTGGCCGCAAATCGACAGCCACTACCAAAGGCACGCCTACGACCCGCGCGGTTCTAGAGCGCTTCGGGCTTCTGCCCTACTTCGATCACGTGCAAGGTACCGACGGTTTTCCCGCTAAACCGAATCCCGATGTGTTGTTCAAAGCCCTGGAAGCTCTGGGCGCGGAACCCGGAGATTGCCTTTTCGTAGGTGATTCCTGCGCCGATATGGAAGCCGCCAAGCGCGCCGGAATCAAGTGCTGCGCCGTTACCTACGGTTATGGCAAGCGCGACGAATTGGCCAAGTGGCAGCCCGACTATTGGGCAGACCAACTCACCACTCTGCTGTAACCGAAAATTCCGTAACTTTCCCCCTTAGGCCGTATCCTAATTTGAACTGGAGCTTGCCTTTTTGGGGAAATTACATGTCTGCATTCTTCATTAATGAAGGTGTGTTTCAAATTCCGGACGGCTGGGAAAATAAATCCGTCACCGCTTTGTCATTTCCCATTGGAGCTGCCAAACCAGACGCTAGCCTTACCGTAACGCGCGAGACAATTGACGCTTCCGCCCTGACCCTCGCCAAATACGTTGACGCGCAACTGGCCAAGCTCGCCAAAGTCTGCGTTGGATTTCAGCTGGTACAGCGCGCGCCCACGCAGATTGGCGGCGCGCCGGGCGAACTGGTGGAATTCACGTGGAAGACGCCCGATTCAATTGAAGTACGCCAGCTGATGGGCGTCATCTTTCACGAATCTCAATCGTTAGTAATTACGGCTACTGCGGCCACGAATCGGTTCGCGGAGTTCCAATCCATCTTTGAAGCGATTTTTGGCTCGTTCAGAATTCGCATCTAAAGATTTGCGTCGTCACATTCAACCATGCCTTCTGCCGCAAGACTGACTGACAACGTTGAACACGGATTCAGGAATGCTGGGGATGATCGGCGGAATGCTGATCGGTGCGGCTATTGGCGCGGCCCTGATAGCCGGAACTTGCGCCACCGGCGGGTTGCTCGGGGCGGCCATAATTGCGGGCTGTGTGGCTGGCGGCGGTTTAGCGGGCGGAAAAATCGCTCACGGCCTGAGCACTATTTTCAACATCCCGGGCATCACCACCGGCTTGATCGCCATGCAGACTTCGCCCAACGTGAAGATTGGCGGAATCTTTGCCGCGCGCGCTAAGCTCGACGGCGGTCCCTGCAATGGCCTGTTCTTTATGAACCATTTCCCGATGCCAGCGGCGCTCATCGCGCAAGGTTCGAAGACGGTCGCCATTAACGGCCAGCCGGCTGCGCGCGTAGGCGACAAGCTGGTATGCAGCGCGGTCATCCAGAAAGGCGAAAATACCGTTCAAATCGGCGGACCCACCGCCACCGTGCTCGCCATCTTCGACACTGAAGCGTTCTTGCGCGATGCGCTGATGGTTGTCGGTCTCGTTGCGGGCGCAGTTGTATTGGGCGCGGCGGTTCTTGCGGTGGCGGCAGGCACGCTCACCATCGGAGCCTTCGCCGGCGGTCTTGCCATGGCCGGCGGCGCGATGTTCGCCAGTTGGGGCGCGCAAAAGCTCGGCGACATGATCGGTCCCGGTTGGGGCGATCTTCTCAGCGGCGTCACTGACCTCGGCGGCATGGCCGTCATGGCCAAAATTTCCGGCGGTATCGGCGAACCCGTCTATCCAGGCACCGGCGAAGTCTGCACCAGGGCCACCGATTTCGTCCTGCCGGGCACATTGGAAATCCGCTTCGAACGGTGCTACGCGTCTTCGCTCAATCGGCAGGATTTCGTCGGCCGCAATTGGTGCTGCTCGTGGGGACAGCGCGTGGTCAACACGGGAGCGGGCATAGTTCACTATTTTCCCGGCGATGGGCGCCGCCTTCTTTTCGAGCTCAACAGCCGACCCGACACAAAGGGCTGGCTTCACAATCCAGTTGCCGAAAACGTTCTGCTTCGCCCCACGCTCACCGGCTTTGAGGTATTCAACGAGGCGCACCATACCTTGCGCTTCGATTCCGCTTTCGGCAATACGTGGATGGTCACGTCGCTCGAAGACCGCAACCAAAACGCTATTCGTTTCCATTACGATTCGACCGGTGCGCTTCGAACCGTGGACCACACGGGCGGTTATCGCCTGCGCGTCTCAGGCGACGCCGGACACATCACGGCCATCGCTCTTGAACTCAGCGGGGGCGGACTTTCTACCCTTGTCCGCTATCAATACGATTCATCCGGATGCCTGACGGGCGTCGATAACGGCAGCGGCGAGTTCCTGCGTTACGAATACGATGCGGCCGCGCGCATGACTCGCTGGGCCGACCGCAAACAGACCTGGTACGAATATCGCTACGATCAATACGGCCGCTGCACGAACGCCGAAGGTCCTGGCGGGACGTACCGCTATACGTTTCTCTACGACACGGATGCGCGTACCGCCACTGCCATTGATTCATACGGCTCGGTCTACCACTTCCGTTACGATGAACAGCACCGCGAAATCGCCCGTCATGATCCGAATGGCGGGGTAACTGTTACAGAATACGACGAACGCGGCAACAAAACGTCCGTCACCGATCCCGAACTGCGCCGCACTGAATACGCTTACGATAGCGCCGGCAATCTGGTCGAATCGACCAACGCCGAGGGCCAAACGACTCGCATTGAATACGACTCGAACAGCCTTCCCGTGGCGCTCACCGATGCCGCCGGTCAGCGCTGGCTGCGGCGCTACGACGAACGCGGCAACCTGATTGAAGCCGGACCTGATAACGGCCGCCACTGGCGTTATGAGTATGATCGCTTCGGCAACCTGATTCGTACCACCGACCCGGCTAACGAATCGCGCCGCTTCGCCTACGACAGCACCGGTCTCCTTCTGGCCGCCACTGATTGGGAAGGCTACGTCACGCGCTTCAAACGCGACGATTTCGGCCGGGTTCTTTCGCAGATCGATCCGCTTGGACGCGAAACCAAGTTCACCTATAACACTGTGCAAAAGCTTGGCCGCATCGTTCTCCCGAATGAATCGAAAATCGAATGGGGCTACGACAAGGAAGGTAACCTCACCGACCGCATTGCTCCCGACGGCTCTAGTTACATCTACGAATACGGCTTATTCGACAAGCTCCAAACCATTAAGAAGCCCTCCGGCGCGACTTTGCATTTCACGTACGACCTGGAAACGCGCCTGTCGAGCGTTGCCAATGAGCGCGGCGAAACCTGGGACTACGAATACGACAAGGCCGGGCGCGTAATTCGCGAAAAAGATTTCAGCGGGCGAATTCTTCACTTCAAGTACGACGCTTCCGGCTTCCTGATTGAGCGCGTGAACGGTAATGGAGAAAGCGTCGATCTTAAGCGCAACAAACTTGGTCAGATTGTGGCGAAGAAGTTGTCGGACGGCGCCACCGCTGAATTCGAGTACGATGCCAACGGCTTCGTCACAGTAGCGAAAAACGATTCGATCACCGTCAAGTTCGAGCGCGATTCCTATGGGCGCGTACTGCGGGAGATTCAAGGCGGTCGCGTGGTGGAATCGCACTACGACGCGCGCGGCCTGCGTATCCGCCGCCGCAATAGCAGCGGTGAGGACACCAACTGGCGCTATGACGCCAATGGCCGGGTGGAAGGCATGGTGCTCCCCGGCGACGAGTGGCTGGAGTTTACGCGTGATGCCGCTGGCCGCGATGTGGAGCGCCGTCTCAACTCGCACCGCCCCGGCATGCGGCCTTCTTGGAACAAAGCGGGCGGTTTCACGCTTCACCAGGAGTACGACATTCTTGATCGCCTTTCGCAGCAGTCTGCAAGCGGCAATCGCCCCGGCCTGCTCAGCGAACGCCATTATCATTACGATCTGAACAGCAATCCCACCGGTATTGATGAATCTTTGTGGGGTGCCGTTCGTTTGAACTATGACATTGACGGCCGAATACAAGACCTGACGCGCAGCCAGGGCCGTAGCGAAAGTTTTCGATACGACGAGGCAGGCGACATCGCCGCGGTTTGGACTGGAGGTTTCAGTTGGAATGGCGGCGATCGTCCGGCCATGGGCGCGGTTAAGTTGCGGTTCCTCAGCCAAGGTGGCCGGCTGGAGAAAATCGGTGAAACCCAATACTTATACGATGCGGACGGACGCACCATCGAAAAGCGCGAGGGCGATAAGGTCTGGCGTTACGAATGGAGCATTGAAGGACACCTCCGCAGCGTGGTCACGCCGAATGGCGAGCATTGGAAATATGAGTACGACGCTTTCGGCAGGCGTGTTCGCAAGAGAGGCCCACGCGGCACCACCACTTATGTATGGGATGGCAGCGTCGTCGCAGAGGAAGTTCACGCGGGACGCTCGGTGGCGTGGTTCTTCGAACCGGGAACATTTCGACCTATCGCGAAGCAGGAGAACGGCAATACCTACGCGTGCGTGACCGATCAAGTAGGAACGCCGCGCGAGCTGGTTTCAAGCAACGGTACGCTGGCATGGTCAGCCCAGTTCACGGCGTTTGGAGAAGCGGAAACCGTTCGCGCAACTGAGACAGATTGCGCCGTTCGGTTTCAAGGACAGTGGTTCGACGAAGAAAGCGGGCTGCACTACAACTGGAACCGCTACTATGAACCGGGAACCGGAAGGTATTTGAGCCCAGATCCGATTGGGCTAGATGGCGGCACAAGAAGTTACGGCTATGTGCATAATCCGCTAACCTGGGTGGACCCGTGGGGACTGGCGGGGTGCGCTCCAGTTCCACCGGGGCCAACAGCGCCTGACTTCGTCGTGTCCCCGGGAGGGGACGTCTTTCCTATACCCGAGGGTGCCAGCGGCCCAACACCTGTCGTAAACCGTCAGGGGAACACAACTGGTTTCGCGTATACAGGCGGCAGCGGTGGGAACGGTCTCGACCCCAGAGTTACTGACGTGAGAATTATGGATCCGACGCCTCCGAGGGGCGCTTCACCTGGCTATCCTGATGGATATGTGACTTACCAAAATGCTGCCGGTCAAGGAGTGAACCCGCAAACTGGGCAGACCATACCCAATACCGACCCGATGCGACATATACCTTTGAGTCCTCCCGTGCCGCCTTCGCCGTGACCGGATAAAAGAACGGTTAGAACAATGAGTTCCAATGAAACACTAGTGGAAGCTTTGAACGAATTGGCAGAAACGACCTTGACTTCTGTCGATTTCGTTCATGATTACATTCAATTTCGATTTGACGGTTCCCGTCTTAATGCATACACTCCTACGATCGTCGAACGCCAGGGGTACATGGAAACCCCAGGCGACGACGGCTACACCGAATCCCTTCGTTCTCTCATCGGCCAGCACGTAATCCGCACCCGCGTTGACGCGGAGCAGGTAGTTATTGAATTTGAACGCGGCACGATCAGAGTTTCGCTCCGAGCAGAAGATTACCGCGGTCCAGAAGCCGTAGAACTCAACATCGGCGGAAATCGAATCTGGGTGGCATAGCACGAAGGGAGAGCCCTTCGTCAAACGCGGAGCGGTTGTGCCGTTCGGGAACGCGTTGTGTGCCATTTTTTGGATCAGGTGTCCGCACTACCCCCTTTTCCCCTTGCGCCCTTCCCGTTCCACAATCACCACGGGAAAGAAATTCAGCGGATCGCGCAGATTCTGCAATTCGCGATAATAATACAGGGGCGATGGCCGCCGCCCGTTAAATCTGAGTCTGCCCAGAAATTCAGCGTCCTCCCCGGTTATCCCCCCGCTTAATTTCGCATCGCTCAGAAATTCTTTCAGCCCAGGCTCGACCTGAAACACAACGCTGGGTTCCTCCTCCCTGAATTCCAGCCGCTTAAGATGACTCCGCGTCAATCTCCTGTTCAGCACAATCTCCATGCCGAAGCTGCCAAACTCGATATCCCAGCTTTCAATAAGCGGATCAAGAAACGATAAGCAATTTTCAACCGAAACGTGGAACACATCGGTATCCAGAAACTCCAGAATCGATACCCGCGTCTCCTCATAGCTCCGTTTCCCCACGCGCGCCATTCGGTGAATCCACTTTTCGTCTTCCAGCTCTTTTTTTACCACCCGCTTAGCCACGTCCAGAAGTTTCTGCGTGATGAACCGCTCAAACTCACCGAAGGGCTCGCGCTCGAAAATATGTGTGACCTGCTTCTTCTTCGCCGCTACGCATTTCCGGAGAATCAGTTCGCGAAACTCCCGATAAAGGGGCCGCGGTGGATCAAGCACCTTACGCTTCAGTTCTTCGCGGCGCTGAGCGTCCGCCAATCCTGCCAGTTCTTTGCTTGAAAGCTTGAGGACTTTGGCGATCTTGTCGTAGATATCTGTCCGATCCGAAGCGGGCGGTGTTTTTTTCTTAGCCAGCAACTGCGAAATGTAAGACTCTGTCACTTCGGCCGCCGCCGCCAACTCGCGCTGCTCAATGCCCAATTCCTCCAGGCGCCCTCGAATGACCGAGACGATGTCCACTAGGTGTCCTTTTCGTTACTTAACCACAACTGATTAAGTTTACGGCTCAGTTTAACCTTATTCGGCTTGACATGCAATCGGGATTAACTTATTCTAGTTAACGACTGAGCACTTCCGCCCACTCTTCCGAATTCTGAACTAAGTCAGACGCCGGTACCCCTTCCCTTAGCCTCACCATCAGTCCGATTGGAGACTCCATATGAATATCCGCCCGCTTCATGACCGCCTGGTCGTGAAACGCATTGAGGCGACCGACGAAAAGGTCGGAGGTCTTTTTATTCCCGACAGCGCAAAGGAAAAGCCGCAACAGGGGAAAGTTGTCGCAGTTTCCAGAGGCAAGCGCCTTGAAGACGGGACCCTGCGTCCGTTGGATGTAGCGCTGGGCGATCTCATTCTCTACGGCAAGTACACCGGCAGCGAGATAAAACTGGCGGGCGAAGAGTATCTCATCGTGCGCGAAGACGAAGTGCTCGGCGTCCTGGAAGGCGCGGCAGCGTAATAGCAAGGAAAGAGGAAAAGATATGGCAGCGAAACAGATTATTTACAGCGAGAATTCCCGTCAAGCGATCCTGCGCGGCGTCAATCAACTGGCGGACGCGGTTAAGGTGACTCTTGGTCCAAAAGGCCGCAATGTGGTCATCGAGAAGAAATTTGGCGGTCCCACCATTACCAAAGACGGCGTGACGGTGGCCAAGGAGGTCGAACTGGCAGACCCTCTCGAAAATATGGGCGCGCAGCTTGTTAAAGAAGTAGCTTCAAAGACGAGCGACGTGGCGGGCGATGGCACTACCACCGCAACCATCCTGGCGCAAATCATTTTCCGTGAAGGCGTGAAGTCGGTGGCTGCTGGCGCAAATCCAATGGCGCTGAAACGCGGCATTGAGAGCGCAGTTACCGCAGTCGTTGAAGAGTTGAAAAAGATCTCAACGACAGTCGAGAGCGGTGAGAAAATCGCCCAGGTCGGAACAATTTCTTCTAACGGCGACACGGCCGTTGGCGCAACCATTGCCGAGGCCATGCAGAAGGTGGGCAAGAACGGCGTCATCACCATCGAAGAATCGAAGACCATGACCACCGAAATGATAACGGTCGATGGCATGCAGTTCGACCGCGGCTACCTTTCTCCCTACTTCACCACCGACGCCGACCGCATGGAAGCGGTTCTCGAAGATCCTTACGTGCTGATTCATGAAAAGAAAATCTCCAGCATGAAGGACTTGCTGCCGCTGCTCGAATTAGTCGCACGCGCCGGCAAGCCTCTGTTGGTGGTCTCGGAAGACGTGGACGGCGAAGCGTTAGCCACGCTGGTGGTGAATAAGTTGCGCGGCACGTTGAATGTTTGCGCTGTAAAAGCTCCCGGTTTTGGCGATCGACGTAAGGCGCTTTTAGAGGACATCGCCATTGTCACGGGTGGTAAGTCCATCGCGGAAGAGACCGGCATCAAACTCGAGAAAGTGGGTTTGGAAGATCTTGGCCGAGCAAAGCGCATCACTGTCGACAAAGAGAACACCACCATCATCGATGGTTCGGGCAGCGCAACCGCTATTCAGGGTCGCATCAAGCAGCTGACCGTACAGATTGAGGAGACCACCTCCGATTACGACCGCGAAAAGCTTCAGGAACGCCTTGCCAAATTAGCCGGCGGAGTAGCGGTTATCAAAGTCGGCGCGGCTACTGAGATGGAGATGAAAGAGAAGAAAGCTCGTGTCGAAGATGCGTTGCATGCCACCCGGGCAGCGGTTGAAGAAGGTATCGTTCCCGGCGGCGGTGTCGCGCTGCTAAGGGCCGCCCGCGTTCTCGATGCACTCGTGTTAGCGGGTGACGAAAAAATCGGCGTCGCCATTATCAAGCGCGCTTGCGAGGAGCCGACCCGTCAGATTGCCAATAACGCCGGGCACGAAGGCGCGGTCATTATTGAAAATATTCGCACGCGCGGCGAGGGCAATTACGGCTTCAATGCCGCCACTGGCCAATACGAAGACTTGGTCAAAGCAGGTGTGATCGATCCGACCAAGGTCACGCGTTCCGCACTGCAGAATGCCAGCTCGATTGCATCGCTGATGTTGACCACGGAAGCTATGGTTTGCGAACCTCGCGAAACCGAAGCATAAACGGACACCCATGAAAAGAGCCCGGTCGTTTCAGAGATTGCCGTTCTTGCTTTTGCTGTCCTGCCCGCTTTTGTCGGCCGCCGACCTCTCTTCGTATCGCGGCTTCCAATTCGGCATGAGCCTGAGTGCGGCAGCTAAGCACTCAGGAATGGATCTGTCGGAAGCTACGGTTATTCACGAACGGCGGGCGCGGATTCAGGAGTTAAATTGGCGGCCGTTACGATTCTCATCTCGCGATACCGACCCGGTCGAACAGGTTTTGTTCGACTTCTACAACGGTCAGCTATTCAGGATGGTGGTCGATTACGATACCGGCAGGACAACCGGGCTCACTTCCCAGGACATGATTGACGCAGTCTCCGCTAAGTTCGGGGCGTCCACGAATCCTGGCGGCACCATCGTATTGGGGCAACAGTCTTCCAATGATCGGCTGGACGATCAAATACCAGTTTTGGCGCGTTGGGAGGATGCGGAATATTCGCTCAACTTGGTGCAGCTTCCTTACGGATCGACTTACAAGCTGCTGATCTTCTCGAAACGGCTGGATGCGCTTGCACACGCGGCGTTGCTTGAGGCGGCACGGCTCGATACCGCAGAAGCTCCTCAGCGTGAAAAGAGTAAAGAGCAGGACGCGCAAGGCGAATTGGCTAAGAGCCGCGTGCTGAACAAGGGGAACTTCCGGCCGTAACCTGCGCGTCTCCTGAAGGGCGATAAGACAATGACAGACGGAATTTGTGCAGGCACAATGTTTATCGAGGATGGCACCCTTACGCCAAAGGCGCTCGACTATGCCAACGAACGCCATTCGGCGGGCTGGTCCGCCATCACTAAGGCCGCCTGCGCCGACTTGGGCAAAGATCTGGACAACGCTGGCTGGACTTTTTTCTACATGGCCGGCGAAGTTCGCGCAAACGGCTTCGGCTTCAAGGCAAAGTCGCGCGTGGACCGAGCTTTGGCGCGGGTAATCGATGCCGTCACCCGGGAGCACTGCAACTGTCTGGAGATTACGCAAGTCACGCTGCGCTCATTTCTTGGTGTGCCCTACACCAGTTTGGCCGCACGTTCAAGACATATTCAAAAGAGTCGAACCTTTGAACAAATTTCAGTGATGCCCATCAGTGCTTAAGACTTCAAGGTTTTGCGCAACGCCGGTTGGCTGGCATCGCGTTTCACCCACGCGTAAGCCTTTAGCGAATTCTTCCAATAAAACTTCTCGCGGCTCGCTGCGTCTTTGGTGGAGATGAATTCTTGTGCCAGCCGGAAGACATCCGGATACTCCGCCCACTGATCGCTGTTGGGCCAATCGCTCCCGAACAGCAGCCGGTCTGAGCCAAAGGTTCCCCAGATGCGATCCAACCGATCCCGATAGAAACTGAGATCCAACGGCACGCGACCGTCAACGCGCCGCACTATACCGGATATCTTGCCGTACACCTGAGGGCGCTGACCCAGCAACTGCAGATCCGCTTCGCATGCCTTACGAGCCGCGGGTTCCTCGGGCAACGTCAATTCTGGCAGGTGATCGACAACAACGGTGAGGTTCGGGACACTATCGCTCACCCGCACCACGGCACGGATGAGCGCTGGGTCCGGGTTCGCTGAATCCAGCACCAATCCCGCGCCAGCCAACAGTTTTAGATCCTCTGTAAATTGGGGCTTCAATATCTCTTTACCTAGGTCGCGGTCCCAAATATTCCCATAGCGAATACCGCGAAACAAAGGATTGCGGTGCAACCGTTCCAGTTGTTTACCGAAACCAGGCGTCCCAGGTTCCAGATCGCCGATTGTGCCTACAACGATGGAATCCTTCGCCACGATATCCAGCACCCATTGGTTGTCCTGCGGCCACGGGCTGCATTCTATTTCAATAGCGCCGACAACTCCGTGTCGCACGGCTAATTTGCGGTATCGTTCCGGCAGCGCGCTCTTGTAAATTGGGCTGTCCTTTGGAGGCCAGGGCACGCCTTGCGGCCGGGATACGTCGAACAGATGAATGTGGCTGTCAATAACCGGGACACTGGGGGTGGCTCGGCCAGTACGTCGGATGTGCGTACCACCGCACCCGCAACGACAGAGGACAGAAAACTTCTACGCTTCACGCGTGCATTATATATGCAGGGGTCGGTTTGAAGAATTTACTAGTAATGAAGTTCGGCGGGACCAGCATGGGCAGCGCCGAACGCATGAAGGTGGCTGCCGGGATCATTGCGGCGGAGCGGAAGAACATCCGGTCGTAGTGGTGGTTTCGGCGATGTCGAAGGTCACAGACCTGTTGCTGGAGACGTTGCGGCGGGCTGAGGTGGGCGACCGGACATCGGTCGAGGCTTCGCGCGAGGCTTTGCTGAAGCGGCATATCGAAACATGTGAGCAGCTATTGGAAAAAGATAGCGATGCCTGCAAAGCTGCTAACAGAGACGTGCAATTGTTAGCGAGCGAATTTCAGCGGATTGCGGGCGGAGTGCTCATGTTGGGTGAGCGGCCGCCGCGCTCAGTGGATGAGGCGATTGCGGTGGGAGAGCGGCTTTCTGCATTGATCCTGGCGCGGTATCTGGACCAGACAGGGACAAAGGCGATTGCGGTGAACGCGGCCGATTTGATTGTGACCGATGCCATATTTGGCAACGCCTCGCCGCAAATGGAAGCGACGCGGGAACGTTGCGTGGAACGGCTTTTGCCGCTGATCGAAAAGGGCATCGTTCCGGTGGTGACCGGTTTCAATGGGGCGACAGCGGATGGACGCCCCACAACTTTAGGCCGGGGCGGCTCTGACTTTTCCGCGTCCATCTTGGCCGCAGTCTTAGACGCGCACGAACTGTGGATCTGGACCGATGTGGACGGCATTATGACGGCTGATCCGCGAGTGGTGAAAGACGTGGCGGTGCTGGACGAATTGACGTACGCAGAGGCGGCGGAACTGGCTTATAACGGAGCCAAGGTGCTGCATCCCCGAACGCTTGCGCCGCTAGTTGAGAAGCGTATTCCCGTGTGGAGCAAGAACAGCTTCGCACCGCACAAGCCTGGATCGAAGATCGTCTCGCATTTTGATGAACCAGAGGGTGCGCGAGCCGTCACTTCGATGTCGAATGTAGCGATGATTTCGATGGAG